>JAPPNF010000134.1:24093-107493 GCA_028818755.1 Deltaproteobacteria bacterium | reverse complement strand
GGTCCGGGTAGACGGCGTTGCCGATGCGGCACTCCACCTCGACCCCGAGGATCAGGGCGTGGAGGAAGTCGCGCCCGGAGACGGGCCGGTGCTCCGCCAGCGGCACGAGGGCCGACGCCACCGGCCCCGCGGGGTGGATGATGGTCTGCAGGTGGGTGTCGTCGAAGTCGAACACGTGGGAGCCGATGCCGTTGAGCAGGGCGGCGTGCAGCACGTCCACCTTCTCCGCACGGCCCAGCACGGACGCCTGCGGCTGCCCCATGAACGGCCCCAGCGCCCTCAGCGCGATATCCACGGATTCGTGGCGCGATCCTCCTACGGCGCAGCCCATCCAGTTCAGCAGCGTGCGCGCGGCTTCGTGGCCCACGTCTTCGGGAACGGATGAAAACTCTGACTCGCAGACCCACTCCGCCAACCGTTTGGTCACTTCCATCTCTGAGGTGCTCATGTGCGGGACTCCCCCAATCCTTGACAACGTGCGTCGGGGTCTTCAATGTTGGTCTTTTGTCCTGTCAATGCAAACCGAATCAACGGAGGTGAGAAATGGACTGTGTAGACGCTGACGGCCACGTGGAAGAGTGCCTGGAGACTTTCGACGACAAGTACCTGGACCCCAATTTCCGCGGCCAGCGGCCCCGGGTGGTGGGCGTGGACGGCATGGCCTACTGGATGATCGACGAGCAGCTCTTCCCGCGCCGGGTAGGCCGGGGCTGCAACAACCTCGGAACGCCCCTGACCATCAACGGTGAGCTTGCGAAACACTCGGTGGGCAAGGTGGACAGCGTCGGCAGCCAGGAGCTCACCAACATCCCCGAGCGGCTGGCGATCATGGACGAGGAAGAGATCGCCGTGCAGGTGGTCTACACGACGCTTTTTCTCGCCTATCCGCTTACCGACAACGTTCCCCTGGCCACGGCTCTGTGCGACTCCTACAACCGTTGGCTGGGTGACCGGCTGGGCGGCAACGACCGTCTCAAGTGGGCCGCGGTGGTGAACCTCGACGACGTGGACGGCGCCGTGCGCTCGGTGAACGAGGCCGCCGAGCTGGGAGCCGTGTCCGTCATGGTGCTGGGAACCGCCGGAGACCGGCTGCTGGACGACGACGCGCTGCTGCCCTTCTACGAAGCGGTGGAGGGAAACAACCTCGCGCTGGGCGTGCACGTGGGCTGGTCCTGCCCGTCGGTGAACAACCTCTACTCGCACATCTACCCGTCCGGTGTCATCGCGTTCCACATGCCGGTGCTGATGGCGTGCACCTCGCTCATCGCCGGCGGCGTCCTCGACCGGCATCCGGACATGCGGGTGGTGTTCCTCGAGGCCGGGTGCATGTGGGTGCCCTTTATGCTCGACCGCCTCAAGCACCGCTACGAGAACCAGGGAGAGCTGCTGCTCAAGTTCCTCCCCGAGTGCGTCCCCAACCAGGCGCTGCCGGCCATGGACTACGTCGAGAAGGGGAACCTCTTCTTCAGCACCGAGATAGAGGACTCGCTGCTGCCGCAGGTGATGGACCTGGTGGGGCAGGAGCAGATCGTCATGGGGACGGACATGCCGCACGGTGACCGCGAGCGCTTCGCCGCGCGCATCCTGCGGGAGCGCGCCGACATCTCCGACGCCGCCAAGGACGCCATCCTGGACGCCAACCCCAGGCGGCTCTACGGACTGTAGGCCTTCAACGACGGACCGCCTGCTTCGCGCCAGGAACGGAGCAGGCGGTCTTGCAGCGACTCCCGGGAGACCCGCATGGCACTGAAAGCCTCCATGGGCGCCACATACGGCTGGCGCGCCCGCATCGGTTTCGTAACTCCAAGTCCCGGCCACGAGAACAACGGCTACGAGTTCTACCTGATGGCCCCCGACGGGGTCACCATCGTGATGACGTCGCTCCACGTCACCCAGCTCACCCAACAGCAGTACGACGACGCGGTGAGCCGCATGGACGCGGCGGTGAAGGAGCTGGAGGACCGGCGGGTGGATTCGATCATCCAGGCCGGGGTGCCGCTGGTGGTGACCCGGGGATGGGGCTTCGAGGAGAAGCTCCTGGCCGAGGTGGCGGGCCACACCGCCATTCCCTTTGCCACGGACATCGGCGCCTGCATCCGCGCCATGCGGGCCCTGGGCATGAAGCGCGTGGTGATGCTCACGCCCTTCGACGAGGTCATGCACGGGCTGCTCGCCGAGTACGTGGGGCACGCGGGCATCGCAGTGGTGGCCACCCGCTCCCTGTGGCCCTCCGACGAGGCCGCCATGTCGCGGCGCTACGGCGTCTCCACCATGCCGCTGGCGGAGGTCTACCGCGCCGCCAAGGAGCTTTATCTCTCCACTCCCAACGCCGACGGCATCTGGATCACCGGCGCCCTCATGCCCAGCGTCGCCATCATCGACAGCCTGGAGCGCGACCTCGGCACAACAGTGGTCACCAGCATGCAAGCCATGATGTGGGCCGGCCTCGGCCTGGCGCGCGTCAAGGCCGAGGTGGCCGGCTACGGCCGCCTGTTCGACCACGGCTACGACACGGTTTCCTGAAACGGCTTCGGGCGCGAAACGGCGAGACGCGTGTTCGAGACCGGATGCGGGGGCGCGCCCCTACGCGAGTCTCGGCGCCACCTTCTCGGTGAGCAGCCGGATGGAGTTGATGACCTGCTCGTGGGGGATCTGGCCGCCGTGGTTCATGTCCAGGATGAGTCCCGTCATTCCCATGCGCTCGCGGAATTCCTCGATGCGCTCGATAACCGATTCGGGTGAGCCGAAGATGACGCGGGTGCCCAGGAACTCGTCGTAGTCTTCCAGGTACCTTTGGGCCTGGGCCACGCGGTCGGCCGCTTTCATGGCGGTGGCCTCGGCGATGACCCGGTGGAGGTCGTGGACCACGCTGGCCCTCGGTATTTCCCGCCCCTGCGCTTCCGACTCGGCGATGAAGATGGGGATGCGCACGTGGATCTCGGGCGGCTCGGCGTGGCCCGCGGCCCGCCACTCGTCGCGGTAGATCTGCAGGCGGTCCTCATAGTAGTCGCCCATGAACCACAGCACCACGTTGAAGCCGCGCCGGGCGGTGGCGGCGAAGCCTTCGGGGGTGCGCACGGCCATGTAAATCGGCGGATAAGGCTTCTGCAACGGCCGCGGCGAGATGCTGACGTCGTGGTACGAGTAGTAGTCGCCTTCGAAGGAGAAGGTGTCCTGGGTGAAAGCGCGCATGACGATCTCGAAGGATTCGGTGAAACGCGCGGTGCTTTCCGAGTAGGGGATGTTGAAGCCTTCGTAGAACTTGGGGATGCTGCTCCGGCCGACGCCGAAATCGAACCGCCCGTGGCTCATATGGTCGATGGAGGCCACCTCTTCGGCAATTCGCAGGGGGTTTCCCAGGGGCAGCACCTGCACCGCCGTGCCGATGCGCACGCGCTTCGTGCGGGAGGCGACGGCGCCCGCCACCGCCATGGAGGAGGAGAGGACAGAGGCCTGGGGCCGAAAGTGGTGCTCCACGATCCAGATGGAGTCCATCCCCATGGCCTCGGCAGCGTCGATCTGTCCGAACATCTCGTCGAATGCCAGGGTTTGTCCCTGGTCCTTGCGTACGTGACAATCAACCAGTAGCCCGAACTTCATTCACATGATTCCTGTTCTGTTTCGGAGGCTCCGCCTCCGGGTAAGCGAGTCCGCCCGAGCGCAGGACAGCGACATGGCGCCCTGCCTCGTTCCGGAGCGCGGTTCTTCCGAACTCCGCCCCTACGCTGCCTGCAGATCCTTGTAGTGGGCGTCCTTGGAGATGGGCGCCAGCCCGCTGGCGATGACCGACCAACTGTCTCCGGCGTCGTCACTGCAATAGACGTCCCCGTTGGTGGTGGCGGCGAAGACCGAGACGTCGTCGCCGGACGCTTCCAGGCAGAGCGCCTCGATGCTCGCCTGCAGCCGGTGCGGGAGCCCGTTGGTCAGGATCTCCCACGTGCTCCCGCCGTCCTTGCTGCGGGAGATGCGCGCTTCGGCCGAACCGGTCTTTCGCCATTGTCCCGGGCTGTACTCGGCCGCGCTCAGGAACATCAGGTCGGGCCGTTGCGGATGGAGCACGCACCCGTCCGGATAGTTGCCGATGTCCGACGGGCGGGAGAACCATTCCTCGAAGCTCTTGCCGCCGTCGAGGGACACGTACAACCCGCGCCCGGTGACCACGTACAACCGTTCGCTGTCTTCCGGGTGGATCACCAGCCGGTGCGCGTCCTCGTAGATGCCGTGGAGCTGCTCGAAGGACTCGCCGCGGTCCGTGCTCCTGAGCAGTCCGCCCACCTCCACGCTCACGTACACGGTGTCGGGATCGTGAGGATCGAAGTTGATGTGCTTGGCATGGGCGATGTGAGGCGGCGCCGGGAAACTCCAGTCGGGCACGCTGGGCACCGACCGTAGCGCCGGCAGCTCGGTCCAGTGCCCGCCCAGGTCATCGCTGCAGAACAGGTGCGCGGGCTCGGTGCCGCAGTACAGCCGGGTGCCGCCGTTGCTGCGGGAAGAGGCGACGCTGTAGACGTCGTTGGAGGTGAGCCCGTTCTCCCGCGCTTCCCAGGTGGCGCCTTGGTCGGCGCTCACGTGCAGCCCGCCGTGAAATGCTCCGGCGAAGAACATCCCGCTCTCGGATTCCTGGTGAATGGCGCTGATGTGCTTGTCCGGGAGCATGTGACGGGCGACGCTCCACCCTTTGCCGCCGGCTTTCCGCTCCAGCACGGCGATGCCCTTTTGAGTGCCTACCCAGACCTCCTGGGAGCGGGAAGGGGACGAATAGATGGTGGTTCCGCCGTGGGACAGTGCGATGGTCATGGCCATGCCTCCTTGCGACTATCGGGCTGGGGTTCCGGGCTTGCCGAATCAACCGTGCGACGGTGTCGAAGCGGCGCGGCCCTTCTATGCAAGGCGGTACACCTTCGCTATGGTGGTGTCAAGTTCCGCCGGGCGGGCCGCGTCGGACGTGGCCGGTCCGGGGGGTGGAAACCGGGGAGGCATGATGGAAGTGACACGGTTGAGGGTCCTGTACGGGGTTCTCGGCGAGGGGGACGAGATGGTGGCCCGCGACCCGACGGGCTATCTGGCCATCGAGCGGGGGATCTACCGGCGTCGCGGGCTGGAGCTGTCCTGGGACCACGTCCAGGGCACGGAAGAGCGGAACCAGGCGCTGGCGGCGGGCGAGGCCGACCTTTCCCTCGTCATCGGACGGGCGTCGTTGCAGCATTTCCTCCGTACCGGCGCGACCCGGCTCATCGGCTCCTGCATGAACCGCAGCCCCTACCTGCTCATGGCCGCGCCCGAGGTACGGACGCTCGGGGACCTCCGCGGCAAGGCGGTGGCGTGCCGCCGCGTCGTCGCGGAGACGCTGCTGGGCCGCGCCGGCCTCGAGCTGGGCGCGGATGTGCGGCTCGAACCGGTGGACACGGACCAGCACGCACTGGACCGTCTGACGGCGGGTTCCGTGGTCGCGGCGCTGCTGCCGCGCCCGTTCGACTTCGTCGCCAGGGAACGCGGTTTCCTGCCTGTGTCGGACTGGCCGGAGGTGGCGGGCGATCCGCTTCCCATCAGCATCGAAACCATGGCCTCCACCCTTCGCGACAAGGGCAACGCCCTGAGGACGTTCCTGGTCTCCCACCGGGAGGCGATCCGTTACCTCCAAGGCCACCGACGCGAAACCCTGGCCATGCTCGAGCGGGTGTTCGGGTATGCGCCCGATCTGGCGGCCGCGCTCTACGACGACTACCTGGTGCTGCTGGACCCGCGCATGACCGTGGACCTCCCGCAAGTCGACAGGCTGCTGCGCCTGACGGCCCCGGATGCGGGCGTCGGAGTGGCGGACCTGGCATCCCGCTGGCTTGCGCCGGGCGCCGCCAGCCCGCGGCCGGCGTCGGGCTCGGAGTAACCCGCGGCCGAGGATCCCCGCTCCGGTGCCCGCGGAAGCCATAGCCCTGATGGCGGCCTTCGCCTACGCGTCGGTCTCGGTCTCCTCGCGGCTGGGGTTGCGTTACTCCACGCCCCTCACCGCCACCTGCGTGGCGATGGTAGTCCGGATGACGCTGCTCTGGTGCGCGGTGCTGGCCACCGGCGGCGTTCCCCGGGTGGCGTCGCTTGCGTTGTTGATCTTCGTGTTCCTGGGGGTCATGCAGACGGGCACGAGCTACCTGACCTTCACCGGCGTGGCCAGGATCGGTGCTTCCCGCAGCCAGCCGTTGCGCACCACCTACCCGCTCTGGAGCGCGGCATGGTCGGTTGCGTTGCTGGGGGAGAGCTTGACTCCGGGCGTCCTGGCCGGAACGGTGTTGGTGGTGGCCGGGACGATCCTCATATCCTGGAGTCCCGACCGCGGCACCCCCAGCTACCGCTGGTGGCACATCCTGTTCCCGCTGAGCGCGGCGTTCCTTGCCGGCATCGCGTTTCCGGTGCGGCGCTACGGCCTGGACATCTCCAACGAGCCGCTCTTCTTCGCCGCGGTGCTGGCCACGGTGGCGTCCGTGTGTCTCGCCGTTTCCCTGTCGGCGGGCGGCACGCGCGACCGAATCGCCTGGGACCGGCGCGCCGTGCTGCCGTTCGTGGTGGCGGGGGCCTTCGAGACCGCGGCGTCGCTGTTCTCGCTCATCGCCGTGAGCATGGGCAAGGTGGTGGCGGTGGCGCCCCTGGTGGCCACCTCTCCCTTGTGGACCCTGCTCCTGGCCGTGTTGGTGTTGCGCGGCGTGGAACGGATCACCGCGAAGTCGGTGGCGGGCACACTCGCCGTGGTCGCCGGAACCGTCACCATCATCGCTACCAGCCACTAACCGGACTTAGCCGTCATGCCACCCGAGCTCATCGCCATCCTGTCGGCCGTCCTCTATGCCCTGAGCTTTGTCCTGGCCCGCAAGGGCATGAGGTATTCCAACTCGGCCACCGTGACGGTGGTGTCCCTGATCGCCATGTCCGCGATGTTCGGTATTCCGGTGGCGATCCTGGGAGTGCCGTCGTGGAACTGGACCGCCCTCTGGCTGATCGTCATCGCCGGCACCTTCCAGCCCTTCATCCGCCACCTGACCTACCAGGGCATGCAGATGATCGGCGCGGCGCGCACCGGCCCCCTGCGCGCCACCCACCCCTTCTGGGCCGGGCTCATCGCGGTCTCGCTGCTGGGAGAGGTGCTGACGCCGCGAGTGTTCCTCGGCAACGTCACGGTCATCGCGGGCATTACCGCCATCTCCTGGCAGCGCACTCAGGCCCGGATGGAAGTTTCGCGATGGTACGTCCTGCTGCCCATGACGGCCGCGTTTCTGGCCGGCGTCGCCTTCCCGTTGCGGCGGGCGGCGTTGACCCTCACTCCCGAGCCGCTTTTCTTTGCGGCGGTCATGGGTGTGGTGGGACTGCTCGTCCTGGGCATCGCCCAGGCCGCGCCGCCGCTGGCGCAACGCTACGTCTGGGACAGGCGGGCGCTGTGGGCGTTCGTATGGGCGGGCGCCTTTGAATCGCTGGGCGGCGCGGGCATCCTTTATGCCCTCAACAGCGGAGAAGTCCTGGTCATCGCGCCCATCACGGCGACCTTGCCCATGTGGATCCTGCTGGCCACCGTGATCTTTCTCCGCGACATGGAGCGGGTCACCCGGACCACCGTCCTCGGGACGGTGCTGGTGGTCATCGGCATCATCCTGGTCACCACGGCCCGTTGAGCGCGGCCGAACGGCTCACTACCCTTCCAGCTCGAAGTCGATCTCGCCCTGGAACAGCTTGACCCGGACGACACGCACCGTGACGGCGTCGCCCATGCGGAACGTGCGGCCGTGGTTCTGGCCTTTGATGAGGTGGGCGGTCTCGAAATAGCGGTAGAAGTCGTCCTCCAGAGACCTGAGGGCGACCAGTCCTTCCACGAACCAGCGGTCCAGCTCCACGAAGAAGCCGAAGTTGGTGAGGTCGGTGATGATGCCGGTGTGCACCTCGCCGATCTTGTCGGTCATGAACTGGGCCTTCTTGAGGTCCACCATCTCGCGCTCCGCGTCCATGGCCAAGCGCTCCCGCGCGGAGCTGTGGTCGGCGGCTTCCTGGAGGTAGGCGGCGAGCTCTTCCCGTGTCCGCGAGGGGAGCCCGGAGTCCGTCTGCGCCTGATCGATGAGCCGGTGCACCATGAGGTCGGGGTACCGGCGTATCGGCGAGGTGAAGTGGAGGTAGGCGCCGGATGCAAGGCCGAAGTGGCCGATGTTGTCGGGATCGTAGACGGCCTGCTTCATGGCGCGCAGCAGCATACGGTTCAGGACCCGCTCCTCGGGCTTGCCGCGGCACGCTTCCAGAACGCGCTGGATTTCCGCGGCCGAGACCTTCTCGCCGCTGCGGTGCAGCCGGTATCCCAGGGTGGAAAGGAAGGGGTCGATGGCGTCGAGGGTGTCTTCGTCGGGGCCTTCGTGCACTCGGTAGACGCAGGGGAACTTCCGCTTCCGCAGGTAGCCTGCCACCGCCTCGTTGGCGGCGATCATGAACTCCTCGATCATCCGGTGGGCGATGGTGCGTTCCGCGCGCCGGATGTCCGTGGGCATGTTGTGGTCGTCCAGCAGGATTTCCGTCTCCGGTAGCTCGAAGTCGAGGCTGCCGCGGGCGCGCCGCCGGTCCATCAGGATGTGCGTCAGCTCCTCCATGGTCCCGAGCACCTCGATGATTTCCGGATGCTTGCCGAGCTCCGGGTGCCTGTCGATGACGCGTGTGTCCCCGTCCGCGAGGACCTTCGCGACCTCGGTGTAGGTGAGCCGGGCGTCGCTGCGGATGACCGAGCGGAACAGCTCTGTCCGCTCCACCTCTCCCTTGCGGTTGATTTCCAGCAGCGCCGTCCGGGCGAGCCGGTCGGCACCGGCCTTGAGGCTGCAGATGCCGCTGGACAGCGCCGGCGGCAGCATGGGCAGGGCCCGATCCGGAAAGTACACGCTGGTGCCCCGGGCGTAGGCCTCGCCGTCCACGGCGGAGCCTCGCGGCACGTAGACGGCCACGTCGGCGATGGAGACGTAGAGCCGGTAACCCTTCGCCGCGGTCTTCTCGATGCTCACGGCATCGTCGAAGTCGCGGGCGGTCTCGCCGTCGACGGTGAAGGTCGTCAGCCCTCGCAGGTCCCGGCGTCCGTCGATGTCCGTGGAACCCACGGCGGCGCCGTGGCGCGCGGCCTCCTGGCGGGCCTCGGCCGGGAATTCGTCGGGCAGGCCGTAGCGGAAGATCACCGCCTGCGCCTGGACCTCGGGATCGTCGGGAGATCCCAGGAGCCGCTCGAGCCGGGCTTCCGGAGTCGTGTAGCCGCCGCCGTAGCGGGTCATCTCCACCGCCGCCACCTGGCCGGGAGTTACGGCCGCGGATGCCGACAAGGGAATAGCGGGGGCGATGCGCGGGTCCATGGGCACCACCAGGGCATGGTCCCCGTCGGTCTGGACCACGCCGACGATGCGGCGCTGTCCCCGCTCCAGCACTTCCACCACGTGGCCCTGGCTGTCGCCGTGGCGCTTCTTCTCCGGACGCACCAGCACCCGGTCGCCGTGCATCACCCGCCGCATCTCCCGGCGGCTGAGGTAGATGTCCTCCATCCCCTTCTGGTCCGGCACCACGAAACCGAAGCCGTCGGGATGCCCCTGCACCACCCCCGACACCACGCTGGCGGCCTTGGCGAGGGTGTAGTGGTTCTTGTGGAGACGGATCACCTTGCGCTCGTGGATCAGCTCCTTGAGCGCATCGACCACCGTTTCCCTTGCCGGCTTGCCGAAGCCTTTCCGAATCTCCCGCAGGCTGAAACGGTGCCCCGGCCTGGACAGCATGAACGAGAGGATGCGGGGCTTGAGGATGGAGGCGTCTTTCATTGGGATGGCGTCCGGCCGCCGGGACAGCGGTCGAGGGGAGCGCTCCGGGTCATGCGTCTTCGCCGGCGTTCCGTCCGGGAGTGGCCAACTCCGCGAGCAGCCAGTCGTCGCCGAGGCCGGCGGGACGCGGTATCTCCTCGAGGTCCACTTCATCGGCCAGGGCGGCCAGCACCTCACGAGCGAGTGGAAGGGAATCCTCCAGCACCAGCAGCACGATGATCGCGGCGGCCGGGTCTACGGTACGGATGATCCCCAGCAACTCGTAGGACTCCACGATGAACTTGATGTAGGCGATGTCGCGCCTGCTTACCCGGAGGTAGATCTCGTTGACGTCCATGGTGAAAGAGCGACGGCGTTTCCCGTCGTGAGGATCGAGGGCGAATCAGCAGGGCGGGGGGCTCAGCGGAGCAACTCGCGGAAGCCTCGTCCCAGCTTCTCCCACAGGTTGGCCGCCTCCCCGTCGTCGGGTCTCGACGGCCTCTCCTGGGCCAGCCGGTCATACATGTAGCGGGTGAGTTGCGCGACGTCGGGCTCGAGGGAGACGTCGGGAACGTTTCCGGTGAGCCGGAAGGGCAGGCTGATGCCGTCGGCATCGAAGAGATAGCGGACATTGCGGTAGCGCCCGCTCAAGTCGTGGGAGAACGCGGACGACAACACCAGGGTCGCCCGCAGGTCCACCTCGCCGTCATGGTTTGCCCAGCCCCTTCCGACGACACTGTACTCGTCCGAGATCAGCAGAAGGTCGTCACTCTGTATACGGCCTTTGTCGACGGTGAAGGTGCTCTCGATGATCTCGAAGGATGCACGGTCGCCCCGCACCAACGACAGGTACGCCGCTCCGGCGGTGTCGATCCTGTCGATTCCTTCCACGGCGTCCATGGCGGCCAGCACGCCGCGTACGGGGTTGAACCTGCGAAGGACTCCCCTGTCCAACTTCACGCTGCCGTGTCCACTCAGGTTGCGGACCATAGCCGGCCAGTCCTTGCCGGTGCTCCGGAAGCGGCCGTTGAGATTGATGCGGCCATTGATGGAGTCCTTGGCGGTGGCGGGAAGCAGCGGCAGCAGGCTGCTCAGCTCCAGCCGCTCCGCCGTGGGGCTCATCTCCAGTTCGAAGGCCTCGCCGTTTCGGCTCGTCAGCCTGCCGTGCCCGCGTACCTTGCCGCCCAGGGTTTCGACCGCCACCTTGTCGGCCTTCAGGTTGCCGCCGGTCCAGTTCACGCGCCCCTGAAGGTTTCGGTACGCGATCCCCTTGAGCCGCCCGTTGCTGGAGGCAACGAATCCCCTGACGGACAGGACGCCCCTGGCAAAGTCGGCCGATCCCTCGCTCGCGACGTTGCTGAAGGAGTCCGCCCGGTATTTGGCATCACCGGTGAGGTCCGCCACGTTGAGCAGGTCGGATTGCACACTGTAATGCAGCGTCGGGCGGCTCAGGTTCACCAGACGTCCGCGGACCCGGAGATCCGACAGTCCCGACCGCAGTTGGAGCCTGCGGATCTCCACATCTTCGCCGCGGAACTCCAGCTCCGCCTGGAGTCCCTGGATGGTCCCGCGCTTTCCAGGAGGACCTATAACGTTGACGTCGGCGAGCCGCAGGCTGCCCATCAGCGTCGGAGGCTCGTTCTGCGGGGCTGCCCTGTGCCGCAGCGACAGTCCGCCGCTGAGGGTGCCTTCCAGCTTGTAGCCGGCCGACGCCGGCACCAGGGTCTCCCATCCCGCCAATGCCACGCCGTCGGCCTCGACGCGCAGCCGCACCACCTGCTCCGGGTGCTGGTCGACCGAGCCGGAGAACACGACCCGGCCGTTGTGGAGCCGCGCCTCGGACTCGTAGATGACCACCCGGTGGTCGCGCACCCTTGTCTTCATGGCGAGACGGGCGGCCACTCCGGGGGCCTTGTCGAGCCATCTGCCGTACTGGAGCGTGTTGGCGTCCGCGATGACCGACGTGTCGACCCGGAGGTCGTCGAAGCTTCCCTCGACCAGATTGGACAGGGTCATGGGTTGATGCACCGCCAGCCCCGGCGGCACCACCCGGTCTACCCATGGAATCTGCCGCAGTTGGTCGATGCTCACCGGTCCCAACCGCAGCTCGGCCTTGACGCGGCCCTCGTTCCATGACCGGGCCCGGGAGAAGTCGAAGTCACCGGCCAGCCGGGCGTTGTTCGTGACGGCGCCGAACAGTGCCGCGGTTACGTTCATCTCCGACACCCGGGGACGTTCGAGCGTTCCGGATACGCGTGCGTTCACCGTTATCGGGCCGGATGGGCGGAAATAGGAGGGGAGGTGGTTCTCGATGGATTTCCAGCCCCGCGCCACCAGCACCTGGGGCACGGCCGCCGCCCGCAGCTCCAGGTCCACCGCGTTTCCGGTCCACTCCGGCCAGGGCCGTGACGTTCCAAAGGTGCCGGTCAACGAGAACGGTAGCTCTCCGGCTGGGGCCATGGCGCCGGATACGTCGACGTAGACACTCGGTTCCCGCGACCATTGAAGCGATACGGCCAGGTCGTGCAGGCGGAGTTCCTCGGGTTTGTCGGCGGAACGGTCGATGAAGTAGAGCTTGCCGCCGCTGGCGTGAACGGCCATGGCGGTCCGATGGGCCGAGCGGAGGAGGGTGCCGAGGGGCTGCTTCGGCGTCAGGAAGTTGATGTCGCCGTACTCGTTACGGATGATCTGTAGCTCGGGGCGGTGCAGGACGACGTGGGAGACGGTCGGCTTGCCGGCGAGCAGCGACAGCCACCCCAGCGTGATCGTGAGCTGGTCGGCGTGGACCAGCGGAGTCGCCGCGAAGCGCGGGTCGTCGGCCACGCGCAGGTCGGTCACCGTGATGCCGAGGCTCCCTGGACTCCCTAGGAAGTTCAGGCTGATGGAATCGAAAGCCACGGCGCGCCCGAGGGCGCTTTCGATGCTCCGGCGAACGGTTTCCTTGCGGTTCTGGAGCAGCGCTTCCACTCCCGCCACCACCGCCACCACGAGCACCGCCGCGAGGGACAGGAGAACCAGGAGTCTGGACGCTTTGCTTCTCATGCTCCGCCGTATTCAGGGTCCGGCGCGACTCCGGGATGAAACCCCTTTCATTCCAGGAATGGGAACCTGTTAAAACACAACATATAGCATTCCACGCCGTCTTGCTAACGCATATGTAGTGCGGACCCCCTAGTCCACCCGCTCGACGATGGTGGCGATGCCCTGTCCCACGCCGATGCACATGGTAGCCATGCCGTAACGGCTGCCGCGGCGCTTCATTTCGTGAATCAACGTTGTCATGATTCTCGCGCCGCTGCAACCCAGAGGGTGTCCCAGGGCGATGGCGCCGCCGTTCACGTTGACCTTGTCCGGATCCAGGTCAAGCTCCTTGACACACGCCAGCGACTGGGAGGCGAAGGCCTCGTTGAGCTCCACCAGGTCCAGTTGGTCGGCGGTGAGCCCGGCCCGTTCCATGGCCTTGCGGCTGGCCGGGATGGGTCCGATGCCCATGAACGCGGGATCCACCCCCGCCACCGCCGAGGCGACGATGCGGACCATGGGTTTCAGCTTCAGCGCTTCCGCCCGCTCGCGGGAGGCGACCAGCAACGCCGCGGCGCCGTCGGACAGCGGTGACGAGTTGCCGGCGGTCACGGTGCCGTTCTTGACGAACGCCGGCCTCAACGCCGCAAGCTGTTCCAGGCTGGTGTCCGGCCGCGGGCCTTCGTCCCGGTCGTGCACCACCGGGTCGCCGCGCCGTTGGGGCAGGGATACGGGGATGATCTCGTCGTCCAGCCGCCCGGCTTCCTGGGCCGCCACGGCGTTGCGATGACTCCTGAGGCCGAAGGCGTCCTGCCGCGGGCGGTCGATGGAGTACTTCTCCGCCACGTTCTCCGCGGTCTCGCCCAGGCTTATGAGCGGGTACAGTTCGCCCATGCGGGGGTTCGGAAAACGCCATCCGAGCACGCTGTCGTAGACCGTGACGTCGCCGCGCGCAAACGCGACGACGCCCTTGGGCATCACCAGCGGCGCGCGCGTCATCATTTCCACGCCGCCGGCCACGAAGAGGTCACCTTCCTCGGCAGCCACCGCCCTGCCGGCCTGGTTGACGGCCTCCAGTCCCGAACCGCACAGGCGATTGACGGTGGCGCCGGGCACCGACTCGGGGATGCCGGCGAGCAGGGAGGCGTTGCGGCCCACGTTGCGGCAGTCTTCCCCGGCCTGGTTGGTACATCCGAGGATCACGTCCTCGATGGTTTCCTTGTCGATCCCGTTGCGGGCGATGAGCCTGGCGATGACGTGCGCCGCCAGGTCATCCGGCCGGATGTCCTTGAGGATACCTCCATAGCGGCCCATGGGAGTGCGGGCGGCGTCGACGATAACGGCTTCGGGCATGTTGCGCCTTTCCTGCGCCGCGATGGCGCGTTTCGAATTGAATGTTCCGATTTTTTCGCGGGACGGTCAAGCGGCGTCGTCGCCGGGTTCCCCGTGTTCGTGGAATCCCCGTCCCACGGCCTCGCCCAGCCGGCCGGATGCCACCAGCTTCTTCAACAGCGGCGCCGGCCGGTAGCGGTCGTCCCCGGTTTCTTCCTGGAGCCCCTCGATGACCGCAAGGACTTCGTCCAGGCCGATCTCGTCGGCCCAGCGGAGCGGTCCCTGGGGATAGTTGGTGCCCAGCCTCAGCGCGATGTCGATCTCCTCGGCGGTGGCGATACCCTCGTCCAGGCTGCGTGCCGCCTCGTTGACGATGAGGCTCAGGATCCGCGGGAACACCAGGCCCGGCGCATCCTTCACCAGGGCGCTCTCCTTGCCCATGCCGCGCACCAGGGATTCGGCGGCCCGGACCGCCTCTTCGGCGGTGTCGAGCCCGCGCGCCAGCTCGATGACGTCGCGCTGCGCCAGCGGGTGAAACGTGGCGAAGCCGACGACGCGTTCCGGCCGCCGGCTCCAGCACGCGATGGTGGTGGCGGACCAGCGCAGGCATGAGCTGAGCACCACGGATGCGCCCGGCACCGTGCCGTCGAGCTCTTCCAGCAGTTGCCTCTTGGCTTCGAGCCCGTGGGGCAGGGTATCCACCACCACCGCCGTCGCCGGATCCACCTCGGCGGCGCGCCCGTATCGCTGGACGGTCAGGCCTCCCTCCCGGGCCAGACGAAACCAGTCGTCCGCCATCCGGTTACCCCCGAGGATCGCCACGCTATTTTGCGCCATAGTCGTAGAAGCCCTTCCCGGTCTTCCGTCCCAGATGGCCGGCCAGGTACAGCTTCTGCTGCAAAGGGCTCGGCCGGAAGCGCGGGTCTTCGAAGAACGCCCGGTAGAGCGTCTCGGTGGCGGTGAAGTTGATGTCGATGCCGATGAGGTCCTGAAGCTCGAAGGGGCCCATGCGGAAGCCGCCGGCTTCGCGCATGACGCGGTCCACGGTGCCCACGTCGACTCCCCCTTCGCTCAGGATGCGCAGCGCCTCGTTGTAGAACGGCCGGGCGATGCGGTTGACGATGAACCCGGGCGTGTCCTTGGCGCGTACGGGCGTCTTGCCGAACCTCCCGACGATGTCCACCGCCTTGGCAACCGTGGCGTCGCTGGTCAGTTCGCCCTGCACCACCTCCACCAGCGCCATGAGCGGCGCGGGATTGAAGAAATGCATGCCCAGCACGCGGGAGGCGTCCTTCACCGCGCCGCCGATGGCCGTCACCGACAAGGAGGAGGTGTTGGTGGCCAGCAGCGTTTCCGCCGCGCACGCGGCGTCCAGGTTCTGGAACAGCTCCCGCTTGATCTCGAGGTTCTCGGTGGCCGCTTCGATGACCAGGGTGGCGTCGGCGAGGTCCTCCAGGGCCAGCGACCCCTTGAGGCGCGAGAGGATGCGCCTCTCCTGGTCCTCGTCGATGTTGCCCTTTTCCCGGCTGCGGCCGATGAACCCGCGGATCCTCCCCAGCCCGCGGTCGAGGAACTCCTGGGTGATATCGTACACCACCGCCTCGAAGCCGCCCTGGACGGCCACCTGGGCGATGCCGGCCCCCATGGTGCCGGCGCCGATCACGCCGATCCTGTTCTCGTTGACCATGGTCGATTGTCCCGGAGAAGCCCGCGGGTCCGGCCCGGAAGCTACTCCCCCTTGAACGCCGGCGTCCGCTTCTCCATGAATGCCCGGACTCCCTCGTCGTAGTCGGCGGTGCGGCCGGCGATCTCCTGCGTGCTGGCCTCGTATTCGAGTTGTGCGGCGAGCTCGCCGTACATGGAGCGGTTGAGGGTCCGCTTGATCAGGCCGGCGCTGCGGGGGCCGCGGGCCAGCCGTTCCGCCATCGCCCGGGTTTCCGCCGCCAGTTCCGCCGCCGGCACGACCTTGGTCACCAGGCCGTAGCGGAGCGCGTCCTGCGCGTTCAGGGGCTCTCCCAGCAGGAAGAGCTCGGTGGCCTTGCCGAGGCCGATAAGCCGCGGCATGAAGTAGCTGCCGCCACAGTCCGGGCCCAGCCCCACACGCACGAACGCTTCGATGAAGCGGGCGTTCTCCGAGGCGATGCGCAGGTCGCAGGCCAGGGTGAGGTTGCAGCCCGCGCCCGCGGCCACGCCGTTGACGGCGCAAAGGACGATCTTCTCGGTCCGGCGGATGGCCAGGATGATGGGGTTGTAGCGGGACCTCAAGGATTCTCCCAGCGACCCCTTCCGGTCCGGCGAACGTTCCTTGAGATCCTGCCCGGCGCAGAACGCGCGCTCGCCGGCGCCGGTCAGGACGAAGCAGCGGACCGCCTTGTCGCGGCTGCCGTCCTTGAGAGCGTCCAGCAGTTCCCGGTTCATCTCCGCCGTGAACGCGTTGAGCGCCTCGGGCCGGTTCAGGGTGATGGTGGCGACGCCGTCGAGCTTTTCGTAGAGAATCGTGTCGTAACTCATTTTCCCTTGAACTCGGGCTTGCGCTTGTCCAGGAACGCCTGCATGCCCTCCTTGCGGTCCTCCGACGCGAACAGCGTGGTGAAGGACTTGCGTTCGAAAGCCAGACCGTCGTCCAGGGGCGTGTTGGCGGCCTTGAGGATCGCTTCCTTGGCGAACCGGATGGCGATGGGCGGCTTGCCGGCAATGGTCCGCGCCATGGCCTTGGTTTCGTCCAGCAGCACCTCCACCGGCACGACCTTGTTCACCAGGCCGCACCGCGCCGCCTCGGCGGCATCCATGAACCGGCCGGTCAGCACCAGTTCCATGGCCTTGTGCTTGCCCACCAGGCGGGTGAGCCGCTGCGTGCCCCCGGAACCCGGTATGGTCCCCAGGTTGACTTCGGGTTGCCCGAACACCGCGGATTCCGAAGCGATGATGATGTCGCAGCTCATGGCCAGCTCGCAGCCGCCCCCCAGGGCGAAGCCGCTCACCGCGGCGATGACGGGCTTGGAGAGGTGGTTGATGCGGTCCCTGAAGGCCAGCCGCTCGTGGGCCCGGCCGGCGAACGGGGTGGCCTCCACCATCTCGTTGATGTCGGCCCCGGCCGCGAACACGCGTTCGCCTCCCGTAATGACGAAGACCCGGACGGAATCGTCCCCGTCGAGCTCTTCGAGGGCCTCGCACAGGTCCTTGCAAAGCCCGTAGGAGAGGGCATTGAGCTGCTTGGGACGGTTCAGGGTGGCGACGGCCACGAACCCGTCCCTTTCAACGGTAATGTTTTCGAACTCCATATCCATACAAACGAGCAGCTAGTGTCGTGTCCCGCGTAGCGGTTGACAAAGATGCGCAGGATTTTTCGTTGTCGGCAAGGCGCGATGACGAGTGGGGGCGACCCTAGGTCGCCCCCAGGGCAGGCACCACGCGAGGAAGAGCAACGCCGCCGACGGCGAAAAAGACCAGCAGATTTGTCGACCGTTACGCGGGACACGACACTGTACACCATGAGGTATGGCGATTCAATTCGACGCGGCTGGTGGCCCCCACCCGCGGTCCAACGGCCGTTTCGTTGACTTCGAAAACCCTATTTGACAAGATCCGTGCTGATGCCGAACGATTCAGGGTCGCCGACCACCCACCACGACGAGAAGCTGCAGCAGATCCTCGAGCATTCCGCCAGGATCTTCGCGGAGAAGGGTTTCGACGGGACTTCCATCCGCGAGATCAGCCGCGCCACGGGCATGAGCCTTGCCGGCCTCTACTACTACTTCCGCACCAAGGAAGAGCTGCTCTGCCTGATACAGGAACGCTGCCTCGTGACCTTGCTGGAGAACGCCGGCAAGGTACAGGAATCCGGGAAGTCCGCGCGGGAGAAGATCGCGCTGTTCGTCCACAACCATCTGGGGTTCTTCCTGCACAACATGGACGAGATGAAGGTGATGTCCCGGGAGGACACCGCGCTGACGGCGGACTACGAGCGGCGGATCCTGGATCTCAAACGGCGTTACGTGAAGGCCCTGGTGGACATGGTGGAGGAGCTTCAGCGGAACGAGCACGCCGCGAAGATCAACGTGCGGGTGGCGGCGCTGGCCCTCTTCGGCATGATGAACTGGATCTACACCTGGTACAATCCCAGGCGGGACCCCTCCCTCCGGCCCCTCATCGAGCAGATGCTGCACATTTTCTTCTTCGGCATCCTCAGCGGCGACGCGCAGGACGCCGGAGCCGGGGACGGCCTCCTCAAGTCTTTCCTGCCCGACGAAAAGAGCTTCGGCCTGTGGCCGGGATCCGTGTAGGGGCGACCCGCGGTCGCCCTACGCGGCCGCGCTGGGCCGCTGGCTGACCCGCCGGTACCACTCGGCTGCGCGGCGGCACTCGGCCGGGAGGCTCATCTTGATCCAGCCGGCGAAGTCCACGGCCGCCTGCGCGGTGATGTCGGCGATGGTGTAGCGCTCGCCCGCGACAAAGGGATGGTGGGCGAGCTGGGCGTCGAGGGCGGAGAAGAAACTTTCCACCCGCGCGCGTCCACGTTGCACCAGCTCCGGGATCTGCGCGGCGCCCTCCGGACCGGTCAGCGCCCGTCCCTTCAGTCCCTTGGCGGCGTTGCGAAACGCCTCGGTGACGCCGAGGAAGCCGTCGATCTCGAAACGGTGCTCCCACATGGCCACCACGGCCCGGTCCCGGGCGTCCACGCCCATGAGCGGCGGCTCGGGATGAGCGTCCTCCAGATACCGGCATACCGCCACCGCCTCGCTGATGGCGGTGCCGTCGTCGAGCTCCAGGACGGGCACCGTGCACCAGGGGTTGAGCGCGCGGAACGTGTCGGAGAGATGTTCGCCGTTGCGCAGGTCCACCTGCACCGTGGGGATGTCCAGCCCCTTCTCGGCGATGAAGATGCGCACCCGGCGCGGACTCGGCGCGGTGCTGCAGTCGTAGAACTTCATGGCTTCCTCCCTCAGGCCCGAACCGGAATGCCGTGCTGCCTGAGGGTGGTTTCCAGCGTCGGACGGCCGAGCCGGAGGCGCCCGTCGTTCAGCAGGTACGAGAACAGGTAACCGGCGGCGAGCATCAGGATTCCTATCAGGAAGCAGTACATGACCGCCCGATCCGGGTAGGAGTCCTTCAGGTATCCCACGTAGAGTGGGCCGAAAATGCCCGCGGCCGCCCAGGCGGTCAGCACCACACCATACATCTTCGCCATCTTCTCAGCGCCGAACACGTCCAGGATGTAGGGCGGCATGGTGGCGAAACCGCCTCCGAAACAGAGCAGGACGTAGCACACCAGCACCGAGAAGACCCACGGGTTCTCCTCGGTCATGAGCACCCCGAACACCACCATCTGGCTGGCCAGCAGGATACGGAAGACCTTGACCCGGCCGATGCGGTCCGACAACAGGCCCCAGAACAGCCGTCCGACGCCGTTGCACACGGAGCTGGCGGCGATCAGCGTGGCGCCGTATTCCGCCAGCACCGCGGGCTCGACGGAGGGGTCGGCCAGACCCCAGACCTCCTGCAGCAGCTCCGACTGAAAGCTGATGACCGAGATGCCGGCGGCGATGTTGAAGAAGAAGACCGTCCACATGATGATGAACTGGCCGGACGTGAGGTAGGGCAGGGTGGAGTCCGGCTCGGTGGCGTCAAGCGGTGTCGCCGCAGCCGGACTGCCGCTCGGAGGCTTGACCGGCGCCACGGGATCGCTCAAAGCCAGGCTGCAGGGGATCAGTATTCCCGCGAATATGATGCCGAGCCACAGGAAGACCAGCGACAGGTCGCCCTCCGTGCGCACCACCAGGAACGGCGCCAGCCCCTTGCTCAGGAGCAGCGCGCCTATCCCGAAACCCATCACCACGATGCCGGTGACCAGCCCCTTCTTGTCCGGGAACCACTTGGCCACCGTCGCCACCGGGGTCACGTAGCCGAGGCCGATGCCGGCGCCGCCGATGACACCGTAGCCTACGTAGAACAGCGGAAGGAAATCCAGCCACAGCGCGGCGCTGGCGATCACGTAGCCGCCGGCGAACATGAAGCTGCCGGCCAGCGCCAACCGTCTGGGTCCCAGCCTTCCCAGCGCCGAGCCGGCCCAGGCCGCGGAGGTGCCGAGGCAGAAGATGGCGATGCTGAAGGCCCAGGCGGTCTCGGTGTGGGTCCATCCGGACTGGCGCACCAGCATGGTCTGGAAGAAGCTCCAGGCGTAGACCGTGCCGAAGCAGATCTGCAGCATGGTGCAGAAGAATGCGATGGCGACTCTGTGGATACGCACCCGCGGCGCCTCCCGTTGCCTGCTATCCGGTCCGTTCCGTCGACGGCGGCGGCTCTTCGGTGCCGTTCTTGCGTTGCGCCACGTGGAGGAGCAGGCGCGCCAGCTCTCCGGCCTCGTCGTCGCGTGCGAGGATCTTCTCGTCGCCGGCGCCGTCGGCGTCCTCCTCCTTGGCCAACTTCACGGCGAAGGCCAGGAGTTCCCCCAAAGGCTTGGCGGCGAGATTGACGAACCAGATTGCCCCCAGCACTCCCACCACCAGCAGGACCGAGATGAGATACACCTGTTGGCCGATGGCCCGTTGTATCTTGAGGCCGATGGTGTCGAGGTCCATGCCCACGTGCACGACGCCGCCGAACCCTGCCAGGATCGGGCTGGCCACTTCCACGAACTCGCCCATTCCAGGCAGCGTCCGCTTGACCGTGGCGGTCTCGAACGGATCGCTCTCCAGGATCGCTTCGGGAATTCCGGGAACGAAGGTGTGTGCCAGGTATTCGCCGTTGTCGCTGGTGATGTAGACGTAGCGGATGCCCTGGATCTCCACGAACTGGTCGATGAGCGACTGGAGCGTGGCGAGGTTGCGGTTGAGCAGGATGTCCACGCTGGCGTCGGCGATGGTCTTGGCGATGTTGCGGCTGTTGCTCTCGTACTCCGCCGACAGGTGGGTCTGCACCGTGTAGATGGTCAGCGCCGAGGTGGACAGCACGATCAGGCCGAAGAGCCCGAAGATGCCGAACTGGGTCTTCTGAAAGAGCTTCCTGATCTTCATGATCACCCGAACTTGGCTTTCCAGTCGTCCAGGGTGACGAACCGGCCTCCCTCGACGACCGTGTAGTAAACCTTCTGCAGCCCCTGCCGGCGCTCCGGCCCGAAGGACACGGCCTCGCCGATGCCCAGGTCGTAGTCGCGCACCGAGAAAACGGCCTCCTCCAGGCCGCTTCTGTCCGGTCTGCCCTTGAGACGCCGGAGAATCTCCACCAGCAACTTGGCGTCCAGGAACCCTTCCAGGCTCACGAAGCTGTGGGGAAACGGCTTGTAGGCCTCCTTCACCAGCTCCTTGGGCACCTGGGGATCGTAGCGCGCCATCAGCTCGCGGTACTCCTTGACGGCCGCGATCGAGGTGTCCTCGTAGCTGGGCACCACCTGCGAGTTCACCAGGTACCGGGCGTAGGTATCGGGGTCGTCCTGCCCTTCCGACAGCAGGTTGAGCAGGTTTTCGCTGCCGACGAAGGAGAGGTTGGCGATGGGGACGCGCAGGCCCAGGTCCACGGCGTCGCGGGCGAAGCCGGCGCAGGCGGCGTAGGCGCCGACGCAGATTACGGCGTCGGGAGAGGCCTTCTTCAGGATCTCCACCTGGGCCCGGAAGCTGCCCGTGAACCGCGACCCCCGGCGGTACGTGGCCTCGCCGACCATCTCGATGCCGTGCTTCGCCAAGGCTGCCCGCACCCCCGCCCAGCCGCTGCGGCCGTAGGCATCGGCCTGGTAGAACATGCCGATGCGTTCCCGGCCGATGCGCACGAAGTTGTTCACGAGGCCGGCGGTTTCCTGGCGGTAGGACGCCCGCAAATTGAAGGCGAACTCCCCGTAAGGCGGCTCCCGCTGGGGCTGGGCGCCGGTGAAGGGGAAGAACAGGTAGACCCGCTGGGCCTGGAACTTCTTCAACATCGGCAGAACGCGGGTGACGGTGGGGGTGCCCACGTAGCCGAAGAGCAGGAAGACCTGGTCCTCCAGCATCAGCTTGACTGTGTTCTCGACGCAGGGATCCGGCTGGTAGCCGTCGTCGTAGAGCTTCAGGACGATCTTGCGGCCGTTGACGCCGCCGTTCTCGTTGACGTGGTTGAAGTACGACTTGGCGCCGCGGTAGAGCTCGGTGCCGAGGCCGCGGGAAGGGCCGGAGAAGGCGGCGGACACGCCCAGCACGATCTCGCCGTCGGGTCCGATCCCTCGGACGGCGGACGCGTCGGCCGGGCGCGGGGAGTGGAGCCAGGGCGGCGCGAGGACCGCTGCCAGCCCGGCGTGAATGACCGTTCTGCGCGTCAGCCGTGCGCCCTCAGCCCCAAGCACCCGACTGTCTCTTCCGGTAGGACCATGCGTGCTCACAAGCGGCCCTCGCTTTCCCGATGCTCGATTCGCCGGGGATCCCCGGCCGTGTGGAAGACGACTTTACGAAGATTAGCGCGCAATCACCTGCGAATCAACGAAGCGCGATGCAGTTCACGATTCGCGTCTGGATGAAAGTGGCGACGCGACTGCCCGTAGGTTCACGCATCCTCATGCCTCGCCGCGGAAGGACCGCAGCAACTCCAGCGTCTCGCGATCCTCCTTCAGGTCCTTGCCCTTGGGGGTTTCAAGGCACATGGGCAGTCCAAAGAAACGCTTGTCGTTCATCAGCAGCCGGAACGGCTCCACGTCGATGTGTCCCTTGCCGATGAGCTCGTGGCGGTCCACGCGGCAGTCAAGCTCTTTCTTCGAGTCGTTCAGGTGGAAGGCGGCGAGAAGCTTGACGCCGATGGTCTCGTCGAACTCCGTAAAGGTCCGTTCGTAGCCTTCGCGGGTGCGGATGTCGTATCCGGCGGCGAACGCGTGCTGGGTGTCGAAGCACACCCTGAGCCGGTCGCTCTCCCTGGCGCTGTCGATGATGTTGCGGATGTGCTCGAAGCGATAGCCCAGGTTGCTGCCCTGGCCGGCGGTGATCTCCAGCGCGACCCGCACCTTGAAGCCCGCGCAACGCCGGTGGATCGCGTCCAGCGAACGCGCGATGGTGCGCAGGCCCGCGCGCTCGCCCGCGCCGGTGTGGGCGCCGGGATGGGCGATCAGGCACGGGATACCCAGAGCCTCGCACCGTTCCATCTCGTCGATGAAGGCGTTGATCGACTTGTCCCGCAGCTCCCGGTCGGGCGCGCCAAGGTTCAGCAGATAGGAGTCGTGGGCCACCACCGTGTGGACCCCGCTGGCCTTCTGCGTCGCCCTGAAAGTCAGGATGTCTTCCTCACTCAGGGGTTTCGCGGCCCACTGCCGCGAGGACTTGGTGAAGATCTGGATGGCTTCGCAGCCGACGCTGTCGCCGGCGTGCAGCGCGTTGTGGGCGCCGCCGGCGATGGACATGTGGGCGCCCAGCAGCGGACGGTCCTCAGGCTTCTTCTTGCGCGGCGTGGACGCCATGGCTGGACTATTACCACAAGGACACGCCTCGGTTCACCCCGCCGCGCGCGCGGAATGTTGCCACGCGGACCGGATTGCAGTATTTCAAGACCACGCCGAACAAGGAGGATTCCATGGCAAACTGGCTGCTCAAGACCGAACCCAGCGTCTATTCCTTCGCCGACCTGCAACGGGACAAGTCGACGATCTGGGACGGCATCAAGAACAATCTTGCGCTCAAGCACCTCAAGACCGTGAAGAAGGGCGATCGCTGCATCGTCTACCACACTGGCGGCGAGAGGGTGTGCGTCGGCCTCGGCACCGCCACCACCGGCGCCTATGCCGACCCCGAGAAGGACGACCCCAGGCTGCTGGTGTTCGACATCAAGGTGGGCAAGGCGTTGAAGCGCGAGGTGTCGCTGGCCGAGATGAAGCTCAACCCCAAGCTCGAAGGCTTCGACCTGTTTCGGCTGGGCCGGCTTTCCTTCGTCCCGGTGAGCGACGCCCACTACGACGAGATCCTGGAGATGGCCAAGGGCTGAGCGCATCCCCGGTGCGGTCGCCATGACGTGTCAGGAGGAGATCCATGAAGAAGGCAGACTTCCGCCAGTTCTACCGTGACGCCCACGCCGTCGAGTGCCTCAGCGAGCGCGAGAAGATCTTCCTCGGCCTCGCCGTGGCCATGACGCGTAACTGCGATCCCTGAGTGGACCGGCGCCTTGCGGACGCAAGGAAAGCGGGAATCGCGGAGGGGGATCTCGACGCCGCGGTGGACGTCATCGCCGCTGTCGACGCCGGCATCCTGCAGTCGCTGAACCAGCGCATCAAGCAGCGGCACAAGGAGCGGGAGTGATCCACCCGAGGTCGTCACGGCGTTGTTGAAACCCGCCCGCCGAGGTGGTAAACGTCAAGGTCCCAAAGTGGTCGCATAGCTCAGTCGGCTAGAGCGCTTGCCTCACATGCAAGAGGTCGCAGGTTCGAGTCCTGCTGCGACCACCATCCATCCGGCCCGTTGCCGGGCCACGGCACCACAAGCCAGCCCGCGTATGCCTTGACAGCTTCGTCCGCGCGGGCCTATCGTACGCGCAGCCTGCCGGAACGGGCGCGGGCGTAGACTCATTTCAAGCTCCCACGCGGGTGTCGGATTCATCTCCAGAGGCAGGCGGCGATGCGTCCGCGCGAATGCAACATCGCCCGAGGAGCGCGCCATGGAGGACTATGACATGAAGCCAATCCTGCGAAATGCAATGCTGGCAGTCGTGGCGCTCGGGTTCGTGGCCACCTCCGCTACTGCACAGACCAAGGTGTCGCTCTGGCACATCTGGGACCCCAACGCCGCTCAGGGAAAGATCTACCAGGAGTATGTCAAGGAGTTCGAGGCGGCCAATCCCGGCGTCAAGGTGGAGGTCGTCGTCACGCCGCACAAGAACTACTTCCAGCGGTTGGCGGCCGCAATCGCGGCGGGCGAGGGACCGGACGCGTTCGCCCTCACCTATCGCCGTCTGTTGGACTTCGAGGCCAACGGCGTCATCTCTCCCATCGACGCCGGGGCGGCCAAGAGTATGGGCCACGCCTCGGTCGATGCGCTGCGCAAGGCCTGGGCGCCCGGCTCGCTCGAATCCTACCAGGTCGGCGACAGGCTTTACGGAGTGCCGCTCCAGTTCAACATCTATGCGTGGATCATCAATGCCAAGCATTTCCGCGAGGCCGGGCTCGACCCGGTCAAGGACGCGCCGAAGACATGGGACGACGCCCATGCCGTAGCCAAGAAGCTCGTCAAGAAGGACGACAAGGGGCGCATCACCCGCCAGGCGATATCATTCCCGTTCGTCGCCTCCGCCGCGTGGTACCTGCTCGAGTTCGAACCCGTGCTGCGGGAGCTTGGCGGCTCCATCCTGAACGCGGACCAGACCGAGTCCCTGGTCAACAGCGAGGCCGCGATCAAGACCATGGAGACCATCCGGAAGCGGTTCGATCTGGGCGTATCCGACAAGGACATCGCCGCCAGCCTGGACTACTACCGGGAGGGTTTTCCCACCGGCAAGTTCTCCATGACCATCGGCGGCAACTGGGGCATCCCGCGCTGGGTGAAGAACTTCAAGGGCGTGGTCAAGGAAAGCGATTTCCTGGCGATTCCGACGCCGACGTTCGCGGGCCGGAAGACCGCCACCAGCACCACGGGCTGGGCCTGGGCCGTATTCAACAACAGCAAGAACAAGAGCGCGGCCTGGAAGCTGGCTGACTTCCTCACGTCGCAGCCGGCCCGTCACCTGAAGGAGACCGGCGACATCATTCCACGCGCCGGCTGGTCGGAATCGGAGGCCGCAAAGAGCATCCCGCAGGCAGCGTTCTGGGAAGACATGCTGCAGTACTCCCAGCCGCTCGCCAAGATCAGGAATTACTCGGAGGTCTCGGAGATCCTCAAGAAGGCGATGGAGGAGATCCTCCTCTCCGGTAAGGACATCAAGGCGACGCTCGACCGCGCCAAAGCCGATATCGACGCCGTGCTCAAGCGCGGTTGAGCGGGCCGAAGCGCCGGCGCCGTACCCGGATCGTGACACACCGGGGCCGGCGCCGGCGTGAAGGGGTTTCGCCTTCATGCGACGGTTCTTCAGGGTCCGGCCCCCGGGCTACGTCCTGCGCCTGCACCTCGCCGGCGTCCTGTTTCTGTTGCCGACCCTGCTGTTCGCGGTGGTCTTTCTGATCGGGCCCATCGCCGTGGCGGTGGTCTACAGCTTTACCAAGTTCAGCATGCTCTCCGCGCCCCGTTTCAACGGCGGCGCCAACTATCTCGCCATCGCCCAGATGCCGGCGTTCTGGGAAGCCCTGTGGGTGACCGGCAAGTACATCTTCCTGCGGCTCGCCGTGATATTCGTCATCGCCTTCTTCATGGCGCACATCGTGCAGACGCGCATCCTGGGCGCGGGGATCTTTCAATCCATCTACTTCCTGCCGTACGTATTCCCGCTGGCCGTGACCTCCGTCGTCTGGAAGATCTTCTTCCAGGCGCGCGGCCTCATGGAGAGTCTGACCGACCTCCTGGGCATCGCTCCCATCAGCTGGCTGACGGACGGTGACTGGGCGCTGGTCGCCATTCTCATCACCACCGTCTGGTCGGGCGTAGGCTACTACTCGATCATCCTGCTGGCCGGCTTGCAGACCATTCCCAAGAGCGTCTGGGAAGCGGCGATCGTCGACGGGCTGACCGCGCCGCAGCGGTTCATCTACGTGACGCTGCCGATGCTGAGGCCGACGCTCTTCTACATGCTCGTGGTCGGCACGGTGAACACGATCCAGGGCTTCGACCCGTTCCTGGTCATGACCGACGGCGGCCCCGGCAACGCCACCGAGGTCATCGGCCTGCTGATCTTCAAGCAGGGCGTCGTCAACTTCCGCATGGGCCTGGCATCGGCGATGTCGGTGATCGTCCTGCTGATCATATTCGCGCTGACGCTGGTGCAGCACCGGCTGCTGCGCTGGAAGGTTTGAAGGCCGTGACCCTCGCCCGCACAAGACTCCGCTTCTCCATGGGCCGGCTCGTCATCTTCGTCGCCGCGACCATGCTGGCGGCGGCGTTCGTATTGCCGATGCTCTACACCGTTCTTTCTTCGTTCAAGCCCCTGGAGGAGATCACCAAGGTCCCCTTGCAGTGGCTCCCGGAGAGCTTGGCCAGCCTGCGGTTCGGCAATTTCACCGAGCCCCTGGCCCGCGCCAACTTCGCCCGCTATCTCGCCAACAGCATGTTCGTCAGCGGCACCGTGACGATTTCGTCGGTGATCTTTTGCACGATGGCCGGCTACAGCCTCTCCAAGTTCACCTATTTCGGCCGCGACGCCTTTTTCATGGTCATTCTGATTACCCTGATGATTCCTCTGGAGGTGATCTTCATTCCAATGCTGATCATCGTCCGCGAACTGGGAATGAACAACTCCTACTGGGGCCTGATCGTTCCGGTAATGATCACGCCGTTCGGCGTCTTCTGGATGCGCCAGTTCATCATGACGATTCCCGACGACTATGCCGAGGCGGCCAGAATCGACGGCCTGAACGAGTTCCAGATCTTCTGGCGGATCATTTTTCCGATGTGCGTGCCCGGCCTCGGCGCGCTGGCGATCTTCACCTTCATGAGCAACTGGAACAGCCTGATCTGGCCCCTGATCGTCGCCACCCGGCAGGATCTGTGGACGATCCCCGTGGGCCTGGTGGCCTTCGAGAGCGAGTTCGCCCGACCGCTCAACTACATCTTCGCCATGTCCGTGGTCGCCGTCCTGCCCACGGTCGTCCTGTTCGCGTTCCTGCGCAGGCGGCTGCTGAGTGGCATCGCCATGGTCGGCATCAAGGGTTAAGGACGGGGGGAGACAGCGTGGCGGAGGTCGAGTTCAGGAATGTCTCCAAACGCTTCGGGCGGTCACCCTACGTGATTCGCGAACTGAGCCTCACCATCGCTCACGGCGAGCTTCTCGTGCTGGTGGGACCGTCGGGCTGCGGCAAGTCGACGACCTTGCGCATGCTGGCGGGCCTCGAGACCATCACCGACGGGGAGGTGTTGATCGATGGCCGGCGCGTCAACGAGTTGCATCCGCGTGACCGCGACGTGGCGATGGTGTTCCAGAACTACGCGCTCTATCCCCACATGAGCGTGCGCCAGAACATGGCGCTGAATCTGAAGGTTCGCGGCGTGCCGCGCGACGAGATCACCCGGCGGCTGGACCACGCCGCCCGCATTCTCGGCATCGAAGCGCTTCTGGAGCGGCGCCCTTCGGAGCTCTCCGGCGGACAGAAGCAACGCGTGGCTGTGGGCCGCGCCATCGTCAGGGAGCCCAAGGTCTTCCTGTTCGACGAGCCGTTGAGCAACCTCGATGCGCAGCTCCGCGTGCAGATGCGTACGGAGCTAGGCGCGCTGCACGCGCGCCTAGGCGCTACAATGATCTATGTCACCCACGATCAGGTCGAGGCGATGACGCTGGGCAGCCGCATCGCGGTCATGCTGGACGGCACCGTGCAGCAGGTGGCGCGTCCCCTTGAGTTGTTCAACGAGCCCGCAAACATGTTCGTAGCCGGTTTCATCGGCAGCCCGCCGATGAACTTCGTCCCCGGCGTGATCCGGCGCGACAACGGGTTGAGCTTCGTCAGCAAGGACGGTGCGGTTGCGTGCCGCGTGCCGCCGGCCCTGGACGCGTACGCCGGCCGGGACATCGTCCTCGGCGTTCGGCCGGAGCACCTGCGCCCCGCACCGCCGCAAGAGGGCCAGTTCGAGGCCGCGCTCACGCGAGTCGAGCCGCTCGGCAGCGAACTCATTCTCTACCTGGAGGCCGGCTCCAACGAGCTCACCTGCCGGCTGCCCGCCGACGTTCCCTTCGGCGACGGCACGTTGCATCTGACTTGCCCCGTGGAGGTTCTTCGATTCTTTGACCCCGCGACCGAACGCAGGATCGGTTAGCTTGGCGGAAGACCGGATGATCGTGGCATTGACGCCGCGAATGAAGGCGGTTCGGTCGCCTCCACCGGATACGCCCCGGTTCGTGGCACTTGACAACTGTTTAGTACTATTATAGATACTAACTGTGTGTCGCTTCTGGAAACGCTTCGCCAGAACCCGAAGGGGGTCAGGTACGCCGACTTGGTCAAACTTTGTGACCACTATTTCGGCGAGCCGCGGCAGAAGGGGACAAGTCATCGGGTGTACCGCACCCCGTGGCCTGGAGACCCCAGAGTGAACATCCAGAACGACAAAGGCATGGCCAAGGCGTATCAGGTTCGTCAGGTAATCAAAGCGATTGAGAAGCTGGAGGCTCAAGATGGTTGATCACTATACGTACCGGATCACATGGTCCCCGGAAGACGGCGAGCATGTCGCTCTATGCGTTGAGTTCCCATCGTTGAGCTGGCTTGCGCCGACCCCGGCCAAGGCGTTGTCAGGCATCCGACGGCTGGTAGTTGATGTGCTGGAGGACATGCGATCCAACGGAGAGAAACCTCCGGAGCCATTGGCGGCCCGCATCTATAGTGGAAAATTCGTGGTGCGGGTGACACCCGAAACACATCGCGAGCTCGCCTTGCAGGCGGCAGAAGAAGGTGTCAGCCTGAATCGGCTGATCAACGCCCGGTTGGCGAAATCGTGAGCACGTCGCCCGACCGGCAAATGGCTCTAGAGACAATGGAGGGAACGATATGAGATCAGATCTCAAGATGTTTCTGTTGACCGCCGACAACCTGGTCCGCTGCCATTGGGACGGCCGTACCAGACAGGTGGAGGTGCTGGACCGCGTGCTGGAGGGCGAGGTGCTGCGGGAGGTGGCGCGGGACGCGGGGGACCCGGACCGGCTGTATGCCGCCACCAGCACGGAGATGCACGTGAGCGAGGACGGCGGGGAGAGCTGGAAGTGGATTCCGTCCGGCGGACTGGACTACCGGGACATCTGGACCATGCAGCCGCATCCGACACGGGCCGGAGAGATCTACGTGGGCACGCTGCCCGCCGCGGTGTACATGAGCGACAACGGCGGCCGTTCGTTCCGCGAGCTTACGGCCTTTCGGAAGCTCGAGGACTACACCCGTTGGACCTTTCCACCGCCGCCCCACACGCCGCACATCCGCTGCATCGTGCTGGACGGGCGGGTGCCGGACGAGATCGTGGTCGGGGTCGAGGAGGGCGGCGTGGTGCGGAGCCGCGACCGCGGCGAGACCTGGGAGGACATCAGCGGCCCGGGGAGCGGCGCGGCCTACCCGGAGGTGAACGATCCGTCGGGCGTGGTGCCCTACCAGATGGGCGCCCACGAGGACGGCCGGGTCTACCGGGACGTGCACTGGGTGATGCGGGATCCCGCGAGCCTCGATACCCTGTACGCCACCACGGGCATCGGCACCTACCGCACGGACGATGGCGGCGCGTCCTGGCGCAAGCTGGAATACGACATGGGGCGTTCCTACGCCATTCCCTTCGACATACACCCCAACGTTCCGGAGCGTATCTTTCTGGGCGCCGCGGAGAATGGACCTACATCCTGGAAGGGTCATCGCACGGTCCGTCCGGGGCCGTACAACACCATCCGCTTCAGCCGCGATACCTCGGAAGAGCTGGGCGGCGCAAAGTCCGCCATCCTGCGCAGCGATGACCGCGGAACGACGTGGCGCAAGCTGGAAGGCGGTTTGCCCCACGGGCACGCCCATATGACGAGCTGCGTCACGGTGCATCCGGATGATCCCGAAACGGTGGTCATCGGCTACACCGACGGGTCGGTGTACGCCAGCCACGACGCGGGCGAAGCGTGGGAGAAGCTGGATTTGCCGGAGACCCGGCTATACGGCGTGCGGCTGCTGTCCGCTTCCTGATCCGCCCCGAACGAACCGGACGGGGTTCCCCGTCCGGTTCGCCAGGTTTCTCAGCTTGAACAGAGCGTGTGGGTGACGGTGATCCGCTCCGCCCGGTAGAACTCGTTCAGGAAATCATCCGGACCGTCGTAGCGCCGGTTGGGCACCAGCCGGGCGGGGAAGCTGAACACCAGCGGGTCCACCGAAAACGGGTAAGGGTCGACGACGGCGCGGTGCTCGGCCACGGTATCGACGTGGATGCGCACGGGAGGCGCGCCCTTCCTTGTCGGCACGTTCACGTCGTTGAGCGTGTCGCTGGGGCCCAGCTTCCGCTTCTTGCTGTTCAGGGGGTAGCGGTTGCAGACGTACTGGGCGAGCTGGTCGAACACCTCGATGTAGTCGTAGTTGGTCCAGATCTGGTCCTCGGAGCAGTAGTCGCCGAACTCTTGGGATTCGGCCAACTCGGCGGCCAGCCGCTTTCTCAACGCTTCCTGGTGGTCGACGTAGGCGCGCACCCGCGGGTCGGCGGTGCGATCGGGCGGATGGGTGTACTTGCCGTAGCCGGCGTTCATGAGCGCCACCCCGTGCATCGCGATCAGCATGGCCGCGTAGGGGTCCCGCTGGAGCACGTTGTCCACGACGTTCTTGTAGAAGTCCAGCCGGAGCTGGCCGAGGAACTTGAAGCTGCCGTCGTGGTAGTCCATGGGGAAGTTCCTGTCGTTCAGCGTGGACGGCCGCATCTCCCATTCCCACCAGCCGTGGTCGTGCTCCTGGGCCGCCAGCACCACCGACGCATACGGCTCGGGGCGGTCGAACTCATCGTTGCCCCAGTGGGCCGCGAAGAAGCCCGCCACCCGTGAGTGGTCGAACTGGAGCGCCAGCATCAACTGCGAATCGTTGTAAGGATTGACCATCATGGCGAATCTTCTCCTCGGCCCCCCAGCGGTGTCTTCCGGCATCCGTGGTCGGCCGCACGCGGCTATTTCTTCTTGAGCGCGTCCAGCATGGGCTGACGGTACTTGCTGTACAGGTCCACGAACACCTTCATGTCGCCGGCCGCCGCCGCGGCGTTCCCCGGCACCAGCGGGATACCGAACGAAGCCGCCCAGTCCTTGTAAGGCTTGCTGTTCATGGTCTTCAACAGCAGGCTCTCCCACTGCTTGTGGAGGTCCTTGGACAGCCCGGGAGGTCCGACCATGGCGCGAAACACCTTGACGATAAGGTTCTTGTAGCCCAGTTCGATGGCCGTGGGTGTGTCCGGCGCGTTCTTGGCGCGGCTCTCGCCCAGGTTGACAATCGGCACGATTTCGCCCGAGCGGATGTACGGCAGCGTGGAGGGGTGGTCGATGGGCTGCGTGAACACGTCGAAGTCGCCCCGAAGCAGGCCCGGCAGCGTCTCGCCGGTGCCGCCGTAGCCGGCCACCACGTCGAACGGGATCTTCAACTCGTTGGCGGCCAGAAACGCATGGACCCAGCGCGCGATGCCGATGCCCTCGACCCCCCAGGTCACCCGCTTGGCCTTCTGCAGGTCCTCGACGGTGCGGTAGGGCGATTGTTTGCGAACCAGCAGCGCCTCCGCCTCCTGTGAGCTCACCACCGCGAGCCAGGTGAACTTGTCGATGTCGTAGCCGACGTTGTCCCGGATCATCTGGGTTCCCAGCATCCCGTCGGCGTAGATGTGGCCGATGGTGTAGCCGTCGGGCTTGGCGCGGTACATGGCGACGGTGCCGGTGATGCCGCCGGCGCCGACGACGTTCTTGACGACGATGTCGACGTTCTTGGGTATGAAGGGTTTCATGTAGCGGCCCAGGGCCCGGGCGATGGCATCGAACCCGCCTCCGGGCGAAGCGTGCACGAGAATCGTGACGGTCCGGTTGGGGAAATCGGCATGAACGGTGTTGGCGAATACGATGAGGCCGAAGGCGGCGATAACGGCGGCAAGAGTTCTTTTCATGTCACCCTCCTGTACGGCGTGTGTGCTAAGCGAAACGGGCCGCATTATAGGGTCGCGCCAACCGCCGTGTCAACGATGCCGCTGCGCGGGTGCCGTTGAAAAAAATGCGCTCGATACACCATTGACGTAGGCTGTTTCGATGCTTACCTTGTCCTGTGACAAGGAGCTCCACAGAATTCAGGGAAGCATTGCAAAGGGTTTCAGGGAAGGAGGCATGGAACATGTTGGGACATGAAGTGACAAGATGGCATCCGTTCGTATTCGGCGGACATCGTGACCTGGATGCCGTACTCGACCGATTCCTGGGGCGCCGTGAGCCGGACGCCGGCTGGACGCCTCCGATGGACGCGTACGCGAAAGACGGACACTATGTCTTCCGGATCGATCTGCCGGGAGTGGACCCGAAGGATCTGGACATCAAGGTGGAAGGCAGAGTCCTGACCATCAAGGGCGAGCGGAAGGCGGAGGAGAAGGACCACTACTACAAGGAGACTTTCCGCGGCAGGTTCGAGCGCGCGGTGAGGTTGCCCAACGGCGTCGACGCCGACAAGATCGAGGCCCGCTACAAGAACGGCGTGATCGAGGTTTCGGTGCCGCTGCCCGCCAAGGCGGTGGGGCGCAAGGTCCCGGTGCTGAGCGATGCCGGCGAAGCGGAGGGCACCGAGCCCCACGCCGGCTGAGCCACGGGCTCGCCGGGAAGTCGGAACAGGCACGAAAGGGGCCTCTCGAAAGAGAGGCCCCTTTTTCTTTTCACACTTCCACGATGGGCTGGCCGATGATCCACAGGCTGAAGATCGTGTAGCCGACCATCAGAACCAGCATGGGGAGCTGAGGCGCCACGGCCGCGTTGCCGGGGTGTTCGTCGCGGGCTGCCCTGTGGGCCAGCCACACGGCGATGACGTGGCCGGCGACGATGACGAAGAGGGAGAACAGCCACAGGAACCGGGCATCCACCACGGTGGGGTCCGGCGTCGTCCCCGCGGTGCCGAAGAGATCCCAGCCCACGCCGAACGGGTCGGAGATGTGCCCGTAGAGGAGTTGACCCTCGATCATCAACAGCAGCAGGTAGTGTGCCACGTGATAGGCGACGGCGATGGGCACCAGCGTGAGCACGTATGATGAGGCCAAGTCCGCGGCTCCGCGCCGCTCGTCGCTTCCGCGGCTCTCCAGGTGCGCCGTGAGCTTGCAGGTGGCCAGGAACAGGGCCAGGAAGCAGAGCGGCGCCAGCACGAGCCCCGTGGTGAAGACCAGGGTGCGGGCTCCGGTGTTGCCCAGCAGATGGGTCCAGCCGAGATCGTAGAGTGCGTGCGCCGCGGCGGCGTAGAGCCGTGCCCAACTCGGCGTGTGGAGAAAGCCGTCGAAGCTCACGGTGGCGAGCAGCGTTATCACCAGGACCACCATGGAGGCAGGGACTTTCTCGCCCGCGGCCAAGCCGGACCCGTAGTGCCGCAGCACCAGCGCACTCGCGGGCGTCCGGGCGAAGGGGGCGAAACGGCCGAAGAGTCCGAAGACGAGGGAGAAGGTCTCGCCGCACCGCAGCCACGGTTCGACGCCGTAACGGGCCATGGCGGCCCATGTGATGGCGCTGTAGACGAGGATGAGGGAAGCCAGCTTCGCGGGAGCCGTGTTGTCCGGCCACACCAGCTCGGCCCAGGCGAAGCAGAGGTAGAGGAACACCGCCGGCCAGACGCCCAGCCATGAAGGCAGCGGCCGCACGGCGCGCCGGCGCAGGCCTTCGGGCAGCAGCGCCGGCGCCGCGGCCCAGGGGTTCAGGGCGGGCCAGATATTGCCGACCAGCGCGCACACGAAACCCAGACCGACCCACCAGGCCACCCACACGAAGGCGGGCAGGATGTTCGCCAACTGGTCCTGCTGCGTCCCGAGCAATCCGGCGGCGATCAGGAACACGAAAACGGCTACGGAGAGGCCGCCCAGCACCCTCCCGAGTCCATCGTTGGTGATCAGGCGCCCGGGCCACGTCCGGGAGATGTCGCGGCTTCACGGCGGCGCCGGGGCCGCTTCCCGGCGAAACGCCATCAGCACCACGAAGGTCAAGGCCACCACCAGCCCCGCCCCCGTGAGGTAGTACCAGAGGGGCACCGGCAGTTCGTAGCGCTGGACCACGGCATGCGCCCACACCGGGTCGGGGAGCAGGGACAGGAGGCCGAGGGCCGAAACCGCGGCGCCGGCGGTCTTGGCGGCGCCGGCCCTCAACGGCACTGCATGTTGGTGCGCACGACTTGGTGATGCGTCGTGCCGCTGCTGCCGCCCCGCCGGATGCCGCCGCCGGGCAGGTGAATCCAGCCGTTCAGATAGACCAGGCCGGTGACCCCGTGGACCGGTATGGGCATATCGGGCAGGCGTGTCCAGGTGTCCGTCTTGGGGTTGTAGACCTCGTGGTGCGGGAACACGCCCGACGGACCCGCGGACGGATGCTCGCCGCCGAAGGTGTGGAAGCAGCCCTCCACGGCGATGCCGTTGAGTCCGCCACGAGCTTCGGACATGGGCCGCCGCGTGGCCCACTGGTTGGTCTTGGGGTCGTAGACTTCCAGGGCCGGGGTGATCTCGCTGCGGAAGCCTCCGCCGAAACGCCCTCCGGCCACGTAGAGCTTCCCGTCGATGTTGGCGGCGGCAATGTGGTTGCGCTGGGTGGGCAGGTCCGGCAGCGTCGTCCACTTGTCCGCCTTGGGATCGTAGACGGCGAAGTCGTGCCCTTGCGGCGGACGTCCTCCGGCTACGTAGAACTTGCCGTCGATGACGTCATGGGCCATGGCGCTGCGCTTGGTGGGCATTGGCGCCCGCGGCGTCCACTTTTTGGTCTTGGGATCGTAGGTGTGGACCGCGTCGGTATAGCGGGAGCGCTCCCTCCGTCCGCCGGCGTTGGTCTGCCCGCCGATGACGTAGAGGAGGCCGTCGAACCCTATCGCCGACGCGTGGTTGATGGTGGTGGGGTAGGGCGTGGTGAGCTCCCACTTGTCCGTTGCCACGTCGTACACCTGCACGGTGTCGACGCTCACCCGGGTGGAAGGGTAGCCGCCGACGACGTAGATCTTCCCGTCGAGATAGGCCACCGCCATCTCGGAGTTGGGCTCCACCAGGTCTCCGCGTTTGCCCCACTCGCTCGCGGGTTTCGCGTCCGCCGCCAGGGCAGGGGATCCCGCCGGCGCGGCCAGTGCGCAGAGCACGGCCACAGCCAGCCATTTCGATACGGCACGGTACGCTTGCGTGGACATGTTCGGACCTCCGTTTCCGTCGCCTTTGCCACTTGTACGCTCATTGACAAACGAGGTCAAAACACAATACAGGGGAATCAAACCCGAATGGAGGTGGAACCATGGGTAGCGCAACGTGTGTCGATACGGATGGACATGTCCTCGAACGTCAGGCAGACATCCGCAAGTACCTGGAGGCTCCCTGGAACGAGCGCCCGACGCCGCTGTGGCCCGGAGATCAGCCCTGGGACCCGAACCTGTTCAACGGCTTCAAGATGTCCGTGAACTGGGAAGGCCTGTCGCCCGAGGAGCAGGTGCGGCGCTGGCACACGCTCATGGACAAGCAGGACATGGAGGTGGCCATCTGCTTCCCCACGGGCTCGGGCAACATCGCCAAGAACCAGGAAGTGCCCTTCCAGGTGGCCGCGGCCAGGGCGGCCAACACGCACTTCGCCAAGGAATACAACGCGCTGTCCAACCGGCTGAGCTGCGTGGGCGTGCTGCCCATGAGGGCGCCGGAGGAGGCGGCCAAGGAGCTACGGCGCGCGGTCAACGAGCTCGGGCTCAAGGGCTTCGAGATCCTGCCTACGGGCCTCCCCATTGCTCTCGGCGAGACCTACTACGATCCCATCTACAAGGCGGCCGAGGAGGAGGGCGTCGTGCTCGGCGTCCACGGCACGCGCAACACGTCACGGGAGCTCGGAGCCTCCATCCTGAGCACCTTCGCCGAGGTCCACTCCTACGCCTTCACCGCCGGCATCCTATTGCAATTCACCAGCATGGTCTGCCAGGGCATCACCGAGCGGTTCCCGAAACTCAAGATCGCCTTCCTCGAGATCGGCGCCACCTGGCTTCCCTACTACATGGACCGGCTCGACGAGCATTGGGAAAAGCGCGGCGCCCACGAGATGCCGCTCTTGAAACAGAAGCCCAGCGACGTGGTGCGGGAGTCCAACATGTACTTCAGCCTGGAGTCCGGCGAGTCCCAGTTGGCCGCCACCGTGGACTACATGGGCAGCGACCACTTCGTCTACGCCTCGGACATCCCGCACTGGGACAACGAGTTCCCGGAGAACCTGCACCACCTCAGGAACCACCCGGACCTGTCGGACGAGGTGAAGGAGAAGATCCTGCGCAAGAACGCGCAGCGGTTGTTCGATCTGAACTAGCGGAGGACAGGCGTCAGGGAGTGATGTTCGTGGCAGGGGCGACCGTCCGGTCGCCCCTGCTTTTGCAGTCTCAGTAGTTGAAGGTCTTCTTCAGCACCGGCTTGTTCGCCGCCGGGATATCCACCATCTGCGCCACCAGCGTCTGCAGCTCCTTGCCGTGGAGCGGGTTTATCTGTATCCGCACCTTCGCGGCGTCCTTGAGAAACGCCGGGTCCTTCATCACCTTGGCAAAGGCCTGGCGCATGGTTTCCACCCGTTCCGCCGGCACATCGGGAGGCATGGTCCAGGGGCGTCCCACGGAGAGCTGCTTGTTGTAGACCTCCAGGATGGCCTTCTTGTCCCCCTTGGCGAGGTCGGACGCCAGCGGCACGTCCTTGAGGCCGGGGTGCTTCTCGCGCCCGACCTGCACCAGGATGCGGATGGCCTTCTTCTCGAACCAGTCCTTCTTGAGCGCCCGCAGCGAGGCGTAGCCCCAGCCGCAGATGCCGTCCACTTCGCCCTTGTCCACGGCCAGGGCGGTGGCCATGATGCCGCGGTAGCCGGAGGTCACCTTCATGTTGGCGCCCATGACGTTGTTGAGCATCAGGGGCACGATGAAGATGTCGGAGCGCGGCTGGGTGGCCGCCATCTTCACCGGCTCCTTGGCGTTGACCAGGTCCTCGGCGGTCTTGTACTTGCTGTCGGAGCGGACGAAGCAGGACGCGGTTTCCTGCACCGGCGTGCCGATCCAGTTGAACTTCACCGGGTCGAACCGCGCCTGTTTCACGCCCAGGGCCTGGGTCAGCGGCAGGGTCCGGTGGATGGCGCCCATGGTAAGGCCGTCCTTCTTGGCGATGTTGTAGAGCCAGTTGGCCGCCACCATGCCCGAGGCGCCGGGCATGTTCTTGACCACGATCCTGGGGTTTCCGGGAATGTGCTTCGAGAGATGCCGCGCGGCGGTCCGCGGGTAGAGGTCATAGGACGTGCCCGCGTCCGCGGACACGACGATCACCACCTGCTTGCCCTTGTAGACGGATTCGTCGGCAAGCGCGGCCTGCGCGAAAAATCCGAGCACCATCGAAGCCACGAGGAAGTTGCGAAGAAACGTCATCGTTGTCCTCCTTCTGTTGCGCCGTATTCCGTGAAGTCTTCCATGTGACTTGTCCTCCACTTGTCCTTCATTTGTCAAGCCGGGCACAGCGCACCGGTGAGGACACCAACCCCTGGCGGGGGATCGAGTTTTGTGCGGCGGGACGAATTGTGGCAATGTCTCCGGTGCCGACCGCGCGCTGTCGCCACGGAGCGGTTGCCGGCGAAGCAGGTCCAGGAGGAAACGGCGGTGCTCATAAAGTACGTCGCCATGCGCCTCGTGCAATTGGTCCCCATGGTGCTGGTCGTCACCATGGTGGTCTTCTTCGTCATGAGGATCATCCCGGGGGATCCCGTCCTGGTGATGCTGGGGGCGGTGGAGGGGGCGCCGATCTCCCAGGACGTCTATGACGCCATGCGCCTGCGACTCGGCCTGGACCGACCGCTGATCGTCCAGTATCTCGACTGGCTGTGGGAGATGCTGCGGGGCAACCTGGGCGACTCCATCACCTACCGGACCCCCGCCCTGGACGTCATCCTGCAACGCTTGGTGCCCACCGCGTATCTGATGGTCGGCGGCGTGATCATGGCCGTGGCCATCGCCGTGCCCGGCGGCGTGCTCGCCGCCATCCACAACAACACCAAGTGGGACCACTTCGCCACCGGTTTCGTGATCCTGGGCATCACGGTGCCGACCTTCTGGCTGGCGCTGGTCGCCATCCTCGTCTTCGCGGTGTACCTGGGCTGGCTCCCGGCCATCGGCTACGCGCCCCCGCAGAAGGACATCGTGGCGTTCCTGCGGCACCTGATCCTGCCCATGACCGTGGTCGCCCTGAACGTGGCCGCCACGGTCTTGCGCTTCCAGCGCCAGGACTTTCTCGAGCAGATGAACCTGGATTACGTGCGCACCGCCAGGGCCAAGGGCCTGAGCGAGAGGCTGGTGCTGTGGAAGCACGTCCTGCGCAACTCGCTGATGACGACGGTGACGGTGGTGGGCCTGCAGATGGCCTACCTGAGCGGCTTGGTGACCGTCGTCGAGAACGTCTTCAACTATCCCGGCATCGGTTTTCTGCTGTTGAACTCCATTCACACGCGGGATTTCGTGGTGGTTCAGGGAGTGGTGCTGTTCATGGTCTTCCTCGCCATCGGCGTCAACCTGGTGGTGGACATTCTCTACGCGGTGCTGGATCCGCGGGTCCGCTACAAGTAGGGAGGAACGCCGGGTGGAACTCCAAGCCCCCTATCCGTCGACAACCTCCGGGCCGGGGTACCGTTTGTGGCGCGCGTCCGGCCGCGCGGTCAGCGCGACCCGCAACGATCCGCGGGCCGCGGTGGGCGTCACGCTGCTCTTTCTCTACATCCTGATCGCCCTGGTGGGGGCGAGCTTCTCTCCCTACGATACCACCACGCCCAACATCAAGGTGCGCATGCAAGGACCGAGTTGGGAGCACCCTTTCGGCACCGACCGCATCGGCCGGGACGTCGCCACCCGCATCATCGCCGGCTCGCGCGTGAGCCTGCACGTGGCCGCGGGCGCGGTCATCGTGGCGCTGCTGCTGGGGGCGCCGCTGGGCGCCCTGTCGAGCTACGTGGGCGGGGCCTTCGATGCGCTGGTCCAGCGCGTGATGGAGGGCATCATGGCCTTCCCGTCGCTGGTGCTGGCGTTGGCGTTGGTGGCGCTGGCCGGGCCCAGCGTCCCGATGCTGTGGTTCGCCATCGCCTTCAGCTCCATCCCGCGCTACGCCCGCATCGTCCGTAGCGGCGTGCTGACGCACAAGGAACGGGAGTATGTCGAGGCCGCCCGGGCCATGGGACAGCGGCCCATGGGCGTCCTGATGAAGCAGATCCTGCCCAACATCATGGCGCCCATCGCGGTGCAGATCACCCTGGACTTCGCCCGCGCCATCGGCGTGGAGGCGGCCCTCAGCTACCTGGGCCTGGGCTTGTCGGTGCCGTACATCAGTTGGGGCCTGATGGTCCGGGAGGCGCAGGACTTTCTGGAGGTGGCGCCCTGGCTGGCGGTGTTTCCGGGCATCGCCCTGGCCGGCGTTATCCTGGGCTTCACCCTGTTGGGCGACAGCCTGCGGGACCGCATGGATCCGCGCACGCGCCTGCCCTTGAACCGGCGGGGGCGGTAGGCCACGGAGGGCCCTCCCAACGCGCGGCGCAAGTTGACACTCGTCCGGCCGCGGTGCTAGCGTCGCGGCCGAATCATCACCCTGATCGAGCCCAACCCGAGAGGAGGAGATCACGATGACAGGCAGCACCCGAAGAGATATTGTGCGCGGTTCATTGGTGGGCGTGGCATTTTTGTTGGCCGGTTGGGTCGCGCTCGCCGTCGGCCCGCCGGGCCTCTCCACGGCCGAAGCCGCGGACAAGCCCCGCATCGGAGGAACCCTGAAGCTGGGCAACGCCAAGGGCATCGGCACGCCCATTCCCTTCGTGGCCTTCACCTCCATCCCCGAGTACATCAAGAACAACATGTACGAGCCCCTGGTGATGTACGACCAGAAGGGCGACATCCATCCGTGGCTGGCGGAGAGCTGGTCGCCCAACGCCGATTCCAGCGAGTGGACGTTCAAGCTCCGCAAGGGGGTCAAGTTCCACAACGGCAAGGAGTTGACGGCCGAGGACGTGGTCTGGTCCGTCAACCACATCCGGGACCCGGCCAACGGCGCGGCGGGCCAGGGGCAGTTGGCCGACAACGTCGCCGAGGCCACGGCCGTGGACCAGCACACCGTGAGGTTCAAGGCACCCGGGCCGCGCGGCCTCTTGCCCGAGATTCTCGCCAACACGTCGACCCTTCACATCGCCCCGGCCGGGTCTCTGGCCAAGGGCCAGCAGAAGATAAAGGGCGGCGCGCCGCCGGCGGGCACGGGCCCGTTCAAGTTCAAGTCCTGGACCCCGGGGCAGGAGCTGCACGTGGTCCGTCATGACGGCTACTGGGGCGGGGCCGCGTACCTCGACGGCGTCCGCTTCATCGTGATCCGCCAGAAGGCGGCCCGGGCCGCCGCGGTCCAGGCGGGCGACGTGCACCTGACGGAGCGCCTGGGGCCGACCTTTGTGCAGCGCATCGACAGCAAGCGCATCAAGGGGCTGCGGTACATGCCCATCGGCGCCGCCGGGCTCAGGCTTCTCGTCTTCAACACCCAGTCGGCGCCCGTTTCCGATCCGCGCGTGCGCAAGGCCATCGCGCTCTCGCTGGACAAGGGCGCGATCCTCGACGAGGCCACCTTCGGGCTCGGCGTCCCGGTGGAGACCTGGGGCGTCCCGAACACCGACTGGGAGACCTCCCTCGGCTTCAAGTGGAAGCGGAACGTGGCCGAGGCCAAGCGCCTGCTCAAGGAGGCCGGTTACAAGGGCCAGCCCATCACCCTGGGAGCCACCCGCGGCCAGGGCGATCCCTGGACCGAGCCCATCATGCGGCAGGCGGCCGAGGCGGGCATCAAGTTCTCGCTGCAGAACCTGGGCGGAGCCGAGCTCATCAAGAAGACCATCGCGGGTGAGCTTCACGTCTCCGTCTACGGGGGAGGCGGGACCGGTGAGCCGTTCGTGGCCAACATCCAGCACCTCGGCTGCGCCGAGGGCAAGCACGGCGTCAGCAACGTCACTCGCTACTGCACTCCCGAGCTGGAAAAGCTCGTGACGCAGTACCTGGAAGAGCCGGACCGGGCCAAGCGGCTCGCCATCTGGAAGAAGTTCGCCCAGACATACTTCGTCGACGACGTGGTCCACTACATCATCGGCTGGTCCAACATCCGGAACTACGTGTGGCGCGACGAGGTCAAGAACTGGGAGCGGGGTCCCACGCAGGAGTACTGGCACGCCAAGGGCGGGCTTTGGAGGACGTGGCTGGAGCCGTAAGGGTCCGGTTTGACACGGCCTTGAGCCGGGAGTACACCGAGAACAAGTTCGATTCGTACTCGGCGTGGGAACCGATCAGGCTCGACTGGAGGGCCGGAGTTCTATGGCAACGCTCAAGATGAAGTACGGCGTCGTCTCCGCGGACGATCACATCCAGGAGGCCCCGGATGTCTGGACCAACAGGATGTCGAAGGCGAAGTTCGGCGACGACATCCCCCACATCGTGGAGCTGCCGGACGGCACCCAGACTTGGTCCCTGGGCGGCAACGCCAAGGGATTCGGCGGGCTGGCTCGTGTTTCCGGCGTCAACCCCAACGTGAAGAGGTGGGAGGACGTGCCTCGCTCCACGTACGAGGTTTCGGAGCGCCTGAAGGTCCTGGACCAGGAAGAGCTGGACGCCTCGGTGCTCTTCCCCAACATCATCGGCATCACCAACCAGAACTTCCAGAAGGAGGGCAGCGAGGCCTTCCGGCTGGCCTGCATCCAGGCCTACAACGACTGGCTCATCGACGAGTGGCAGGACGTCACCCCCCGGTTCATCGCCCAGTGCGTCGCCCCCATGTGGGACGTGGACCTGAGCGTGGCCGAGATCCATCGCGCGGTGAAGCGCGGCCACAAGGCGCTGGTATGGCACGGCGCTCCCCATATCCTGGGGCTCAAGCACTTCAACGATCCCTACTGGTACCCGGTCTATCAGGCCTGCTGCGACCTGGACGTGCCCATTTGCCTGCACTCCACCGCGCTGCCCGCGCTGCCATCGTGGGAGTCACTCGAGAAACAGGCCCAGTTTGCTCTCGGCGTTTCCATGAGCTTCGTGAGCCACATGGAGATAGTCTCCAACGTCCTCTATTCGGGCGTGTTCGAGAAATTCCCCAGGCTCAAGACCATCAGCGTGGAGAGTGGCGTGGGCTGGCTGCCCTACCTGCTGGAGGAGCTGGACCACGAGTTCGAGGAGCGCAAGGTTGCCGAGAATTCCTCCCTCACGCGCAAGCCCAGCGACGTTTTCCAGACCAACATGTGGGCCACCTTCTGGCACGAGCGCCACGGCATCCGCAGCCGCGACGAGATCGGCGTGGACAAGATCATGTACTCGGTGGACTACCCCCACGGCACCACTACATGGCCGAAATCGGTGTGGTGCCGGACCCATTCACTTCAGGACGTCACGTCGGCGGACGAGCGCAAGAAGATCCTGATGGACAACGCCATCGGGCTTTACAAGCTCGACGTGGACGAGTCCGGAATCGACCAGCCACTCTATGAGCCGGGCCCCATCACCGTAGGACCCCGGCCCGAGGCCGCATAGCCCCGGACAACGCCGTCGGGCTACTCCGCATACGCGGGGTCGCCGTAGGTCATCAGCTCTATCAGGTTGTCGTCGGGGTCACGGACGTAGAGGCTCGTGCCGACGCCTTCGGAACCGGTGCGTGCCACGGGCCCGGAGATGACGGCAATGCCCGCCTGCTCCAGGAAGTCCTGGGCTTCCTGGACGGTGCCTTCCCAGCGCAGGCAAAGGTCCGCGCTTCCGGTGGCGTAGTTGGGCGCGTGCGTGGGGCTCTCCGTGGTGTAGCGGTCCACCACGTACAGGTTCAGCTTCTGCGTCTCGCTGATGCGGATGATCGGCCGCTTGCCGCGCCCGCCGGGACGCTCCTGCCAGCCCGCGTCCAGGCCGAGCTTGCGGTAGAACGCGAAGGTCTCTTCCAGGTCCTTGACCACCAGGACCCAATGATCAATGGCTGCGATGCCCATGTTCCGTCCTCATCTGGTAGGTTCCGATATGATAGTACTTGGTACTTGCAAGACTCCGTGACGCACGACACTAGGGAAATCGCACCGGAATTTCAAGGGAAGGGAACCCATGTGGGAAGCGGCCCTCACCGCGGTGGAGAACATTTTCGGCTGTCCGTGTGTCGCCGAGGTGATCCCGCGTAGCCTCGTCTTCCTGGTCCTTGGCGTCCTCATGGGGCTCTCCCTGGGCGCCATCCCCGGCCTCGGCGGGCTCGTGGGCCTCGCCATCCTGCTGCCGTTCACCCTGGACCTCGACACCCTGAGTGCGTTCGCCGTGATGATCGGGCTCATCTCGGTGACCACCACCTCGGACACCATCCCGTCGGTGCTGTTCGGGGTGCCGGGCACCGCGGCGTCGCAGGCCACCATCCTGGACGGCCATCCCATGGCCAAGAAGGGCGAGGCGGGCCGGGCCTTCGGCGCCGCCTACATGGCGTCGATGATGGGAGGCCTGTTCGGTGCGCTGATCCTGGCCGTCTCCATCCCCGTGCTCCGGCCCATCGTGCTCGCGTTCAGCGCGCCGGAATTCTTCATGATGGGAATGCTGGGCATCTCCATGGTGGCGGTGCTGAGCGGCGGCGCGCCCCTCAAGGGGCTCGTGGTGGGCGCCCTCGGGCTCATGGTGGGCATGGTGGGCATGGACTACCAGGTCGGGGAGATGCGCTGGACCTTCGGGCAGCTCTACCTCTGGGAGGGGGTCCCGCTGGTGCCCGTGGCGCTGGGGATCTTCGCGATTCCGGAGATGGTGGACCTCGTGATCCGGGGCACCCGCATCGCGGACGTGCCCAGGGACGCGTTGAGGGGCGTGACCGTGGGCATCCGCGATGCCTTCCGCCACTGGTTCCTGGTGCTTCGCTCCAGCGCCGTGGGGGTGTGGGTGGGCGCCACGCCCGGCCTGGGCGGCGCGGTGGTGGACTGGTTCGCCTACGGGCACGCGGTGCAGACCGAGCGCGGCGCCCGGGACTCCTTCGGCACGGGCGACGTGCGCGGCGTCATCGCGCCGGAGAGCGCCAACAACGCCAAGGAGGGTGGTTCGCTGATTCCGACGCTGGCCTTCGGCGTTCCCGGCAGCGCCGCCATGGCCATTTTGCTCGGGGTGTTCCTGATCCAGGGCATCAGCCCGGGTCCGGACATGCTCACCAAGCACCTGGACGTCACCTACACCATGGTCTGGAGCATCGCCATCGCCAACATCTTCGGCACCGGCCTGTGCCTGCTCCTCACCAACCACTTGGCCCGGCTGGCCAACGTGCGGGTCCACCTGCTGGCGCCGCTGGTGATCGTGGTGGTGTTCCTCGCGGCGTTCCAGGCAAAGCGTCACTTCGGCGACCTGATTCTGCTCTTGTCGTTCGGCTTTCTCGGATGGCTCATGAAGCGCTTCGGCTGGCCCAGGCCGCCGCTCATCCTGGGGCTGGTGCTGAGCAGCGTGCTGGAGAACTACTTCTTTATCGCCGCCAGCCACTACGGGGTGAGCTGGCTCTGGCGCCCCATCGTGCTCGTCATCGGCGCGCTCATCGTCGCCAGCCTGGTCTACGGCCAAAGGTGGACCCGGACGGGCATGCCCGAGGACGAGCCGGCCCCCACGGCCGCGCGGTGGCGGTTCCGGTTCCACCTCAGCCTCCCGGCGGTTTTCAGCCTGGCCATCCTGGTTCTGGTGCTCAGCGGAGTCGTGACCGCCCGCGGGTGGCCGGACCAGGCCCGGCTCTTCCCCCTTGTGGTAGGGTTGTCTGCCGCCGGCATGTGCGCGGCGCAACTGTTCCTCGACCTGTTCCGGGTCTCCGAAGGAGGATCGGCCCGGATCATGGACCTGGAAGCGGAGCGCGGCGTTCCGGGGCAGCTCATCGCGCGCCGGGCCGCGGACATCTTCGGCTGGATACTGGGGCTGCTGGCGTCCATCTGGGTGATCGGCTTCCTGCTGAGCGTGCCGCTCTTCATGTGGCTCTATCTCGCGCTCCGGGCCCGCGCAGGGTGGCGCCTCTCTTTCGGTTATACCGCGCTCGCCCTCGCCGTGCTTCTGGGCGTGTTCCACTACACCCTCCACATCCCCTGGCCGCAGGGCGTAGTGGCAGGCCCCCAGGAAGTCCTGCTGCAATGGTTGGGAGGATAGCCTCCGGGCTCACTGTCTCTGGCCAGTGTCCTGTCCGGTTAATTCGCACGATAATCTGCGGGTCTTTTATGCCACGCGATAGATTTTATTTGTTATTTATCAGTAAGTTATGTGTTAATCTATCAGCGCCGTAATCGGTTCGCAACTGGATCGGATCAACTTGTCGGCGGCGCGAGTGCACGTATGACCGCTTCCGGGTCGCGGTCGATCACCGTCAGCAACACCCGCGCCGCCCGGTCGGGAACCCGGCGACCCTGTTCCCAGTCCTGAACCGCACGCGGATCAAGGCCGAATCGGTCGGCAAACTTCTGCCGACTCAGCTTCATGCGTTTGCGCAGGGCGAGGATCCGCGTGGCGGCGGGATCATCCACGATCCGGGAGGACAACGCCACCGCGCCCCGCACATGGGCGAGAACCTCGCCCAGTGCCGTCTCGATTTCAAGGCCGATCTCGGTGCGTTCGGTCGTCATCGTTCCCATCCTCCCCATTCGATGCTCTCCACCAGCCGCGACAGCGCCTTGCGGTCCGCCGCCGTCAGGTCGTCGCGCTCGGCCTTTGCATAGGCCGTCAGCATGTAGATCGCCTCCGGGCCAGCGTGCCAGAAATAGATTGCGCGGATGCCGCCTCGCTTGCCCCGACCGGACCCGCGCCAGCGCAGCTTGCGGATACCGCCTGTTCCCGGGATCACCGGCGCGGCATCCGGAGCGGCGACGATGGCCGCCTCCATGTCGCTCCGGGCATCTTCGGACAGCAACTTGCGAATTACGCGTTCATACGTCCGGGTGGCATAAAGGTTCATCAAGAAGATATTCTGCGGCACTGCCGCAGAAATTGCAACCTTCGTGGCCACGTGGCACACCGCGATCCAGTAGACCGAGGTCGATTCCGGAACGGCACGAGTCCATCAGCCCGTGCGCCATGGAACTGAAGGCTAGGTTTTCCCGAATCGATCCCCATCAAGGTAGCCATGCTCATGGGCTCCTCTCCTACCCTTCATCGGGGCGTTCATCTTGCGCCACTTTGTTACACACACTTCGGTCTACCGTCGGGCGGGGCGTCGATTCGATCACAACTACTACCATATGCGGCGACCACCGGTATACGGAACCCCCGTCTCCCTATGTGGGCGACTTCACCTGCGAGGAGGGGGTTGTGGGGTTCACGTACGCCACCCGCCGCGCGATCCCGCCCGCCTCGCCAACGGCGCCATCGCCATCGCAGGCTGAAACAGACGGTTCCGTTACCTGCCGGGGCCAGACGCCAGCATGCCGACCGGGGCCGGGATGCGCTCGGCGCCATCCTGATGGCGCCCTTTCAATGGTCCGGCGGGCGAAGCCCCGTTGACAGCGCGCTTGGCGGATGTGCCGCCGGGTTCGAAAGCGGCGTTCCGCCGGCTCGTGCGGTGCACGTGTCAATGTCTGGACAGGCAGTCGCTGGCAAGCTGGCTCAGGGCACGCCGGCACAGGCGGCGAGCGCCTCGCGGGCGGCGCGGTTTTTGGCCTCGGGGATGCGGTTCCAGACCGAATTATGTCCGTTCGAGATGAGCGCTCCCTCGCTGAACGCAACATGGAGAAGGCGCAGCACGTCAGCGCGCCCCACGATGTGTGTGTCGTGGAAGCCGTGGGCGGGCCCGAGGCGCACTACGGGGCCGAAGCGCTCGACGGCCCCGGCGGCGGTGTGCACCGCCGCCTGCACCGGTACGCCTTCGGGGAAGACGCCGAAGAAGAGCCCTGCGTCGAGCACGCCGCTCGAGCGGCGGCAGCGTACGAACACGCCGATCCGGTCGCTCCCTCCGGGGAGCGGTTCGCCGAAGGCGTATGCGAGTTCCCCGGGCGTGTCGTGCACGGGCGCGAAGGCCCGTGCCTGCGGGGTGGGCACCGTCCCGGCCGCAGCCTTGGACACGGGCGCTGCTGCGAAGGCGGCGATGACGACCACCACGGTGACATGCGAGGCTCCTCCAGCGGGCGCCCGGACGCGCCGGACACAGCCAGTATGTCACGACCCCAGCACCATGGAGGGGCACTGGGTCGGGCTCAGGGGGTTGAGATGAGGAAAGAGGAAAGGATAGGCGGGGTGGAGGGGGAGGTCAAGAGGCAGAGTTTTCCAACGAGACATGAGCCTGAAGGAGGAGGTGGAATCCAACGAGAGATGAGCCTGAAGTCTGCGGGTAGGGGAGAATGGGAGGATGATCGTGGCGATGCAGACGGAACGGCTGGAGACGCTGGAACAGGTACGGGGACTTCTGGAGGGGAACGCGGCGGTAGAGTATCAGTTGGCGGAGCGGGGGTCGGCGTACAGGTTCGTGCGGCGGACGCTGGCGCAGTTCGGGTATCACGGGTTGGGGAAGGCGGAGAAGGGGCTTGTGCGGCGGTACATGGGGAAGGTGACGGGGATGTCGCGGGCGCAGATGACGCGTCTGATCCGGCAGCACCGGGAGACGGGGCGTGTGGAGGATGGGCGTGGGAAGGCGCCGGCTGTGCCGTTCGAGCGCCGCTACCGGAAGACGGACATCGAGCTGTTGGCGCAGGTGGACACGGCCCTGGGGCAGATGTCAGGGCCGGCCACGCGGGCGCTGATGCGGCGGCAGTACGAGCTTTTCGGAGACCGGCGTTTCGAGCGCCTGGCGGGGATCTCCAACGGCCATCTCTACAACCTGCGTCACTCGCTGTCCTACCGGCGCCGGCGCACCACCTTGACCCACACCCGCCCGACTCCCGTGGCCATCGGCGAGCGCCGAAGGCCCTGTCCCGACGGTCGCCCGGGCTACATCCGCGTGGACACCGTCCACCAGGGCGATCGCGACGGCCACAAGGGCGTCTACCACGTGAACCTCGTCGACGAGGTCACCCAGTGGCAGCACGTGGGCTGTGTGGAGGCCATTTCCGAGCGCTTCCTGGTGCCCGTGCTGGAGGCCCTGCTCCAGTCCTATCCCTTCGTGGTGCAGGGCTTCCACTCCGACAACGGCTCGGAGTACATCAACCACCGCGTCGCCAACCTGCTCAACAAGCTCCACATCGGCCAGTTCACCAAGGGACGCTCCCGCAGGACCAACGACAACGCCTTGGTGGAGGGCAAGAACGCCGCGGTGGTGCGCAAGTACCTGGGCTACGCCCACATCCCCAAGCGCTTCGCCTCACAGGTCAACGCCTTCACCCAGGACGTCCTCTCGCCCTTCCTCAACTACCACCGCCCATGCCTTTACCCCGTCGACATCCCGGACGCCAAGGGCCGCATCAAGAAGCGCTATCCCCACGACCCGGTCACTACCCCCTACGAAAAGCTCAAGTCCCTGCCCGACTCAGCCCAGTTCCTCCGCCCCGGCCTCTCTTTCGCTCAACTCGACGCCACTGCCTACGCCGCCTCCGACCTCCAGGCCGCTCACGCCCTCAACCAAGCCCGTGACCAGCTCTTCCGTCTCATCCATCGCCTCTCCGCTCCCTCCGTGGCGTGAGCCCATGCCGTTGCTCTCTCATGCCCTGACTTCCATTCGTGCCGGCGCACGTCCCACCCACCTCCCCTCTCCTTCACCCTTCGGACCCCACCTCTTGAATGAACCCCTCTCCCCTCTTGACCTCCCCCTCATCCCCGCCTATCCTCTCCCCATTTCAACACCCCGAGCCCGTTCCAGGCACCCCTCGCCCGCGCCTCCTTTCAGGCTCATCTCCGTATTGGAAAACACTGAGGCAGAGGGTTCGTTGAGACATGGGGTTCGAGGGGGTCGACGGAGAGGCTGGTGGGTGGGACGTGCGCCGGCGCGAATGGCGGAGGGAACGGGCCACGGGTCGGGTAGGAGGGGTCGTCACCGAGCCCCTCCCCCCACAGAGCCGAGCGTGCGCGACTGACGCACTCGGTTCCTCACCTGACAGGTTCGCTCAATGAATGTTGCCATGAGCGCATGAAGGTGACGTACGGCAGAGGATATTTCTTGAGGAGTGCGTTCATCCGGTCCCAGTTCAGGCGCCGCAGGCGGCTGCGGCGTGCGAGCCACATCCTCCAGATGCGGACGACCTGGTAGCGGAACCACCCCAGACGTTTGCCATTCCCTGTCACACCATAGTACGCGCAGTGGCCCCGGATCACCCGAGCAAGATACTCCTGCTGCGCCTTGACCGGCAGGTGCCTGTTTTTCTTGCACCAGTCATGCACGGATTTCAGCGCACGGGCGAAGCGGCCCTTCGCCGTGATCTGGCGAACGACGTCCTTGCCCTGCATCGACCGTCCCCACACGTGGGTGAAGCCGAGGAAGTCGAACGTCGTGGCCGACGCCATCCAGTGACGCCCGTAGGGGCGTCTCCGGCGGAAGTCCACATAGCGCGTCTTGGTTTCATGGAGCGTAAGCCCGTATCGACCGAGACGTTTGCCAAGAACGTCAAGCAGCCGCTTGCCGCTGTGGCGGTCTTCGAGGGCGATGACAAGTCGAGTAGCCGAGGGGAGTTTCACCCCTCGGCCCTCCCAGAACCGGACGTGAGACTCTCGCCTCATCCGGCTCCTACCCTCCAGCCTCCGGTCGGACGCCGAGTTGCTACAGGACGAACAGGTTGGGGTCCCGTCGCGCAATGCATCCCAGCCAATGCATGGACGCACGCTCCCGGCGTTTGAACGGTTTGTACTTCCGTCGCGCCCAGCGGGCGAGGGCCACGTTCACGTAACGCAGCCCCTGTCAACGCTTGCCCCCGCCCTCGCGAGCGGTTGCCCATGACTCGGGGTGGAAGTGGTGGCTTGCCTTCTCCCTCCTGCCGGACTTCCACCGGCTGCACTGGCACCAGTTAGCCTGGCGCACGCACTCTTCAGCTCTCTTCCTCATCCCTGACCGGGGAGTCTCAGCCTGACATGGGCGGTTGCGCCCTTGCCGATGCCGTCGCTCAGCAGGCGGATCTGCCCACCCGACGAGATCACGAAATTGGCAGCCGAATGGAGACCCAGCCCGGTCCCGTCGCCTTTCGTCGTGTAGCCAGCGGCAAACAGCATCCGGGTGTCTCTCTCGGCGGTGCCGATGCCGTTGTCGCTCACCTCGATGTCGAGAAAATCCCCGTCGGCGCAGGCCCGGACCGAAATGCGGGGCTCTTCTTCGAGCCCGCCCGATGCGGCAAGCTGCTCGATGGCTTCCATCGCATTCTTGATCAGGTTGACCATCATCTGCTCAAACCGGCTCTCGTCGATACGGATCTCCTTCGGCGCCTTGTCGCAGTCGATGTCCACCCTTGTCGATGGTGCGCGGTTCGAGTCCTTCACCAACCGGATGGCCCTCGCAATCGTGTCCCTGGGGTCGATGTCCTTCAGGTTCAGCCTCCCAACGCCGCCCGGACTCTGGTTGCGGACGATGTCGGCGATGTACTGCGCCCTCTCCCTCACGCGGTCGACCGTCGCCGTGAGCCTCCTTTTCTCTTGAACGAATTCCCCGGCGAGGGCGGTGATGAACGGCATCACCTGCTGCCCCTGCGGGTCGTTCTCGATGTAATCGGCCCAGTCGTCCCGATGCGCCCCGACGGCCTCGGCGAGCGCGTTCAGGCGGCGGATGAGCCGATGGTCCGCGATCCCTCGGTGAACGGTCTCGATTCCTACGGTGACGCTGTTGATGGCGTTGCCGATGTTGTGGAGGATGGTGTCGACGATCTCCAGCCGCCCGTACGCGAAGGCCTGCGCTAGGGCTTCATCGGCGAGCACCTGCCTGGTGACGTCGTGAAAGGTGATCACCCCTCCGCGGGATCTGCCGCTCCTGTCGCGGAGCGGCCGCCCGTTTACCTGGATGAAAATGCCCTGCCCGGCGCGCCCGCCGGGTACGAATATATCCAGGTCGTCCGTGGCCATGCCCTGGAAGACGGCGCGCGGAAGCGGCAGATCCTCGTTCCTGATGGGGGTCTCGCGGTCGGAATAGTAGTAGTACGGTGTGGGCTTCTCAGACCACAGGCCGTCCTTCCTGGCGACGTAGGCGTCGCCGAGCATCTCCTTGGCCGCTGGATTGGCGTACAGGAACTTCCCCCCGACATCGGAGACGATGATACCGTCCCGGACGCTGTCGAAAATGGCCTCCATCACCTCTGCCTGTTCTCGCAGGTCGTTCAGGCTCTCGTTCAGCCGGGCCTGTGCCGCCTTGCTCTCGGTGATGTCCTGAAAGACCACAACGCCCGCGGCGAGCCCGTTGACCTTGGTCGGCAAGGGCCGCGCGCTGGCGCCGACATGGATCCCCTCCGGCTTCTGCCGGTTGCGCACGAAGAATTCGGCCCACTCCGTCGTCTCACCATGGAAGCAGCGCACGAGGGGATTCTGCTCCACCCGCACGAGTGTTTCCTTGTCAGGAAGGTAGATGCCGTACTGTTCGGCCCAATCCGCTATTTCGCGCGGTTCCTCGGTTCCGGCGACATCCAGCGCGGCCGCGTTGACAAGCAGACGGCGGCCGGTTTCGTCGTTGGCGAACACACCCTCCTTCATGGTGTCGAAAACGTCCTTCATGAGCGCGACCTGCTCTTGTAGAGCGGTGACCCTTCTTTCCAGTTCGCACGCCGTTTCCCTGTGCCGGGTTTCCCTCCGGTGCAGGGCAAGGGCGGCCTGGATGTTCCGGTGCAGTGGCTTCTCCTCGATGGGCTTCGGCACGCAGCCGAACGTAGAGGCCGTCCAGGCCCCCTCGAACAGGCCCTGCCCGGCCTCCTCCTCGCCGGCCGCGAGGAGGACCACCGGGACCCCGAACTCGCTCCCGATCCGCTCCGCCGCTTCCAGACCGTCTGCGCCGCCTTCGGGACCGAGATCGACCAGGGCAAGGTCGGGCTCCGTCCCGGCGGCTTCCTCGATGGCCCGCGACGCGGACTGAACGGTGGCGCACACCGCGTATCCAAGGCGCCGCAGGGGCTGTTCGAGGTATGCCGCGTCCCCGACGATCAGTATCTTCGTGTTCGTCATCCGGTTCCCGTCCCAGACCTAGAGAAATAGAAATATGTTGCGTACCATGTCAATGTCAATCTGAGCATGCGCCGTGGAAAGGCGCCGACTCCCAGCGGGTGCGAACCCTGCCCGGCAACTGTCGCTCCAGCCGGTAGCAATCGGAGCGGCTGGAGGAGGTAACGACTTCGGCTGAAGCGATTCGATGTAACGGGCCGCCTTGGGTGGCTCAGCGACCATGCGGGCCGCAACACGAGTGAACGTCGAGCAGCCCTCGAAACGGTCAATGCGGAAGCCGACCCGCCCGTGTAACGGGGAAGGCTGCTACCGGTCGGGAAGCGAGCGACGCGCGCACTGACTGGCTCCTGCGAATGGCCTAGGTGAACGCGAGGGGTTCGCTTCGCCCGAGACGATTACCGCCATACGGCTCCTGATGCTGACCGGGTACCGCAGCGACGTGAAGACAGCCCTTGGGTGATCCCGGCCAGAAGCGAGACGCCCATCTCGCCTTTCTGCACGGCCCCTGGCATCGCATCGTGGCGGGGCCGGAATCGGGAACCTGCGGATCCATGACCTGCGTCACAGCTCTGCCAGCGGCGGGTTGCTGTTGGACGAAGGCTTGCAGGTGATCGACAAGCTGCTCGGCCACAGCAAGGTGCAGACCACCAGACCGCCGCCCGCTACGCCCAACTCGCCAACGATTCCGTCAAGTCCGCCGCCAACCGCTTTGCGAGCAGAATCGCCGAGGTCGCCGGTTGATGGATGGAGAAGCCAGCCGCATCGACCTGGAGCGCGGCATCGTTCGAGCCGAGGAGACCAGGTCCGGCGAGCCGCTGGAGCGGAGATGTCGAGCGCAAGGTCGAGGCCGGACAACCCAGTCGCATTGACCTCGACACGCCAGGTCAAGGGTGTTCGTCCACATGCGCATTGAGAGCACGATTCCCTCATACCCTCGACCTTTCGCCAATCTTGACAAAATCAACTGGTACTGGCTATCTCCTACAGGTGGTGACGACTGACATGAGGCAGTTTTCCAGTTTTTCCAATACGGAAATGTGAAATGTGAACCTGCGCCCTGAGATTTCGAGATTTGCAGAATGAAGTGTGTTGGGGCAATCATCGTTGTCTGCGTGACTCTTTCGCTCGCTGCCTGCGGAAGCCATCTTTCCGTTAGCTCTCCCGGGAAGGGGGGGCTCAGGCTATACTTTCCTCCGGGCGAAGTTCGTGAGCATCCGCTTCCGTTTCGTATCTCCGGCGGGTTGCGTCCCTATGAATCGAGTATCGAAGACTGTCCCGACTGGGTAACGCTTTTCCCGGACCAGGGAGTCCTGGCTGGGACTGCCCCGGTGGCTGAAAGCGGCAACACTTTCTTCTGCACCTTCCGCGTTACCGAGTCCGACCCCGGGTTTCGGCCCGCGCGGAGCGTTTCTCATGGCCTCCGGCTTGTGGTGACCACCGTTACACCACCGCTGGAACTCACCCAGATATTCGCGGATAGACCCGACGAAGAACTCACTCTCAGGACCGGAAGGTTCAGCCAGACGACGTTCCAGGAGGCCTCGGGCGGCGTAGCGCCGTACACCTACGAACTGGTCGACTGTATGCTCCCCGCCGGCGTCGACTTTCACGCCAGCACGCGCGTTCTGTCGGGGACACCCAATGCGGAGTACCGTGGACCGAACTGCACCTACCGGGTCACGGACAGTTCGTCACCGGCAGTGTCCATCTCCCGTTCGTTCGTCCTTGTGGTCGCACCTCTCGAAGCCAACGACTGGCGCTTCAGGACCAGGACGGACGAGCCTGGGCAGGGGTTATGCGTAGTTCCCGGCATCAGATCGATACAGGTTGCGACATTGCCGCGCGCCCATGGTGGAGAAGGCCAAGAAGGATACAGAGTGCCTGGAGCGCCCCATCCGCTTGCTTCTCCCAACCTGTTGTCTTTCAATCCTCGCAACCGAGTACTTACGTTCGCCAACCCAAGCGCGCCACCGGTCCTCGGTACCCCCAACACCTACCGCTATCTGGTCGGCACCGGAACTAACGTCAACGCGACGAATGCGGAGGACGCTCTTTGCCTCGATTTCCGAGTTGATAGCGGCGCCGATATTTGTCCCGAGGACGACAGTGTCGACCCTCCCCTCCGACCCGATCAATTTGTTCACATCCAGCTTCAAGTGCGCGACGACGCGTTCTGGGACGGCAATGCGGGCGAGTACCGGTGCCCGGACGCCACCGAACCGCCGCCTCGCCCAAGTGCGCCGACAGTCTCCAACCCGGTCCACGACGCGCTGGGACCGGTGCATGCAAGGCGCGCCGCCACGATGGCCCACGCCGCCGTCCGCGACCGCGTCCACCGGTGGGCGTCCGGCTCCGAACAGGCGTCGTTCGCAGCTGCGCCGGAGGTCAGCCTCGCTTCACTTTCAGGGCAGAGTGACGGCTTCGACTACACCGGCAACAGCCAGTCGGCCACCTTCGGCGCGGAGACGGGAGCCGGCGCCTGGCAGGCGGGATTGGTCGCCTCGTTGACCCGCACAGAGCTCCGCTACCGGGCCGAGGCGGCCCTCGCCGGACTCGGCTACCGCACCGGCGAGCACGACACCGATATTCTGTCGCTGCATCCCTTCGCCGCCTGGCACGCGCCGACCGGCGGACACCTCTGGGCGTCCCTGGGAGTGGGAAGCGGCCGCCTGCGCCACCGTGACGACCTGGGCTTCCCGTCATGGTCCGGCTCCGACATAAGCCTTCGCGCTTACGCCGCGGGCGCCTCGGTGCCCTTGACCGAGATGCTGTCCGGAGAGCTTCAAGCCGAAGCCGGCATCGACTCGTTCACCTTCGACATCAAGGGAGGTGGGCGGATTTCGTCCTCGCTGCCCACGATGCGCGGCGTCGACTATCGCGCCGGCTTGACGTGGAGTGCGCCGGTTCGTGGTTCGCCTTCGGTTTCGTTGGCCTACAGGCACGCCACCGGGGATGGCCCCGAGGGTGGTCAGTTGGAGGCGAGAGGCTCCTTTTCCGTGGAAGGTATCTTCCATCCGCGCCTTGCGCTCACCGGAAACGCCGAAGGCACGGTCGGCCTTGGGGACTATGAACACGAACACTGGCGTCTTGGCGGCGGAGTCCGCTTCGTCCCGGACAGCCTCGGTCAAGGCTTCGGTATGGATCTGGACACACGGCTTGTGTCTCTCGACGAGGGAGGACCATCCGACGTGGGCGTTCGAGGCGAGGTTGGATACGGCCTGCGGGGTGGCTCCTTCCCTGGAACGATGCGGCCGTACGTCGGTTTGATTCGTCGTCCCGGCGACGGTTCCGTCCAACGAATCCTGGGGCTCGACATCGGCGACACGTCGGATTGGCGAATCAAGATCGAAGTCCACGACGATCCCGGCGGTCGATCACCCGGGATCAACTTCTCGCATCGCCACCGCTTCTGACACTCGTACACCGGCGCTCCGGCCCCGCGCACGCACCTGGGAACCGGTCACGGCACTGGATGCCGTGGTCCGGAAGGCCCGGACTGGACGTCCGAAAGGATCACCGGCCAGCTCTCAATCCGGGTGTCCGTGGAGTCCCCTCGGGCTCGTGACCGACTGTCATCCTCTCGGCCGGATGCGGCGCTCCTTCTTCCTCCATCTGGAATTTGGGCGCGTCGTCTCGCTTGCCACGTGTCGTAAGGTCCGTCCACTTGCCTGATGGACCATCGCCAGCGGCGCGTACTGTATTCGCAAGGCTGCTGCTAGCGCCGCGAGGACGGGCGTCCAGACCCTGTCATCCACGGAGGGTCGCATCGCCAACGCAAGAAGTCCCATGAACGGCGCGGTGGCGAGGAACTCGGCCATAGGCTTGTGTGCAACCCCTGCCAATTCGTACCATAAGGCCCCCGCCACCAAGGCAACCCTCGCCGTGCTTTCGCCGACGTGCCGGCGCGCGAAGACGCACATGGATGCGGGAATCGCCAGAGAGATCGCGCACAGTACCAGTTCGACGCCGCCCACGTACCAGAACGGTCGGCCCAGACCGAAAGGCGTCAAAGAGCTTCAGGATGCCGGAGATGAGCCCCGGAACGAGCCACGAACGAGCGCCGTAGAACTGCTCCCAGTGGTTCACGCCGTTGCCGAAGGCCAGACGGTGAGCTGGCTCCAGGTACTGCATGATCTCGTCAGGGTGGAGCGGTGGAGCGCGAAGTCGGTGGACAGGAGGGTTGCGGAGCCGAAGGCCCCGTCGGGTCAGCGCCTGATGCGACCCCAAAGCCAACGGATCGCTCCGGCGCCGATCGCCGGCAGGGTCGCGCAGATGAGAACCGTCTTGACCAGGGTGAAGCCCCCGGCGAGCCATGCCAACGGAGAAGGCGGACCTGCATGGCCCAGCGCCAGCGCCGCGACCGTGAGGTTCTCCAGCGCGTCCGCCCCCGCGAGCGCGAGCGGCAGTACGAAGAGCGGCGCGCGGAAGAGACGGAACAGCACGATCGCGAACAGCAGCCCGTAGGCGAGGGGAAAGGCCATGTCGATGGTGAGCCCGGTCGCGGCGTAGACCAGCCGCGCGTTCGCATCCAGGGCGTCGAGCGCGTCGAACAGCGCCGCCGCCTCCTGTGGCGTGTACCAGCCCCGGCCGTCGAGAAGGGTCAGGCCGCCCAGCCGGTCGTGCCGCCACACCAAGCCAGCCACGCAGGCGATTACCCCGGCGAGCGCGGCAAGCCCCAAGCGCCGGGTCGCGGATCGCGCCAGTGCGCCACGGATCGTGAACTTCATCGTCCCTCGACCCGGGGAAGTCGGGAAGTCTTCCCCTCGACGGGGCATGTCAAAGCTGCTGCTCCTGGCCATCCGTAACGCCGGGGTCCGCTGGCGCCGCTCTGTTGACTGGACCGCTGCCATGGGGCAATTTAATTCCGATCCTTTTTAGAGGATCGCTTCCCGCCCACAAAGGGCCGAGGCTGGAAAGCGTATGCCCACGGCGTTGCTTACACAAGAGTGCGGAAATACTCTGGTCTTTGTGCCGGGTCAACCCGACACGCAGAATGTTAAAACAGGTGGACTGCATGACCCGTAAACCCGAATGTGCGGCAAGTCCGCTGGCCGGTTCTTCGGACCTCGGATCCCTCTCTACTTCCATGACCGTCGCCGGGTACGATTTCGGCGGTCTTTCGATTGCCGTGGTGATTCCATGCCGGGACGAGGAGGTCGCCATCGCCGGGGTGGTGAACGACTTCAGGACGGCCCTTCCGACGTCACGTATCCATGTCTACGACAACGCATCCACGGACGGCACCATGGAGGCCGCAGCCAAGGCCGGCGCTCTGGTCTGCTCCGAGCCGGCGCGCGGCAAGGGCAACGTGGTGCGCCGAATGTTCGGCGATATCGAGGCGGATATCTTCGTCATGGTGGACGGCGACGGCACTTATCCCGCGGACCGGGCGCCGGAAATGATCGCAAGCCTGATCGACGGCCAGTTGGACATGGTCAGTGGCGCGAGGGTGCCAAACCACAAGGCCGCCTACCGGCCGGGTCATCGACTCGGCAATCGTGCGATCACCTTCATGGTGGGGCTGATCTTCGGCAGACGGTTCTCCGATGTCCTGTCGGGCTACAGGATCCTGACGCGCCGTTTCGTGAAGTCCTTCCCCGCGCTCTCCAAGGGATTCGAGATAGAAACCGAGATTGCCGTGCATGCGCTTGAGATGCGTCTGCCCTGCGCCGAGGTGGAGGTTCCGTACTCCGAACGCCCCCACGGATCGCCCAGCAAGCTCAGGACCATTCGCGACGGCATCTCAATCGTCAAGACGATCCTTTTGCTGATCAAAGAGGAGCGCCCTCTGGAGGTCTTCTTTCTCGTGTTCGTACTGCTTGAGGCGGCCGCCGTCATCCTCTCTTGGCCCCTCCTCACGGAATATCTGGAAACCGGATTGGTGCCGCGCCTTCCGACCGCCGTGCTTTCCACCGGCCTTGCGCTGCTGGGCTTCCTGAGCTTGGCATGCAGCCTTATCCTGGACACCGTAACCCTCGGACGCAGGGAAACCAAACGCCTTCGCTATCTCTCCCTGCCTGGCCTGCCGGTTCACCGCGCCCGATCCTCGGCCGACGGCCGGCGAGCAGACCGGGAACCTGCCGAGCAAAATCCCGTTGCCCCGTAGATGATGGCTGATGCCCCGGAGCGTTCATCAACGTCCGTTTCCGGAGCGCCGCCGGAGCGCGGCGTTTCCCGGCTGTTTCCCTATTCCCTGATGGCCGCGACTTGCTTCGCTGTCCTGCTGTCTTTCGGCCTTGGCCGGGAGGGTGGGGTCGCGGGGCTGCTGCTGGACACGGATGACTTCATGCGCATGGTGCAGGTGCTCGACTGGATCGACGGGCAGGGTTGGAACGACACGGTGCAGCGGCGGCTCAATCCGCCGGCCGGCGTGGTCATGCACTGGTCGCGTCTGGCCGATGTGCCTCTCGCGGCCGTCATTGCGCTCGTCGAGCCGTGGTTCGGCCGCCCGGGCGCCGTCCATCTTGCGGCCTTGCTGGTCCCTCCCATCCTGGGCGGTTTGTTTGGCGTGCTGTTTGTCTGGGGCGCCGCCTCCCTGATCGAAGACCGGCGGGTCGCGTTGCCCATAGGCATGATTGCAGCTCTGATCTTACCCTTGCAGCAGATGCTGCCGGGACGGGTAGACCATCACGGCCTGCAATTGGTGCTGACCGCCTGTGCCGTTGGATTCCTGATCCGGTCACTGGCGCCGGGAAGGCAGCGGGCGGCGGTGGGGCTCGGCATCGCCGGGGGGGTGTCGTTGGCCGTGGGCCTGGAGACGTTGCCGTTCCTGGGCACGGCAGCGTTTGTACTGTGTCTGGCCTGGGTGTTACGCGGCGGGCCGGCGACGACGTTGATACGTTTCGGCGCGGCCTTGGCGGCGACCTCGCTCGCTCTGCTTTTCCTCACCCTGCCCGGACGGACGGCGTTAACCGCAGCGTCATGTGATCGCTTGTCGCTTGTCCATGTAGCTCTGGCCGGCATCGTCCTGGCGGCGGGAGGCGCAGCTCTTGCTCTCGGGCGCCTGCGGCCGGCGGCGGGATGGCGCCTGCGATTGGCGGCGGTTGGGGGTGTGGGCATTGTCGGTCTCGCGATGGTGGCGGCTGCGTTTCCCCAATGCGCGGGTAGCCCCTATGCCGAACTTCCCGGCGAGATACGTTTCTGGCTCGTTCGGGTGAAGGAAGCGCAATCGCTTCCCGATGTCTTCGAACGGGAACCGGGTCGTGCCGTTTCCATGATCATCCTGCCTCTGGCCGCGCTAGTCGCCGTGGGCTGGCACTGGGCGCGGACCTCCGAGCGGACGGATCCGCGTTGGCCCGCCCTTGCGTTGCTGGTGCTGTCGGGCGTGGCGTTAACGGCCTGGCAGGTCCGAGGGGCGCCCTATGCGGGACTGGTGGCCGGCATGGCCCTGGTTCCGCTGACCGCGGCGGCCGACGCGCGGGCCGAGCGTTCGGAGCGGATGTTGAGGAGAATCGGGCTGCGGCTCTGCATCCCGGTGCTGTGCCTCTTGGCCGTCGTCCTGCCGCTGCAGGTACAGGGGAACTCGGCCGGTGAGGCCGATCCGACGGACACCGAATGCAATGTCCCGTCCGTGGTCGAAGCGCTCACCGATCCCGCGGGCTTGGGCGGCGTGGCCCGGATTCTGGCCGCGCCCATCGACTCGGGGCCAAGCATCCTGTTCCTCACGCGCCACTCGGTTCTCGCCGCGCCCTACCACCGCAACATCGGGGGGCTGTCCGACAACCGCCGCATCTTCGCCGGCACCGAGGAGCAGGCGCTTGCGACCGTAAAGGCGCGCGGCGTGGGTGCGATCCTCTTCTGCCGGAAATACACGTTCGTGTCGGCCTATGGAGACCGTCCGGCTTTCCTCAATGACCGGCTTGCCTCGGGCGATCCGCCCTGGTGGCTTGTCCCCGTGGTGCGAAAGGACGGCATGGGCCTCTATGAGGTCCATCCGGCTGTTGCGGCAAGGTGATCTTCCGGGGCCCGGGGCCTCCCGGTAGGGATCATCTTCGTCCGCAACGCTGGATCAAAGAATCGGTCTGCCGCGCCATCGTCCGACTGGTGCTTTGTGCGGCGTTCAGATGTGGTAGGAGGGCCACTCAACCGGGACACGAGGATGTGATAAACACTGGCGGGATGACCCGTCAACCAGAGGGACTCGCCACGAGTCCGCAGCATCCCTGTACTACAGGTCCGGAACGCTTAACATCGGATGCTCGGCCATCCTCGCCTTTCGCAGCCGGGTTTCGGCGCCTGGCGCTGTGGGCGCAGGCTTCGGAGGGCCGCAAGGGACGGGGACTGGTTTTCTTGGCCCTCGTCGTCTACCTTCCTGCGTTCTCTGGCGGGTTCGTCTGGGACGACTGGATACTGGTGACCGAACCGCTGGTCCGCCGCCTCGACGGGATCGTGTCTATCTGGCTCTCACCTTCGGAGATCAGGCACGAGGGTCATTACTGGCCCGTAGTCTACACAAGCTTCTGGATCGAGCACAAGCTCTGGGGCCTTCACCCGGCTGGCTACCACGCGGTCAACATAGTCCTGCATGCGTTCAACTCGTTGCTGTTATGGCGTCTGCTGCTACGCCTTGCGGTGCCGGGCGCGTGGCTGGTGGCCGCGGTGTTTGCGGTCCACCCGGTTCACGTGGAGTCGGTGGCCTGGATCATCGAGCGGAAGGATCTCCTCTCCGCGCTCTTCTATCTTTGGGCGTTCCATGTGTGGCTGCGGTTCACGGACACTCCGAGGGCGGGGCGCTACGTACTCTGCCTTGCGCTCTTTGCCGCGGCGCTGCTCTCGAAGTCCATCGCGGTGACCCTGCCGGCTGCCGTCCTGGTGCTTCAGTGGTGGCGGGGAGGCCGAGTGGCGTGGCGCGACGTCGTCCGGCTCACGCCGTTCATGGTCTTGGCCCTGGGCGTGACGCTTGCTGATCTTGCCTTCTATCGCGATCGTGTCGGCCACAGTTTCGATTACTCGGTGGTGGAGCGTGTCCTGATAGCAGCAAGGGCCTTGTGGATCTATTCCCGCCAGCTCGTTTGGCCCGCGCACCTGCCGGTTTTCTATCCTCGCTGGGAAGTGCACGTGAACGACCTTGTCGGATGGTTTGCCCTCGGCGCCCTCGTGGCCCTCGGCGCCGCGCTATGGCTTGGGCGGCACCGGATCGGGCGTGGGCCTTTCGCCGGAGGGCTGTTCTTCGTCCTGACCCTCAGCCCGGTCCTGGGGTTCGTCGACTTCGGCTTCATGGACATCGCCTTCGTCGCGGACCGCTTCCAATACGTGGCGTGCGCCGGTCCGCTGGCTGTGCTGCTGGGCGCCGCGGTTCACTGCGCGGGACGACTTCAACCACGGGGCCGCGCCGGAGCGACGGTCGTTGCCGCCGCCGTCCTCGTGTTGCTGGGCGCACTCAGTTGGCGGCAGTCAGAGATATACCGCGACGAGCTTACGTTCGCCCGTCACACCGTCAGGCTCAACCCGCAACACGATTTCGGACAGACTTACCTGAGCCTCGTACTGAACTACGAGGGCCGCCACGAAGAGGCCCTTGCCGCGGCCCGGCGAGCGGTTGACCTCTCCAAGGGTCTCAGAGGGATCGACCCGTCCCGGGCCTACGCGGCCCTGGGTCATGCCCTACTCTCGCTGGATCGCCCCGTTCAGGCCGAGGCAGCGTTTCGTCGCGCTCTCCGGCTCTCGCCCATTGTCAGACGGTCGGCTAGCATTCGACTTTACCTGGCCCTGTCTCTGGCGCGGCAAGCGCGCTATGAGGACGGCCTGGAACTCTACCGGGAGCTCCTGGCGGATGATCCAGGGAACGACCTGGCACACCTTTACGCAGGCCGCGCCCTACTCAAGTCGGGCCGCTACGAGCCTGCGGTGGAGTCGTTCGGCCGGGCGCTCGCCGTGGTGCGCGATCCCGCAAACGAGCCGGCCCTGCACGCCCTGACGGGAGAGGCACTGCGCAGGCTTGGGCGTTTCGATGCCGCGGCGGCACACCTGGACCAAGGCCTTGCGCTAAGGCCCGGTCACGTCAGGATACTGGTTGCCCGGGCCGATCTGGAACTCGACCGGCAACGCACGTCCGACCCTTCGACCGGCGCCGGCGAGGTTGCTGGTGCACAAGGCCCGGCCGCGTCAGCAGACGCAGGCGCGTCCGGGGCGGGCGCCTGGCTCGCGGAAGCGCGAAAGCGGTGTAGCGCCCTGATCGAGCAGGAGCCGGAACATCCCCTCGCCCGGGTCCTGCTCGGCTCCGTGCTCCTGCGGATGCAGGAACACAGTGCCGCGGCGGCGGCCCTCGACGAGGCGTTCGCCCTCGCTCCGAGCCGTCCGGTGGCCCGCGAGGCGCACCGGGTACTGGGCGAGGTCCGCGAGAAGCAGGGGCGGAGCGGGGACGCGGCCCGGCACTACCAAAGGGCGCTCGACATCTACCCTCTCGACGCCACGGCCTTGGAGCGCCTGGCCGATCTTCGTCTTCGGGAGGCGCGGCATCGGGACGCCCTTCCGCTGTATCGCCGGCTCGTCAAGGCCAGTCCCTTCGTGGCGCAGGCCCATCTTCAACTCGGGAGGACCCTGCATCAACTGGGACGTCTCGCGGACGCGCTTCCCGCTCTGGAGCGCGCGCTGGAGTTGGCCCCCGGACTGGAGGCCGCGCGGGATCTGCGAGAGCGGGTGCGCGGGGCGCTGGCGTCGGCTGCGCCGCCCGCGGCTTCCGGACCCTCTGCAGGCCCGGTCAAGCCCGGGGTGCCGGAAGGGCCCCCAAGAGTGGCACGATAGTTGCTTCAAAATGGGTGGTGGAGGGTTGATTCCGGGTCCCCAAGGCCAGGGGAAGGGGGGATACCGGGTTCGACCGGGACATGCCATTGCCCGTCTCCCCTGGCCGTTGTAGGCTTGGAGGGGCTTGGGCGCGGGAGGCATGGAAGAGACGAGAGAACGCGATGACGCATGCAAGGATACTGGTGGTTCGGAACGACGGTCCCGAGGCCGAGGATCTGGAGCAATGCCTGCAAGGTCTGGGTTACCGGGTGTGCGCGGTGGCGGCGTCAGCGGCTCAGGCCATCGAAAGAGCGGCGGACGCAACTCCCGATGCGGCCTTGGTCGATCTCGAGCTTGAAGCGGACGTGAGCGGGTTCGAAGCGGCCGGACGGATCGGGAGCGAACTCGACATTCCCGTGGTCTGCCTGACGGACAGCGCTGACGTAATTCCGTTGCAGCCCGCGCGAACGGTCTTGCCGTTCGGTTACGTGCTGAAGCCGTTCGACGCGCGGCAACTGCGCATGAGCCTCACGACCGCTCTCGCCCTGCGCGAGCGGGAAAGCAGGCACAGAGAGACCAGGGCCCGGTTGGAGGGCGTGATCGACGAGTTGCGGGAACGCGTCCATATGATGGACGTTATCTTCGACAGCATGGAAGAGGGCGTCATCGCCGTGGATCATAACGGGGACCGCCTGGCTTTCAATGCCGGCGCGGTACGGATCGGCGGCCTGCGTGAACCCAACAACAACGTCAATGAATGGGCCGCGATGCATGGCGTCTACCGTCTCGACGAAGAAACGCTCCTGCCGGTGGATGAGAACCCGCTCGTGCTCGCCATGTGCGGTCAGGAGACGGACGGGGCTGAGGTCTTCGTGCGCAATAAGCAGCACCCGCAGGGGCTCCATGTCAGCGTCAACGGCCGGCCCCTGAGGGACGCCTGTGGCGGGCATCGGGGAGGCCTCGTCGTTTTCAAGGACGTTACGAAGGAGAAGGCGGCAGAACGCCATCTGCGAGGAGCCATAGATGATCTGAGAGAAGAGAGAGAGCTGCTGCAAGCCGTTTTCGACAGTATCCATGAAGGCATCCTGGTCAGCGACCAGAGCGGAGAGTTCCTGTACGCCAATCCCGCGGCCAAGGACATACTCGACCACGAATACCTTGTCAGGCGCCAGGCCCCATGGAAAGAAAAGCCCAATGCGGTGTTCTATCATCCCGATCGCGTGACGCCCATCAAGAACGAGGATCTGCCGCTTCCCCGCGCCATCTTCCAGGGCGAGGCCACAGACGACATGAATATCTTCTTGCGCAGGCCGGCCGACCCGAACGGCGGCGTTTTCCTGTGGACGAGCGCGCGGCCGCTCCGGAGAGGAACCGGCGAGGTCCGCGGGGGTGTCATCATTTTCCGCGACGTTACCGATTGGATGCTCGCCCAGGAGACATTGACGCAGGCATTCACGCAAGGACGGCTGGAGATCGTCGATACGGTCCTGCACAACATCGGCAACGCCATCAACTCGGTAACCACCGGCGCCGACACCCTTTACCGGAGTCTCAGTAGCGATCGGTTGGTCCGCGGGCTCGACGTCATTGCCAACGCCCTAAGATCGCACAGGGAAGACTGGATCAACTATATCGAGAACGACCCACAAGGCCAGAAGATGCTGCCGTTCATTATCAAGCTCGCCGAAGACGCTGCCCGGCACAACAAGAGGTTGGTAAGGACGGTTGATCGCGTTCGGAGCAGGGCGCATCACATCGCCGAAATTGTGCGCACCCAAAGGGTTCCCCGCGCTTCGACTGTGAGCCCAGGAGACGTCAACCTCAAGGGCGCGATCGCGGATGCCGTCAACGTCGTGCGGGAGTCGATGGACGCTGGCGGGATCCGGTTCACCCTGGACTGCGCGAACGCGCCGAGAAAGATCAAGGTTCGGGAGAATCCGTTTTTTCAGACGCTGGTCAATGTAATCAGTAATGCGGTGCAAGCGATTCAAGCGCGTGCAAAGGAGGAGGAACACGAGGAAGCGCCTCACATTCGGATACACGCCGGCACCGGTGAGGATTGCGTCAACATTGAAGTGAGCGACAACGGCATCGGGTTCGCCAGGAAAGACACACGGGTGTTCTTTGCCGCCGGTTACAGCACAAGACAATCGGGCACCGGGCTGGGTCTCCATTCGGCCGCCAATTTTGTCCTTGGATCGGGTGGGCGCATCGACCTTTCGAGCGACGGCATCGGCAAGGGTGCGACCGTGCGCATCTCGTTGCGGCTCCCCCCCCCCCCGCCTTACGGGGAAAGGGCGCCCCGGCTAGCATGAGCGACGGAAAGGACGGCTGATGGATTTCGAGGAATTGACAAACAGGCGCGTGCTGATCGTCGATGACCAGAAAGAGATCCACGACGACTTTGCAGAGACGCTGAATGCACGACGGTTCTCGACGTGGCTGGATGATCCGGCGACCGCGTTTCTCGACGATGAGGAGTCCCAGGTTTTTCCGGATTTGGAACTGCTGCACGCGAGGAGTGGAGAGGCAGGCTGCGACATCGTGAAGGCTGGAAAGCAGCGTGGTCGTCCTGTTGCCGTCGCCTACGTCGACATACGCATGCCTCCGGGCATGGACGGCGTCGAAACGACCTGTCGCATGAGAGAGATCGACGCCGACATCGAGATCGTCATCATGACGGCTTTTACCGACAAGCCCGTGTCCGAGATCATCGGAAGTCTGGAGCGGCTTCACAAGGTCCTCTATATCCGAAAGCCTTTCGCGAGCGACGAGATCCAGCAGATCACGCTGTCTCTGATCGGCAAGTGGAACGCCGAGCAGGAGTTGAAGAGGAACCGCTTGGAACTCGCCGTCGGCTACCAAAGGCTGGAAGCCGTGCTCGACGCTACCGGAGAGGCCATGGCCATGTACGACCCCGCCGGGCGGCTGACGTTCGCCAATCAACGTTACGAGCAGGTGTCCGGGCTGCGGGAGAGTGAATTGAAGAAGCTGTCGCCGGAAGCTCTGGAGGCGCATTTCAAGGAACGGTTCCGTACGTCGTACCTGACCGACATCGTGGGGACCGGCATTCCCGGGAGCGGCGGCGAACTCCTGGAGCAAGCCGCCGCGGATGCGGGGTCGGAGAAACGTCTGTTCTACCGAGGAACCGCACCGGTACGCGACAGTGCGGGCGAGGTTCTGGGCAAGCTCTACGTGTACCGGGACGTATCCAGGGAGTTGGAGTTGGAGCAGACGAAGGCCGAGTTGTCGTCCTTGCGCGCCACAATGGACACGGACGACTCCTTCGAGGGCATCGTAGGCAACAGCCCTGCCATGAAGCGGGTCTACGCGTTGATGAGGCAGGCCGCGGAAAGCGACATCACCGTGTTGCTCCAGGGCGAGAGCGGGACCGGCAAGGAGTTGGTGACGCAGTTGCTTCACTCCAACAGCGCGCGGAAGGCCGCGCCGTTCGTGGCCATCAACTGCGCGGCCATTCCCGAGACGCTCATGGAGAGCGAGTTGTTCGGCCATGAGCGGGGGGCCTTCACCGGGGCGACCAGCCAGAGAATCGGCGCCTTCGAGCGCGCCGACGGGGGTACGATCTTCCTCGACGAGATCAGCGAAATGCGGCCGAACCTTCAAGCAAAGCTGTTGCGGGTGCTGCAGGAGCGGGAAGTCCAGCGAGTGGGCGGGAGCGTCCCGGTCCCCATCGATGTCCGCGTGATCGTGGCAAGCAATAAGAACCTGGATGCCGCAGTCAGGAACGGGGATTTCCGCGATGACTTGTTGTATCGCATCGCAGCGTTTCCCATCGAGATTCCGCCACTCAGGCAGCGTCGCACGGACATTGTTCCGCTAGCCGACCATTTTCTGAACAAGCACGCCAGCAAGGCGGACAGTTCCGTGACCGGCATCTCCACGGCGGCGGCGCGTCTGCTGATCCAGTACGATTGGCCCGGCAATGTGCGCGAGCTCGAACATGCCATCGCGCGCGCCGTCCTTCTGGAGAAGACCGGCGTACTGCAAGCGCAAAACCTCCCGGAGCGGCTCTTGCGGCCCGGTACTCCCACAGACGATTCCTCCACGACGGTGTCAAGCCTGCCCTTGGCGGAAGTCGAGCGGCGGGCGCTGATCCAGGCGTTTCGGGCCTCGGGCAACAACATCACCCAGGCGGCGCGGGCATTGGGCATCAACCGAGGGACCCTGCACAGGAAATTGAAGAAATACGGCCTGACGGCCGAGAATTGACCCGGTACGTCGCGTCCAGTCTGTTGCAATTCTGAACATGTGTTGCAGTTTGCGGCTCATTCACCGGGAGCCTGGACAAAACCAAATCAAATCAACTGCTTATGACGATTCTATGGAGTTGATCACGCCGTTCCCTTCCGTTTGACCGGTGTATTTTTGCACACCCCCCCCCCCGCCCAACCAAGCACGCATCCTCCTGATTTGCGCAAATCGTAACTGGATATTCCGCATTTTTTCCCTTGGCACGCTTCGTGCTTAGTAGATTCTACGACTTTTGGCGATCAAGGGCCGGTATTGAAGATCAGAGGGGTTGACGTTGACAATTCATCATGAAACTCAGGCCGTGTTTTGTCGATGGTTTCGAGATGCGGCGAAGCATCTGCGGCCTTTTCTCTCCGTCCGGCGCGCCTCGGTGGCGCTGGAGAGCGTCGCCTACCTCACCTTCATGGTCGGCATGGTCGGCACCGTGTTTGAAATCGTGACCACGCACAACGCCGGCGACATCCTGGACCGCGCGGCCCACGCGGTGGCACGGGACCATGCGTTGCAGGACGAGGTTCCGGCCGGGCGCGCGCAGTTGATCGACCGGGCCTGGGACGCCATACAGGCTGAGGTCGGGGCCGGGTTGGATCGGAGTCTGGTAACGGTGGACATCAAGGCCTACGACAATCCTTCGGCGATGTTGCGGAATGTGGCGTCCACCGGCAAACACGGCCTGGTTGGCGGAGGTCCCGGCGATATAGTGGTAGTGCGCCTCCGCTACGAGCCCCGGACGGGGTTTGCGTGGCTGCGACAGCAGTTGCAGGCGGGTTCTGTCGCCTTCCAGGCATTGGCGATGGCGCGAAACGAACTCGCATTCTCCGGGAGATAGGCAGCCGTTCCCGCGGACGACGGTTCACTGGAGGCCAGCACCATGGAAACGATCACGACGGAGGCGACGGTTCGGTGAGCGTCTTGATGCGCGCCATTCCTGCCGGGCCCTTGATGGGTCTCCCCTCCTGGTTGCGGAGCACACGCGCCTCCGTGAGCGTCGAGTTCGTGATCGGCTCCATCCTTCTCCTTACGGTGATGGCAGGCGGCATCGACCTTTACCGGATTATCGACGCGCGGTCGATAGGGTCGCGCGCCGCGAACACGATGGCGGACTACATTTCGTTGGAGACGGCCCCGACAGGGGCACACCTCGACGACCTGGCGAAGTTTTCCTACCAGAACGAGATCACGGTGCCGTCGCAGGCGGCCTTCGTGGTATCCGCGATCGAACGGCCCCGCACCAAGGGCGCCTCGCCCGTAGTCCAGTGGAATCGCAAGATCGTGGTCGGCCCTGACAGTCCACCCCCTCCCGCGGCACTGGCCGATACCTGTGGCCGGATCGGTTCGAGCAGAGGGCCTACGACGCTACCCACGGAGTTCGCGATCGAGCCCGGCGAGTTGGTCCTGGTCGTGGAGGTCTGCGTCAAGCTGCTGCCGCAGGCGTTCGTAAGCGGCGGCATTCTGCCGGACGGCGTCTTCCCGTCGCTTGTCTATCAACACAGGATCGTGCCGGTGCGAGGCCACCTGTTGCCGGCGGAGCCGTCGTGAGGGTTCGGGGTACGCCGATGGAGAAACGCTTGCGCGTGCTTGCCGGGTTGGCCGGTTTTGTCCGGGGTGCCCGAGCCGCGGTGGGGCTCGCGTCCGTGATGCTCGGCTCGATGTCGTTGATGGGCGTCGCGATGCTCGGCGACCACGTCTGGTTGTTCCACCAGCGCAACGCCCTGCAGGAAGCCATCAATGCATCGGCCGTTGCGGCCATGAAGCGGATGATCACCTTGAACTCCGGTGCGACCGACGAAGAGCTGGCCGGGGAACTGAAGCCGTTGGTGAGGCGGTATCTGCTGGCCAACCTGCCGGACAAATTTCGCGAGTCGGCCAAGAACACGCTGAAAGTCGGAATCACGTCTGATCGTGACAATGAAACCGTACGGGTCGAGGCTTCCGCCGATTTGGGTGGAGCCCTTATCGGCAGGCATATATGGGGCGACCTCGTTGAAAGCGTCACCGTGGAAATCGCGGCCAAGCGCAGTCTGATCCCGGTTGATCTGGTGCTGTCGCTTGACGTCACTGAGTCGATGCGCCGTAGCATTTCGAACTGGCGGTTGTGGGGAAACACCACGAGGCCCGAAGACACCCGGATCCATGCCGTCAAGGAGGCCGCGAAGACGCTCGTCAGTGTCATGTACGCCGAGGGCGGCGAGCATGTTTCCATAGGCTTGGTGCCGTTCGCCGCCACCGTCAATGTGGGGGCCACACGGACGGATTGGGTGAACGACCTGGGCAAGGCGCACAAGGTAATCCCTGGGGGTTTCGGCCCCTGGCGTGGTTGTGTCGAAACCCGTATCGGGAACGGCCAGGATCTCTCGCTGGCGACGCCTGGCGACGCACTGTTTCCTTCGTGGTTCTATCCGTACCAGGTGGGCTATTATTCAAGAACCCAGGGCCCGCACCGTGGCTGCCCGGAGGACGCGATCGTTCCGCTCACCGCTGACCGCACCGCGATAGAGCAGGCGATTTCGAATTTGCGAACCGTGGTGGGCGCCGGCACCATGGTGCATCTTGGCGTTGTATGGGGAAGACGACTGCTGGCGCCTGAGTGGGAAGAGGCCTGGGGGCTTACTACGAAACGGGTGGGGGACCGGAAGAGAGTCCTGGTTATCCTGACGGATGGGACGAACTTCCTCGCCCCGCGTTGGTACCACCCGCTTGGTTCGGAATACTCCGCGTACGGCAGGGCCGGGAGCCGGGGCAGCGTCAGCGAAGGGTATCGGGTGGGCGATCCATTGGACGATGCGAAAGACATCGACGATATAGAGCGGATCCTTGACGGGACTGCCAGGAAAGCCTGCAAGCTTGCGAAGGAGGAAGGCATCACCGTATTCGCGGTTTCGGCCGTGCCTCACGGCAGTCCGGTCGCCAAGCGCGTAGGCAAGCTGCTCGCCGACTGCGCGACATCCGAGGCCCATGTCTTCGCCAACAACCGTTCCCCGGAAACCATGAAGGCGGCGTTTCGCGAGATCGCGCGCAAGGTCGGAGTCGTGCGGTTGGTGAAGAACTAGGGGGACGCCCTTGAGTGCCTTGAGCACGAAGATTGGTTGGGATCGGCGCGATTGTGCGTGCGCGCCGAAATACTGTAGGATAACCGAAGAAGGGAGTTTGATATGATTGGTCGTTTGGGGGAATACTTCCGCAGCAGGAAGGCGGTTTCGGCCCTGGAGTACGCCGCGATCGTTGCCCTAATTATCGTCGGCCTGGGTGTTGCCTTGAACAATTTTCGTAACGAAATCACGGATTATATGAACAGCACGGCAACCAGTATAGATTCGAAACTTGTCACCTGACGTTCCCGGGGCTTTGCGTGATGGCGCACCGGGGATGGGGCCTCATCTCCGGTGCGGGCTTCCCGTGTCTTTCGAGAGTTTGCGGTCCGGAGATTCCACATGTTTCCGCTGAAGGCCCTAGCCTGCCTCACGTCCGGCATACTGGTCGCCGTGGCAGCCCTGTCCGTGGCCAACGTCTACGGCCAGGAGGTGCCCGGAGGCAATGTGCTGGCCGTCGATGCGGGGGCGAGCCGGACGATCCGGCTCGCCCGCCCGGCGGCTTCTGTGTCCGTGGTCGATCCGGCCATCGCGGACGTGCAGTTGGTGTCGCCGGAGGTCCTGCTGGTGTACGGCAAGGCGGCCGGCAGGACCTCGTTGGCGGTGTTCGGGGCCGACGACATGCCTGTGGGACGGTGGACGGTGACGGTGACGGTGGAGCTGGAGTCGATCAGGTCGGCACTGTCGGAAGACGCGGAACTCCGGAACGTGAAGGTCCGCCCCGCGCCCAGGGGCGGGGTGGAGTTGAGCGGCGTGGTGGCGTCGGCGGCCGTGGTGGAGCGGGCCTTGCAGTTGGCGCGGGCGTCCCTCCCCGAGAACGCCGTGGTGATCAACCGGCTCTCCGTAGCGGGCCCGCAGCAGGTCAACCTCGAGGTCCAGATCGCCGAAGTGCAGCGCAGCGTGAGTGAGTCGCTCGGCATCAACTGGGAGGCGATAGGCACGCGCGCAACGGGACAGTTCGGCTTCCGCGTGGGACGTCTTCTGGGCGATGCGCCCCTTGGGGCAGCGTTTCCGGAAGGGCAGGCGTCGGCGGCGTTCGGATCCTATGCCTCCCCGAGAGGCTCCACCTCGATAAGGGGCCTGATCGATGCTCTCGCGACGGCGGGGCTCGCTACCGTGCTGGCCCGGCCGAACGTCACCGCGGTGTCGGGGGAGACCGCGAGCTTTTTTTCCGGTGGCGAGTATCCGTTGCCCAGCGGGATCGAGCAGGGGCAGGTCAAGTTCGACTACAAGAAATACGGAGTGCTGCTCGACTTCGTCCCCACGGTGATCGACAGCAACCGGATCTCGCTGACGGTGCGTCCGGAAGTCTCCCAGCGGGTGGGCACGGACGCGCTCCGGATACTGGACACGGAGATACCGGTCATCGACGTGCGCCGCGCCGAGACCACGGTCGAAGTCGGGAACGGCGAATCCATAGTCATCGCGGGGCTCTACCGCAACCAGAGCGACACCCAGGAGGCTGGCGTGCCGGGACTCAAGGACGTTCCGACCCTGGGGCTGTTGTTCGGCAACCGGACGGTGCGCTCCAACTCCACCGAACTCATCGTCGTGGTGACGGCGCGGTTGATCGCTCCGACCCAGGCGCGCACCGAAGCCAGGGAGAGGCGGGTGTCGAGCCGTCGTGTCCGGGGCTATCACTATTGAGCGCCGCGCGGGATTTCCGCGGCGCTGCTCCAGGAGACATTGCCATGCGCGGACATGCGGGACTCGCCGGAGCGGCGCTCTGCCTTGCCGTGGCGGGCTTGACGTCCGCGTCGGGTTGCGCGCGCTCGTCCATTGACGCCGAGCGGTCGGATTTCATCGCCCCGGCGGGAATCGCTGCGCGCGCCACGGCCCGGACGCGACTATCGCTTGCGGAGGAACAGGCCCGCCGCGAGTTGAGCCTCACCTCGGGCGCCGCGTCCCGCCCGACCGCTTCCCGCGGCCCGTCCCACGAAGCCTATCGGCGATGGCTCAGGGGGGAAGCGCGCTCGTTTTCCGGCCCCGGAGGAAGCGCCGAAGGCGGCAAATAGTCGCAGTGTGCCTGCCCAATGAACGCGGAGAAACAGAAGATATGCGCATTCGCAGTGGATGCCGGCACCGTACGGTTGCTGCGTGAGGCGCTGGGCGTCGACAACGGCGATACCGTCCACCGCGGCGACATGGCCGCGGTCGTCAAGCATCTCACCGGGGCGCCCTCGCCGCGTCTCGTCATCGTTGATCTTGACGGCAGCCCGTTCCCCGCGGGCCACATCCACGAGTTGGCGAGGGTATGCGAGTTCGGCACCAAGGTGATCGCCGTCGGATCGAACGATACGGCGCGCCTCGCTCGGGAGGTGCTCTCCTGCGGCGTCAGCGACTACCTTCCGAAACCGGTTTCCGCGCGCGAGATTCGCGACGCCGTAAGAGCGGCACTGGACGGCGAGGGCGGCGCGGGGCGCCTTCACGCCGGCCGGGTGATCGCGTTCACGGGGTGCGGAGGCTCCGGGGCTACGACCCTGGCCGCGGTGACCGTGCAAGCCGCCGCGGCCAAAGGCAGCTACGTGTCGGCGGTCGATCTCGACCCGGTCTTCGGCGCGCTGCCGTGGATGCTCGACGTCGAGCCGCGGGGCGGGCTCGACGAGTTGCTGAGCGTGGCGGACGCCGACGAGTCCTCGGAGTCGCAGATGATCGAGGCTGTATGCGCGGCGATGGGCCCGCGAGTCTCGGTATACGGCTACCGGCCGGGCGACCAGGTTTCGGCCGTGCCCAGCGCCGCCGCGGTGCAGTGGCTGATCGAGCACCTTGCCAATCGCTCGCACATGGTCGTGGTGGACGGAATGTCGGATGCCGGCACCCTGTTCCCGGTACTGGAGAATGCCGACGAGCGGGTGCTGGTCTACGAGCCGACGCTGGCGAGCCTCGGCCGTTTGACGCGCACGCTGGCGCTGATGGGCGGGAGGACGGACGCCACCCTGGTGGAGAACCACACGCGGGCGCGAAAAAGCGCGCTCGGACCCCGGCAGATACGAGACGCGCTGGCGGGGCGCGAGCCGGATCAGATCATCCCGTTCGAGCCGAAGCTCCCCGCCGCCACCGACCGCGGCAGTCCGCATGAGTCCTTGGGAAAGAAGTACCGCGCGGCCCTCGACCGGCTGATCGAGAAACTCACAAGACGCACGATATCACTGGCTGAAGACGCCGTGGGCTCCGTGAGAGCTTCGGGATGATGAAGGCCGTCGGGTTGGAAAGGGGAGAGACGGGATGGCGGTGAGGTCTTTCGGGCGCCGCCCGAAGGGGCCCGAGGAAGGCGATGCCCAGGCGGCCGCGGCGGCTCCGATTCCGGCGCCCGCGCGCTTCCAGACGTCGGACGCGGCGATTGCGGACATTGCGGCGCGGGTGCATCCTGTCGTCGCCAGGGCGCTCGACATGTCGGAGGCCGCGAAGCTCCGCCCGGACGAACTCGCGGTTCAACTGAACGCGTTCATCGAGACCGAGGGCCCTCCGGAAACACGGGAATTGACCCCTTTCGACCGGAGGCGGGTGGTCGCCTGCCTGATCAACGACATCAAGGGGCTCGGGCCCCTCGAGCCGTTGTTCCAGGACCCGAGCATCTCCGACATTCTGGTGAACGGCCTCCGGTCCACATACGTGGAACGCCGCGGCAGGCTGGAACCCGTGGACGTCAAGTTCCGCGACGGCCAGCACCTGCTGCGCATCGCGCACCGCATCGCCGGCTGGGTCGGGCGGCGGGTCGACGAGGCCAGCCCCATGGTCGATCTCAGGCTGCCCGACGGCAGCCGCGTCAACATCATCATTCCGCCGCTCGCCATCGACGGCCCCACGATATCGATTCGGCGGTTTCTGCTGACCGGGCTGACCCTCGAGGACCTGGCAGCGCGGAAGATGCTGTCACCGGCCATGGCGGCGCTGCTTCGCATTTGCGTCAAGGCTCGGCTCAACATTCTGATTTCCGGCGGAACCGGGGCCGGCAAGACCACGTTGATGAACACCCTGACCAGCGAGGTCAGTCCTGACGAGCGGCTGGTCACCATTGAGGATGCGGCCGAGCTGCAGGTGCAACAGCCTCACGTGGTGCGGTTGGAGACGCGAACCATGAGCGCCGAGGGCACCGGAGAGGTGTCGATGCGGGCCCTGGTCATCAACGCGTTGCGGATGCGTCCCGATCGCATCATCGTCGGCGAGGTGCGCGGTGCCGAGGCCATGGAGATGCTGCAGGCCATGAACACCGGCCACCCGGGCTCCATGTCCACGATTCATGCCAACAACCCGCGCGACGCGCTGACGCGGCTCGAGAACATGCTGTTGATGGGGACGTCCGAAATGCCGCTTCCGGTCATACGCCAACAGGTGGCGTCGGGCATCGACCTTGTCCTTCAGGTGGAGAGGCTCCGTTCCGGGAGACGCTGCGTGACCAGCATCACGGACGTGGCGGGGATGGAGAACGACATCATCATCACCGAGGAGATGTGGCGCGCGGCGGGAGACGATTCGTCCATTGTCTTCGAGAGCAGCGGCCGACAGCCTTCATGGATCGGGACGGTGGACCGCGCGGGTTTGCGCGCGGAGCTGATGCAGGTGTTGCAGGCGAACCAGGCGGAAGACGGAGCCCGGAGATGACCCCATGTTGATGGCCGTGGCCGGGGCGTTCCTGTTGGGCGGGGCGTTCCTCTATCTGTGGTTGAACGCCCGGTCGGAAGATGCGGCGCTGAACCGCAGGATCGGCCGGGTTGCCGCGGCGCTCGGCGGAGACGGCGCCGAAGAACCTGCCCCTGACGCCACGGTCAGCGTATTCCGCAACCGCCGCACCAAATCCCGCCTGCGTGAACGGCTCGACCAACGTTTCTCCATGCTCGAAGACCACGGCACCTACCCCAGGGCCGCGGCGGCGGGTCTCCTGGCCGCAATCGCGGTCGCGATCGCGGCCGCTCTCATGCAGTTCGGCCTGCTGGTCCTGCTTCTGGCGCCGGCGGCGTGGGCCGCGGGAGCCTGGGTCTTTCTCACGGTTTGGGATTCGCGGGTGCGCGCCGAGTTCGTCAGGCAGTTTCCCGAGATTGCGGACCACGTCGTGCGTTTCGCCCGCGCCGGCCTGCCGGCGGTGGAGGCGATCTCGGCGGTGGCCGCAGAGGCGCCGGAGCCGGCCAGGCACATCCTGCAGCGGATCTCCGATGAGCTCTCGTCCGGTCTGGACCCGGAAACCGTGTTGCGCGATGCCGCGGCGCAGATCCGCGTTTCGGAGTTCACCTTGTTCACCGCGGCCCTCGCCCTCCAGCGGACCACCGGCGGCAGCATAGCGGCGACGCTCGGCAACCTTGCGGCCACGGTGCGCGCGCGCATGGAGGTGGACGCGAAGGCCTACGCCTCCACGGCGCAGACCCGGATGACGCTCTGGGTGCTGACCGCGGTTCCGGTGCTGGTGCTGGGGGGCCAGAGCTTCATCAACCCCGAAAGCGTTGCCGTGCTGTTCGAAACCGAGTCGGGCGCGACGCTGTTGCGCTGGGGCGTGGGCCTCATCGTGGCGGGCCTGCTGGTCGCCCGCGGCATCGTTTCGCGGTTCTCGCGATGACCTCCTGGCCGTTCATCGTGTGGGTGCTGGCGCTGTCCGCCGTCGTGTCGCTGTCCCTGCTGGCCGCCTCCATCCGGTTTCTGTTCCACGACAGCCGAAAGGCGTTGGCCCTCGACCGGCGCCTTCAGACGGTGCGCCGGCAGGCCCTGTCCGCGTACGGCGAGTCGGAGACGCGACCGGAGAACAATCCGGCAGACTCGGAGTCCGTCCTTTCCCTGGCCGCAGCCGGCGCCTTCCGGGTGGCGGCCATGGTGGTGCCGGTGGACGCGTCCGAGCGCGCCAAGATCGGCGTGCTGATCACGAAGGCCGGCTTCAAGCATCGCGACGCGCTGGCCGTCTTCCTCTCGCTCAAGATGGTCCTGATGCTGGCCGGAGGAGCGGCCGCCGGCATTCTGGCCTGGTGGACGGCGCTCCTCGGCGGACACCCCGCGGTCGTCGGCGCGAGCGGCCTCGCCGGAGCGGTCCTCGGCGGGCTCTTGCCGGAAGCCGCGCTGCGGCGTCTGATGGCTCGACGGCGGCTCAGGCTCTCGCGCGCCCTTCCTGACGCCTTCGACCTCATGGTGCTCTGCCTTGGAGCCGGGTACACCTTCGAGCGCGCGCTCGCCCTGGTGGCGCGTGAACTCCGGCCCATTGCGCCGGACCTGGCCGGGGAACTGGGTTCGGTGGAGGCCGAGTTGCGCGTAGGCGCCGACCGAAAAGGGGTGCTGCTGAACCTCTACGAACGCACCGAAGCGGAAGGCATACGCGATTTCGCCACGACCGTCATTCAAGCAGAGCGCTACGGCACCCCCATCGGTCAGTCGATCCAGAACATCGCTGCGGCCGAACGCACGCAACGGGCCGCCCGCATCGAGGCCCAAGCCGGACGCCTGCCCGTGATCATGAGCCTGCCCATGCTCGTCCTCGTGGTCCCCGGCATTCTCCTTCTGTTGGGCGGCCCCGCATTCATGCGCGCGATGGAGGCAATGAAGGGACTGGGAGGAAGCCCCTGAAGAACCTCTGATGGGCTTGGCCGCCGACTCTTGTCCGGCCTCCCCGTCCTGCCCGTTCTCCCAGTTGTCTTCGTCGGCGGGTGTAGCGACGTGGCGGTAACAGGCCGTAGAGGCGCTACGCGAATGTCCCGCTATCGGGCGTGCTTCTTCAGGGTCACTTCGTCGCGCTTGCCGCCTCGGAAGATCTTCACCGTTATCTCCTCCGGTTCCACCGGCACGGTGGCGGGCGTTACGGGCTGGGCCGGGCCGCCTTCAGGAGCCGATGCGGTTTCCGGCTCAGAGTCGCCCGACGATAGCGTGAGCAGGTTCTCGAAGGCGGTGGGTGTGCGGTTCTCGCGCCGGCGGATGTCGGTGAGTGAGCGCATCGCGAGGGAGATGCTGCCCTTGGTTGTGGCGAGGACCAGGCGCTCCGCTTCCGGCGGCATGAGCTCGAGAGTCACCGTGCTCGCCGCGTTCCGGGAAACCTGCCGGCTCGTCCCGGCCCCCAGACTGCTGCTCTCCACCTGTCGGTTGACGGCTACGACGCGGATGTTCTCGAGGATCGTCGCGGTGATGGTATTCGTCTCGCGGCTGTTTGGATCCCTGACCTGTGCGGTGAGGATCACGTCCACGTGATCGCCAGGATAGATCAACGCGGCTTCGCCGGTGGCGCGGTCGACCGGGATGGTGACTGCGCGGTGGTCGGGCCTCAGGGCTGCGGCCAGAAAGCCGTGGTCCCCCGGGCGCACGATCGCCGACCAGTTCAGCGGCATGCCCTTGTACAAAGACCGGCGCACGACCGATCCAATTACCTGGGACTCATCGGTCTTGCCCTTGAGCATGTGCGTCGAAAGGACGGAGCCGTTCTTGACCGGGGACCAGAGGATATCGCTCGCGGTGATCAGTCTTCCGACGTTCAGGTCGTTGGCCGCCATGAGAACCACCGGCACGGGTTTGGGGGGCGGCGGCGCGGGCGGCGCGGGCGCCGGACGGAGGTACATCCATGCGCCGCCCAGGGTGGCGGTGACTGAAACGACGCCCAGGAGAAGGAAGAGGATCGCGGAACGCGAACTTTTTGCGATACTGGCGCTTTGCATCACGGCACTCCCCATTTATCGCTCCCGGTCACGAGAAAGCCCGTTGCGCCAGGAGCGCGATGGCCGGCGGCGCGATCGCCACCGCGAACGGTATATTGTCTCGAAGCCGGCGGGTGGCGTCCAGCGGCAAGAGACAGACTAGAGCGAAACCGAGGCCGAGCAGGCCTACCCCGAATAGGAAGCTGCTGATGTCGGCCGGTCCGATCCACAGTCCCGCCGCAGCCATGAGTTTCCCGTCGCCGGCGCCAAGGGCACCCATCAGGAACAGGGCGAAACCTACCGCGAAGAGCACCGCACCGGTAATGACATGCCCCCACAGCGGACTCATTCCCCGATAGTCCAGGACAGCGAACTGGAGCGCAAACAAACCCAGGAGAGCGAGCGGAATCGCGTTCGGGACCTCGCGGCGACGGAGGTCGAATACCATCGCTGCTCCCAGCAGCGCGCAACAGACGGTCAGCAGCAGTTCAGGCAAGTGACGGCTTTCCTCGTCGCATGAAATTCTCAGGCAGTGGTCGGTTCGCTGTGGATCACTGCGCCCGGACAAAGCAGTCCTGGCCGTGGGCTTTCAACTTGCCGCACAGACGCCTGGCCGTGGCCTCGTCCGCCATCGGACCTACGAAGAGGCGGTAGAACACACCCTTTTCGGGAACCTGGACCTTCACCACGAGGTGAGCCAGGGAGCCGAGCAGGTCCTCTTCCGCTGCGGACAGGCGTCTCCAGGCGGCCAGCGCCCCGGCCCGCGAGCGCGCCGCGTAGATCTGCACCAGGACGCCCGAGCCCATTGCGGCTCTGTTCCCGGTCGCACCGACACTGCCGCTCACGCTCCGTTGCCCTGCGGCGACAAAACAGTCCCGCCCTCGACTCTTCAGTATGCCGCAGAGCCGTTTGGCCGCGGCTTCGTCCGCCAGCGGCCCCACACGCAGGCGATAGAAGATATTCTTCGCGGTCCTGTGCTTCACCACCTGAGGACTCAAAGAGCCGAGCAGGTCCTTTTCCGCTGCGGACAGGCGTCTCCAGGCGGCCAGCGCCCCGGCCCGCGAGCGCGCCGCGTAGATCTGCACCTGGGTGCCGGGGCCCGAAGCCAGGGTCGAACGCGAAGCTACCGCAGGACGCGATGCCATCGCAAGGCCCGCATTCTCCGCTGGGGCGGAAGCTCCGGCCGGACCCGGACTTGCCTTCGACGCCTGCGCCGAAGCTATCGGTGTCCCTTCCGTCTCTCTCGCTTCCTCGACCAACCGCAGCAGGTCAGCCGCGTCGCCCTCCAGCCAATGTGAAGCGGAGTATTTGGAGTAGATCTGTTGCGCCTCGTCTGCCGCGCCCGATTCCGCCAGCGCGCGGATCAGATTTGCGGTGATCATCGGATGCGAAGAGGACAGCTTGACAGCCTCTTCGAAAAGCGCCCGCGCCCGCGCGTGATCACCTTCGAGGGTCGCCACCACGCCGAGGCCGTTGGCCACCCAGGCTTCCGCCGACGTACCCTTGGCCAACTCCGACGCGGACAGAAAATACGTCTTCGACCCGGCCGCGTCTCCCTTGCCGAGCCCCGCCCGGCCCGCTCCCAACAGAGCCTCTGTCTTGGCCGCCGACGTCGTGGACCGCTCTGCTGCTTCGTTGAAGAACTTGCCGGCGAGAGTGAAGTTCTCCGCTCTCAACGCCAGATAACCGAGCCCGATCCTGGGCTCCGGCGCGTCTGGAAAATGACGGGAGAGTTCCGTATACAGCCGCTCAGCCGCCCGCAACTGGCCCGCGTCGGCGGAAGCCGACGCCACCCTCAGGCCGTTATCCAATCGCTCCCGCCCAACGCCGAACCGATCCTGTCCCTTCACTAACGCGCAACCGCCGACAACGAGAGACAGGGCGAGGGCAGCGGTCATAGTGGATATGGGCGTTTCTCTAAAGAATTTCGTAAGTTGGGCTGCCACGCTCCTGGACTTTTCCGTGGATCAGGATCCGCCGGATTCACTTCCTTGGCGAGGCATACCGCTCTCCGGCGTTCCCGGTGGCCTTCGCCCGGTGCTCGTCTGTCGCAGCCGGTCCGCCATCAACCCGATCATGGTGCGTATACGATCAATGGACGCCGCCAGATCCGCCAACTCGCCTTTCGACGACAGGGTGACCCTGACACCGATGTGCCCCTGCTCTATCCGTTTCACGCAGGTGATCAATGTGCGCACGGGCGACAGCACCCACTTGCCGAACAGCCAACACAATATGATCGAGGAGAACAGCAGCACCCCGCACAACCCGGCTCCGAGCAACAAGATGTCTCTGGCCCAATTCGGTTTCGTCTGCAACGGCGTCCCGGTGAGTTCCGGCAGAACATCGTAACCGCTCAGATTCGGCGCCTCCGCAATGACTGTCCAGTTGAAACCGGAGAAGTTATCGATGGCCGGTGCGTAAAACCCCGTACCCGCCGAACGGGAGTAAGCTACCAGTTGACTCCGCGGGGGTGTCCCGGACAGGCTGTTCCCCGTGTCGTTCCGGTTGGCGATGAAAGAACCCGTTGGATCCCCGTCATAGGACAGGTTCAGGTGTGCGAGCGACGGATCCGTGTGTATGCTGACATCGGTCTGCATGATCCGCCCGCGAGCGTGCGCGGATCGCGTTTCCGCGATCAACATCCCATCGCGAGTCGACACGACGAATTGCGTCCTGTGGGCACCCGGGTACTGAACGTCTCGATTCTTGCCGTCGAGCGACGGATCGGACAGTTGAGCATGCAAGAGATGGTCAGGCCGGGATAGACGCCTCGCGACACGGTCGGACAAAAACTGGACAAAGCGTATCGACAGAACCGCCTTCATGACACCGATGGGGTTTCTGTTCCTCTTGTCGCGAATGACCACCGAGAGATCCACCGCCCACACATTGGCCGAGGCGTCGAACTCGATGCTGCCTACGGAAAAACCAGACGACCATGCCTGTCGCCACCATCTCTCATCAGACTGAACGAAATCTGTGGTCGGGTTGCTCAACGCTACGTTGAAGCCCAACTCGTCCGTGAAAAAAATCTCGGCGAAATGAGGGGACGCCCTGACCTGTTCGCTCAGGTAGGCGCGCGCCCCGGGTGCGAGTCCCAGGCTCTTCCTGATCCGGAACTTGTCTTCGATTTCTTGAATCGACAGGTTGTCGAACCCCTGTTTCGCGTGGGCAGCTCGCGCCTTGTGCACCGCGTCTACCACCACCGAGGAAGCTGCCCAAGTCTGCACCTCGACGATGCGGTCGAGCAGGAACGCGTCGATAGTCTCCGCCAGACTCGAAGCGGCCTCGGTGAGATTCAAGGCATCGCCGCGCAAGGCAAGCGACTGAAGAGCGGCGGACGGGCGGCTTTCCATTCGCTGCCACAACCACTGGGCTCCCCATCCCGTCGCAACGATCAGCGGAATCCACACCAGCGAGAACACGGCCAATCCGAAACGAACACCTAGAGAATGAGTCATCGTACGATCCTCATATCGTCAGAGTTCGCGGCCCAACTCGCGGTTGATCTCTGCGGCCGCTTGTTGTAACCGCCGCGCCTCTTCCACGTCACCACGGGAATCATAGATTCTACCCATGTGACTCAAGGTGTCGGCCTCGCCCGTGCGGTCCCCCAATTGGCGGTGAAGCGACAGGGCACTCTCGAAGTACGCGAGGGCGCGCGTCAACTGATCCTGGGCCATGTATGCCACACCGATTACCTGCTGCACCAGCGCGGAGCCGGGCCTGTCCCCGGTTCTCAGACAAATACGGATGCCCTCTTCCAGGTTCCTGATGGCGAGGTCGTGCGAGCCCAATTCGGTCAACACCGAGCCAAGCTCTGCAAGGGCCTGAACGTGTCCGGAGTCGTCATGGGCGGCCTTGAACAACCGGACCGAATCGGAAAGATGTAGGCGCGCCTTGTCCGCCTGATCCATGCGCAGATGGAGGCGACCGGCGCGCAAATGCAACCGCGAAGCCCAGCGATAATCTCCTTGCGGTCCTAGGCTGGCGATGGCTGTCTCGTATGCCTCGGCGGCTTGAGCTTCATGGCCCTGGAGACGATAAAAGTCCCCCAGGTTGGATAAAACGGCGGCGGCGACGGAATCGTCCCCGCCGGTCTCCTGGATCGCCTCCCTGCCGTAGGCGATGGCGGGACCGATCTTTTCACGCGCCAAGCTGACGACGGCCAGCGCGTTCAGGACAAGACCCAACCGGTCGCTCCGCGGCAATGCCTCCTTGAGGTGTGCCTCCGCTTCCTCGTGGAAGCCCGTGACGTTCTCGACGATGGCCAAGCGAAGAAACTCGCTCGCATCGATGGAAATGCCCTCGGCCGCACGCCGGTCCAAATCGTCACGGGCCGCGGTCATGACCGTGTGAGTCCACTCCGGCAAAGAGATTTCGCCGGTTTCGACCAACAGCAGATCGCCGGGGCAGATGTTGGCGACGATCGTGCGAATGATGTCGACGGGTACGCCCTCGGGAGGCGCTTCAGTCTCGGCGGACACGCCTGCCAGCGGCGCGGAAATCTCCCGATCCGGTTCCCTGTCGCCGGCCGGGGCGTCTTCCGTTGCGGATTTCTCCGTTCTTTCAGCGGCAGGGGAGGCGGGCTGGTTCTCGGGGATCGCGGGCGGCACGAAAGGGTTCACCGGTTCGGGGGCTTTCGGCGGCTGGTCCCTGGGCTCGGGAGCGGCAGGGCCATGCTGCATTCCGGTTTCCCACCAGTCTGAACCGGCCGTTGGTTCCGCGGTTTCCGCTGTCCGGGCGGCGGGAGAGGCGGGCTGGTTCTCGGGGATGACGGGCGGCACGAAAGGGTTCACCGGTTCGGGGGCTTTCGGCGGCTGGTCCCTGGG
>JAPPNF010000134.1:0-23993 GCA_028818755.1 Deltaproteobacteria bacterium | reverse complement strand
CTCGGGAGCGGCAGGGCCGTACCGCACTCCCCTGTAGACGTATCCCGTTGCAGGGTTCGGCTCCCCCGTCCCGGGATCAGGCTCATCCGCGGGCTCCGTTCCGCGCTCCCACCAGGGCAGATCGGCAGCTCGATCATCGGGCGCATCCACGCCCGTATTCCTGTCAGGAACGTTGGGAATCCGAGCCGTGGCTTGCTCCGCTGAACGGACACCGGATCGCCTTTCGCTGTCTTGTATCGCTTTGTGTTCCATAGAACGCTCCCAACTATCGTCCGACAGCGTCGGCAGGGACGGTAGAGTGCCATGCAGAGACGTGCGACGCGTCTGCGGAGACACGAGGCTTCCACCAAAAACACTAGTTTATCAGCTTTACCACAACATGGCTACACTCAGTCACAGTCAGCTAGAGTCAGGTCCTTCTGCACATTCGGGAGCGACGGACTGTCCCGGTGTCGGGCAGAAGCCAAGCCAACGCCGGCTCCAGCCTGTCGAACAGACGGGTCCGACTCGTGCCTTGACACATGTCTTCTTCTACCAATGGGGCTGACTTGATGCTATCCTGAGTTCTTCGGTTTTCTCCAGCATAGCGCCGATACGAAGATGGGACAGGAGGTTTGAATTCATGCTGAGGCGACTCGGTGTTTTTGCAGTTATGGGGCTTGGATTACTGCTCTTGCCTGTCATCGCCCATGCGCTGGACGGCAGGGTCGATGGGCAGCGAGTCTCCGACATTCAGGTTACTGTAGATACGTTATGGACTTGCATCGCGGCTGCGCTGGTGTTCCTCATGCAAGCGGGCTTCGCCATGGTTGAGGGAGGTTTCACCCGCGCCAAGAATGCGGTCAACATCATGATGAAGAACGTCGGAGACTTCTCGATAGCCGCCGTAGGCTTCTGGATATTGGGCTTCGGCCTCATGTTCGGCAACGGCAACCCCTTCCTGGGAACCACGGGCTTCTTCGTTTCGCCGGATACGGGACACCTGTATCAGGCTCTGAGTTGGACATCCGTTCCGACCATGACAGCGTGGCTCTTCCACCTGATGTTCTGCGCCACCTCCGCCACAATCGTTGCCGGCGCCATGGCGGAACGCACCAAATTCGTAAGCTACCTGGTGTTCAGTTTCTTCATCTCGCTCCTCTTCTACCCCATGGTAGGCAAATGGATCTGGGGGGGGGGATGGCTTGCGGAGTTGGGTATGCTGGACTTTGCCGGTTCCACAGTAGTGCATTCCACGGGTGCGTGGTTCGCGTTGGCCGGGGTGGTCATTCTGGGTCCCAGGCTTGGACGATACAGCGATTCCGGAGCACCTCAAGCGCTTCCAGGCCACAACATGATGCTGGCGACGCTCGGGATATTCATCCTGTGGTTCGGCTGGTTCGGCTTCAACACCGGCACCCTCATGAGCGCGAGGATAAACGACATAGCATTGATCGCGGCGAACACCAGCCTTGCGGGCGCGGCCGCCGCCCTTGGAGCCACCGTGTCGGCATGGTTCAGGTTCGGTAAACCCGACATCACCATGACTCTCAACGGAGCCCTCTCCGGTCTGGTTGCAATCACCGGCGCATGCGTGTTTGTCGAGCCTTGGGTCGCCGTACTCTTCTTCGGCTTTTTGCCGGGCGTCGTCGTGGTTTCTTCGGTGCTGACCTTCGATCGGCTGCAGATCGACGATCCGGTAGGCGCGATCTCCGTCCACGGGGTATCGGGCACGTTGGGGACGATCCTGTTGGGCTTGTTTCACAGCGAGGCCGGGTTGTTCTACGGCGGAGGATTCGATCTGCTGCTGGCGCAGATCGTGGGCGCGGTGAGCGTCTTTGCCTTCGCCATGACCTGCGGGCTGGCGTTGTTCAGTGCCATCAACGGCGTCATCGGCTTGCGTGTGTCGCCTGAAGCCGAGAGGGCCGGCCTCGACATGTCGGAGCATGGGAACGACGCGTATCCCGAATTTGGTGTTTCGGGATTGGCGCAACGCCGGGATGATGCTGTCCCGAGAGCGTAATCCGCAGCCGAACTCCCGTTCTTGACCCTGTCGCTTGATTGGGATTGCCGAGGGCTCTGCGCGTCGTGGCCCGGAGCCCCTCGGCATGTTCAGCGCATCGGAATGCGGATGACGACGCCGCCCATCACGTCTCCCTGCTTGAAGTCGGTGCGCGGACTTTCAGGGTGGGAATTGTGGCAGCTCACGCATGAAGGTGACACCGCAATGTCGGCATACACCGCGGTGAAATACTCGACTTCGCCGACGGTCTCATTGCTATAGAAGGGCTTGGTCGGGTTCTCGATGACTCTGTCCAGTCCTTTGCGTTCCACCTCGGACTTCGGCCCACTATCCTTGTTGAGGGGCCATTTGGACAGGAGCGTGTAACTAAACGCATCCGTCTGTTTGGCCGCCAATACCGCACCCATGCGAAAGATTTGGGCCGGCAGCGGCAAGGCCTTCTCGTCATGCCATTGTTCGCTGGCCTTGATCACGTCTTCCACGTCCTGCAGGCGATAGACTACCTCGTTGGCATAGACGTTACGATACGCTGCCGCGATGGAGAACAGTGCATCTGCCATGGTGGTTGGAGAAATCGCCGCCACTGGCTGCTGGGGTTCGCTGGAGCGCTCGCTGTCACAGGCGGCGAGCGACATGCCGAGAAGGGCGGCGACGGTGAGACGGAGAAGCCACTGTCCAATCGACACATGTTGTTCCATAGCACACTTCACGTAACAGACCGAGTTGCTCGTGTCAAACGTGAACCTCGTCGACGAGGCCACCCAGTGGCAGCACGTGGGCACGGTAGAGGCCATTTCCGAGCGCTTCCTCGTTCCCGTGCTGGAGGCCCTGCTCCAGTCCTATCCCTTCGTGGTGCCCAGTTCCTTCGCCCCGGCCTCGTATCGGAAAACACTACGGGCGCCGTTTCTAACGTCCGTTTCCCGAACCGGCTCCTTACTTGCTTGCCGGCCCGGGTGACCTCCGAGCCCACGCCCACCACCGCCTGAGGCAGTCATTAGCGACTCCTACCGGCAGGCGAGCGGCCGCGGGAGTGATCTGCGCACGCAACCGCAGATCGTCCTCGGCGAGCACGGGGCGGTCGTCGAGATAACCGGTTTTGGTGAGATAATGCCGAAGTTTCTCGACGTTGCTCTTCCGAAAACCTCGCAGCCGCGGGTCGTCGTTGTCGTCGAGCGCGGCCACGAGCCTGTTCGGATCGCCGTCCAGCTCCCGCGCGATGGCAAACACGTCATCGCGATAGCGGTCGGTCAGAGCCTCGCTTTCCTCGAGAGCGTCGTGACCCACGGTCCGGTTCCTTCCGTGCATCCACAACTCGCAAAAAATCTCAAGCAGTTCCACCCGCGCGGTGATGTCCGCCGCGGAGATCGAGCGGGAGCCCAACCTCTCCGCGAGCGGGGTGTCCGAAACCATTCCCCACTGTCCAGCCCGCTCGATGCCGTTCAGCAGAAACTCATACAGCAGGTCCAGATCGTCCCAAAGGAGGAAAAAGAAATGCTGCTCCGCGTGCCCGAGCTCCGGACGGAAAGCCGGCACGTCGAGGGCCGCTCCGTATTCTTCCGGCGACGAACCGCCGGGCGCAGGAATCGACGGCCCGTGATCGACCCGGAGCGCATGAAGTCCGCCGACGCTGACAGCCTTCGTGCGTATCAGGCCCAGGTCGATTCTGGCTGCGATGTCGCAACCTTCCTTGTTGAGCGCGTCCTGGATCCGGTCGGCGTCAAGGGGGTCGCTGGTGAGATAAAAGATCTGCCGGTTTTGATCCCTTGCCACGCGGCCGAGACTCCGCACCATGGCCTCAAACCGACGGGGGTCGCTCTGGTCGAGCGCCTCATCGAGAAACAGCGGCAGCACCTGGCCCTGTTCCACCTCCTCGGCGAACGCAATGCGTGCCGCCAGCAACAACTGGACACGGGTTCCGTCCGAGAGCTCGTCGATCTCCCGGACTTCTCCGCCCCGCGATTCGCGAGCGAAAAGCCGGGGCGCCGCGCCGTCCTTGCCCAACTCCAGCCTGTAGTTGTGGTGGGTGAACTCGAAAAAATGGTCCCTGGCGCGTTCAAAGACCCGGGGCATCCTTGAAGTCTCATACTCCTTCTGGACTGCGTCGACGAGAAATCTCCCCGCCTTCGCATACAGCGCGTCGTCGCGGAGGTCGCTCAGCTTCACGCGGGCGTCTTCACGGACGGCAATGAGAGATTCCATTCCGTTGCCGTTACTGGCTTCGTCCGTCCGGGCGATGATGTCGGCAATCTCGTGTCTCAATTCCCCCGATTCCGCCTCCATGCTCGACAAATCGTCCTGGAGCCGCTTGAGGGACGGTCCGTCGGATGCGGCCAATTGAGCTTCCCCGGCTTTGGCAAGCTCCGCGCGATCGAGGCGGATCTGCCCTTCCAGACCCATCTTTTCACTGATCAGTTCGCGATAGAGCTGCAACGAATTGAGCAACGACAGGAGACCGTTCAGATCGCCTTCGCTCAGCGCCGCCTCCGCATAGATCTGCCTGATGGAGTTGAGCGTCGCATCGCGGTCTGCGGTATTCTCCTCGATCTGGGCCGTCAGCGTCCGTTCGTCGGAGAGCGCCTGCTCCAGCCGCGAACTCCGGTCCGCGAGGTGATGGAGCCGCGCCCTGGCCGTTGCAGCATCTTCGGGCTCTGGCTCGCCATGCTCCACCAGTATGCCGGCCAAGTTTGACAGAAGGGCGGCATGCCTCTCTTCAAGGGCTTCCAGCTTGCCCCCTGCGGCTTCGTCGTCGCGATGGGCCAAGCGGAGTTGGTCGAGAGCGCGTGCGAAGTCGACGAGTTCCGCGTCAGGCGGGAGCTCATCCAAGCCAAGCCTTGCCTTGATGGCTTGCCTGTGAGTTTCAAGCTCGGCTGCCGATTCGGACAGACTCTCCAAATCCTTCTCCAGTCTTTGCCGCTCCAAGCGATGGTCATGTGCCTTCTCCACGGCGGTCATGATGTCCGCGGCCACGTGCTCAATGCTGCTCAGGCGTGACTCTACTGATGGGACATCCCATTCGGCGGGCGGGTCAAGGCCCAACCTCTCGAACGCAGCCCGCGCGGCCCCTCTGGCGGCGTTGGGCCGTCGCCGATTGCCCATCAGCAACACGGCCAGGGACGCTCCGAGTCCCAGACCTCCGAGCAGCCCGGCGAGCGCAATATGGGCGAGCAATCCCCTCGGCGCGGAAGTGTTCTCCATGCCCGGCGTCTGGAGCATGGCCTCGGGCGGGCCCGCGAGGAGGATCGCCACTGCGCTGGCCAGTATCATCGCGACCGCGAACAGGAGCCAGGGCCATCGCCCGCGGACCCTTTCGGCGGCGCTTTCGGGTTCCGGCATGCGCAGCCAAGACCGTAGGGTTTGCACCCCGCCGCGGAAAGCATCGAGTTTTCGCTCATGGTCTTCGGGCGGATCGAAGACATCAAGCTGACGCAGCCGATCGCGGATGCTCGCGGTCCGAACGGCATGCTCATGGCTCGAACGAAGGAAGGAGAACAACTCGCCATGCTCGGACACAGTCAGTGCAGTGTAGTCGCCGTCGCCCAATGCGGAAAGGGTCGAGGCCAGCGCCCTTCGAGTGGCGGCGCGTTCGGTCCTTGCCGCATCCACCTCCAGTTCGATCCGACTCAACTCGTCGGCACGCCCGCGCCAAACCGCAAGATCGGCCTGCTCTATCGGGCCGTGCAGCGCGGTTTGTCGCCGAGTTTCACGTGTCTTGCGCAATTCCTTTTCCAGAGAACGCAACCGGTCGGTCAGCGTGTCCGCCTGATGCTGGCTCCGCTCGACCTCCTCGACCTCCCTGCCAGTCAGGTTCGCCAGCGCGGCGGGCAATGCCCCAAGCCGCTCCATGACCCCCGCGAGTTCCTCCCTGCGGCTCGCAAGTCCGATGGCGCGCTCCACGAAACCCAGCCTGCGACTAGCGGCTTCGGCTTCGGCCAGTTGGCTCTTCAGTCTCGCAAGTTCATCCGACCGCCGCTGGAGATTGGCCTGCCCGACGACCGCCTTCCCCACGTCGTCGGACGCATTGGCCAGAGCCTGGCGTTGACGGCGGGCGACATGGCTCGACACACCGGAGAACAGGTCGGACGCAATCTGGTCCAGATCGAATCCTCCGGACATCCGTCGCCGAATCTCCGCGGCGATGTCGGCGGTGCCGTAGCGAGACGGATCGATCAGATCCCGGAGGCGCAGAAAGAAACAGCGGTGGTTGTGGGATGGGGGAAGATTTGGAGAAACGTTGCCCTCGTCGCCACGTTGCCAAGTGGTGTGCTTGCCATTGCGCTGTCCCCACCAAGACTCTCCGTCACATTCGAATTCCGCGCATACGGAGGTGAACCGAGAAGGATGGAGGTCTTCCCAGTACAGACTCTCAAGGGCGCGACAGATGCTCGACTTGCCGATCCCGTTGGGCCCGAACACGACGTGAAGTCCGGCTCCCGCCGCTTCGATTTCAAAGGGTTGGCTGATGCCCGGCAGGCGGTTGATGGCAAGCCGTTTGAGCTTCACTTGAGTTGGTCTCGCTCACGGTCGAAGAGCATCGCGTTCAAGGCCGCCTTGCCCGCCCGGAAGAGAACATCGCGCAGCGCATCGTCCGACAACGGATCCGTTGCGTTGCGGTGCTCCTGAACGGGTTGCCACACATGGTCCCGGGCGACCTCGGCCAGCTTGGTGCGCGCTTGGTCGAGAAGCGCTTTTGACTCGTCATCGTTGCGCCCGAGCATGAGAAGCCTTCGGGCCAACAGGGCCGCGGGGTCGTCCCCGGAAGCGGTCTGCGCGAGGTCGAGCCGCAACCCCATCCAGTCAATGACCTTGTTGAAGAAGACAGCCGTGCCATCCACCACCCGTCCCATGGATTTCCACTCTCCCCGCGCGATCCACTGCCGGATGTCCTCGTAGCACGTGGTCGGTCCCGTGAGTTGCGCCCGCAGGCCGACCGCGAGCGGAAGGGGGGCCGCAGCGCCAAGCCGGCGGACAAGCCGCTCCGCTTCGCCCATCAACCTGTCGCCCACGTCATCGACGTGTTCAATCCCGTCCACCCGCACCGCCACCTGCTCCCACCGTAGCGGCGCGAGGGGGATCATGCTGATGTCGATGTCGCCCGCATTGGACACCCTCAGCAGCCAAGGGCCGTGAGGACCCGTTTCCGACGGGTCGAGCCCGACCAGGGAGCCGAGATAACCGGATGGTCGGCTCTCTGTCGACGCGGCTAGGCTCTCAAGGGAAGGCTTATGGACGTGACCCAAAAGCCAAGCGTCGCAGTCGGCATCGTCCAGTTCGGCCTGGCCGACGGGCGCGTGGGGTCCACCCGATGCGTTCAGATCCGCGTGCAGAAGGCCGATTCTTGGGACTGGAGACGATGGTACAGAAAGCGGCCGCGTCAGTAGCTCTGCTACCGGGCTTTGGCGCACACGCTCTTGACCGAAAGACCAGCCCACCACCTGGGCGACGGGAGACCCGTTCTTCGATATCGTTCTCGCCTCCCAGCGGCCGCCGGCCCCCAACAGAGTGAACCCCTCGACCAAGGCCGCAAGCCGCGGCAGCGCCTCGACATCATGATTGCCGGCAACGGCGATGACCTCAATGCCGGCGTCGATCAGCCGCCGAACGCTCTTCTCGAGCGGCATGATCGCCTCGAATCTGGCATTGGTGCTTTCAACGACGTCGCCGGCAAACAGCACCGCGTCGAGTCCGTTCTCAATCGCCAGATCGACGGCGACCCGGAGCGCGGCCGCGGGCGTGAGGTCTCGCGGATCCACGCCCCTGGATGCAATCCAGTCGGGCACACCCGAACAGGATGTGCCGAGGTGGATGTCACCGATCGCAAGAAGGGAAGCGCCGTCATTCATTCCGTTCAAGTCTAATTGGTCCACGAGTCGGCGGTGGCCGTAAACCATCCGAAATCTCGGACCAGCCCTCGGCAGTGCTTCAACCCCTGTTCACCATTCCGTGTTCTGGATGTGTACCCGTGGATTTCGAACTTGATAGCGGGAATCTGTCTCGTATCCAAACATACCCGATTCGACAACACGTCGCTAGTGTGCGAGTTTTCCAACGAGACATGAGCGTGCGCCGTGGAAAGGCGCCATTCCCTAGCGGGTGCGAAACCCGTCCGGCAACTGTCGCTCCAGCCGGATGCAATCGGAGCGGGTTATGGAGGTAACGACATGGCCTGAAGCACTTCGGTGGAAAAGGGTCGCCAAGGTGACTCAGCGACTATGCGGGCCGCAACGCGAGTGAACGCCGAGCAAACCTTGAGACCAAAGAGACACCGAGTATTCTCTCCCTGCATCCCTTCGCCGCGTGGCACATGCCGTCCGGCGGACACCTCTGGGCATTGCTGGGCGGTGGAACGGGACGTCTGCGCCACCGCGACGATCAGGGCTTCCCGTCATGGTCCGGCTCTGACGTGCGTCTCCTCGCTTACACTGCGGGCGCCTCCGTCCCCTTGGCCGACGTCCTGTCCGGAGAGCTTCAAGCCGAAGCCGGCATCGAGTCATTCGCCTTCGACATCAAAGGAGGCGGCCGGATGTCATCCTCCCTGCCCACGATGCGCGGCCTCGACTATCGTGCCGGCTTGGCGTGGGGTGCGCCGGTTCCCGGCGCACCCTCGGTGTCCATAGCCTACAAGCATCTGACCGGGGATGGCCCCGAGGGTGGTCGGTTGGAGGCGAGAGGCTCGGTGGCATTGGATGGGGTTCTCCATCCCTGCCTCTTACTCTGATCGGGAATGCCGAGGGCTCTTTCGGCGTTGGCGACTACCAGCAGAAATCCTGGCGCCTCGGCGGCGGAGTGCGGTTCGCTCCGCAGAGTCTCGGTCACGGATTCGGGCTGGACGTGGACGCCATCAGTGACAGAAGCCGATCGTGGTTCGGGCCATGCTCCAAACGGGTGCCTGCGCACGCCAGTGAACCGACGGCCTCGACTGCCCCGGCCACCTTCACTTCACCGCATCACCACCCCCAAGTGCAAGTTCCGTTACTTTCGCTACTAAGCCGCCGCGTCGCGCGCGGGTAAACGATCTACGGCTCGAGGATCCGGTACACCGGAGCAGGACGGCTCGCCGGGAGTGGGGCGTGCGGGAAGAATACTTCGATGCCGAAGGAAGGGTCCGCAAGAAAGGAGTGAATTATTTCCGCGATTGCAAGACGTGCGACACGCCTCAAGTGATCTGAACTGAGCAATGATCCTCAATAGGCCGTAGGACAGCGCAATGAGTCGGATACTTCTCGTGGCGTGGCTGTTCGCCCTGGGCACCGACGATCATCCCCAGGACTGCCGTGGCGAGATCGTAAGGCACATCGTCGATCCTCAGCTTCACGCCAGGGATCGTACCGATTTTCGGTAGTGGCTCAGTTTGAAATCTGAACCGCTTGTGTGGGGGTAGTGAGTTATAGTATGGGCCGTGGACATGAAGCACCGACCCGCCGACGTGAACCAGCTTGGCAAGCTGGTGGTAGACATCGCCACGGGCGACGTTCAAGACGAGGAACCGAAGTCCGGGCGGACCAAGGGCGGGCATGCCCGTGCGGCGACCATGACGCCGGAGCGGCGCAAGGAGATCGCCGCCAAGGGCGCACAGGCGCGGTGGGCAAAGCGCAAGGTCGCCGCGGATGCCGCCACGTAAGCCGACTGCCCCCCGCGTCGGCTCCCCCAATTGGGCAAATCAGACCATCTGGACGGGCGACAATCTGGACATCATGCGGGGGATGAACTCCGCATCCGAGGATCTCATCTACCTCGACCCGCCCTTCAACTCGAATCACAACTACGCCGCGCCCATCGGCTCCCAGGCGGCCGGCGCCGCCTTCAAGGACACCTGGGGTCTGGATGACATCAACCTCGCCTGGCACGGCGAGATTAAGCACGAGTACCCCGGCCTGTACTCCCTGCTGACCGTCACGCGGGAGATTCACGGCGACTCGATGATGTCCTACCTCATCTACATGGCGATCCGCGTCATGGAGATGAGGCGGCTCTTGAAGCCCACGGGCTCCCTGTACCTCCACTGCGATCCTTACGCCAGCCACTACCTCAAGCTGCTGCTGGACACTCTATTCGCCGCCCGGAACTACAGGAATGAAGTCGTCTGGCGACGGTACGGCTCGCACAACGATGCCCAGCGCTACAGGCGCGTCCATGACGTGCTCCTGTTTTACGGCAGGGACAACGGGAGAACCTGGAACGGCGCATGGAACCCCTTAGATCCCGACTACGTCAAGCAGGCTTACCGCCACAAAGACGACCGGGGTAGGTATAGGACTGCCCCGCTTCACACGGGCGGCCTGTCGGGAGGCGGATACGGGTATGACTTCCGAGGGTTCACGCGGACATGGCGATACAGCGAAGAGCGGATGCACGAGATCGAAGCCGCTGGTCTCATCGCCCAGGCGCGCAACGGTCAAGGCGTACCAGAGCGAAAGGTCTATCTGCACGACAGCAAGGGCCGCCCCGTCGCGGACATATGGGACGATGTGTCTCCGCTGACCGGTCAGCACAAGGAGCGCGTCGGCTATCCCACCCAGAAACCCGTGGTCCTACTCACGCGGATCGTCCGGGCAAGCTCGAACGCCGGAGACATGATCCTGGACCCGTTTTGCGGGTGCGCTACGGCGTGCATAGCAGCGGAGATGGAGGGCCGGGAATGGGTTGGGATCGACATCTCGGAGAAGGCGGCAGACTTGGTGCGGAGCCGCCTCAAGGATGAGGTCGGGCTGTTCTACCAGGGCGCGCACCGCGAAGACATCCCGGCCCGGACGGACCTGGGCAAGGTGATACCCTACAACCACGCCGACAACCGCGCCGGTTCACACGCGGCTGACCAACGCCTTCTCGAAGCGGCTTGAGTACCTGTCCGCTTCCGTGGCGCTCCACTTCATGCACTACAACTTCTGCCGGATTCACCAGACCCTGCGAGTGACGCCCGCCATGGAGGCCGGGGTGACGGATCGGCTTTGGGAGATCGCCGACGTCGTGGACTTGGTGGAAGCCGCCACGCCGAAGCCCAACCGCCCGGCGACCTACCGGAAGCGCGAAATTTCAAACTGAGCCACTACCGATTTTCCTTGTCCCGCGCCGGCGGGGTTGTTATGATCACCTAATGGCCGAGGCCATCGCCTTCGACACCCATCGCTTCGTCAAGCGTCTGACGGAGAGCGGCTTCACCGAGAAGCAGGCGGAGACCCTCGCCGAAGAGCATGTCGCGCTCCTCAACGCCAATCTCGCCACCAAGGCCGATGTCGCCGCCGTAAAGGCAGATGTCGAAGCCCTGCGTCAGGAGACCAGAGCCGGCATGGAAGCCCTACGTCAGGAGACCAAGGCAGCCATCGAGGCGGTGAAGGCCGACCTTGTGAAATGGCTGTTCGGCGCGCTGATCGCACAGGGCGGCCTGATCGTCGCCCTCGTCAAACTTCTATAGGTGCGACGTGAAGTCGTGTAAGTGATTGTTCTGCTTGAGATATCTCGACTCGACCATGTGCTTGATATGCACGAGGATCGGTTCAACAGGCCGTCCGGTTTGCCATGTGCGGCTCCAGACTACAGTTTCGGCAACGAGTGGCCCGTAAGGAGGCCGTGGTGAGTCGTGGGTCGGATGTGAGGGAGGCGGCGCGGGTAGTGTTGCCCGAGGCGGCTTTCAAGGCGCTGGACGTGGCGATACTCACGCTTGAGGCCAGAGCGCCGCACGCTCTGGAGCACGCCGCCATGTTCGCGCAGGCCATACGGGCATCCGATATCCAGGCGTGGTGCGACTACCTCAAGGAGCATCAGAACGGCCACGGGCAGTAGCCAGGTCGAGGCTGTGGAAAGGTATTGCCCTGGTATGGATTACGGGCGCGGCCTCGCCATGACCTTCATTGGTATCTTCAACATGATGGCTTGGGACCTGGGGCTGGAGTAGGTGAGCCTTGCACAGGCGTCCCGGCAACGGAACGAGGGGCATGACCGAAGCCCGAGGACGAATGGATGGGACCATGACAACGGTCGTCATCGTGGCCGCGGCAGCTTTCGTGGTTGTGCTGTTGGTCGTGAGCGCCGTGCTGTGGACGGGCGAGAAGTCCTACCGCCAGACACGCGAGTTGGGCCGCTCCGTTCGGAAACCGGTCAAACCGGACAGGTTCAAGTCCGGATGACTTCCGATGGAAAACCGGCCAGAGAAGCTGGACGGTACGAGCGACTGCTGTCGCGCCGGGTACTCGTTGCGGCCGGCGGGCCTCTCCACGAGACCGCGCTGCTTGTGGACAGCAGCGAAGTAGAGATACTGGCTGAACTCTCCTGGAGCGCGAGTTGGCGTGGCGATAAAGCGCCGGATTCAGGAACGGACGATGGCGCGGTCTACTGACCCCGGAGGGGCCGGACCACCCAACTTCATCTTGGGCCTCGAGGCCGCGCGCGGAGAGAGCGACGGCGCCCGGCCCGAGCACGCGGTCGAATTCAACGTCATGGCGAGGTGGTAGTCAAGCGCCTGAATGGGTGCCCTTGGTCTGCGGTGGGAATGTCTCCCGGTGCTACGACGCTATCGCGGAAAGGAAGACACTCCATGGCGGGAATGATGACAATCGCATTGTCCTGTACCGTGCGTCGGTCACTCCATCTCGTGGTGGCGCTGTTCGTTCTTTGCGCTTTGAGCGCCTGCGGGGGCGGCAACTCCCGCCCGTCAATGACCGCGCAGCCGAATGGGACGGTCACACCTGTCGTCCCGGAAACGGATGTAGCGAACGCCCGGTACGGGGCAATCGCGTGGCAGGAAGACGAGGTTCACGCGACCTTCATTCCTTCGGGCTCCGACGAGAACGGAACGCATCTCCCCTTCCCGCCGGGCGTCAGGTACAGGCTCTACCAGGGTGTGGACGGGTACAACGACCAGGCCCCCGTCATTGCGTTCGGCCCGACGCTCCACGTCGGAGCCGATGTCGCGCCGGCCGCGGGAACGCTTGGCGCTACGGGTTCGCGGGGCGGGGTGGCCTTGTCCGAAGGAGCGGTGCGCGACGGGGCCGGGGCAGCGGACGTGCTTGACTACCTCAGGACGATGGCGGGCGGCAACATCGAGGGCATTGTAGGGCTTCAGCAATGGTATTCGCCGCCATACGTGCGGGTGGTGGGAACGGAGACGAACGGGCGGTACATTCGCCTGACCCAGGATGCCGCGCGGGTCGTGAACGCGGCGCTCCCCTTCACCAAACGGCTGAGGCTGCAATCCGTCGATGTGCCCATTATGGAGGAGCACGTGGCGTCCGTTTACGATTGGCGGGCCGGGAGCAGGGACATATTCGTGCGGTTCGTTCCCAAGTCGGATCCCTGGTGGTCGGGCGCGGAGGGGAACGAACTCGGCAGGACCAGGGTGTTGAAGCCGGTCCACTACAGCGAGCAGCGGCAGCGGCGGGAAGTCTCAGACGGCGGCCGCGGCGCCTTGAGGGCCGATGTCCTGATCGATCCGGCGGCCGTCGCCTCATTCAGCGACGCAGAACTCACCCACCTGCTCGTCCACGAACTGCTTCACGCGGTGGGCTTCATGAGCCACCTGGATGCGGACAGCTTCCGTTCGACCCTGAATGAGTTCTACGTTCGCGGAACGGAGCCTCGCTCGCTCATTCACCCGATCGACCGCGAGGGCCTGCTCGCGGCGTATGCCCGACTCGAGGGCGGCACGTTGCCGGAGTTCATGACGTTCGAGAGCCTGGGACCGTGGAGCGACACGTCGTATCACATGCGGGGCGATCTGGCCCTTCTCTCTGGAGACATGGCCTTCGGCGTAGCGTTCAGGAACGGGCTGCCGCAGCCGTGGGCCTTCGGGCCGACGCCGGCAACGGACCTGGCCGACAACGCGGCGCTGTCGGGCGCTGCCAGCTGGCAAGGCACGCTCGTCGACATGACGCCAGCGGGCGACGCCGTGACGGGCGATTCCTCTCTAATCGTGGATCTGTCTAAGGTGCGACACCCGGCTTACCGCTCGGAACCGGACGGAACGCTCAGGTTTACCGGCATCCGCTTTGCGGACGGCTCGAACTGGGGGGACGGCGACCTCGCCTATTCGATCGAGGTCGGCGGCAACGGATTCCATCGCGCGCGCAGCTCGTTCGTGCATTACAGCGTGCAGGGGCGGCCCGAAGTCCGCGCGTCGGGCGAGGATTTCGAGGTCGTCACCGGCGTGTTCTTCGGACCCGGACACGAGGGGATGGGCGGCGTTCTCGAACGCCACGACCTCTCTGCCGCCTTCGGCGGAAAGAGATAGGCAAGGCGTACAGCCCGACTGGTGCGCGTGGAGAGAACCATTCGACGTCCCTTGAGCCATGGGGCCCCGGCGGGATGGCAACTGTTCCACAATAGTGGTCAGGGTGAGAGCGGTCAACGACCAGACGATTCCATGACTCGACGCACCGTTGCCGATCATTCACATTGAAAGCGACAACAGGAGACCGACGCCATGAGACCAACTGTCATCCTTCTGGGCGCGGCCCTTGTTCTGGGGGCGAGTGGCTGCGCGGGTACACCCACCGACGACGAAGGCCGCATCGGCTTCGAGCGGAACTCGGAGTTCGCCGGCCCTGAGCTACGAGTGTTCCTGACGCTGAGGGACGGCCGCAGGGTGTCCGTCAACGCGGCCGACGATGCCGTGGATTCACGGTCTGCGGTCACGCCCGTTCCCGGGCATCAGGCACGGGACTGGACGTTCATCAAGGAGGTGGAGGAAGGCACGTCTATAGCGTATGCCCTGGTCAGCTGGGATGGCGACAACCCGGCCGACTACCTGATGGCGGGTTGGTGGGCGGAGTTTCCCGGCCAGCACTTGCCGGAACTGTCGTTCAGGGACTCCATTCGGTACGGCATTGTGGACGGCCCGGAGGTCGACCCGTCGGCGCCACCGGAATTGCCTCTGGAGGGACAGGCGACCTATACCGGCCGGGCCGGCGGGCTCTATGCCTATGTGCCCGGAACCGACTGGGGAGATGACGCGGGCGCCAATGTGATCGACGAATACGAAGGCGCCATCACGATCACGGCGGACTTCGCCGACGCCACGCTCAGGGGCTGCATCGGCTGCACGGGAGATCTTGTCACCCGGCGCGCGCATTTCGGCATCTTCCTTGGAGACGAAGTGCGGGACGTTCGGGCCATCGCCGCCCACTACGAAGTGCACCTGGGCGTCACGCCCTTCAGCCCGGACGGCACGTTCGGAAACGTTGAAGTCACGGTGAAGCACCCCGAACTGACTGTCGCTACGGGCAGGGCAGTCAGTGTTGCACGGTGGGCGCGATTGACGTAACTCTGGGAGACACGCCGAGGCACCGGAGAATTCGGACATTTCCGTCTGCAGAATGGGAGGTTACCTCTATGTGGCGCGTTGCGGTTGTGCTTGTGCTCCTGGTTTTGTTGACTGCCTGTTCGGAGAGCAACAAGAAGACGGCGGTGGAAATCCTTGGTCACACGGAGGTGGTCGGAGGAATCGCCAAGGTCATCGCCGGCTCCGATACACTCATGGTGAGCGATGTGCTGTCCATCCAGGGACAAGAGGAACCTTCTCTCTCCGAGTATCAATGCATTACCGCCACGAACACCTGCACGCGAACCGGCGTTCCCTTGTTCGAGCCCGAGGGCGCGCTTGCCGACCTTGTGAGGGTGACGGCCAATCCAAACATCGAGCGATCCGACGTCCGCAAGTACAAGGGCATCGATTTGGCGGAATACAGCGCCACGGCAACTCGGCAGGGAGTCGAATGGACGACCTCACATTACGGTGCGTGGCTGGACTACAGCGCCATCGAGACGAGCATTGCCAGCGTCGAGAATCCTGCCGGAGTGAATTTGCTGACGGCCTACAACCTTTCTTTCGGCAAACGGACGGGAACGGCCCCTTCAGGCAACGCCACCTGGGAAGGCGTGATGCTGGGCCATACCAGGCACGGCGCGGTCCAGCCGCTTCAGGGCGACGCCGTCATGAACTTCAAGCTTGACGCCATGACGATGGACGTGTTCTTCACCAGGATCAAGAACCCGACGACTGGAGACGACTTCCCCGACTTGCGGTTTGATGAGGTCCCGGTCAGCAAGGGGGCGTTTACGAGCCGCACGGACACCGCACACATCGCCGGCCGATTTTACGGACCCGCTCACGAAGAGGTCGGCGGCGTGTTCACCTACCCCACGGCCCTGGGAGCATTCGGCGGCCGGACGAAGTAGCGAACTATGCCGCAAGGCGCCCAAAACTGACAAGGTGCAAGTTGTGCATCAGTGATCATGGACGAGGCCTCGACCAAGTGGGTTGACGTGGTAGGGCAGGTCCTCCTGGGCCGGAACGATCCGGACAAGTTTCCGAAGTAACGGCGCCGCCCGCGGGCTTTCACGCCCTCGCCCCCCTTTCCTTCCGGGAGAGGGGGCGTTCCAGCGACTGGCCGACGAGTTTCAGGACGCCATCCGGGTGCGATGAAGGCCGCCATTGCAAAAGGACGAAGCCGAAACGGCAAATGGACTCATGAAGGGTCCGCAGGCTGTTCGCAGGGCAAGAGTCCAATGTCCAGCGTCCGTGCGGTTGCCATGATCAAAGCATGGCCGAGGCCTTCACCTTCGACTCATCGCTTCGTCAAGCGTCTGACCGAGAGCGGCTTTACCGAGAAGCAGGCCGGGACCCTAGCCGAAGAGCACGTCGTCCTCCTCAACGCCAACGCTGACGTTCCGACCGCGTCGACCGAGGTTCGGCAGGAGGGCCGGGTGACCGGAGACTCGCACGAGCGCGAGAAGATCGCGCTGTTCCGCTCGCTCTTCCGCGGCCGTGAGGACGTCTACCCGAAGCGCTGAGCGAATGCGCGGACCGGGAGGTCGGGCTACGCGCCGGTGTGCGGCAACGAGTGGGAGCCACGGATCTGCGGCAAACCCAGGATCAAGTGCGGCGCGTGTCCGAATCAGGGTTTTCTGGCCGTGACCGAAGAGACGATAGGCGCACACTTGCGCGGACGCCATACGATGATGGTTTATCCCGTGCTGCCCGACGACACGTGCTGGTTCCTTGCGGCCGACTTCGACCGGGAGAGTTGGCGACGGGATGCCGGGGCGTTCCTCGCCGCTTGCCGCTCGAGGGGGATTCCTGCAGCCCTGGAGCGCTCGCGTTCAGGCAATGGCGGTCATGTGTGGATCTTCTTCGCCGAATCGGTGCCCGCTGTGCTGGCCCGCCGCCTGGGCTCGCATTTTCTGACCGAGGCGATGGAGATCCGCCCGGACCTGGGCTTCAAGTCCTACGACGGGTTCTTTCCGAGTCAGGACACGGTGCCTGAGGGCGGGTTCGGCAATCTGATCGCGCTGCCCCTGCAAGGGCGAACCGCGGGAGCGCGGCAACAGCGTGTTCCTGGACGGGGGTTCGCGCCGCACGAGGATCAATGGGCCTCGTTCACCGCCGCCAGTTGATGGATCAGTGGACGGCAAGGCTTGGTGCGTTCCTTGATCTTCCGGAATCCGCCATCGGCCGGATAGGCGGCGCAAGCGCAACCCTGGGTGCCTCGTCGACGTCGGCATGCTCCAGAGCCTTGAACGCGGCCACGTTGTGGACGACATTGTGGCCGGCTACGGGCATCTGGTGTTGGACGAGTGCCACCACCTCTCGGCCGTGAGCTTCGAGGCGGGACGCGCGCCCATCCTGCTCACCGAGCGCAAGGAGCACGAGCGGTATTTCCCCGAGAGGCTCGGAAGCTTCGCGCGCAACGTGCTGGTTCTCCAGGGCGGCATGGGGGCAAGGCAGCGGCGCGATGTCATGCAGCGGTTGGAGCAGGTTCCGGACAGGGAGGAACGGGTGCTGGTGGCGACCGGGCGGTATGTCGGCGAGGGGTTTGACGACGCCCGCCTCGACACGTTGTTCCTGACCATGCCGATTCCCTGGCAGGTCACTCTGGCCCAGTACGTGGGCCGCTTGCGCCGACGGCATCCGGAGAAGCGCGAGGTCGCGGTCTACAACTATCTCGACGGCGAGGTGGCGGCTCTTCGGTGCATGGCCGGGAAGCGTATCAAGGGCTACGAGACCCTTGGGTACACGGTCGACCAGCCAGACTGCTGGGCGATGTAACGTGTTACGCCCGGACCGTGCGGGGAGACGGCGCCAGCATCGCCGCGACCGGTCGACCTGCAACGCCTTCGATGTTCAGAACCTGCGGCTGTAGCGTATCAGCAGGACGGCTTCATTCCTGCCCCGGACGTGCCCCGCATCGCGCGAGGCAATTGCCGCCAGGTGTGCGACTCCGCCCGCCCAAGGGCGTGAGTAGGTCAACTCGACATCAAGCCGGCGGCCCGAAGGCTCCAGGCCCAGGACGGCCTGTTCTATCTCAACCCGTCCATCGGGAGTTCGGCCGGAGATCCACTGGAGTTCCGCATGGCCCGCCTCGACCCGCAGCGGTTGAGACAGTGCGAACGCCAGCTTGTCCCCTGAATGATCGACGCCTTGCCTGATGATCCCGAAAGCAAAGGAGCTGGTCGACAGCGAGGAAAACCCGCGCACCATGCCGGGCCGACGTACCTCGGCGCGGGTGCAGGGATAGCTGGCGAGCATCGCATGCACCATGCACCCGACGTACGGAGTTTCGCCAGACGAGGTGTCAGCGGCTGTGCAGGCTAAATGGTCGACGCCGACAGCAATGGTCGCCGCACGTGTTCCGACACCACCAGGGCGATCGGTGCGGATGTCTCCGGCAGGAGCGGAGTTCGTGATAACTTGGGTCTCGACCTTGGCGGGCCTCGAACTGGCGGGTCAAGAGGGAAGTCTACGACCATACCAATGAGGCCGTGCAATCTCAGAATCCGACGTCCATCCGTAGTCCAGTGAGGGTTTCCGTCCGGCCGAAGCCGTCCCGCACCGCCGTAACGCCCAGTGCGACGGACGCGCTCGATTCGTCGGCCAAGCGGACGGTCAGCCCAGCCTTGTCGAAGGACAGGAGATCCCGGCTGCCCAGCACGACATCCCGATAGGCGATCCGGCCGCTCTCGTCCACACCGGCCGCCACTCGAATGCGGCCCCCGACCGAAGAGACCGGCCGCTCGGCGCCCAGCCGCGCCTCGACTGTGACGAAACGGTGGAGCCGGAAGGAGACATCGAGGTCCACCGAAGCTAGTTGCGCATCGTCGAAGCGCAACAGCGGCCCGCCCCGAACCGCAAGATGCGCGAGACGGTTCGTGACGTCGACACGAACCGTCTCGCGGGCCATGACGTTGCGTCTCCACGCAAGCTCGAAGCTGTCGCCCCTGAGGCCGAAGGCGCCCGAACCTTGCCAGCCCATGGGCCGGTGCAGTTCCTGTGCAAAGGCCACGCCAAACGTGTCCACTCCGGCGGCTTCTTCTGAAAGGTCTGGAGAGAACGACGCCGCCAGTACTGTCTGCGGGTTCCAACCCGAAATCCCGACGCCCCCGGAATCCCGTTCCCGGACGCCCCTCGCCGCCACGGCCTGCCAGCGGCCGAGCCCGCCGCTGAAACCCAATGCCATCCCCGTAGCCTCCCTTGACATCCGGTAGCCGCTTACCGGGAGCCGGTTTCCGTCCAGGTGCGCCAGACCCTGCACAACGCCTCGTCCCTGGCCGACTCCGACGAACGAGCGCCGGCCCACGAGACCACCCGCCCGGCTGCCGTAGCCGTCGGCCGCGACCGTACCCAGGCCGTCCCGCTCACTGTAGCGTCGGCGCTGTGGCTCCAAGCCGAGGGTGTCCATGGACAGATACGGACGGCGCTCCTCGGCAAAGACGTCCAGTCCAACTTCGAACGGCGCGCGCTGGAAACTGTCCAGGACCACGATGGAACGCCCGCCCAGGTATCGCTCGATCGCTTCGCGCGGCAGCACGACCTGCGCTCCGTCGGTCGGCACCACCGTCCCCTCGTCCATGGCGCCCACCGCGAAGTTCGTGCCGCCTATCGGCCGCGACGCCGCATCCAGGTCCAAACGCCCCCGTCCGTAGATCTCACTTCGGCCGTAGTGGGTGAGCACGGACCTGTTCGCCGTTGCCAGAACGCGCTCGCGCACGTCGTGGTAGCTCAGGTTCGGAAACATGCTCTTCAACGCGGCCAGACCCGCCGTGACATAGGGTGCCGCCACCGACGTGCCCCCAACCCGGTCCCACAGTCCGTTGCGCCGGGTCGTGAGGAGCTCTCCCGGCGCGGCGATGCACCAGTCGGCCGCGACGCCGCACAACGACGAATACTGTGATATGAGGCCGTCCGTTCCCAGGGCCACCACCGCCAGCCACCCCTTCTCCAACTCCGAGAAGTGCCTCGGCAAAACCGCTTCCACGTCCGGGTTGACGCTTCTGCTGTTCCCCGCCGCCCACACCACCACGCCACCCGCCTCCACATAGGCCCTGAACGCCGGGAGCGTCCTCGGCATGATGCGGCCAACGTAGTCGCCGGTGAGATTGCGGTCCAGGCTCCATGGATACGTCCTGCCCCAACTCATGTTCGTTGCGCCGACGCCCAGCGACCGCATCCAGTCCAGGCCCCGCGCGATCTGCCGGTCGAAAATCCCGCCCCACACATGCTGGAGTGCGTTGAGCCCGCCGCAGTCGAAGCAGGTCCCGTCGTCCCAGGGAACCGGAGCGTCCACTCCATAGGACGCGATCCGGGCCTCGTAGGCCACCCCGTAGATTCCCACTCCGTTCCTGCTCGCGGCCACGACTCCGTGAACCGCGGTGCCGTGACCGTCGATGTCGTTGAGGGGACTGTAGTCGCGCCTGTCCAGGCCCGGACGGCCGTCGTTGGCGCTTCCCATGGCTCCGTTGCACAAGCCCATGGCGCACCTTGCTGCGTACCGTCCCGCCAGGTCCGGGTGCTCCGGGTTCGCGCCCAGGTCGAACACTCCGACTGTCTGGCCCCTTCCGGTCCCCCCTCGGCTGTGCATCGCGGAAACCCGGGCTGCTTCCTCGCTCGCCACCCTGCGGTCGTAGCCGGAGCCGCCGTGCCACGTCGCCGGGAAGCCCACCGGAAGTTCACGGTCGGGCGTGAACCCGCCGGTGTCCGGGGGTGGGGGCGGTTGCAGAGGCGGAGGCAGCCGCACCAACTTCCCGTTTCCTCCGCAGCCGGACACGGCCATGAATGCCGCGGCCAGAATCAACGCGCAAATAGAACATCCTCGACTACGTACCGATCTCATCCGACCCCTCCTGTGCGATCTGATACCGGTTCGACCACCCAACTCCTCTTGACAACCCCCAAACCTAGTAGATGCTGAACGGAAAGTACCGGGCGTTGATCTCCTCATAGGCACCGTCGGCGAGGATCGTCCGAAGCGCCCGGTTGAGGCGGCGGCGCAGCGTCTCGTCCTCCTTGCGCACGGCAATGCCGATGCCCTCGTCGAGGCGGCGCCCCTCGCCCGCGAACGCGAAGGCCGCGCCTTCCGGGCTCCCGAGCCAGTTCCAGAAACCCAGTGCGTCGCCGAACACCACGTCCACGCGGCCCTCGACAAGCGCCCGCAGGAGGGCCTCCTGGCCGGCGTACAGCCTTACTGCGGCAACCTTCGACAAATTCTCTTCCAGCCAGTCCGAGGCGATCGTCGCGCGCATCGCGCCGACGGTTCGCCCCCTTGGCGCGGCCGGTTCGAACCCCGCCCCTTTCCGCGCCACGAAGCGCACTTCGTTGCTGTAATAGCGCTCCGTGAACGCCACCAGCCGCCGACGCTTTTCTGTGATCGACATGCTTGAGACGATGGCATCGAACTTACCGGCCCGCAGCCCCGGTATCAGTCTCTCCCAGTCCTGCCGGACGAACGAACACATCGTATCCATCCTCGCGCAAAGGGCCAGGGCGATGTCGATGTCGAAACCCTTGAGTCTGTCTTCCTCGTCGATGTCGCTGAACGGCGGATAGCCGGGATCGACCCCGATGCGGAGGTTTGCCCGCCCCGCTTCCGTGCCCGGCAGCGGCGTTGGCGAAAACACAACGAGGAGCAGCGCCAATGCCAACGCCTTCATGAACCCGCCGACCACCCTCTGGACCCCGTCCTCAGCCACACTTCGGCGCCTGAGCAGTTCATGCGAACCAAGCGGCATGCAGGGAATCCCCCCTTGGCTCTGCCCGCTTCGATGACATCAACCCCAACACTCCTTCAGTCCTCGTTCGGTGGAGATGGACGGGACGCCCGGAACCGGTTGATCCGTAACCAGGGTAACGCCCGTGTCGTGGAACCCGGGGCCGGGCCGCTTCTCCGGCCTCCTGCCCGTCCTGTAGAACTCCGTCACCGCTTCGACCCCAAGGTATGCCATTCTGAGAGGATACTGCATGGCCGTCGCCCCGGTCGCGCCCGCGGCAACGTGTCTCACTCCCGCACAACCGCCGTCGATCGAGACAATCAGGACGTCGTTCTCCACCCCCAGCGCCCTCAGCGCCGCATGGGCGCCGGCGGCTGCGGGCTCGTTGACCGCATACACGACGTTGATCCCCGGCTGCTTCCGTAACAGCGCCTCCATGGCCGCCCGGCCACCCGCTTCCGTGCCGAGGGTCGCGCCGCTGCCGACGATGCGGGCGTCGTCTTCGTCGTGCATCTTCCCGGGGTCCTTGATGTCGATGCCGAAGCCCTTGAGAAAACCCTGGTTGCGCAACACGTCCACCGTGACCTGCGCCTCCGACAGGTCCAGCGTCGCGATTCTTGCGCTCCCTGCGGCATCGCCTATTCGTGCCCTGGCCCACATGCCGATCAGCTCGCCGGCCCGGAAGTTGTCGGTGGCAAAGGTGGCGTCCACGGAATCTGCCGGATCAAAGGGGGTATCAAGCGCGATCACCACAACGCCCGCCTCACGCGCCCGTCTGACAGGATCGGCAAGGGCCGCTGGATCCGAAGGGGTAATCAGAATGCCCTTTGCGCCCGCGGCCACCAGACTCTCAAGCGCTTCGACTTGCGCCTTCGAATCCCCGTCGTCCCGGCCTGCGTAGGTCCGCAACTCAAGACCGAGCTTGCCGGCCTTCCTGCGGGCAGCCTGCTTCATCGTCACGAAGAACGGATTGTCGTCCGTCTTGGTGATCAGGCCCACGATCCGGTCGCCCGCCACGGTCGGCGAGGCGGACAACCAGCACGTCAGCACCGCTGTCGCGAGAAGGCGCATCATGTCACGTCCGTTGCTCCGTCAGGCAGGTTCCGGCACGGCCCTTTGGCCGGACCGCCCGTCTTTTGCCGATAGAAGGCTCAAGCACTATCGCGGCTCCTCTGACGAGCACGGAACGTCTCCGTCGCCTGAATCGGAAAAGGCCCTCCGCGTCACCCGGCGCCGCCCCGGTAACGGATCCATCCCTTGCCGGTAAGACACACCCGGAGCATTTCCTCGCCGTCCTCCCGGTTCACAAAGATCGTGGACTCCGCCAGCCCCGCCTCGGTCAGGCTGCTTACCAGTTCCAGGACCCTGCGGTCGGCCAACAGCACCAACACGTGCCGCGGTCCGGCTACTCGCTTGCCGATCTCACAGAGCATGGCCCTCTTATCCTCGGTCATCAATCCTGTCCAATGAACCCGTGACGTGCCCTAGAACCATCACCTCGCAACCAAGTCTGGAGGCCTCGCGCCGGAGTCATGGCCACCGCCGCTGCGAGGCACCACCCGGTCCGCTCAAGCCAATGCCGCCGAACCCTACTTGCCGCCGCGAGCCGCCCGGGCTCCGGGCGGCCGGTACGGCACTTTCTTCCTCACCGCCTCGTCCACCGTCTCCGGCGTGATCAGCACCGTGGTTTTGATGTTGAGGGCCCCGGCATTGGCGATGCTGAGCGAAACCGCCGTTGCCGTGGCGTCGTCCGGGAGGTCGCAGGTGATGTAGAGGTCCGTGTCGCCGAACGCGTAGTAGAGTCCCTCCACGCTCCCGCCCATCGTCTCAATGGTGTCCGTCAGCGCTTGCCGCCGCGGGCTGTCGCCATCCTTCAAAAAAGCCCCTCAATCGATGAGTTTTGCAAGAGGCTTACCCATGAGTCCCTTGCCGGTATACGTCGTGTGGAACATGTACTTGCCCATGCAGACCGTGTGAAAACTGCGTAGGGACCGGTTTCAGTTGAGGAGTCGTTGAAGCC
>JAPPNF010000111.1 GCA_028818755.1 Deltaproteobacteria bacterium | reverse complement strand
GAGCAGTGGCGGGTACCACGCGAGGAAGAGCAACGCAGCCGACGGCAAAAAAGACCAGCAAATTATGCCAGGAAATTACGGGACGCGACACTAGTCCGACCCCCGGAGTCTCAGGGGAAACACCATGCATGCACCCGCCAACAGGCATACCCCGGGGAAGAAGAAGGCCGCCATGATGCCGAAACGCTCGCTGAGAAATCCCGCCAGCGTCGGCGCGGGCACGACCAGGATGTGGGTGCCCAACGAAACGAGCCCGAAAGAAGAGGCCTGGCTCTCCTTTTCCGCCACGTCGAGCGCCACCGTGGTGGTGACATTGGCCACCGTGTAGAAAAGGAACCCGATGGCGAAGACGACGGCCGCCAGCGCCGGGCCCGGCGGCGCCCATTGCAGCAGGAAGTAGGCGAGCCCCAGAGCCGCCAGCGAAGGCGCCAGCACCGCCTTGCGGCCCAGACGATCCGACAGCACCCCCATCACCGGCTGGGCCACCAGGCCCGACACGGCCATGGGCGTCAGGTAGATCCCCAGCTCGATATTGGACAAGGCCAGTTGCTCGAAGAGGTAGATGGGCAGAAACGTGATGGTCACCTGCCGCGCCATCTGATTGAAGCTCCGCACCAGCACCATCACCAGGATGACCGGGCTCCGCGCCAACACCTTGAGCTCCTGGAACGGCCTTGGTTTCCTCGCCGGGACTTCGTCGCCCCCGAACATGCGCGTGGCATACATCGCCACGAGGCCGGCGGCCGCCAGCGCAACCAGGAGCTGGCTCTCCGAGAATCCCCGCCACGAGAAGCTGGCCAGCAGGAAGCCGGCGACAAGGTAGCTGACGGTGTTGCCCAGGGTGGCTCCCATGCCGTATACGGCAACGGCCGTTCCCCGGCTCTCGGGGAAACGGTTCGACAGCGAGGCCACCGACGCCGGGTGGAACAGCGTGGTCCCCGCGGCAAGGAGCGCGACGGCAAACATTGCCCACCAGTACCCGGTCAGCGCTCCCAAGACCCAGTAGCAAAGCCCCATGCACACCAGGGATGAAGTCACGATGAGCCCACGCAGCCGCACCCACCTGTCGGCGAGGATCCCCGAGGGGACGTCCAGGGCGGCCTGGCCGAACATCCGCATGGAGGCGAGGCCTCCCAGTTGCACGTCGTTGAGTCCCATGCCCGCCTTGAGGTGCGGGTTGAGCATGGTGAGGAGCTGCATGAACCAGTGGATGGCGACGTGCGCCAGGGTGATGAAACCCAGGAAACTGACTCGTTCCCGGCCCACCTGGGCAGGGAGAGCGCGGATCCGTTCGAGTGTCTTCATCGGCGTGCCCTGTATGGGGGAAGCACGGCGGCAGCGGCTTCGGAGCCCAGCTATCCCGCTCCGTTGACGCCGCGGGCCTGCAGCACGAGCCGTGTCTTCATCTCGTGGAGACGGGCCTCGAGGCCCACCGGGTACTCGTGGGGGTTCACCCGCCGCTTGATGCTGTTGTGGAACCCCGCCAACTGGGTCTGGGCGCGTTCCCTGGCCGCGTGCACGGACGGCACTTCGTACACCGGCTCGCCCGCGCGGAACACCGGCACCAGCAGGTCCTCGAAGCCGGTGCCTCCCGAGACGTGCTTCCGGCGGGTCATGTTCATGGGATCGACGATGGTGCAGCCGTCGGCGAGGCCCAGGGTCTCGTCGTAGATGGCGTCGGCGACGAAGCGGTCGCCCTGGCGGAAACGGCGCGCCTGGAGGATGCCCGGCGTCGACACCTTGATGGCCTGCTCCGAGAGCTTGACCTTGTTGATCCACTCGTTGCCCTCGGAGCGGACGCACGACAGCTTGTAGACGCCGCCCAGGGCAGGCTGGTCGTAGCCGGTGGCGAGCTTGGTGCCCACCCCCCAGACGTTGATGCGGGCGCCTTCCTCCTTGAGCGACGCGATCACGTGCTCGTCGAGATCGTTGCTGCCGATGATGACCGCGTCCGGGAAACCGGCCCCGTCAAGGATCTGCCGCGCTTCGATGCTGAGGAAGGCGAGGTCTCCCGAATCCAGCCGGACCCCCACCATCTCGTGGCCCCGCTCCCGCAGCCTGCGGCCGATCTCCACCGCCCTGCGCACCCCGTTCAGGCTGTCGAAGGTGTCCACGAGCAGGAGGCAGTTGTTGGGCATGGCGTCGGCGTAGGTCTCGAAGGCTTCCATTTCGTCGTCGAAGGACAACACCCAACTGTGGGCGTGGGTCCCCTTCACCGGGATGTCGAAGAGCTTGCCGGCCAGGGCGTTGGAGGTTCCGGCGCAACCGCCCACGTAGGCCGCCCGGCTGGCCGCAAGCGCCCCGTCGAACCCCTGGGCCCTTCGCAGTCCGAACTCCAGCACCGGCTCGCCGCGGGCCGACTGGCACACCCGCGCCGCCTTGGTGGCGATGAGGGTCTGGAAGCAGATGATGTTGAGCAGCACCGTCTCGAGGATCTGGCCCTGGAGAATGGGGCCGCGGACCCGCACCAGCGGCTCGTGGGGAAACACCACCGTGCCCTCGGGAATGGCATCCACGTCGCAGGCAAACCGGCAGTCCCGCAGATAGTGGAGGAAGGCGTCCTCGAAGAGCGGCTCGCCGTCGTTGCCCTGCAACCGGGACAGGTAGTCGAGATCGCTCGACTCGAACCCGAAACGGCTCAGCACGCCGACCACGTGCCCGAGCCCGCAACCCACGGCAAACCCGCCGTGGTAGGGGTTCTCGCGAAAGGAGAGATGAAACACCGCTTCCTTCCGGGCGGTTCCGGACTTCCAGTAGGCATACGCCATGGTGAGCTGGTAAAGGTCCGTCAACAACGCGAGGGAGTTGCTGTAGAGCTGTTCGAGGGTATGCATACCGGAGCGCTTGCCGCGTCGGAGGGATCGTCACGGCCAGTTTAGGTGCTGGCACGCAGCTAATCAAGCGGCCTCCGCCGCATCGACCGCGCCGGAGCGGGCGCCGGAACCGGGAGCGGCGATGCCCGCTGCGCCGGCGCAAGGCGGATGGTTGCGCCCGCCGTCCAATTGCTTCACAATCGCTGCACGGTTCCAGTGTCGTGTATCCAACGAGACGACGGGAGGTTTCCATCGTGGCAAAGAGAAAAGAAGAGCCTTGGTACGACACGGAAGCGGCCAGGCAGGCGCGCATCGATCTCGCCGCCGCCTACCGGCTCGCGGTCCGGTTCGGGTTTCACGAGGCCATCGACAACCACTTCAGCCTTCTCCTGCCCGGCAGAGACGACGTGATGTTGCTGAACCCGTATCCGCTGCACTGGTCCGAGATCACGGCCAGCAATCTCCTTCTCACGGACTTTCAGGGAAACCGCCTGGAGGGCGCGCACGAGGTGGAACCCACCGCGCTGCATATCCACGCGCCGCTGCACCGTGCCAACCCGGAGGACTTCCGCTGCCTGCTGCACACCCACATGCCCTACGCCACCGCCGTCGCCTGCCGTCAGGGGGGGCGCCTCGAGATGGTCCACCAGACCAGCACGCGGTTCGACGACGACGTCGCCTATCTCGAAGACTACAACGGCCTGGTGCTGGACCGGACCGAGGGCGGGCGCATCGCCCGGGTGATGGCCGGCAAGAACGTGCTGTTCATGGCCAATCACGGGGTCATCACCGCCGGCAGGACCGTGGCCGAGGCCTTTGACCGGCTGTACTTCCTGGAACGGGCCTGCCAGGTGCAGGTGCTCGCGGATGCGGGCGGACACCAGCTTTCGCGCCTTTCCCGGGAAACCACCGGCTACCTGCGCCGGCAACGGGCGGGCGGCGAGAGCCTGGCGGCGGAGAACCATTTCTCTGCCCTGAAACGCATCCTCGACCGCGAAGAGCCCGACTACACCGACTGACACGCACGGCGGAATCGCCTACTCCGGCGGTTTGCGTCCAAAGACGTAGGCGATCCCGATACTGACGAGATAAAGGCCGATGAGCGGACCGGCGAGAAGGACCTGGGACACCACGTCCGGCGGGGTCAACACGGCCGCCAGGACGAACATGACCAGCACGGCGTAGCGGAAGTGGTGCCAGAGGAAGACGTGGTTCCAAAACCCCAGCCGCGCCAAAAAGAACGAGAATACAGGCAATTGAAAGGTTATGCCGAAGGCGATGACGATGCGGAAGAAGAAGGAAAAGTATTCGGCGACACGGATCTCCGGATTGACCCCGATGGCGCCGTACTGATCCAGGAAGTACAGGAACGCCAGAGGCAGAACCGCCTGGTAGCAGAACGCCACGCCCGACACGAAGAGCACCGAGGTGGTGGCGACGAACCCAAACAGGTACGCGGTCTTGCCCTCCGCGCCGAACACCGGCGCCAGGAGGCGCCATACCTGGTGGAAGATGACGGGACACCCCGCCAGCACCGCGACCAGGAACGCCACCTTGATCTCCACGAAGAAGACCTCGGCCACGCCGGTGCCGATGAGGCTCTGTCCCGGTTGAAGGCGGCTTCGAAGGGGCTCGACCAGGACCTCGAAGAGTTGCGGAGCGAGCAGGAAGCTCACCACGAACAGCGCCGACACCGCTGCCAGGGATCGAATGAGGGACGAGCGTACCCTCTCCATTTGGTCGGTGAGTCTCGGCAGAATCGGGGTCATGGCACTGGTGATCTGCGCATGCGGCGCCGCCCGAAGTTGTAGACGGCGCGGGAGACGACCCGCGGAACGTGGCCGGTATCCCCATCTGTACCAAATCCTGTCACCGCAAGCGACGGAAAGGGCGCGCCGAAGTCATGTTTGCGATGAAACGCCCCTATTTTTGCGATGAAAGGCCCTCCCGGAAGCGAATTTCCGGCCTGCGACCGCGAATAACTGTTGAACTGTCGGATGAATCAGGGTAGGGTTGCGTGGAATCTGTCTTGTCGGCGTGATCTCCGCTCCAACGTCGACGAACCGAAGTCCATAGAAGGAGGCAGCTGTGAAATCTACAACACAATATGCGAGTGTACTCGGCAGGTTCGCGATATCACTGGGGGTCCTTGCGCTACTCGGCAGCGGTTGTTTGCCGGTGGACCACGAACACCCGCAGTACAAGGTCAACGTTCAGGCGGTCGAGGCCGCGACCAAGGCGTCGCAGGGCGCTTCCGGCGCCGCCGAAGCTGCCGCCAAGAGCGCTGCTGCCGCCGCCGCCAAGGCCGATGCCGCCGCCAAGAGCGCAGCGGATGCGGTCGCCAAGGCCGAAGCCGCCGCCGAACGAGCGCAGCGCGCTGCCGACAAGGCAGAGGCGGTGTTCGAAAAATCCATGAAGAAATAGCGTTGCGGTGATCTTCGCGGCGTGACGCAACGTCACGTCTTCACCCGGATCGGGAATCGCTCCATGAGAGCGATTCCCAGATTCCGCGCTACCAGCCAGTCAGGACTTCGCAACAACCTTGCGGCCGTGGCGTATAGCGCCACGCCGCCCGCGACCAGGGCGATGAAGCTCAACACCTGCAACGGCAGGGTTCCGGAGCCCGGCGCCCATTGCATTCTTCCCGCCGCCAACAGCAGCGGCGCGGCCATGATCGTCGCCGCCGCCAAGTTCCGCCACAGTGACGAAAGGTACTCCCTCCAAGCGAACCCGCCGAGCCGCCGCGTCACCAGCCACATGAGCGCGGCGAACTGAAAGGTCGCGGACAACGAGTTGGCCAGCGCCAGGCCGGCGTAGGACAGGCTCAGCACGCCGATGGCCCCGCTCAAGGCGGCGACCGCCGCCGCGAACGGGCTGTCCCCCTGAACCGCGGCCACGGGCCCCATCAGCATCACGCTCAGGAACAGGTTGAGCACGAAGGTCCAGAACGCCACCCGGACCGGCGTGCGCGTATCCTGCATGGAGTGGAACAGGGGGACGAGAACGCGGGTGGCGGAAACCGCCCACAAGCCCAGGGCAAGGAATACCAGCGCCCGGGCGCTGGCCTGGACATCATCGGCGCTGAACGCCCCTCTCTGGAACAGCAGCGAGAACGCCGGCACGGCAATAACCATCAATCCCAGAGCGGACGGCAGCGAGATGAAGTTCACCAGCCGCAACGAGTAGCCGAGCGTGGTCCTCAGACCGGCCACGTCGTTGCGGGCAGCGAGCAACGAGAAGCTCGGCAGCGCGGCCGTGCCCAGGGCGACGGCAAACACCCCCAGCGGGAACTGGAGCAGCCGGTCGGCGTAATAAAGGTAGGAGACGCTGCCCGGCTCCAGCAGCGAGGCCAGGATGGTGCTGACGAGGACGTTCAGTTGATAGACGGCGGCGCCGACCACGGCGGGTCCCATGAGCCGCTGGAACCGGAGCAGCGCCGGGCTGCGGAAGTCCAGGCTCGGCCGCCACGAGAACCCGTACCGGTGGAGGAACGGCAACTGAAACAGGAGCTGGGCCACGCTGCCGAGCAGGACCCCATAGGCCAGGCTCATGACGGGTTGCGACAGCATCGGGATGAGCAGAAAGGCCGCCGCGATGATCGCCAGGTTCAACAATACCGGCGCCAGCGACGGCGCCATGAAGTGGCGGAAGGTGTTCAGATAACCCATGGCCAGAGCCACGAGACTGACGAAGAAGATGGCCGGGAACATGATCCGGACCAATTGCACGGTCAGGGAAAACTTCTCCGGAACCGCGGCGAACCCGGGCGCGAACAAACGCGTGAGCGGCGACGGGAAGAGCACCCCCGCCGCCGTCAGCAGGATGAGGCACAAGACGGCGAAGGTGACGATGGTCCGGCTCGCCTCGATAGCCTCCCGACGGCCCCGGGTGGCCAGGTATTCGGAAAGCACCGGCACGAAACCCGCGGAAAGCGCCCCCTCCGCGGTCAGGCGCCGCAACAGGTTCGGTATCCGGAAAGCGACGAAAAACGCGTCGGCCGCGCTCTGCGCCCCCAGCAGGTAGCCGATGACGATATCCCTGGCGAGCCCCGAGATGCGGCTCAGGAAGGTCAGGGAGCCGACGACGCCCGTCGCCCTGGCCACCCTGCCGAACTCGCGGGCCGTTGACTCATCACTCATGCGGTGTTACAAAAACGGGACTTTCAGGAGGTAAACTTTGGCGAATCATAAATCGGCCGTCAAGCGGCACCAGCAAAGCCTCCGCCGGCGGCGGCGCAACCAATCGTTCCAGTCCAGCGTCAAGACCCTGGTCAAGAAGGTCCGCGCAGCCATCGACGAGAAGGACCCGGAAGTCATCGCGGAAAAGATCAAGGATGTCAACGGGTTGCTCGACAAGGCCGTGGTGAAGGGCGTCATCAAGCGCAACACGGCGTCGAGAAAACTTTCCCGTCTGGCCCGGGCCGGCCATCAGGCCGTGGCCTCGGCCGCCGCTGAAGCCGCGGCGGCAAAGCCCGCCTCAGAGGCGCCCGCGTCCGCGTAGCGCCTTGCGAAGACTTCCCCGCCGTGCGGCGACTTCCTCGCCGCCCGCTCACAAACCCTCCGCCATCCGCTGCCGTATCAGGCGCGCGAACCTTTCTAACAGCCGTTTCCTCGCCGTAGCGCGGGAGTCTGCCGCCAGCCGGGCATCGGCCAGCCGGCCCACGTCCTCCAGGTTCAGGGTGTTTTGGAGAAACCCGGAGGAACCGGGAACCACGGCCCCTCTGGCGGCGTCGTAGACCTCGCGGAGACGGATGAGACGCGGCGCCCACAGGACCTCGTTGGACCCCCTGCGCCTGAGCGTGGCCTCTACGTCCAGCCGCGCCTCCACCTGCAGCACCTGGTCGAACCGGTTGTCCGCGACGTCCCGGGTGCCGTAGTGCCGGATGACTCCGGAAAGGATCGCGTCGGCGTCCTCGGCGCGCGCCGCCACCCTCGGACGCTCCTGCCGCGCCAACTCCCGCCGCAGCGCCCGGGCCAGACCGTCCTCCAGGCCCGTGCTGCGGGTCCGGTTGACGAAGACCTCCACATGGATCGCGCGGACGTCACGGGGCAGCGCCGCGGCCGGTTCCACGAACCGGTAACCGCACGCCCCTGCCGCGAGCGCCGCGCCCAGCGAGGCCAGCAGCGGCCAAGCGCGCCGGCGGGTCAAGGTCATCCCTCGATCACGATGTTGACCAGCCGGCCGGGCACCTGCACCACCCGCCGCACCGCGCGGCCGTCGATGAAGGATGCCACCCGCGCATCGGTCAGCGCGGCCGTCTCGACATGGTCCGAGCCGGCATCCGCGGGGACGGAGATCTTTCCGCGAAGCTTGCCGTTCACCTGCACGACGATGAGGCGGCTTTCCTGCACCAGCGCCTCCTCGGAATGCACCGGCCACGGCACCTCCGCCAGGGATTCGGTGTGGCCGAGCCGCTCCCACAGCTCGCTGGCCACGTGCGGCACGAACGGCGACAGGAGCACGATCTCTGTCTCCAGCGCGGCCTTCACGAGCGCCGCGCCGTCCTGCTGCCGCAGCTCGTCGCCGTTCACCGCGCTCAGGGCGTTGTGGAGCTCCATGATGGCGGCGATGGCGGTGTTGAAGTGGAACCGTTGCTCGATATCGTCGCCGACCTTCTTGATGGTCCAGTGGATGCGGCGGCGCAGCTCCTTGAGGCTATCCGACGACGGCACCCGGCTGGAATCCGCGGCCACCGCCGCGAGCTGCTCGCGGTGGCTCATGGCGAAGCGCCACACCCGGGTCAGGAACCGGTGGGCGCCCTCGACCCCCTGATCGCTCCAGTCCAGGTCCTTCTCCGGCGGGGCCGCGAACAGCGTGAACAGGCGCGCGGTGTCGGCGCCGTAGCGATGGATAAGCTCGTCCGGATCCACCACGTTGTTCTTGGACTTGGACATCTTGGCGCCGTCCTTGATGACCATGCCCTGGGTCAGGAGGTTGCTGAAGGGCTCCTCGACGGCCAACCAGCCCATGTCCCGCAGCACGCGGGTGAAGAAGCGCGCGTACAGCAGGTGCAGCACCGCGTGCTCGACCCCGCCCACGTACTGGTCCACGGCCATCCAGTAGTCCGTGCGCCCGCGGTCCAGGGGTTGACGGTCCTCATCCGGGCAGGCGTAGCGCGCGAAGTACCACGACGATTCCACGAAGGTGTCCATGGTGTCGGTTTCGCGCCGGGCCGGCCCCCCGCAGGTCGGGCACGTGGTCTCGTGGAACTCCGGAAGATTGGCCAGGGGCGATGCGCCCGCTCCGGTGAACTCCACGTTGGTAGGGAGCCGCACCGGCAGCTCGTCCACGGGCACCGGCACCATGCCGCAGTCGTCGCAATAGACCACGGGGATGGGCGCGCCCCAGTACCGCTGGCGGGAGATGCCCCAGTCCCGCAGCCGGTAGCGCACGGTTCCCTTGCCCCAATCCCGCTGCTCCAGGAACTCGGCGATCCGCGCGCGGCCTTCCTCGCTGCCCAAGCCGCTGAAGTCGTCGCTGTCGGCCATCACGCCCTCGGCCGTGTACGCCTCGGTCATCTCGTCGGCGACCAGCGTCGAACCGCGCGGATGGATCACCGGCCGCACCGGAAGGCCGTACTTCCTGGCGAACTCAAAATCCCTCTGGTCATGGGCCGGAACCGCCATGACCGCGCCGGTGCCGTATTCCATCAGGACGAAGTTGGCCAGGTAGATGGGGATCTTCTCCCCGGTGAACGGGTTGAGACAGAACGAGCCGGTGAAGATCCCCTCCTTCTCCATCTCCGTGTCGCCGCGGCGGGAGTGGCTGATATGCTTTACCCGCTCGGCGAACGCCCGGGCCGCGCCCTCCTGCGGCGTGCCTTCGGCCAGTTCCAGCGCCATGGGATGTTCGGCCGCCAGGGAAAGGAAGGTGGCGCCGTAGACCGTGTCCTGGCGGGTGGTGAAGACGGCGAGGTCGCCCTCCCGGTCCACCAGCGGAAAGCGTATCTCGGCGCCGATGGATTTGCCGATCCAGTTGCGCTGCATGGTGAGCACCTTGTCGGGCCACCCGCCCACGAGTTCGTCGCACGCAGCCAGCAGATCCTCGGCGTAGTCCGTGATACGGAAGAACCACTGCGGCAGCTCGCGCATGACCACTTCCTGCTCGCAGCGCCAGCAAACGCCGTCCACCACCTGCTCGTTGGCCAGAACCGTCTCGCAGCCGGTACACCAGTTCACCGCCGAGCTGCGCTTGTAGGCAAGGCCGCGCTCGAGCATCTCGAGGAAGAACACCTGCTCCCAGCGGTAGTACTCGGCGTCGCACGTGGCCAGCTCCCGGCGCCAGTCGTAGCTGAAACCCATCTTCTTGAGCTGCGCCCGCATGTAGTCGATGTTCTCCGCGGTCCAGCGCGCGGGATGCACCTTGTTGGCGATGGCGGCGTTCTCGGCGGGCAACCCGAAGGCGTCCCAGCCCATGGGGTGGAGGACGTTGAACCCGCGCATGCGCTTGTAGCGCGCGATCACGTCACCGATGGAGTAGTTGCGCACGTGTCCCATGTGGATGCGCCCCGAAGGATACGGGAACATCTCCAGCAGGTAGTACTTGGGACGGGGCGAGCTTTCCTCCACCCGGAAGCTCTCTTCGCGCTCCCACTCGCCCTGCCACTTTTCCTCGATCTTCCAGAACTCGTACTTCTCGATCATGGTTCCGGCCGCTCGCTCTCCTTGATCTTTCCGGTCTCCTTGAGACCGTTGGCGTGGGCTACCTGGTCGAGCACCCCGTTGATGAAGGCGGGGGAATCGTCCGACCCGTAGCGGTTACCGACCTCGATGGCTTCGTCGATGCTCACGTTCATGGGGATGTCCGGACAGAAGAGCAACTCGTAGGTGGCGAGGCGAAGGATGATCAGGTCCACCTTCGACAGCCGCTCAAGCTTCCAGTGCTCGACGGCGTTCTCGATGAAGCCGTCGATCTCGTCGCGGCGCGCCGTGGTGCCGGCGATGAGGCGCTGGGCGAAATCCCGGGCCGCGGGGCGCGACGGGAAGTGGCCCCAAAAGCTCTCCGGACCGGTGGGTGCCGGTTCGCCGGTGATCTCCATCTGGTAGAGCACCTGCAACGCCAGCTCCCTAGCCTTGCGGCGAATACCTGCCATCGACAGGACGTCGTGCGGGTTCAGGCGAGTTGCTTGCCCAGGCTCGCCATTTCGATGGCCGTCACCGCGGCCTCGAACCCCTTGTTGCCCATCTTCGCACCGGCCCGGTCCACCGCCTGCTCCACCGTGTTGGTGGTGAGAAGGCCGAAGGCGATGGGGATGCCGTAGTGGTTCATGGCGTTGCCCACGCCGCGCGAGGCTTCCCCGCATATATAGTCGAAGTGGGGGGTCTCGCCGCGGATCACCGCCCCGACGCAGATCAGCGCGTCGTACCGGCCGCTGGCCGCCATCTTGTGCGCGCAAAAGGAGATCTCGAAAGCGCCGGGGACCCACGCGACGTCGACGTTCCCGTCCACGTCGGCGCCGTGCCGCCTCAGGCCGTCCACGGCGCCGTCGAGCAGTCGCTCGGTGATGAAGCCGTTGAAACGGCTGGCGATGATGCCGAACCGCATCCCCGTTGCATCCAGTTTTCCTTCGATCACTCGCATGGCCGGCCCTCTAGCGACACTGCGCTCATTTCCCCTCCAGGTGGGTGAGGATGTGTCCGAGCTTGTCGCGCTTGGTTCGCAGGTAGCGGGCGTTGCCGTCGTTGGACTGGATCTCCAGCGGCACGCGTTCGCTCACCGACAGGCCATAGCCCTCGAGGCTGACGATCTTGCGCGGGTTGTTGGTCAACAGGCGCAGGCGCTGGATGCCGAGATTGCGCAGGATCTCCGCCGCCACGCCGTAGTCGCGCAGGTCCACGTCGAACCCCAGTTCCAGGTTCGCCTCGGCGGTGTCGCGCCCCTGGTCCTGCAGCGCGTACGCCTTGATCTTGTTGGTCAGGCCGATGCCGCGCCCTTCCTGGTGCATGTACACGATGGCGCCGCACTCCTCCTCGTCGATGATACGGATGGCCGCGCGCAACTGGTCGCCGCAGTCGCACCGTTCGGACGACAAGACGTCGCCGGTGAGGCACTCGGAATGCACCCGCACCAGGACGTTGTCGCGGCCGCCCACGTCCCCTTTCACTAGGGCCATGTGTTCGAACGGATCAAGGCTCGTGCGGTAGAGAATCGCCTTGAAGGACCGGCCGTGAATGCTCGGGAAGTCTTCCTCCCACACCTTGCGTATGGTCGCTTCGTGACGCAGACGGTGGGCGACGAGATCCACGATGGAAACCATCGGCAGATCGTGCGCGCCGGCGAATTCCCGGAGTTGAGCCCCGACGGCGATGGCGCCGTCCTCGGTCAACACCTGGCAGAACGCCGCCGCCGGCTGCAGGCCCGACAGCGTTGCCAGATCCACCACCGCCTCGGCCGCGCCCGCCCTGGCCAGCACGCCCCCCTGACTGGCTTGCACCGGCAACACGTTGCCCGGCATCACGAAATCATGAGACCCCGCGTCGGGGCGGACACATGCACGGATGGTATGGGCCCTGCCGGCGGCGGACACTTCGAGACCCAAGGCCGAGTTGGCGCCCACGGGAGCGCCGACCGGGGCGTGACCCGGAACCAAGTTGGCGGGTTCCTCGGCCCGGAACCCCAACCGCTGCATGTACGAAAGGTGCAGCGCCAGATAGAGGACGCCCCGGGCATGGCGCAGCATGGAATTGATCGACTCGGGCGTCACCTTTTCCGCCGGGATGCACACGAAGCCCACGCCGTCGTCGCTCGGCTCGTCGACAAGCAGGACCGAGCGACCCTGACGGAGTTCTTCCAGGATTTCTTCAATGGGAGTCAGAGACATGGAGGTTTCAGGCCGCCGTTCACATCACCGTGTGCCCGGTGCGCGCGACGGAGTGCGATAGGCCTTCACGAATTGCAGGACATACTTGCCGATGATGTCAGCTTCGAGGTTGACTCTATCACCAACACTCCGGCTCTGCAAATTCGTGTGCGCCAGCGTGAAGGGTATGATCGCCACCGAAAAAGAGCGTGAGGTGCACTCGTTCACGGTCAGGCTGATGCCGTCCACGGCAACGGAGCCCTTGGGCACCAAGAGGCGGCCGACGGCCGCGGGCGCGCGGAAGCGGAAGGAGGTGAAGTCGCCGCTCGGCTCCACGCGGGTGATCTGTCCCACGGCATCGATGTGTCCCGTGACCATGTGTCCGCCAAGCCGGTCGTTGACCTGAAGCGGCCGTTCCAGGTTGATGCGGTCGCCCTCGCGCAGGTCCACCAGGTTCGTGCGCTTCAACGTCTCGGGAGAAACATCCACCGAAAACCGCCGGCCGGCCTTCTTGACCACCGTCAGGCAGCAACCGTTCACCGCGATGCTGTCGCCCAGCGAGATCTCCTTCCCGGGCAGCGCGGTCTCGAAGGTGAGCTCCCCTCCCTCGGGCTCGGCGCGCCAGCGGCGCACCCGGCCCACATCCTCGATGAGTCCGGTGAACATGCTTCCCTCACAGATACGCCGATACCAGAATGTCCTCACCGACGCGCCGGACCGCCGGTCCGCTCAGGTGCGGGGTCTGGCGCATGCGCTCGATGCCGAGGCCGCCTACCATGGGCAGGCCCTCGGCGCCGATGAACTTGGGGGCGTAGAAACACAGGACCTTGTCAACGGCTTTTTCCGAGACGGCGAGAGCCGCGGTCACGGCGCCGCCTTCCACCAGGACGCTGAGCACGCCGGCGCGGGCGAGCTTGCGGAGCACGCGCCGGAACGAGACGCGGCCACGGTCCGCCGGGAAGCGCCATACCTGCACCCCCAGGTCCTCCAGACGCTTCCGGCGGTCCGCCGGCGCATCGTTACGGGTGACCAGCACCGTCTTCTCGGGGTGCGGCCCGGTCACCAGCCTGGCGGTCAAGGGCGTGCGCAGGCGGCCGTCCAGCACGACACGCAGCGGGTCGCGCCCTCCCGGCAGGCGGCAGGTAAGCTGAGGGTCATCGGCGAGAACGGTACCCGAGCCCACCAGTACGGCATCCAGCTCGTTGCGCAGCCGGTGCACGTAGCGGCGCGCCGCCGGACCGGTGACCCAGCGGGAGTCCCCGGTGGCGGTGGCGATGCGGCCGTCCAGGGAGGCGGCCAGCTTGAGCGTGACGAAGGGCAGTCCGCGAGTGACGTGCTTGACGAAGGCCTCGTTGAGCCGCCGGCAGTCATCCTCCCGCACCGGCACATCCACGCGGATGCCCGCGTCCTTCAGCGCCTGCACGCCGCCGCCAGCCACGGCCGGATTGGGGTCGATCATGCCCGCCACCACCCGCCGGATACCCGTCTCGATGACGGCGCGTACGCACGGGGCCGTGCGGCCGAAGTGGCTGCACGGCTCCAGGTTGACGTAGAGGGTGGCGCCCCGAGCCGCCGTGCCGGCGTTGCGAAGCGCCACCACCTCGGCGTGTTCCGTGCCGGCGCGGGCGTGATGGCCGCGCCCCACGACGCGGTCCTGCCGCACGACGACCGCGCCCACCATGGGATTCGGACTGGTCCTGCCCGCCGCCCGGCGCGCCAGCCTCAGGGCCGCGCCCATGTATTGTCGATCGCTCTGCTCGGAAACGTGCATGCCTGTGCGGAGAACGCCCGCGGCCGTGAATCGCCCGCAACCCCTCTCATCCCGATCCGCTTCCGGAGGGAACAGGCGTCGCAGGGCCGTCCGCGCGCGCGGACTTCCGGCGCGCCTTGCGCGGCGACTTGGGCGCGGCGCGGTTCGTCCGCTGGTTGAGGAGATCCTCCAGCTCGGCCATGAACTCGTTGAGGTCCTTGAAGGAACGGTACACCGAGGCGAAGCGGACGTAGGCCACCGCATCGGCGTCGTGCAGCTCGCGCATGGCGGCTTCGCCGATGATGGAACCCGGCACCTCCTTCTCGCCCCGTTCCTGGACGCCGCGCTCGATGCGGTCGGCCATGGCCTCGATGGCATCCATGCTGACGGGGCGTTTCTGGCAGGCGCGTTTCAGGCCGTTGATGATCTTGAGCCGGTCGAAGGTCTCGCGACGCCCGTCCTTCTTCACCACCATGGGCATGGCTTCCTCCACGCGCTCGTAGGTGGTGAAGCGGCGCGAGCAGGCGATGCATTCCCGGCGCCGCCGGATCATCTCGCCGTCCTTTCCGAGACGGGAATCGATGACGTGGTTATTGGACTGACGGCAAAAAGGGCATTTCATGGGACCGGGCCACGGCGGTCCGGGCTGTCACGCCGCCGCTGTCGTGTTCCTTCGGTAGACGGGAAAGCGCTCGCACAACTCCCGCACCTCGGCGGCGATGGCGTCGAGGCCGTCTTCGTCTCCTACCAGGGCCAGCGCGCGCTGGATCAGTCCCGCGATCACGCGCATCTCCGGCTCCTTCATGCCGCGGGTGGTGATGGCCGGGGTGCCGATGCGCACGCCGCTGGTCACGAACGGGGAACGGGTCTCGAAGGGCACGGTGTTGCGGTTCGCGGTAATCCCGGCGCGCTCCAGTGTCTCCTGCGCCAGCTTTCCGGTGAGCTCCGAGTCGCGCAGGTCCATAAGCATGAGGTGATTGTCGGTACCGCCCGACACCAGACGAAAACCCTGGTCCGCCAAACCCCCGGCCAGGGCCTTGGCGTTGGCGACGATCTGCCGCTGGTAGCTGGCGAACTCCGGGGTGGCCGCTTCCTTCAGGGCCACCGCCTTGGCGGCGATGACGTGCATCAGGGGACCGCCCTGCATGCCCGGGAAGACGCGGCTGTTGAGGGTCTTGGCGTGCTCTTCCTTGCAGAGGATCATCCCGCCGCGGGCGCCGCGCAGGGTCTTGTGCGTGGTCGTCGTCACGAAATCCGCATGGGGGACCGGGCTCGGGTGGCAGCCGGCGGCGACCAGGCCGGCGATGTGCGCGATGTCCACCATCAGCAGCGCTCCCACGTCGTCGGCGATGGCGCGAAACCTTTCGTAGTCTATCGTCCGCGGATAGGCGCTCGCTCCCGCCACGATGAGCCGCGGGCGGTGTTCCCGCGCCAGCACGGCCAGGGCATCGTAGTCGATGGTCTCCGTTTCGGCCGACACGCCGTAGGACACCACGTTGTACAGGCGTCCGGAGAAGTTGACCGGACTTCCCATGGACAGGTGGCCGCCGTGCGAGAGATCCATTCCGAGGTAGGTGTCGCCAGGGTTCAGGACCGCAAAGTAGACCGCCATGTTGGCTTGGGTACCCGAGTGCGGCTGGACGTTCACGTGCTCCGCGCCGAAGAGGTCCCGGGCTCGCTCTACTGCGAGGCGCTCCACCACGTCCACGTGCTCGCAACCGCCGTAGTAGCGTCTGCCGGGATAGCCCTCGGCGTACTTGTTGGTCATGAGCGAGCCCTGGGCTTCCATAACGGCCACACTCACGATGTTCTCGGAGGCGATCAGCTCCAGGGTGGATTCCTGCCGTTCGCCCTCGTTGCAAATCGCCTCGAAGACTTCCGGGTCGACCTGCTCCAGGCTGTCGTTGATCATCGGTGGCTTTCGATGTAGTCGATCACGTCCTGCACCGTCTTGATCTTTTCGGCGTCTTCGTCGGAGATCTCCATCTCGTACTCCTCCTCCAACGCCATGACCAGCTCGACGATGTCCAGGGAATCGGCGCCCAGGTCCTCGATGAACGAAGCTTCGGGGCTGACTTCAGCGTCGCTCACTCCCAGTTGCTCGCATATGATCGCCTTGACCCTAGCCTCGACGTCCGTTGCCATACTGTACCTCCTGTCTCGTCTCTCACCAGTGCTGCGTCACCTTCACATGTACAGGCCGCCGTTGACGGCGATGGTCTGGCCGGTGATGTATCCGGCTCCGGGATCCACCAGAAACGCCACCGTCCGGGCTACGTCGTCGCCGCTCCCGAACCGGCCCAGGGGAATCGCGTCAAGATACTTGCTCCGGGTGTCCTCGTCCAGCGCGGCAGTCATTTCCGTTTCGATGAAACCGGGGGCCACGGCGTTGACGGTGATTCCGCGCGGCGCCAGCTCCCGGGCCATGGACTTGGTGAACCCCACGATGCCCGCCTTGGTGGCGGCGTACACGGCCTGACCGGCGTTGCCCATCTGTCCGGTCACCGAGGTCAGGTTGACGATCCGGCCGTATCGCTGCCGGACCATCCTCCTGCTGGCCGCCTTGGTGCAGTGGAAAATACCCCGGAGGTTGACGTCGATGATCCTGTCCCAGTCGGGGGCCGGTTGGCGCATCAGCAAACCGTCGATGGTGATCCCCGCATTGTTCACTAAAATATCAATTTTCTCATGTTGGTCAACGACCTGCTTGAAGGCGTCGTCGACCTGATCCTGGCTTGCGACGTCGAACGGCAGCAGTTCGGCGCTGCCGTTTGCGGCCAGCACCTGCTCCAGCACCTCCCGCGCGGCCTCCGCGCTCTCCCGGTAGTTGATGATCACGCTGGCTCCCAGACCCGCCAAGCGCAGGACGATCTCCCGCCCGATACCCCGGCTGCCGCCGGTGACCAGCGCGACCCTGTCCGCCAGTGCTCCCGCGGCCATGGTCAGGCCTCCGCCTCCGCCCCGAGCTTCTCCAGGTCCTCGGGCTTCTCCAGGTTGGACGTGCTCATGCTCCGGTCGATGCGCCTGACGAGGCCGGACAGGACCCTTCCCGGGCCCAGCTCGATGACCTGTTCGCAGCCAAGCCCGGCCAGGGCCCTGACGGATTCCTCCCACCGCACCGGCGCCACCACCTGCTCCGCCAGAAGAGCCTTGACGCGTCCGGGATCGGCGTTCAGGGCCGCCTCGACGTTGGTGACGACTCCCATCCGCAACGGCCTGACCTCGACGTCCTCGAGCACCTGCCGCAAACCCTCCGCCGCCGGCGTCATCAACGCGCAGTGAAAGGGGGCGCTGACCGCCAGCTCCACGACCTTCCTGGCGCCCCGGTCCCGGGCCAGCTGCACCGCCCGCCGGACCGCCTCCCGGGCGCCCGAAACCACCACCTGTCCGCCGCCGTTCAGGTTGGCCGGAGCCACCACCTCGCCCCGCGCCGCCTCCTCGCAGAGCTCGCGGACCGCCGGCTCCTCGAGACCGAGAACCGCGGCCATGCCTCCTTCTCCCTCCGGCACGGCCTGCTGCATCAGCCGGCCACGCTGCCGCACCACCCGGACCGCGTCCGCCAGCCCGAGCGCCCCGGCGCACACCAGCGCGCTGTACTCGCCGAGGCTGTGCCCCGCTACCCAGGAGGGCACAACTCCAACCTGGGCTTCCAGCACCCGCAGGGCCGCCACGGACACCGTCAGGATCGCCGGCTGGGTATGTTCGGTCCGGTTCAACTCGGCGTCCGGGCCGCCGAAGCACAGCCCGCGGAGGCCGAATCCCAGCGCCTCCTCCGCCTCGTCGAAGACGGCTCCCGCCTCCGGGAAACGGTCGCACAGGGCCTGTCCCATGCCCACGTACTGCGAACCCTGCCCGGGAAAGACGAATGCGGTGCGGTTGCCGTCGGTCATGCGTCGCGCTTTCCCAACGCGTTCACGATGTACCCGTTGATGTCCTGCGAGACGGCTTCCGCCGCCACCCGGACGGCGTTCTTGATGGCCTTGGCCGAGGAGCCTCCGTGAGCGACGATGGCGACGCCGTTCAAGCCGATCAAGGGCGCTCCGCCGTAGTGCGCATAGTCCAGACGGTCGTAGGCGCGCCCGATGGCCCCCCGGCACAACAGGTAGCCCAGACGGCTCAGGAGGCTGCTCCGGAAGGCGCCCTTCAGAACCGAGGAAACGAACTGCCCGAGTCCTTCCATGGTCTTCAACGCCACGTTGCCGGTGAAACCGTCACACACAACCACGTTCACCCGTCCGTTGGTGATGTCGCGCCCTTCCACGTGACCCATGAAGTTCAAGTCCGTGGAGCGCAACTCGTGGATCGCCTCGCGCGTGAGCTCGTTGCCCTTGCCGTCTTCCTCGCCGTTGCTCAGGACGCCCACGCGGGGAGTCGCGATGCCCAGGATCTTGTCCGCGTAGATGGCGCCCATGTGAGCGAACTGGACGAGCTGTCGGGCCTTGCATTCCGTGTTGGCGCCGCCGTCCAGAAGGACCGTCCCCCCGGACACCGAGGGGGTCACCGTGAGGATCGCCGGCCGGTCCACCCCGGGCAGGCGCCCGAGCACGAACATGCCGATGGCCATCATGGCGCCGGAGTTCCCGGCGCTCACCAACGCGTCCCCCTCGCCGGCCTTGAGCCGGTCGAAGGCGATCCTCATGGACGAGTCCTTCTGCTTCAGGGCACGGCTGGGCGAGTCGTGCATGTCGATGGAAGAGGCGGCGGTGACGACGCTTACGGCCGCCGTATCGTATGAGTGACGAGACAACTCGGAGTCGACCGCGTCCGACTCGCTCACCAGGGTAACGGCCACCCCGTATTCCTTGGCGGCCTGCAGGGCACCCGCTACGACAACGCCCGGGCCGTGGTCACCGCCCATCGCGTCAACGATAATCCGCCGCATCACGGACCAAGGGCTAGGCTAGTGTCCTGTCCGGTCAGTTCGCGTGACAAGATGCGCAGGATTTTTCGTTGTCGGCAAGGCGCGATGACGAGCAGTGGCAGG
>JAPPNF010000130.1 GCA_028818755.1 Deltaproteobacteria bacterium | reverse complement strand
ATGGCTTCCTCGTAGTCGGGGCCGAGCTTGGCGAAGGCGATCTCGTCGTAGCCCAATTGCTCGGCCTGCCCCGCCAGATCCACGACCTGGTCCGCCACCTCGGCCGGGGTGCCGGCGACGTAGTAAGCCAGCACCATTTGCTCCGTCACGAGGGGCGCTGCCTCCTCGATGGTGGCGCCCCGGGCAAAGGCGTCCTTCAGGTCGAGCACCCTTTGCCGTTCCACGCCGAGCCGGGCGTACTCCTCGGGGGTGAACCCGAGCGTCTCCCACTGGGGGATCGAGTGGGCCACCTGGCGCTTGGGGAACTCCATGGCCGCTTCCCGGTCGCGGGAAACCGAGACGTTGAGCTCGACCATCTTGCGCAAGGTCTTGTTCGGATCGACGCTCCGGGCGCCGGCCTCGGCGATCTCTAACATTCCCTTGAGCCTGCCGGCGCGCAGCATGGGGATGAAGGTCCCGGAACTGATGAGGCCGTCCATGACCCGGCCGCCCATGCGCAACGAGCGAGGGCCGTTGCCGCCCGAATAGAGCACCACGGGGGACTTGGGCGCAAACGCCAGCTCGAAGCCGCCCGCGGGATTGAAGTGGTAGTGCTCGCACAGCACCGGAAAGTCCTTGTAGGCCACGCGCTCTCCGGCCAGCGCCCGGGACACGAACCCGGCCAGTTCATGCACCAGTGCCAGGGGTTTGTGCATGGTCACGTGCTGCAGCGTCTGGGTGATGGAGCCGCGCGCCAGGCCGAAGCCCACCTCGCGCCCTTCGCTCAGCTCGGACAGGGCCGCCAGCGAGTCCACCACCTCGATGGGGTGGTGGAAATACGGCACCAGGACAGCCGTGCCGATGCCGATGGGCACGCGCGCGGCGATGGCGGAGAGCACCACCACTTGGCTCCGGTAGCGCGCGTTGTCGTTGAGCCAGATCCGCTGGAACCCGCGTTCATGCGCCAGCGCGGCCAGTTCCACGAAGCGGTTGACCGTGTAGTGGTTGGCCAGATGGGTGACGAACTGGAAGCTGAGCCTGCCGTCGAATGCCGCCATGATCCTCCTCACGAGTATTCGGACGGATCCATTGTGGTGCGCGTTCACGAGAAAGGTCAACCGGGCGGCGCAGGGAAGGCGGCCGGGAGCGCAGCACTGGACCTTCTCGGCGGGACCTGTCATGCAGGCAGGCGTGACTCCCACCTTGACCCTGGCGGCCCTCGGGATCCTGCAGGGGCTGACCGAGTTCCTGCCCGTCAGCAGCTCCGGCCACCTGGTAATCCTCCAGGCCCTGCTCCCGGGGTTCCAAGAGCCGGGCGTGCTGTTCCATGCCACGGTGCATCTGGCCACCCTGGGCGCCGTGCTCGCATACTTCCGGGGAGACGTCGCCGGCCTCACCCGCGCCGCCCTCATGCCGTCGCGGGCAGACCCCGCCGCGGTACGTCTCCTCTGGCTCGTGGCCGCCGGCACCGTTCCCACGGCGCTGATCGGTTTTTTCCTGGCGGAGCCGTTGGAACGTCTCTTCGCCAGCGTTCCCACCGCGGCGAGCATGCTGCTCCTGACCGGCGCCCTGCTCTTCGCCACCGACCGCGCGGGCGAGCGCACCGGCGGCATCGCCGGAATGGGGGTGACTCAGGCGCTCGCCATCGGTTTCGTCCAGGGCGCGGCCATCGTCCCGGGCATCTCGCGCTCCGGAGCCACCGTGGCCGCCGGCGTGTTCTGCGGGCTAGAGCGCGGGCTCGCGCTGCGCTATTCGTTCCTGCTCTCGATCCCCGCCATCGCCGGAGCGTTCATGCTCCAGTTGACGACTCACGGTTTCGAGGGCGCAGCGGCGGTGAACCTGCCCGGCTACGGGTTGGCTTTCCTGCTCGCCTTCGCCGTGGGCTACGCCAGCATCGGCGTGTTGCTGAAGGTGCTGCTGTCTCGCAAGCTCACGTGGTTCGCGTTCTACTGCTGGATTCTGGGGGCCACGGTGCTAGTGTCCTGTTCCACGTAATTCTTTACCGATATGCTTGTCTTTCTCGTCGTCGGCTGCGTTGCTCTTCCTCGCGTGGTGCCCGCCACTGCTCGTCATCACGCCTTGCCGACAACAAAAAATCCTGCGCATCTCGGCAAAGAATTACGTGGAACAGGGCACTAGCGGTTACCGGCCTGTCCGGGTAATTGCCGTCGGCGGGCGGGTGGTTTGAGACCCGCCCCTACAGGCCTTCGGCCTGCCGCAGGAACGGCTCGAGCCGCCGCACCGCCTCGACCCCGCTGCCGGTGGGGGGCACCGTCACCCGCAGGATGATGCGGCGCATGCCCGCGGCGCGGTACCGCGCCGTGTCGTCGAGGGTGGGAAAGCCCTCCGTTGGCGTCAGCAGCGCCGAAAACTCGATCTCCGCGGGGTCGCGTCCCCGTTCTCGCGCGGCGCGGCGCACACTGGCCACGGCATCCGCCGCTTCGTCCGGGGCGAGGTCGCCAGGGCACCAGCCGTCGGCGTAGCGGGCCACGCGTGCGGGGGCGTACTTGGGGTCGTGTATGCCCAGGTAGATCGGCGGGTAGGGTTGCTGCACCGGCTTGGGGAAGACCCGGACCGGCGGGAAGCGCACGAACTCGCCGTCGTAGGAAGCTTCATCCCGGGTCCACAGCTCCTTCAGGGCCTCCACGCCTTCGCGCAGCATCTTCCAGCGGCGCTTGAACGGGACCCCGAGGATCTCCGCCTCCTCCGGGAACCAGCCGGCGCCGACGCCCATGATGAAGCGCCCGCCGCTGTGGAGATCCAGGGTGGCGGCGGCCTTGGCGGTGGCGATGACGTCGCGCTGGGGCAGGATGCAGATGCCGGTGGCCACGCGCAGGCGCTCGGTGGCCTGGGCCGCCATGGCCGCCCCGATGAAGGGGTCGGGCAGGTGCGCGAAGGATTCGGGGACCTTGCCGTCCGGAGTGCGCTTGTAGCGGGACTCGTAGCGCACCGGTATGAGCATGTGCTCGGGAAACCACAGGGACTCGAAGCCCAGTCGTTCCGCCTCCCGGGCGATATCGCCCACGGGTCCCGACTGCTCCGTCGAAAACAGGGAAAGACCCATCTCCATTTGCAATCCTCGTGCTCTACGTTGTGTTCGGTTGCGGTTCCCGCTATACGCTAGTGGCCTTCGCAATTGTGGCCTTCGGTGGCCTTCGCAATTCGTCAACGGAGAATAACATGCCCGAAGCACCCGCCGGAACCCGGACCTTCACCCAGGGCCTGGGCCGGGAAGAGACGTTGGTTCCCATCACCTGGGAGGACTGGCTCGCCATGCCGCCGCCCCATGACGACGGCGCATACACCGTCACGGAGGTGGTGGAGCGGTATGAGCGGAACGGCTACGAGTGGGACATGCACGGCTCCCTCTACGTTCCGGCGAAGGAGCGGAACGACCGGCCAGCCTTCGTCGTGTTCCATGGCGGCGGCGCCAACGAGAAGGTGATGGACGTCACCCCGGACGGGCGGCCGGGGCTGGCGCGGCGGCTGGCGGCGCAGGGGTTCACGGTCCTCGCCCTGAGCTACCCGGGACTGTGGCCTCCGGGCGGCGAGTGGGACAAGTCCATCGCCGAGCGTGTGCCCGTCTATCTTCTGGATGTGGAGACGGACGAAGACGAGCTTCAGGACCGCCTCCTGAAGTGCACCTTCAACGTCATCCTCCAGGGCGCCGGACAGCTCACCGACCGGTTCCTGCGGGGGCGGCGCCTCATCAGCTTCGGCCACTCCACCGGCGGCCCGATGGCGGCGCACCTCACCCGATTCACACGGGAGGCGGAGGTCATCGGCGTCGTCGGCTGGGGCAGCGGCGGGCCCGACGGCTGGCGCCGGGAATGGCGCGAGGCCACGGGGATGGAGGCGCCCAAGCCCTACGGGCTCACGCAGATCTCGCGGCGCACGGTGGAGGCCTACCGCAGGTCCCACTACGAAGACCTGCCGGAGCTGACCCCCTGGGGGCGGATGGAAGACTTCTTCCGGCTCACCGAGAAGACCCGGCCGCAGATCAAGATCGGACTGCGGGACAACCAGCACAACGTCTTTCCCGAACGGCTGGAGGAGTACGTCCGGGTCACCGGGCTGCCACGGGAGGAATACTTCGACCACCTGCAGGGTCCGCCCGCGGAGTGGCTCGCCGGCCTCAAGGTCCTGCTCATGGTTGGCGAGAACGACCACGGCCACTGGATCGGCGGCAAGAGCCTGGGCGACAAGCGCGAGATGTTCATGGCCGGCAAGTACCGCGATGCCGGCGCCGACGTGCACGTCGGGCTGGTGCCCAAGTACACCCACATGGGGCACTGGGCGCTCTACAACGAGAAAATCGTATATGCCTGGTTGTGGGCCCTCGAGACCGGCTACTTCGACTAGCGCCGGCGGCGCCGACACACCACGGAGGTTCCATGCCCCTGCTCAGCGTCAACGACACCGAGCTCTACTACGAGGTCCACGGCCAGGGACAGCCGTTCCTCTTTCTCAGCGAGACCCACTGCGACGGGGAAGTCTGGAAAATCCACCAGGTACCGGAGTTTTCCCGGGGCCACCGCGTCATCATCATGGACTACCGCGGCACCGGAAAGTCCGGGAAGCCGTCGATCCCGTACACCACGCAGATGTTCGCCGACGACGCCATGGCATTGCTGGACCACCTGGAGGCTTCCGGGGCCGTCGTCTGCGGCCACTCCATGGGAGGCAGGGTGGCGCAGCTCATGGCCCTCGACCATCCCTCACGGATCAAGGCGTTGGTCCTGGCCTCCACGGGGGCCTCGTTCCCCGACACCAAGGGCATTCCTCTCAAGATCGCCACGGAAATGGTGGAATGGGGTTACGAGAAATATGTCCGCGACCATTCCATCCTGGTGGGCTTCACCGACGAGTTCGCCGCGCGGCACGCCGACCGGGTCGAGAACTACCTGCGGGTGCGCATGGCCAACATGGGGCCGGTGGAGTTCTACTTCCGCCATCTGCTGGCCCGGCAGGGGCACGACACCAGCGGCCGGCTCGGAGAAATCCGCGCTCCGACCCTGATCCTCGTGGGAGAGGACGACCGCAACGTCACCAGCGACATGAACCATCGCACCTCCTCGGAGATCCTCGAGAACGGCATACCGGGCGCCGAGCTGGTGGTGCTGCCGGGAGAGCGGCACAGCTATTTCTTCGCCAACCCGGACGCGGCCCATCGCGTCATGCGGGATTTTCTGGGGCGTATCTGAAAAAAGTTGGGAAAATTTGCCCTGAAATTGGCCCTGAACCTCGTGATTTTTTTCACCTTCAGGTCTTGACTCTGTTCCAACGGCATTATTGAATGCTGTGCTTGCACGGATTCCCGGGAGGATGGCACCCCCCGGACCGGGCCAGATCCGTACGGCTTCAGGCGAGTATCCGTGGAGTCGCAAAGGTATCAGGTGCCATGGCACAAAACGTACGACCCAAGATCCTGATAGCGGACAGCTACAAGAGCCACACCGAGACGCTGTCAGCGTACATGAAAGAGCTCACACCCGCCATCGAGGTGTACAGCGCCCCGGAGGGTCGCGAGGCCTTGTCCGAAACCGCCGCGCGGGACATCCACCTGTTTCTCGTGAACGGCTTCCTCAAGGGTCCGCTGAACGGCTTCGAGCTCTGCCGGGCCATCCGGAGGCTGGACGCACACCAGCACACGCCGATCATCATGGTGCTCTCGGGCCATCTCATGTCCTACCATGAAAGGGGCCTCCACGCGGGCGCCGACCTGTTCCTGCACCAGCCGGTGGAGAAGCAGGAGCTGTGGCGGATGATGGTACTGCTGCTGAACGAATACTCCCAGAGACGGCGAAGGGAAACGTCGGCCGCGGACACCCAGGACCTGGAGTTCATCGAGATCAAGCCCTTCGTGCGGATCCTGCACTGAAGCCTGCGCCGAGCGCACCCGCGCCCCCCGCTACACCCCCAGAATCCCGTTGACCTCGGCCAGCTCCGAAGGTGTCAGTTCCCAGTCCGCCGCCTTGGCGTTGTCGTGCACCTGCGCCAGCCGGGTGGCGCCGGTGATGACCGAGCAGACCCGCGGCTGCGCCAGAAGCCAGCACTGGGCCAACTCGTTCATGCCCCGCCCCCGGGCTTCCGCCCATGCCTGCAAGCGCTCCACGATGTCGTAGTTGGCATCGGTCATGTACTGCTGGACGTAGGCGTGACTCTCGCCGCGGGAGCCGGGCGGCGGCTTCTCGCCCCTGACGTACTTGCCGGTGAGGAAGCCTCCGGCCAACGGGAAATAGGGAACGAAGCCCACGCCGTAGGCGCGGCAGTAGGGCAGCATCTCCCGCTCCACGTCTCTTTCGAGCATGTGGTAGTGGGACTGCATCACCGCAAAGGCGGTCCAGCCGCGGAACTCGGCCAGCACGTTGGCGTGGGCCAATTGCCACGAGGCGAAGTCCGAGCCGCCGATGTAGCGGACCTTCCCCTGCCGGATGAGGTCGTCGAGCGCCCGCAGGGTCTCCTGGATCGGCGTCGCGTCGTCCCACCGGTGAATGTAGTAGACGTCGATGTGATCGCTCCCGAGCCGTCGGAGGCTTCCCTCCACCGCGTTCATGAGATGGTAGCGTGACGTGCCGCGGTCGTTGGTGCCTTCGCCGGTGGGGAAGAAGAACTTGGTGGCCACCACGAAACGGTCCCGTCGCCCCTTCAAAGCCTTCCCCAGCGTTTCCTCGGAGCGGCCTCCCTGGTAGCTGTTGGACGTGTCGATGAAGTTGATGCCGAGGTCCACGGCCGCGTCGATGACGGCGGTCACCTCTTTCTGCGGCAACGCCGCCGAGCCGAACCGATTGGTGCCGAGGCCGATGGCGGAAACACGAACCCCAGAGGTTCCAAGCTGACGATACTCCACGGACGATCCTCCCGTTGATGAGCTCGTGTCGTGTCCCGCGAATTCCTGTGCAACTATCGCCGGGATCTACGGGACACGACACTGGCGGCTCGGTGATGTTTACCAGATCGGCCCGAATCCGTCATTCCCGCAAAGTTTGACCGGCCAAGCGCCCCGGTGCTAGTGTCCTGCCTGGTTAATTCGGACCATAAGATGCGCAGGAACAAGGAAACCTTGGAGGTGGCCATGCAGTGGGACATGGAGGGCGACAGCGCGTTCGTAACCGGCGGCGGCAGCGGCATCGGCCAGGCCATCGCGCTCAAGCTGGCCGAGCAGGGCGTCAAGGTGGCCGTGGCCGACGTGGACGCGGCCAAGGCGGAAGGCACCGCCTCGCGCATCGGCGAAGGCGGCGGCACCGCCCTGGCCCTGGAGCTGGATGTCACGCGCTCGGACCGGGTGAACGACGCCATCGCCAGGACCCACGCCGAGTTCGGCAGCCTGGCCTACCTCATGAACGTGGCGGGGATCTCCCAGCAGAAGGCGGTGCACGAGATCAGCGACCAGGACTGGGCGCGCATGATCGACGTGCACCTGAACGGGACCTTCTACTGCATCCGCGCGGCCCTGCCGTTGATGATGGAAGCAGGCTTCGGAGTCATTGCCAGCCTTTCCTCCATGCACGGGCTCAAGGGCCAGGAAATGGCCTCCCACTACTCGGCGGCCAAGGCCGGCATCGCCGCCCTCACCAAGGCGGTGGCGCGCGAGGTGGCCGGGAGCGGCATCCGAATCAACGCGCTGGCCCCGGGGCCCATCGACACGCCCATGTGGCGCCGCGGCCTCATCGGCGAAGCGCTGGAGAAGCGCAAGTCGGACCGTTCCAAGATCGTGCCCATGGGGCGGCTCGGGGAGCCGGCCGAGGTGGCGGACCTGGCGGTCTTCCTGCTGAGCAACGCCAGCACCTACGTGACCGGCCAGGTGGTGGGAGTGAACGGCGGCGAGCTGATGCCGTGAGCTAACCGCCGAACAGCGGGAGTTGCGCGGTATCGCGCCGGAACGACGCCGTCGACAGCTTCCAGCTTCGGCGCGTCAAGCCGAGCTTCCGGCAGGTGGCGTCGAACAACGCCTCGACCTGCTCGGCGAAGATCCCCTGTCCCTTCATGCGGCTCTTGAAGCCCGGGTCGTTCAGCCTGCCGCCGCGGATCTCCCGGATGCGGTTCAGCACCTTGTCCTTGCGGTCTGGGTAGTTCTCCTCCAACCATTGCTCGAACAGGTCCTTCACTCCGAACGGGAGCCGCAGGAGCGAGTAGCCGGCGCAGCCGGCCCCGGCTTCGGCGGCCGCGGCGAGGATCGCGGGCATTTCGTGGTCGGTCAGCGCCGGCACCACCGGCGCGACCAGGACACCCGCCGGCACTCCCGCCTCGCTCAACGTGCGAATGGCGTCGAGGCGCAGCCGGGGCTGGGAGGTCCGGGGCTCCATGCGGCCGCAGACCTCGTTGTCCAGCGTCGTCACCGAGATGAACACCACCGCCGCGTCGCGGACGGCCAGCTCCTTCAGGATGTCGACGTCGCGCGTCACCATATGGTTCTTGGTGACGATGGCGACCGGGTTCCGGAACGCCGCCAGCACCTCGAGGCAGCGGCGGGTAAGCTCAAGCCGGCGCTCGGCGGGCTGGTAGGGATCGGTCACGCCGCAGAGGGCGATCACCTGCGGCTTCCAGCGCGGCGACGACAGCTCTTTCCTCAAGAGCTCCGGCGCGTCCTCCTTCACCAGGATGCGGGTCTCGAAGTCAAGGCCGGCGGAGAAGCCCAGGTACTCGTGGGTGGGCCGGGCGTAGCAGTAGATGCAGCCGTGCTCGCAGCCGCGGTACGGATTGACGCTCGCCTCGAAGCCCACGTCCGGGCTGTCGTTGTAGGCGATGATGGAGCGGGAGGTGTCCCTGAGGAACCGGGTCTTCGGGCCCACCAGGGTGCCTTCAGGGACAAAGGCGAAGGGCTCGAAGCGGTTCTGCGGGTTGTGGCTGCTTCCTCGCCCGCCGATAGCGCGCTTCGGTTCGCTCATGGTTCCCTAGCCACCCCTTCTCTCCCGCAGGGAGAGCGAACGCCCCCCTCTCCCCTTGGGAGAGGGCTGGGGTGAGGGACGGTCAGGCCCTCACCCGGCCTTCGGCCACCCTCTCCCAGAGGGAGAGGGGTTGTATTTGATGACTCGAACAGGCTCCTAGGGTCGCCGTGTCCCGGCCGCCGATTCACCCCCGTCGCGGCTTCACGGGCGGTTGGCGGCCGGGAACCGTCTCACTTGATACGCCACTGCTTGAGCTTGGCGTCGGTAGACCCGCACGGGGCAAGCCCCAGGTCGCGCGACATGTACGGCCCGGCCGACCTGCTGGCCGCGCCGGCAACGAGACAAAGCGCCGAATCTCCGCCGGGCCGAAACTCCATCGTGGCGGCGTCGTAGTCGAAGATCTGCTCGGGGGAGTCCTTCGAACAGTCCACCAACCCGAGGGAGACGCCCGCCGCCGCGGGAGCCGTCAAAGTGGCGCACTTGCCGGAATACGTGGCCGAGGCGATCCGCCGCCCCGCCTTGTCGTAGAGGAACTGCACATCGCCGCCCCGCGGCTTGCAGGAGTGCGCGTGCAACCGCTCGCCAAAGCCACGTCCGACGGTATCGATGCACCACCCCAGCTTGTCCTTTTCGTCCAGGTTGTCCGCCAGGTAGATCACCGGTGCCGGAGTCTTGAGGTCTGGCGGCGCGGCTTGGGCAGCCATCGGAATCAGCAGCAGAAGAACCGCCCACAAGCATACCTTGTTCATGCTCCTCTTCTCCCTTCTTCGTCGCGCGCAAAACAGCGCCTCCCATCCGGCGGCCGCGGGCCGGCAGCCCAAGAACTATCAGGAAAGGCCGGCGCCCGCCAAGACGCGGGCCGCGCAAACACTCCTTTGCTCTCCTTTTTAGACTGACGCCGGTTCCCCATTCGCTTCCGGCCCTTGGCCGAATTGCATCGCCTGTAAAAAAGTGCGATGAATGGCCGCTGAAACCATGAGGCCTTTCAACTACCTGGCTCCCACCCGCCTCGACGAAGCCCTTTCACTGCTGACACCCCAGGCCGTTCCCCTGGCCGGGGGAACGGATCTGTTTCTCAGGATGGAGCGGCGGCAGACGCAGCCGGACACGGTAGTGGACCTGAAGCGGATTCCGGGCATGGACGGGGTCGAGGCCGTGGACGGCGGGATTCGCATCGGCGCCCTGGCGCTCATGGAGACCCTGGCCGCCTCCCCGCTGATTTCGGACGCTTACGACGCGCTGGCTCAATCCGCTCGGGTGGTGGGATCCATCCAGACCCGCAACCGGGCGACCGTGGGCGGTAACCTCGCCAACGCCTCCCCGGCGGCGGACACCGCGACGCCGCTGATGGCGTTGGGCGCGGCGGTGGAAGCCGCCGACGCCGGCGGCACCCGGGAGATACCGGTCCATGAACTGTTTCTCGGCCCCGGCAGGACGGTGCTGCGAGGGGGCGAGATCGTGACGGCGGTCCGGGTCCCCGCCCTACCCGCCCGCGCCGGCAGCGCGTTCCAGCGCTGCGTGCGCACGGCCATGGACATCGCGGTGGTGAACTGCGCTGCATTCTTGCGGCTGGACGCCGACGGCGTCATCGCGGAGGCACGCATCGCGCTGGGCGCGGTCGGACCCACGCCGATGCGGTCGCCGGCGGCGGAGAACCGCCTCAAGGGACGACGGTTCGATGCCGCGGCCGCGGTGGAAGCCGCGGCATGCGCCGTCGAGGACGCCAGCGCCATTGACGATGTCCGCGCGAGCGCGGACTACCGGAGGGAGATGGTCCGGGTGCTGACCCGACGGGCTGTCGAGGACGCCTTCCGGCGCGCGCAAGGAGAGGCTTGATGGCGGGCGAACACATCGCGATCACGGTGACCGTCAACGGCGAGGACTACCGGGAGGAAGTGCCGGCGACACGCTCGCTCCTCGACTTCCTGCGCGACGACCTGGCGCTCACCGGCACCAAGGAGGGCTGCGGCGAGGGCGAGTGCGGCGCCTGCTCGGTGATCCTGGACGGCCGGCTGGTGGATGCCTGCCTCGTCTTCGCTGCGGAGGCGGACGGACGGCGGGTCGAGACCATTGAAGGGCTGGCGGAGGGTGGGGAACTGCATCCGTTGCAGCGGGCTTTCGCCGCCGCCGGAGCGGCCCAGTGCGGCTACTGCACGCCGGGCATGCTCATGGCCTGCAAGGCGCTGCTGGACGGCAACCCGTCGCCCACGCGCGACGAGGCCGCCCATGGAATCGCCGGCAACCTGTGCCGTTGCACCGGCTACGGGACCATCGTTCAGGCGGTGATGGAGGCCGCGGAGGAATCATGAAAGTCGTCGGTCAGGAGCTACCCAGGGTCGAGATCTTCGAGAAGGTCACCGGGCAGTCGGTGTTCGGCGCGGACGTGTCGCCCGGAGGCAAGGTGCTCCACGGCAAGATGGTGCTGAGCCCGCACGCCCACGCGCGCATCACCGCCATTCACACCGAGCGGGCCGAGCGGCTGCCGGGCGTCCGGGCCGTAGTCACCGCGGCCGACGTGCCCGCGGTCCGCTACGGCAAATTCGTCCGTGACGAGGAGTATTTCGCCAGCACCAAGGTGCGCTACGTCGGCGATCGCATCGCCGCGGTGGCGGCGGTGGACGAGGAGACGGCCGAGGAAGCGGCGCGCCTCATAGAGGTGGATTACGAGGTGCTTCCCGCGGTCACCTCGGGGCTGGAAGCGATGGAGCCGGACGCGCCAATGATCCACGACGGCTACGCCGACTATTGGGCACAGCCCAGCGTGGAAGACCGCCGCGGCAACGTGTGCAACCACAAGCAGCTCCTGCGCGGCGACGTGGAGGCCGGGTTCGCCGAGGCGGACCGGGTCTTCGAGCACCGTTTCCACGCGCCCATGGTGCACCAGACCTACATCGAGCCTCATACCGCGCTGGCGCGCTTCGACGCCTCCGGGAGGGCGACGGTCTGGGTCCCTACTCAGGCCCAGTTTCCGCTGCGCGACGCCATCGCGGAAATACTCGACATGCCCATGACCAAGGTGCGGGTCATCCCCACCGAGATCGGCGGCGGCTTCGGCGGCAAGATATCGCCCACCGTCGAGCCCGCGGCGGTAGCGCTGGCGCGGAAGGCGCGCGCGCCGGTGCGCATCGTCATGAGTCGCGGCGAAGACTTCCAGACCACCAACCCCCGGCACCCGTTCCACCTGCGCTATAAGACCGGGGTCAAGCTCGATGGCACCATCACGGCCCGGGAGATCGAGGCGGTGCTGGGGACCGGATATTCTTCCGGCTCCGGCGTCATGATCAGCCAGGGGGCGGCGGTACGAGCGCCAGGCCCCTACCGCATCCCCAATCTCAAGATCGACAGCTACTGCGTCTACACCAACACTCCCACCTGCGGGGCCTACCGGGGGCCCGCCGGACCGCAACTCGCGTTCGCGTCCGAGTCGCAGATCGACATCATCGCCCGGGAACTCGGCATCGACCCGGTGGAAATGCGGGTACGGAACGCCATGGAGGACGGCGACGAGACCCCGGCCGGCGTCCCCCTCAAGGACGTCCACGTCAAGGAGACCGTGCGCAAGGCGGCGGAGGCCCTGGACGCGGCCCCCAGGGCGGCCGACGGGAACATCGGACGGGGGATGGCGGCGGCCCACTGGCTGGTGGGCGGCATGGCGTCCAGCGCCGGCGTGAAGCTCAACGAAGACGGCACCTTTGCCATCCTCACGGGCCTGGTGGACCTGAGCGGCGCCAGCACCTCCCTGGCGCAGATCGCCGCGGAGGTGCTGGGAGTGTCCCTCGACGACGTCCACGTGCGCACCGCCGACACAGATTTCGCGCCCCATTCCACCATCAGCGCCGGCAGCCAGGCGCTCAAGAGCATGGGCGGCGCGGTGCTGCTGGCGGCGAGGGACGTCAAGCGGCAGATCCAGCAGGTGGCCGCGGACAAGCTGGAAGCCGATCCCGGCGACCTCGAGGTCGGGGAGAACAAGGTCTTCGTCAAGGGCAGTCCGGAACGCTCCGTCTCCTTCCGGGAGGTAGGCCGCGCGGCCCTGGAGCACGCACGCGGACCCATCGTCAGCACGCAGTCCGTGTCCCGGCTCATCCCGCACCCGGCGGTGGCGGCTCACGCCGCCGAGGTGGAGGTGGACCCGGAAACCGGCCACGTCAGGATCCTTCGCTACGTGGCGGTTCAGGACGTGGGCACGGCGGTCAATCCCTTGTCGGTTCGCGGGCAGATAGAGGGTGGGGTGATGCAGGGGCTCGGGCAGGCGCTGAGCGAGGCCTGCACGTTCACCGACGGGAAAATGGACAACCCCAACCTGCTGGACTACAAGATCTTCAGCGCGCTGGACGCCCCGCCGGTGGAAGTGCACCTGATACAGCACCCCTGCGCCACGGGGCCCTTGGGCGCCAAGGGCGTGGGCGAGCCGCCCATCATTCCGCCGCCCGCGGTCATCGCCAACGCCGTCCATGACGCGGTCGGCGTGCGCATCCACGACCTTCCGGTCACGCCGGAGAAGATCGTCCGCGCACTAAGGGCCAAGCAGGCGGAGCAGCAACCGTAGCGACGAACCGGAACCGCCGCCGCCGGGACGGCCGGCACCGGGACGCCGGAATGTGAGAGAATGGCGGACGACCGCGGACGCGGCCGCCCTGTCAGAGCCCCAGAAGCGAGTCGATGCGCTCCTGATCGAAGCCTACCACGGCTTCGCCGTCGATGATGACCACGGGGGTGCTCTGGAAACCGCGCGCCAGAAGGTCCTTCAGCGCCTCCTGGTCCTCGCGGATGTTCTTCTCCACGAAATCAACGCCCTTTTGAGAAAGATACTCTTTCTCTCGATGACAAGGCGGTCAACCGGGCTGGGTGAACAGGATGATGGATTCTGCCATGTGTACCTCCGTGTCTCGTTTCATAGCATCGACCGGGCATTTCTCAAAGTGCGTCTTGACATGACGGCGCCACTTCTGTAGCCAAGGGTCTCGGCGTGGACGACGCCGGCAGAATCGAGACGGAGGGACATTTATGACACGCAAGGGTTTATCCTTTCTGGCCGCGGCCGTCATCCTGGGCGCCGCTTTATACGCAGCTCCCGAGGCGCGCGCCGAAGACTTCTACAAGGGCAAGACGTTCCGCTTCATCGTCGGCTTCTCGCCTGGAGGCGGCTACGACACCTACACGCGGCTGATCGCCCGCTACTTCGGCAAATACATTCCCGGCAACCCCACCACGCTGGTGCAGAACATGACCGGCGCCGGCAGCCTGATCTCGGCCAACTATATCGGCCGGCGGGCCAGACCCGACGGCCTCGCCGGCGCGGTCTTCAACAACTCGCTCATCGTGCAGGCGGCACTGGGCGACAAGAAGGCGGGCGCGGTGCCCTTCGACAAGATGGAATGGGCGGGCGCCCCCAGCAAGGGCGAGATCGTGTGCATGATGATGGCCTTCTCCGGCAAGACGACCTGGAAGGATGTCATCAATTCCAAGGAACCCATCAAGATCGGCGCCACCCGGGCCGGCTCCACCGGCCACGACATCCCGGCGATCCTGAACAAGGCCATGGGCACCAAGTTCAAGATCGTCACCGGGTACCGCGGGACGGCCACCATACGGCTGGCACTGGAGGGACGCGAGGTCGACGGCTTCTGCTCTCAGTGGGAGTCCATGAGGGTCACCGCCCGGAGCATGCTGGACGCCGAGGGCGACCAGAAGCTGATTCCTTTCGTCATCGACAGTCACACCTACCCCGATCCGGAGATTCAGAACATCCCGCTGTTCAAGGACGTGCTGAACAAGGAGGCCCTCGAGCTCTACAACTCGTGGGCGTTCCAGATGGCGTTCCAGCGCATGCTCGCGCTGCCGCCGGGCACGCCCAAGGACCGCGTGGAGATCTTGCGGACGGCCTACGCGAAGACGCTGAAGGACCCGAACCTGCTGGCCGAGGCCAAGAAATCGAAGGTCTTGATCACCCCTGTCTCGGGTGCCGAGGTGGAGAAGCTCGTGGACGGGATCATCAACATGCCGCAGAACGTCAGGGAGAGCCTGTCCTTCCTGGTCAGGCAGTCGAACAAGTAGCCGTCATTAGGGGGAGGGCCGGGGAGCCTATGGCTCCTCACCCTCCCCTTTCTCCGCGCTCCAACCCCGCAGAAGCTCCGCCTTCAGCACCTTCCCGGTCGGCCCCTTGGGCAACTCCGGCACGAAAAGGACGTGCCGCGGGTACTTGAAGCGGGCCAGCCGGTCCGCGCAGTAGGCCGCGAGGTTGTCCGTTCCCGGGCTCGTACCCGGTTTCGCCACCACGAAAGCCGCCACCTCCTCGCCCAGCTCCGGGTGCGGCACTCCCACCACCGCGGCCTCGGCAACGTCCGGATGCTCGGCCAGCACCGCCTCGACTTCCTGGGGGAAGACGGAATAGCCGCCCCGGAGGATGCGTTCCCTGAGGCGCCCGGTGATCTCCACGAACCCGCCGGGCAAGATCCGCGCGAGATCGCCGGTCCTGAACCAACCGTCCTCCAGCACCGGAGCGGGATCGTTCCAATACCCTTGCAGCGCGGCCGGGGTCCTGATCCAGAGCTCCCCCGTGTCCCCCTCCCCGGACCCCGCACCCTCGTCCGCCACCACCCGGATGTCGACACCGGGAACCGCGCGCCCGATGCATTCCGGGCGGTCCTCCGGCTCCGATGCCAGGTACGAGATGGGCCGGAAAAGCTCGGTCATGCCGTAGCCCCGGAGGATGCGGTGGCCGGCGCGGCGGCGCCATTCCGAAGCCAGGTCCCACGGGCACGGCGCGGCGCCGGACACCGACAGGCGCAGGGAAGACAGGTCCGCACCGGCAAACTCCGGCGCGCCCAACAGCCGCCGGAACATCGTCGCCACACCCAGAAAGAGGGTGACGCGGCGCTCCTGGATGGCTGCGATGACCCTGTCGGACGCGAACCCTCCGGGAAGCACCACCTGGGCGCCCTTGAGCAGCGGAGCCAGGAGCGAGCCGTTGAGCCCGAAGGAATGGGGCAGCGGCAGCACCGACAACACCACGTCCTCGGACGTGACCGCCATCATGTCCGCCCACGAGTGGTTGGCGAAGGTCAGCGCCGCGTGGCTGAACACGGCGCCCTTGGGCCGCCCGGTGCTGCCGGAGCTGTAGCCGAAGTGGGCGGGCGCCCCGTTCTCCGCCGCCGTTTCCCAGACGCCCTCCCGCGGCTCCACGCGTTCGACCACCACCGCCGGGTCCACGTCCGCCAGGATGGCGTCTCGCTCCTCGGGCTTCAGCAACGGGCTCAACGGCACGGCGGTGGCGCCGAGCTTCCAGATGCCCAGCAGCGCCACCACGAAAGTCCAGTGGTTGGGCAGCACCATCGCGACCCGATCGCCCGGCCCGACACCGCCATCCGCGAGTTCCCCCGCAAACCCGGCCGCGAACTCGTGCAACGCGTGGTACGTGAGAGTCGCGTCGGGGCAGAGCAGCGCGGGCTTTTCCGGGAAGCGCGCCGCGGTCTGCTCCAGAAGGCAGACGAAGTTCCGCGTCGGAGAGGTCAATTACAACCCCAGCTTGTCCAGGTCGATGCGCTCCAGAACGTCCCGGGGAATCCGGTTGCGTGGCGTGTACTCCGCAAGCGAGGGCTTGGCGGTGGCATCGACGCCCCACTTGGCGGTGTAGCCGTCGGAGTCCGTGGAGGGGTCCAGGTCCGAGCCGCGGGTGTTGGAGATGACCGTGATGTCCCGGTCCGCCTGACAGCGGGTGCCCAACGCCCACGCCACCTCGCGGTCGTCGAAGATGTCGACGTCGTGGTCCACCACGACCACACGCTTGATGTACATGTCGGCGCCCAGCACCGCCAGGATGGCGTTCTTGGCTTGGCCCGGAACCCGCTGATTGATGGCGACGTAGCAACTGTAGGGAGCCGGCACCCGCACCGCGGCCACCGAGGGTACGATGGCGCGCACCGCACGGTAGAGGTTCGACTCCATGGGGATGGTGGACAGCAGCAGGTGATCCACCTGGGCCACGGCGATGTCGTGGAACAGCGCGCCTTCGCGCATGGTCACGGCGTTGTAGCGCACCACCTCACGCTGGCGCTCGCCCAGGCTGTAGCCGGTGAACTCGCTGAACGGTCCCTCCGGGGTCCGTTCACCCGGCACGATCTCCCCTTCCAGAACGATCTCCGCGTGGGCCGGCACCAGCAGGTCCGAGGTCTCGCAGCGGACCAACTCCAGCGGTTCTCTCAGTATCCCGCCCATGATGGCGCGCTCGTCCTCGTCGATGGAGCCGATGGCCAGCGCCCCCAGGCCGATGGCCGGATGAACCCCGACCGCGAACGCCACCGGCAGCGCCTCGCCCCTGGCCTCCGCCTTCTGGTAGAACTCCCACAGGTGTTTCGACGCGGTGATGTGGATGGAGGTCCGGTCCTTGCCCATGATCATGAGGCGGTTGTAGGCGCAGTTCCAGGTGCCGTCCTCCGGATCCTTCGCGAACGAGATGGCCGCGGTGATGTAGGGGCCCGCATCCGCACCGTGGTGGACGATCTGCGGCAACGCCAGCAGATCGACGTCCGCGCCTGTTCGCACCACCTCCTTGACCGGTCCGGTATCCACGACCACAGGAGCCACCGGGCGCTCCATCGCCTTGAGGAACGCCTGCTGAACACCACGCGGCTCGGCATTCATGGCCAGCGCCATGCGCCGCCGGCTGGCGTGGAGGTTGGTCACCACCGGAAGGGCGCTGCCCTTGACGTTCTCCAGCAGGAGCACCGGCCGGCGCCGGCGCTCCCGCGCCAGCTTGGCGACCAGCGCAGTCACCTCGTGGCGCGGGTCCACGGGAGCCGATATTCTGACCAACTCGTCCTTCGATTCCACCAGATCGAGATAACTTCTCAGGTCCTGCGACATGGATCACCCATTTGCATGAGAGTCGTGCGGCGCGTGGCTCGAACCATCCCTCGCCCCAAAGCCACAAGTTAATTAAAATCCCCTCCGATTTTAAGCGTCGCAGCCACGTATCCCAGCCTACCCTCTCACAATCTCCGCCTGATGACTCACCGGAAAGTTGACCGAGCGCGCGATGAAGCACATGGCGTGGGCCTTCTCGTGCAGGGCCTCCGCCGTCTCCGGGTCGCTCCCGGCGCTGATCGTAACTCGCGGCTTGAGGGACACGCCCGTAAACTCGCCCGAGCCGTCCGGGGAGGTCCGCATCACGCCCTCGGCGGCGTCCTCATAGGCCGTGACGACGACCTTGCTGGCCGCGCACAGGTGCAGGTACCAGAGCATGTGGCAGGCCGAGAGCGCGGCCACGAGCAAGTCTTCCGGGTTGTGGCGGCCGGCATCGCCCAGATAAGCGGGATCGGCCGAGCCCTTGATCGGCGACTTGTCCGCACAGATGATCTCGTAGTCGCGCGTGTACGTCTTGTAGTCAGCCGTGCCCCGGCCCCGGTTCCCCGTCCAGGTCACGACCGCCGCATAGGTATGTTCTTTCGCCATCCTTCCGCCCTCCATGATAGAAAGACCCATGGCCGAGTGAATACGGCTTGATGTATCCAAACGGAGGGAATATGGCCATCACGGACGACACCGACGATCCTGGCTGCTGCTCCATCGACTACACCCACCACAAGGCCGTCTTCGAGCGCCGCCGGAAGATTTTCCAGGACGACCCCTCCAAGGCGGTCACGGTGCACGAAGCGAAGATCAAACTGGTCAACGACCACCTGAAGGAGGCCAGAACCTCCGAAGGCTATACCATCTTCTGCGACGAGCCGGCGTCCCGCGGAGGCAGCGGCAAGGGGGCCGCCCCTCTCCAGTACTTCGTCGCCTCCATCGGCTTCTGAATGCTCAGCCAAGTGACGCAGTTGGCGTCATTCATGGATATCCGCATCGAGCGCGCGGAGATGTCGGTGCGGGGAGAGTTCGACCAGAAGGGCAAGTTCGGGTTGTCGGACGTGCCGTCGGCATGTACCCGGCTGATCTACCGGCTGGACCTGCAAAGCCCCGACAGCCGGGACCGCATCGTCGAGTTCGCCGAGGCCCTCGAACGGTCCTGTTACACCACCAACACCCTGCGCCGACCGGTAGAGGTCGTGCCCGTGCTCACCCTGAATGGCGTGGACGTGCCGCTGGGCGAGGATTGAGGCCGCAGCCCACGTCCCCGGAACGCACCCTCTCCAGCACCAGTTCGTCATACCGGGCACATGCAACGTTTCGGAACTTCTTCCATCTGGCCGGCGTGCTACTCCCTCATCTTCTGCGTAACCGCGTTTTCCGCGTCCCAGGGGCTGACCTATCCGTTGTTGTCCCTGGTCATGGAGCGAAGCGGCGAACCCGCATCGGCCATCGCCCTCAACGCGGCCATGACACCGCTGGGAATCATCGCATCTGCTCCGATCATCAATCGCCATGCTCATCGTTTCTCGACCGGGGTGTCTATTGCAACAGCCATCGGACTGACTATTGTAACGCTGCTGCTGATCGGATGGTTTTCGAATCCATTGGCATGGCTGCCTCTCCGTCTCTTCCTGGGTTGCACCGTAAACGTCGTGTACGTGCTCAGCGAAGCAACCCTGCTTACGGTCGCACCGCCTTCCCATCGCGGCCGTCTGATGGGCGCTTACACCTGCATTACCAACGCAGGTTATGCACTCGGGCCGCTGCTGCTGACTGTAGCGGGATCGACCGGCTCGACAGCCTTTCTCCTGCTCTCTGCGTTCCTCATGACGGCCATGGCGCCATTCTTATTCATCGTCGTCGACCGTCCTAGCGCTGTAAGCGGTGCGGCTAGGGCACGTTGACTTTCAGGGAGATTCGGGGGTGAAGGCC
>JAPPNF010000183.1 GCA_028818755.1 Deltaproteobacteria bacterium | reverse complement strand
GGCCTTCCCCTCTGCCGAGCGTCACGGATCTCCACGGCAGGCCCGAACGCTTACGACAGGCGAGCGCGGGAATACGCTTGTCTTGGAACGAATCCGCTTTCATATTGATTACTTGACTCTCATGATATCCATTTAACTTATTGATTTTTATGGCATAATTTTTTTAGCGTGATATTCCGCCACGACACGTCCCGCAATCTCGATCCACAGCTCCATACCCACGCGGTGATCGCCAACATGGCGCAAGGCCGGGATGGGAAGTGGAGGACGATGGTGGACGACGGCCTCTACTCGGGCAAGATGGTGATCGGAGCGATCTACCGGGCTGACTTGGCCGAGGGTCTCAGGGAGTTGGGATACGGAATAGAGAAGACGCACGCAGACGGGAGGTTCGAGATCGCGGGGGTATCGCGGGAGGTGATCGAGGCGTTCTCGACGCGGCGCGCGGAGATCGAGGCGGCGATGGAAGAGCGCGGCCTGGGAAAATCGGGCGAGAACCCGCACCTTGCGGCGCGGGCGGCGCTCATGACGCGGGCGCGCAAGCGCGAGGTGGACAAGGGCGAGCTTCAGAGGAGTTGGGAGCGCCAGGCCGCGGAACTGGGTTTCTCTTCGGAGCTTGTCAAGTCAAGGGCAAGGCGAGTGGAACGGGAACGTCAGGCGCCGGATCTGTTCACGGACCGGGGCCATGAGGCGGGCGAAGCCGCGAGTTGGGCAATTGAGCACCTCTCCGAGCGCCACGCGGTGTTCGGCCACACGGACCTTCTGGCGGCCGTGCTCGGGCGGGAGCCGGGCAAGGTCACGGTGGAGGCGGCGGAACGGGCTGTCTCCGCACTCGAAGAGCGCGGCGGCCTCCATGCTGCAACGGGCCTCGGACACGGAAGACACTGGACCACGGACGCGGCTCTGGCGCGGGAGTCGGAGACGATTGCGCTCATGCAGGCCGGTCAGGGGTCCGGGAAGGCGATCATGCGGGGCTGGATCGCAACGACGAAACTCCACCGGGGCCGTCTCAACGAGGGACAGAAGGAAGCGGTCAGGATGATCCTCTCGTCCACGGACCGTGTGGTGGGAGTGCAGGGATACGCCGGCACGGGCAAGACGACGATGCTCACCAGGCTCCGGGCGCTCTCGGAGAACCAGGGCTACCGGACGATGGGCCTGGCTCCGTCAGCGTCGGCGGCGCGGACTCTGGAGCGGGAATCGGGGATCGGGTCGGAGACAGTCCAAAGGTTCCTTGCGCAACATTCCGGGATCGTGGAAGGCCGAGGCACGCCGAAGGGACTTCGGAACCTGCGCGCCTCGTTCTCGAAGACAGTTCTTGTCGTGGACGAGAGCTCGCTCGCATCGAGCGAACAGATGCGCGGACTGCTCAGGGCCGCGACCGCGCTACGGGTTCCCCGCGTGGTGCTGGTCGGGGACGAGAAGCAGCTGGGCGCGGTGGAGGCCGGCAAGCCTTTCGAGCAGCTCAGGCGGGCCGGGATGAAGACCGCGGTGATGGACGAGATCCTGCGGCAGCGCGACAGGGATCTCCGGGAAGCGGTGAGGGCGGGCCTTGCGGGCGAGGTCAAGACCGCATTCGAGAAGCTGGGGGAGCGCATCGCGCAGGTGGACCGCGACGAGATCGGAGCGGACGCCGCCCGGCGCTGGCTCTCCTTGTCTCCGGCAAAGCGCGCGGCAACAGGGGTGATCGCCCCGACAAGGGCGCTGCGGGACGAAATCAACGACACGATCCGGACGCAACTGATCGCGGAAGGCGCGGTCTCGGGACCCACGAGGCAGGGCAAAAAGCTGATCTCCCGCGGACTGACCCGCGCGGAGATGGCCCGGGCTTCGAGCTACTCGGCGGGCGACACCGTGATATTCAACCGCAAGTACAAGACCCTGGGAGTGGACAAGGGGGACGAACGCGAGGTCCTCAGGGTCGACCAGGAGCGCAACACGGTCTGGCTCGGCAGCGGCAAGGGCGATCCGGTGGCCTGGCAGCCGCGCCTGATCGCAGGCGCCAAGGGCGGAGTGGAGGTCTACCGGAGCGAGGAGATGGAGCTTTGCCAAGGAGACCGGATACGCTGGACGCGGAACGATCCGGGTGCGGGACTCGTGAACGGCGGGACAGCGGTCGTGAACTCTGTAGAGAAAAACAGCGTTCACTTCCGTCTCGAGGACGGATCGACAGCTCGGCTGGCCGGGGAAGACCCCCAACTCCGCCACCTGGACCGGGGTTGGGCTTCGACGATTCACGCTTTTCAGGGCAGAACCGTGGACGGAATCATCGCCGCCATGCCCACGGGAGACTCGGACCTGACGAACCAACGAGCGTTCTATGTGGCCATCAGCCGGGCGCGGGACGATGCAGAGTTGGTGACGGACGATGCCTGGAAGCTCTCCGACCAGTTGGAACGGGCCACCGGAGAGCGGGTCTCGGCGCTCGACGGAGCGGCGAAGGAGGCGGCATACGAGGCCGTTTTCGAAGCCGAGCCGCCTGGCGGACGCGACCGCGAGCCGTCGGAAAGGGAACACAACGAGCTCGATTCCGGCAAGACGGACCGCGAAGTCGACGGCGGGGACGGCAACGAGGTGGAGCGGGAACACGACCGCCAACTGCAGGAGATCCTGGAACCCGTGCAGACGCCGCTTGAGATGGACCTCGAATTGTAGAGGTCCCGCCTTCCTCGGGCGTCACTTCGAGGTCGCCGCGCACCCGAACCGCGCACCGAAGCTCTCCCCGGAACGACAACATCCCTTCCGGCCATGCCGCGAGCATCCCGGCGACCTTCTCTTGGCGCCGGCTCTACCGGGCAGCCGTCATCATCCTCACGCAGCCCCATCGCCACGGACGGGCTGAGGGTCGGGGCGGTCATCCTGCAAGCCCTCATGATTGCGCGTGTGTTTTTGCCGTCACACGGCCGTGTACCAAAGAGCTATCGCCTTTCCCAAGGGGCAGATGGCCATGAGGGGCTCGAACTGCGCACCCGGTCGCAGACAAGGCACGTCAGGCACCACGGTGCGGCAGGTGTGAAGGAATAACGGCTCCGCCGTAAGAGACGGAGCCGAATGGCGGGACATCGGCGAGGGGAGACAAAAGACGCGTGATATCAGCAGGTTAGCCTGAGCGGCGCTTGAGCGGGAGAGTGAGGTCAGAGCATACAGGGCCGAAGACGTGGCTCACGGGCGGTTTCCGGGCGTCAATGCAAGATGGCAACCGTGTCGTCGCAAGCGCGGGTCTGGCGGCAAAAGATTCTCTGCAGAACCGCGCGGTTCCCTAGGGAACCGGGGGCGAATCCCTGGGGAACCGGGGCGGTTCTCTGGAGAATCACGGCGTATGACGATATGCCGTATATCTTTGTTTTATCGAGAGTTTTTCGTATTACGCTTTTGCGTCGCTGTCATACTTTCCGCTTACCGCCACTTACAATGCAATTACAGCCGCCCGGCCCGGACCATGGCCGGCGGCGGCCGGAGCAGGCGGCGAAGCGACGCAAGGCATTCGGGGTCATATGGCCGCTGGGCATCATGGGAACACGGGGATTGGCGGCCGCGGCGGGCACCAGGGCTGCACTGTCCACAACCTCAACAAGCTCGCTGCCCACCTTGCCGCGGCTCAAGCCTCACAGCGGACACGCCTCGCTTCCTCCGGAGAGGAACACGGCCACCGGTGAACTGGACAGACTCCAGCCGGCGCTTGGGCGGCGGGTTGGCTGCGCACTTGCAGGAACACTTCCCGGACCGTCGTGCGCCTCCCGGCTGACGCCAAGGAAGCAGAAGAGAACAATGAGCTGCCCGGCCTGGCGACACCCGGCGCGACACTTACTCCGCCGTTGCTGGGGGCGGTGGTGCAGATGTGCCGGACATTCCAGAAGTCGCCGGTGAGCAGAGTGGTGCTGCAAGACCGGGACAGCATGCCCGGCATGCTCTTGTCGGAGTCGAGGTGCGGGATGTCCTTGAGGACGACACGGGCGTCGCCGAAACGTAGCGCTTGACGACGAGCGCGTTCAAGGCCGAGAATCGCCGCATGAAACAGGGGCGGCTCGCAATCGCCTTGTTCGCCGTGGCGGTGGTCTCCGGGTGCGGCTTGCAGAGGTCGGACCGGACCCCCCGAGTCCCCGTCGAGCCGCCCGCGGCGCGCATCGTTCCCCGCGCGCCGCTCGACGGCCTTCCCGGCTACGCGGACGTGCCCCATTTCTCGGTGAGCGAGGTGCGCGGCGACGGGTCCTATGTTCATGAACCGCGTGCAGGCACCGTTCGGGTCGGCATCGAGGACGACGGGGTCGATCTCACACGGGAGGTGTTCGACGGACGCCTGGACGTCTCGAGCAGGGGCGCGGCGTTCGCGTACTGGCGCCCCGACATCGGCAGCGATCCCGCCAACGCCTCTCCCGCCCGCATTTATGTCGTGGACTCGCGCGAGGACGATCCTGGAGCCGCAATCCGTGCTCTCATCGAGAGCGATGCGGCGGCCCGGCTCGGCGGCGCCTTCGTGCACGACATTGCCGGGGGACCGACCGCATGGTGGGAGATCCCGCCCCTCGACATTGAGACATCGCCCGAGCGGGAGGGCGCGGAGCACGGCACCGCGGTGGCCGGCGTGGTGGCGCGGGAGACCGCGCGGCGCGATGCGGGGCGGAACGTCGCCATCGTGCCGATGGCCGCATCGCTCGACGGCGCGCGCGATGTCTCCTCGTGGCTCATCCGCCACCTCGAAGGCTGGTCCGGCAGCGCGATCGACGACGGCGTCCGCGATGCCCTGCTGGCCCGTCACGCATTCATCGGCGCCGCCACCTCCCTCTCGGAACTTCACAACCGCATCGACCCGGAGGGAGCCAGCGGCCGCACGGTGGCGGAATTCGATGCCGTCTGGGCCAGGGCCGTCGGCGCGAAGCTCGGCTCGGTCGACATCGTCAACATCAGCTACGGCACGGTCTATCCGTGCGCGGCCGCCGATCCCGAATTCGCCGACGCTTGCCACGGGGAGTTCCTGCGGCTTTACGGCGAAGCCCAGCGCGCTCTTCCGCGCACGGCAAGGGCCGTCGCTCAGGCGGAGGTCCCGGACGACGGCAAGACCGTCGTCGTCTGGGGGGCCGGGAACCTGCGCGGCGTGCTGGGCGACGGCGCGCGTTTCGAAGCGATGGAGCTCGTGTCCCGCTTCGAGGAACTGCGCGGGCACAACATCGGGGTCACGGCCCTCGACGGGGAGAGAGCCGGCATCGCCGACTACGCTCACTTCTGCGGCGCGCTGCCTCCGGACTGGGACGCCGCGGCGGACGGCGAGCACTACTGCCTCGCCGCGCCGGGGGTCCACGATGTGGACTATCCCTACAACTCCGGCAGGTGAGGGACAGGGGAACGTCCTTCGCCGCTCCCGTGGTGAGTGCGACGCTTGCGCTGATGAAGGACCGGTTCCGGGGGCAGCTCGGCAACGTCGAGTTGGTGAAGAGGCTGATGGCCACCGCCGACGACGGCCTGCACGAGGACGATGACCCGTCCCATGACGGGATCACGTCGGTTGAGTACGGGGCGGGTGTCGTAGACCCGGAAGCCGCGCTGAGCCCAGTCGGGGTTCTGTCCACGGGCATTGCCGGCGGCACCGCGTCTCTCGGCGCGACGCGGCTCCGCACGCCAGCCGCCTACGGCGATGCCGCCGCGCGCATCGCCCATGTGGAGATCGCCGCCTTCGATGCCGGGAACGCTCCGTTCTGGATCCCTGCCGGACGGCTCATGGAGGCCGGCCCTACCGGCGCGGACCCGATCCCGCGCTTCGGGGACGACATCCCTGCCGGCGCGGGCTGTGCCGGCCTCGCAGCCATCGTCCCGCGCTGGCATTGCCCGCCTTTCGGCGAGGACGGCAACGCGCGTCTTCTCCTCGGCGATAAAGGGGCGGGACTCCGCGTGCGTTCTTCTCCCGGGCTGTCCTTCGCCGCACTCACGCGGACGCGGGGCCGGCTCGACGGCGAGGGCCGGGGCGCGTTCTCCTTCGATGCCGGCTCTTCGCTTCTGGCCGTCGGGGCCGAGCGGCGCCTGGCGCTCGACGATCGGGGACGCTGGTCGCTCGGCGCCGCCGCCTCGCTTGCGCTCGACCTGCCTCGTGGGCTTGGGACCGGGTCCGGCTCCATGTTCGATGCCGGCCCCACGCTCATCTCGTCCTGGAGCTTGAGCCTGGAGCATGGCGAGGGCGGGCGCCGCGGCCGGATCGCCGTGGAGCAGCCAGCGCGGGTGGAGGCCGGGACCGGGCATCTCCGCTTCCCCTCGGGACGGCGCTTGGACGGCCGGCGCACGTTCGAACACGTGGCGTTTTCGCTCCGCCCGACGTCGCGGACCGTCACCACCCGGTGGTCTTACAGCCGGCCCGTGGGTCCGGGCGACGGTATCTTCTCGGCCTTTCACAGCCGCAATCCGGGGCATGCCCGAGGCTCGGACGACATCGGGGCGGGCGTTGCGTGGCGCGTGGTCTGGTAGACGGCCATGCGTAGGCTTTCGGCGAACTCGGCATAGTCACGGCTGTTGGCGATCAACTCGTACCGCGTGTTGATGACGATTTGGGACCGCGCGCACTTGCTGATCGCGGTGACGAAGTAGACGCCGATCAGGGGTGGACGCATGCCTCGGCGATGCGGCGGCGCCGGCCAGGGAGTGGCCGCGAGCGCCTCCCTGGCAACGATCGCGAGGACAGGGTTCCGGAAACGCCTCGATCACCTCGCGCGAAACACCGACGATCTCGAAGCGGCCGCCCACGGGCGTGCGCTCCAGCTCGTAGCCGAGACGCCCCAGTCCTTCGGCCAGTTTCTGCCCGGTAGATCGCGTTGATTGTCTCTTGCTGGCGGTAGAGGCCGTCGTTGACATGGTGCGCCACCGGTTGTCCGCGCCCTGCACCATGTTCGGTGACCAATACTCGAGAGGTCGCGTTACTTCTTTGACTGCGAAAGAAGTCTCGGGTCATTCGCTTGTTGGTGCTCCGCCGCCCAGTGCAAACAGCTGATCAAACAGCTTCGCGCCATTTCCTCTGAAAGACTTCTGGAGTCACTCCAATCATGGCCCAATCGATAATTCGTCCCGTGAACGGTTTGGCTACGCCCCGTCTCATAGAGCCGCTTCAGGTCCTTGCGAAGCTTGTCTTCATCTCGAATTCGCAAACGGGCCTTCATCAAGGCAAGAATCCCGCGGCTTTTCTTCCCGCAGGCCAGAGCTTCCATCGACGAACAGAATTTGACGATCGCCATCGAATCGACAACTTCCCTGCATCCCTCATGGAACCACAGCAATGCCTGAAAAAGAGCCTTCGTCATCTCCGGTCGCGAGACCTCATTTGGGCCATGCGTCACATACCGAACGGCTTCTCCCGCCGAATCGAAGAGCTTACCCATGTTGGATCGCAAGCTATCCCAGTCCTCCGCGCCCAGCGATCTATCTCCACCTCGAAGATACGACATTGAACTCCTCCAACCGAAGCGTCCGCCCGTTGACGAAACAACGTAGTCGCGACCGTGTGGTTGTCGATCATACGTGAGGGTAATGAACTTCAAGGCTGATGATGGTCTGGCCCATGCAAGGGCTAGCGTTGTCGTGGCGAGCCGCGCCGCAACCAAAGCTTTCTGCGGTCCCGCCTCTGCTCCCATAGGTCCAACCCCAATGCTGCACACGAAGTGGCTCTCTCCAACAGTGCGAAGAATGGCCGACTCGCGCAATGAATCGTCAGATGCGCTTCTCTTGCGAAGATGCTCTCCCTCCCACACTCTATTGATACGTGACCGCATTATGTCAGATGCACAACCGCTACCGTGCATTCTCTCAAGCCATGCGCGTCTTGGCTCAAAGCGCACGGTTCCAATGGACAGCGGTTCCAAGTCCGGGATCTTGGACAAATGGCAACCGAACGCATACTCGCGTGGTTGAATTTCACGAGTCCAGTCCTCTACCGTCTTCCTTACAGCTGTCAGAATTGCGGCGGCGTCCTCTTCAGGACGATTTTCTTCGTGACGGTTGACAAGGGCCGGTCCGAACGCTCGCTTCACCATTTGGTTCCATTCGGAGTCCGTAAACTCGGATTTGTGGGATTCGAAGAAGACATCCATTACGGCCTTGGAAAAGAGGGCGAGCATCCTGTTTATCTCAGGTGTAATGTCGATTTCCTGGTCGTCGCCCACTGGCAGTGAAATCGGGAAGACATACTTCTTTTCCAAAATATCACGAAACCAAAACGGGCCGCTTGGGAGATTGTCAAGCTTGTCGAGAATGTCCGCAAGAAGCCGAATACAATGATTGTCGGTCATAAAACTATCCGCCTTCGACTATTCCAGAAGGAAACTAACCGTTGTCTCGGTCGGTACTCGAAGGAAGGGCTCTGTCGGGGCTGCCGCCATGTACGATCAGGCCCATCAAATAAATAAGGATGGACCCGATAGTCGCGATGCACGTCCACGGGCTGCTCCACCAAGCCTCGACCGTCGGCACGCCTAGAGACCTTGACCCGATCCCGGAAAAGAAGGATGAATAGCCCGTATGACGATCAAGGCTACACGGTTCCGCCTCGAAACCAGATCCAGCATGACCGCCCTGCTGCTGGCCGCCTCCCTGGCGGTCGTTTTTCCGGCGCTGCCCGCTGCTGGCGATGATCTTGTAGCAGAGATGGAGTTGGAAATCACGATCCGGGAGATCAGCAAAGAGACCCGGAAGCAAGCCCACGAGACGGCTTGGGAGAACGTGAGGCAAACCACCCTCTACGCCAGATACCGAAATGCTCGAAAGGAGTGGATGGAAGCCAACGCTGCGTATCGGAAGGCCGATGACGAATACAACAAAACGGGAGCCGCACAGGAATATGATGAGAAGGTGCGGAGGTTGCAGGTTTTTGAGGAGGTTCACCACCGGAACGATGTTCTCTACAAAGAGGTTAAGTCCCTAGTGGATAAGTTTGCACGGAGGATCTACCGGCGGGAGATGACGAAGCGGTTGACCGAGTTGAAGATCAAGATTACCGAGAAGGTGCGCGAACAAATCGAACGTTCTTACAAGCGCCACAAGGCTTGACGGTTGACGGTTTAATGGTGTTTGTCAGGCTCACCCTTGGCGCGGTGGACTGCTAGATTCGTCGTGGCCGTGGCCGTCATCCACATGTCCAGGAGCTTGGCCACTTGGCTTACCGTCCCGGGCTGATCCTTCGCCCCAACACCCGCTGAAGCGCTACCGCCACCTTGCGGGTGGACAGCCCCAACACGAGAGCGGTGACGGCTGGATTGCTCACGTGCGATAGTTGCGGATCGCTTCGTCGTCGAGGTTGTCGGCCGGCACCAGACGGTAATGCCGTTCATCGACGATTCTGACTTCGTCTCCTTGGAGGGTAAGTTCGAATAGCGCGATGGCCCGGTCCCTCATGAACTGGGCGGCGATGGCTCTACAGCGCATGCCGGAGAATCTCTGCTCGACGAACCCGATGTCCTGAATGATCTGGACGACACCGATCCGATCTTTGCCTACCTTCGCCTGGACCGGAATGACATGATGGCAGCCGTGCTTGTCGAGCCCGACATAGAGTTCGTCGATCTCGATTTGCCCCACCCCCTCCACGGTCGTGCGGAGATGGTTCTGAAGGCTAAAGGTAGTGAGGCCGAGGAAAGTGTCGATCAAGCGATTGTACCGGACGATGGCCAGCAGAGCTTGTTCGTCGTCGAGGGCGTATTTTCGGATCAGTTCCGGAGTTGCGTCGGGGATATCCGTAACGACGAGCCCGTCGCGGGGCACAATCCGGGTTTCCTTGAAGAGCTTGAACCGATAACGGCCCTTGCCTGCGCCAAGAATTGTCCATTCGCGCCCATCCGGCTGTGTCTTGAGGATGCTGTCGGGTAGCTTGTTCCGGTAACGAAAGGAATAAGGGACGTCGCCCAGGTTCTTGACTGTAGCGAAACCGAGCGCTGCGGCTGCTTTTTCGAGTTCTTCTCGAACGAAATCGAACTCGCTCATTCCCTTCGTGTAATGATTGAAGAAAACTTTCTGGATGAGGGCTTGGTATCTGTTGAGTTTCTTAGGCACACACCACCTGCCGCGCCAGTTGCTCGCGCTCGATGTCGATCTGCTTGCGTTTCTTGGCACCGCTCTTTCTGTCGCGCCGGCTGGGTGGCGGTTCTACCCCGAAATGTTCGGCGGCACCGGAGAGATCGAGCGAAAGGAGCGCAGGATCACCTAACGGAATCGCTCCCTTCGGTGGGCTCGAAACTACACCAAGTGCCCGGATTACCCCGGCGGCGATAGCTCTCGCCAGTGGCGGGGGTACCGCATTGCCTATCTGACGCGCTCCGTGCCATTTCGTCACATTGAAGCGAAACCAGTCCGGGAATCCGTGTAACCGGGCCATCTCTCGCACGGTGATACAGCGATCATAGAGGTAATGAATGGGGCGAGGGCTGGTGAATGCTCCCCGCGCGCCATCGGTTCCCGCGCGCAAGGTATTCGAAACGCCACCATGCGAGAGCTTGAAGAACCTGCTGATCGGTTCGACCGCTCCCGGTACCGTAGCGCGAAACCGCTCACGCGAAATGCGGGTGTGCCGGGTGCGAGCGCTGGAGGTCAGTATTGCCGGGTTCCAATCGCGCACATAGCCTCTATGCCACGCGCCGTTGGTTAAACATCGTAACTCGGCCGCATACGCGGAGGGCTCGCCGAAACAAGCAGTTCTGATCGAGTCGGAATTGAACAGTGTCCGAAAGCGGTCGGCATCGGGAAGATCGCCGAGCGCATCGGTGCAACTCGGTCCTTCGGGTAAACCGTCGATACGCTGCCGCCTGCCAGCAATGTTGGTTGAGGGCGCCGGATAGTCGGGCAAGGCCTCGCCCTTCCGAGCGCCTAGCAAGATCAGTCGCTCACGATTCTGCGGCGTGGCGAAGTGTCCTGCATTGAGGACGCGCCACGGAATCCTTACGTCGTATCCAACCTTGGAAAGCTCCTCGACAAGCTCCTCCAGGAATGCACGATGCTTGCCGACCGTCAGCCCCTTTACGTTTTCGAACACGAAGGTCCGGGCTTGAAGTTCAGCAACTATGCGGACGAAGTGGCGGACGAGGCTATTGCGTGGATCGTCTAGAATACGATGGCCGATTAAGGAAAAGCCTTGGCACGGAGCGCCGCCGAAAACGCAATCGACCTCCCGTCCAGCAATACCTGCTGCGTCTATGATATCGACACCGGAGAGGATCTCGACCGGCCGAGGGATTATGGCGGTGTATGGAAAATTGTACTTGTGTGAGGCGCAATGCACCGGATCGATGTCGACGGCTGCCGCCACATCGAACCCGGCCTGCTCGAAACCTAAGCTGAGCCCGCCAGCGCCGGCGAAGAGGTCGATACCGATGGGTCTCATCGCGCGGACGTTGGCTTTTCGGGGTTTTCGTCGGGGTTCCACGCTATCCTGGTACGGTTTCACGCTGGATATTGACCGCTTTTCGCCTGGTGTGGCCTAGCTCCAACAAAAGCTTGTAGTCTCATGGCGAGTGCTTCGAGATCGACGGTCTCACATTGCCATACGACAAGCACGGCCCATCCTAGCGAGTGCAACTCTTCCTCCTTTTTTCTATCTCGCTCCATGTTCTTGTCAAGCTTCGGTCGCCAGTAGTCGAGACGTGATTTCGGTAGGCGTCCTTTCGGGCAGTCGTGGCCGTGCCAGAAGCAGCCGTGCACGAAAATCGCCTTGCGGTCAGACACGAAGGCGATATCGGGGCTGCCGGGCAGATCCTTGCGGTGCAACCGGTACCTGTAGCCCATGCGGCGCAAGAGGCCGCGGACAAGTAACTCGGGACCGGTGTTCTCGCTCTTGACCGCTTGCATGATGCGGCGACGCTGTTCCGGGGTGCGGGTATCCATCGCTGGTACCTGTCAGTCGACCGAATTCTGTCGTAGAGTACGACAGCTTGCATGCAAAGTACCACACCGCACCCGGCCCAACTCGGCTGAAGCCGAGTGGATCCGGTCGAGCCTTAGGCGTCAGGCTTCGACGTAGGCGGTTCGGCGGGGGCCGGGATAGGAACGCCACAAGAGGAACCCATGTCACGATCCAAGATGGACCCCCCCGACATGCGCGAGGACACGCTTGCCTTGAGCCGGATTGCTGTTCGTCATTGTCTATGCCCCCATCCCGATGTGGTCAGTCGGCTGGAGGGCGCAGTATTCCCGTCCATCAGAGCCAGTAACAAAAGCGGTAAACGTGGTGAGCGGGGCGAAGTCGATGGACGCAGGATCATGTACGACGACAATACCACGCCCAGATTGGCGCTTCTTTGGTCGCATGGTTTCGGAGGGACGAAACATCCCGAGGGATGGACGTTTGCCCACGTTTGGGATGTCCCGAAGGACCCGGATGCCTACACACACATTGCCAATCTGGTTATGCTGCCGGAAAGCCTCGCGAGCTTGACGGACAAGCAGGGACCCCTGGTCCCCTACCTTCGATATCATGCGGAGACGGTCTATCGGTGGCGACCCGTAGGCAAGGATATTGTTGGAAAACCAAGCGGTTACCAGAACCTGACCTGGACCTACCTTGATCCAATCCCCAACCCCCTGGGCTTCGTCCGGGATAGGATGAAGCGTTCAAACGAAAAACGCATAGGAATCTTGCGTGACCTGATGGGTATCTAGCGAGGTCGCCGACCATTGGTTCAGCGGGAATCTTGGCAAGCCCCATCGCTTGGGGGACTATCGCCGCGATCTGCGCCAAGGCTCCACGATAACCGCTGCCACCATCCTTGGGGCCTTCGAAACCATTTAGGCAGAATTCGCACATGATGGCGACTTGACAGAGCTACCCCGCCACGTCGGCAATCCTGCTTGCAATGCGGTTGGCGGCGGACTTGACGGGATCGTTGGCGAGATGGGCGTAGCGGGCGGTCGTCTGCACCTTGTTGTGCCCGAGCAGCTTGCCGATCATCGGGAGACCCTCGCCCACGAGCAACCCGCCGCTGGCGAAGGAGTGCCGCAAGTCGTGGATTCGAAGATTCTTGATTCCGGCCCGTTGCAGAAGGAGACGCCACGGGCCGTGCAGAAAGGCGAGATGGGCGCCGCGCTTCAGGCCGGGAATCACCCAGGGGCTGTCTTCCCTGCGCTGTATGGCGCGCAGCACCGCGATGGCGGGGTCGCCCAAGTGCACGATCCTGGCTCCGGTCTTGGAGTCGGGCAACCGGAATTCGCCCCTGTCCAGGTTAACGTCTTCCCACTGGAGCGATAGGATCTCTCCACTTCGGCACCCCGTCAGCATCAGCAACCTGATGGCGGCGACCGCCGCCGGCGAAGCGAAACCCTCGCGCTCCGCGTCCCGTAGCGCGGCGCCGAGGCGGCGGTACTCGTCGTCGGAGAGGAACCGCTCACGCTTGTGCTCAGGGTACTTCTTGACGAACCGGCACGGGTTAACACCCTCGGGGCGCATCTCCCAGACCTCGGCCAGGGTCAGCATCCGGGAGAGGGCGCCAAGGGTGCGGTTGGCGTGGCCGGGGACGGAGCGCATGTCGTGATGCAGGGCGGCTACGTCGGCCCTGCCGATGTCGGCGACACGGCGTTTGCCGAGCCGCGGAAGGATACGCTTGTCGATGATCTTTTTGTAGAGCGCGGCGGTACTGGGCTTCAGATGGCCGGTAGCGTACTCGTCCACGAAGCGCCGGGCGAGGTCGGCCATGGTGGCGCCGCCAGCCTTGCGGGGCGTCCTGCCCTCGAGGTCGCGCCCAGTCCTGGCGAGGGTTACGATCTCTGCGGCGCGCGCCCGGGCGGCCGCCGGGGTAATGGGACCGTGGGGTCCGATGGTCGCCTTGACCGCGCGTCCCTCGTGACGGTACTTGACGATGTAGACCTTGCGGCCGGTGGGATGGACGCGAACCCCAAAGCCCTTGATTTCGTCGTCCCAGACGACCCTCTCGCGGTCGGAGGGGCTGAGGGCGTCGACCGTTCGCTTGGTGATTTTTGGCATGGCGGAAGTCTCCTTGCGATTCAAATCAGGGACCGTTTAGGTACCTGTAGGGAGCGATTCAGAGGGTATTGTAGACCATCCATGGCGGGACTGCAACAAGATAACATACCGAATAATCGCAGTTTTAGCCACTTCTGTCGTCCTGTGCCGTACGTGTCAAAATAGTATGTCGGAGTACCGGTTTCGGACGGAGAGGAGACACTGATATGCGCATCGCCGCCGTAGATCTTGTCAGCAACACCTGCTTCCCCGCCTTAGCCGCCCAGGAGTTGGGTTTCTACCGGGAAGAGGGCGTGGACGTGGAGATCGAGCTCGTCTCGCAGATCGGCGCCACACGGGCACTCCGGGAGGGGGCGGCGGACGCCATGATCGCCGGGTCGGTGCACGACCTGCTGCGTGAGTTTCCTGCCTGGGGCGGGGCCAAGCTGCTGGTGGCGCTGTCCCAGGGGACGCCGTGGCTGCTGACGGTGCGGGCGGACCTGGCCGCGGAACGCGGTGATCTCGACGCGTTGAAGGGCTTGCGGCTTACTGCGGCGGAAGGCCCGGACCTCGTGTTCAAGACGCTGCTGGCCGCAGGCGGGTTGGATCCGGAGCGCGACGTCAGCATCGTGCACCTTTCCGGCTCCGAGGCACGGGACGTATCGTTCGGAGTGTATGCGGCGCGTGGTCTGGAGTCCGGACAGATCGACGGCTTCTGGTCCAACGCCATGGGAAGCGCTACCGCGGTTTCGCTGGGCGTCGGCAAGGTACACGTGGACGTGCGGCGGGGCGACGATCCGGCGGAGGTGCGCTACTGCACGTTCGCAGGTCTGGGGACTACAGACGCCTTCATCGAGCGGGAGCCGGAGCAGGCGGCGGCCGCCATCCGCGCCATCGTCAAGGCGCAGAAAGCGTTGCGCGCGGATCCTGCCAGGGCGGCCAGGGTAGGGGAGGGGCTTTTCCCGAAGGACGCCGCCGAGCTCATCACCGGCATCGTGGAGCGGGATGTGCCGTTCTACGAGCCCGCCATCTCCGAGGAGGCGGTGGCGAAGCTGAACGCGTTCGCCCAATCGGTCGGCCACCTGCCGGGGCCGGTGCCTTATGAGCAGGTAGCGGCGGTGCAGTTTCGCGAGCTGTGGGCCGTTTGAGAGGGCACCTTCTCCTCAGAACCCCGCTGCCGGCTCCAGTGCTCCTTCCGGCGGCGTCCGTGTCTCGTAGGCCCACTCGGGCATACGGCTTTCCATGCCGTTGGCGGCCAACTCGGCCTCGTAGGTCTTGCGGATCTGCGGGTCCTCGTCGATGTAGGAGATGGCGTTGCCGCCGTCGCGTGTGTCCACCGCGCCCACGTCCTTGGCTTGGCCGCCCGGGGCGCCGCCGCGCCGGAAGGCCGGTCCGTAGGGGCCGTCGAAGATCAGCAGGCGCAGTCCGGCCGGGTCGGTTCCGAAGTGCTGGTGGAACCAGTCGCCGCGCATGGGCGCGGCGCTGATCATGCCTACCGGCTCGTAGGTCTGCTGCTTGACGTCGTCGCCGCGTCCTTCCTCCCACGGCCGCATGCCCAGCGTGTCCGGCCACGTGTAGCTGAACCCCTTGCCCTTGATGCACACCAGGATGGCGCCCGAGCTGTGTTTGTGGGCCTTGGAGTATTGGCCGGTCTCGTACTGCGCGATCTTCATGTAGAAGTTGGCGCCGGCCATGTGCGGCTCCACCCGCCTGTAGCTGAAGGAGCGCCGGTTGTCCCGCGGCAGTTCGCAGGTGACGATGTCGGGGATGACGTTGGTGAGGCGCATGGCGAGCCCCCGTACCGGGTCGGCGCGAATTTCTTCGACCTCCTTGAAGTAGTCGTCCTGCCCCGCGAACCGCTTGCCGAACTCGTACGGGCAGTTCATCACGAACTCGGCGTCGCGGACCAGGTTCAGGATGTTGGGGGCCGTGGTGGCAGCCAGCAGCAGGGCCGGCGCGGAGGTGGCGTTGACCACCCGGTGCCAGGCGTTCAGCGGGATGCCGAAGAGCGACCCCGGTCCCCACTCGAAGGTGAGCTTCCTGCTCTCGGTCTCGCTCCACACCTCGGTGGTGCCGCGCCCTTCCACCACGTAGTAGGTTTCCTCGTAGAGATGGCGCTCGGCGTTGAGCGCGCCCGCCCCGGGGACCTCCACCACGTACATGCCCCAGAGGTGCTCGGTGCCCAGGAGCTGGATGCCGATGCCGCGTCCACCCAGCCGTTTCCAGGGCTTGAACGGCAGGTCCTGGACCTTGTGCACGCCGATGTCCCGGTGGATGGAAATGCCCTGGTCCTCCATGAAACGGTCGTAGGGCGACTTGGGGTTCTTCCACGTGCCGAATCCGGCCTTGCCTGTGGGCGAGGGCTCGTTGAAATCGAACAGTTCCGCGCCGGGCTCAACTCCCATGATGTGCCTCCTTGGATCGTTGTCCGAAGGGATGTTAGCCGTGGTCCCCGGTACGGTCAAGCCGGCCCTTCAGACCCGTTGTGGGCGGCCTTTTCACCGTGTGGAAACAGGGTCTTCGGGATTTGATAGGGTAGGGGCTTTGATCTATAGTGGCAATGCTTCGGCGGTACGTCGCCGAGGCGCTTTCCTGGGCTGAACAAGGCACCGGAGACACTCGACAAGGAGGCGGCGCGCCGCCCGTTCGAGGAAGGAGTAGAGCCATGAAGGACGGATTTCGCGTAATCGATTCGGATCGGCACATCATGGAGCCGTCGGACATGTACGACCGGTACATGCCGAAGAAGTACCACGGGCGGGTGAAGATCACCGGACCGAACCAGTCCAACCGCCTTGTGGACGGGAAGCCCGTGTCCGACTCCAACCGGCGGCCCGACCGGGAGGTCACGGACTACGGCTTCATCTTCGCCAGCAACGCCTCCTGGCGCGAGACCTTCGCCGAGGCCATCGCCACCGGTTTCGACCCCGCGTCCAACCTTCGCGACATGGACAAGGAAGGCATCGACCTGAGCGTGCTGTTCCCGACCATGGGCCTGTACGTCATGTGGAGTTCGGACATCGACCCCGAACTGAGCCAGGCCATCTGCCGGGCCTACAACACCTGGCTCGCTGAGTACTGCAGCCACGACGAGTCGCGGCTGCGCGGCGTCATGCTGCTGCCCTTGCAGGATCCCGCCCGCGCGGTCGAGGAGCTGCGCCACGCCCGCGAGAAGCTCGGCCTGGTGGGCATCTTCTGGCGCCCCAACAAGCTCTGCGGCCGCACGCTGGCCAGTCCCGACTACTATCCCGTCTACGAGGCGGCCCAGGACCTGGGCGTCACCGTGTGCGTCCACGAAGGCGCGCGCACGATCCTCGAGCAGGCCGGCAGCGATCGCTACAGCGAGTTCGGCCGCCACGTGGCCTGCCACCCCCTGGAGCAGATGCTGGCCTGCCTGAGCTTCTGCGGCGACGGCATACTGGAGAAGTTTCCGACCCTGAAGGTCGCCTACCTGGAATCCGGCTGCGGCTGGGTGCCGTTCTGGCTCGAGCGCATGGACGAGCACTGGGAGCACGAGTCCCACGGTTCGGCCAAGACCACCCCGGAGAAGCCCAGCTTCTACTTCCACCGGCAGTGCTGGGTGAGCTGCGAGGCCGGCGAGGAGCTGGTGCCGAGCTTCGTCGAGCACGTCGGCAACGACCGCCTCACCATGGCCACCGACTATCCCCACAGCGACTGCATCGACAAGTGGCCGGATCTCACCGTGGGCGCCTTGAGCGCCAACGACAATCTGTCGGAGGAGACGCGCCGCAAGATCCTGTGGGACAACCCGGTGCAGATGTTCGGCCTGGGAATGTAGACAGGATACGAACGATGGCGAAATTCCGGGTCGTCTACTGCGGCAGCAACGATGTTCCCGTCGACCTGATCGAGCCCATCCTGCGCGACGCGGACGCGGAGATGGTGATCGCGCGGCCGACCAACGACGAGGAGTTGGCGGAGGCCGGGCGCGACGCCGACGGCATGATCTTTCACGGCGCCCTGCCGCTCACCCGCGAGATCATCTCCAAGCTCAACCGCTGCAAGGTGGTGTGCCGCACCGGCGTGGGAGTGGACCGGCTGGACCTGGAGGCGGCCAGGGAGCACGGCGTCACCGTGTGCAACGCCGCCGGCTGCAACTCCATCGAAGTGTCGGAGCAGATGATCGGCCTCATGATCGCCATCTCCCGCAAGCTCGTGCGCATGAACCAGTACGTGCGCGAGGGCCGCTGGCGCCGCCACACCGCCGAGCTGCACTCCTACCGCGGCCCGGTGTCGCGCATCGCCGGCCAGACCCTGGGCATCGTGGGCCTGGGCAACGTGGGGCGCCAGGTGGCGCCCCGCGCCCAGGGCATGAAGATGAACGTCCAGGCGGTGGACCCTTACGTGGCGCCGGAGATCGCCGAGGCCATGGGCGTCAAGCTGGTTTCCCTGGACGAACTGGTGCGGACCTCCGACGTCGTCAGCCTGCACGCCCCGCTGGTGCCCGCCACCCGCAAGATGTTCGGCAAGCCCCAGTTCGCCGCCATGAAGAAGACGGCCTATCTCCTCAACTGCGCCCGCGGCGGCCTGGTGGACACCGACGCCCTCTACGAGGCCCTCACCACCAACGAGATCGCCGGCGCGGCCCTCGACGTCACCGACCCCGAACCCATGCCCGCCGACCACCCGATCCTCACGCTCCCCAACGTCATCGTCACCTGCCACACCGCCGCCAACTCCAACGAGTCCTACGTCGACTGCCAGACCCACGCCGCCCGCGAAGTGGTGCGCGTCCTCCAGGGCGAGCCCCCGACAACGGAGATCAACGACCCGTGGCTGGTGGGCGAGGCGCAGGACCAGGGGTTTGGAGGAGTGTGACGCCTCCGAAGTTCCTCCATCATTTCAGCCCATACGCCGCCATCGTTCGCAGCCCCTCTGGTTTTGGCGGGGAACGCAGGCTAGGATGGATGTCAGGTGCTGGTGAGAGGTTTCAAGGAGAAGCCCGATGTCCATACCGACAACGACCACAGCAGCGACGGCATCCCGGCGCGCGACATACCAGGATGTGCTGGATGCGCCCCCGCACAGGGTCGCTGAAATCATTGACGGTATGCTCCACACCCACCCGAGACCCTCCGCCCGGCATGCCTGGGCCAGTACCGGGCTCGGTGAAATCATCGGACCACCGTTCAACCGTGGCCGCGGCGGTCCGGGCGGCTGGTGGATCGTCGACGAACCCGAATTGCACCTTGGTGAGGACATCCTGGTGCCCGACCTTTCGGGCTGGCGGCGAACGCGGATGCCGGAGTATCCCGACACGGCCTACTTCACACTGGCGCCGGATTGGGTCTGCGAGGTGCTTTTCGACCAGGGGGAGAAGCGAGGGGTCTACGCCCGTGAGGGGGTTGGTCACCTGTGGTTCGTCGATCCCGACGTGCGGACGTTGGAGGCCTTCGAGTTGCGTGACGGTCACTGGGTTCTGCTGGATACCCTGACCGGCGGTGCGTCGGTGTCGCTGCCGCCCTTCGATGCGATCCGTTTCAGCCTCGGCGATCTGTGGCCTGATGCGGGGCCTCAGACCGGGGATGAGGGCGCGGGCGACAGGTAGAGTTAACGGGTAGCGCTCCCGATAGAGAGCCGGTCATGGCGAGTGCCAAGCCACACGGAGAGCGGCGAGACCTTGTACAGAAGTGCATTCTGGTATTGGTGGCGTCTGAAGCGGCGGATCAGGCGGCTGGCGGTGCTTGCGATCCGAGTTGGGTTGGTCGCGTCCCTGCTGCTGGTTTCGCTGTCGCTGCTGCCGGAGATATGGCCCGAAGCCGGTGACGAAGTGCGTCGTTTCTTCGCTCCGGTCGAGAACACGGTCCGGCCGGTCATGGAGCGCGTTGCGCACAGGCTCGGCGTGAAAAGGCAAGCGTCGCGTATTGAATTCGGTGAAGTTGAGGTTGACGACAAGGCGGTAGCACTCAAGGCCGATGAGCCTGTTTCAATCCGCCCAAGTGCCCGCGTTGAGATGGGAGCGCTACAGGCGCGGTCCGGCGAAACCGGGAACGGCGTCAGAACAGCGCCGCCCAAGGCCGAAGGACCGATTCGGATATTCCGTGGTAACCGCGTCGAAGTACTTCCGCAGTCGGGTAAGGTCAACGAGGCCGTTCAAGTCTTCCGTGGCCCTGAGATTCTGTCGGGGTTGGCTCTTGCCATCGACGGCGACACCCTTGAACTGGACGGCGTGCGTGTTCGCCTGCATGGCGTCGACGCTCCTGAATACGATCAGCCTTGCCGGTCGGGGGGCCGTCGCTGGCCCTGCGGTCGCGAGGCTAGGCGGGCGCTTGCGGCCCGCATCCACGGCAGGCGGGTTGCGTGCGAAGTGCGCGATCGGGACAGCTATGGCCGGGTTGTGGCGACATGCAGCGTTGCAAGGCAGGATATCAACGCGTGGATGGTCGCCAATGGCTGGGCCTTGGCGTACCGCCGTTACTCGCGTGCCTATCTGGCCGAGGAGTCACGGGCGCGCGTGGCAAAGCGCGGGGTATGGCGGGGAGACTTCGTAGCGCCCTGGAAATGGCGCGAGGCTCAACGCCGCTAGTGCAAGGCTCAGGACGATAACGACTGCGCTTGGGCGAGTATGTGGCGCCGCCGGCCACCGTTGCTGCCGTCTCCCTTGGCGGCGTTCGTTTTGCCCTTGACTATTTCTCGCTCCCGGCCGCGCCCATGTGCGACGCCATCCAGCGTCTGGAACCATAGACGCCCCGCAATAGGGCCGGGATATAGAGATCGGCACCGGGTCGCGGCCAATGCAGACCCCGCCCGCTCGGGCTGATTTCGATCTCCGCCAGTTCCTCGGGTGAGGCGTTGGCCAGCCCCTCCGCTAACGTGGCGGGAAATGCCACCTCGACGCCGGTACTGAGATGTACGATCACACGCCCCCTGCGCCGGTTGTACCATGCGGCCCGGACATGACCCGTTGCGCGTTCTGTCAGGGCCCGCCCCTTGGCCTGCTCGAACTCGGCTTCAGTAACTGCCATGGATCTTCCTCATTCTACGTCACTATGCGGACTGTCAGCGCCATCGGGAGACCGGAGGTGGTATTCTCCGACCGACACAACCTCGCTGTTCCCGGAGATTTCAACGGACGGAACCGAGAGGATCAAGTCGCATGCGAACTCGGCGTCTTCGCGACCGACAACGAAGAACTCAGGATGCCCGCTGGCTCGATCCCTCGTAATTCCTACGCCATCAACTCCTCGGTTCACCGATACGAGTTCTACCGATACAATCTTGCTGAAGGGAATTCGCAAGGACCGGCGGTCTCCTTTGAAGTAGACGTGCTTGGTGATCTCCTTCCTCCTCATACCTCCAACCGCTCCCCAATGTTATCGCCCTAAGGCGCTTCAAGCCGGATACCAGCAACCTACCTCGACGCGGTTCCCCGATCCCGGATCAAGCGCGTAGAAAACCGCCATGTCATCCCGGTCGAGAATGGCCATTTCGAACTTGATCCCGGCTGCTTCAAGCACTGCGTACTGCTCCTTCACTTCCTCGATGGTGTCCACGGTGAACCCGAAGTGCAGCCACTCGGGAGGTTCTACCCCATCCTCCACAGGCTTTAGCGCAAGGAGAAAACCGTCTTCGTCCGCTTCACGCACGAGGAACGTTTCACCGTCCGCTTCCCAACTTTTTCTGAAGCCGAAGAAGCGCTCGTAGAACGCAACGGAAGCGTCCACGTCGTACGTCGAGACTTGAAGGTGATTGAGCTTCATGTTCTGGCGCGCGGAATCCTGGTGGCTACTCCTGCCGCGCCTCCCGGATCGCCCGCCACAGCTTCGGCGCCGTGTACGGCATGTCGATGTGGTCGATGCCCAGGGGCGAGAGGGCATCCATGACGGCGTTGGCCACGGCGGGCGGGGCGCCGTTGGTGCCGGCCTCGCCGACACCCTTGACGCCCAGCGGGTTGAAGGGGTTCGGAGTTTCGGTCTCGCCGAGGATCAGGGGCGGCATGGTGCTGGCGCGCGGCACGGCGTAGTCCATGAGGGTGCCGGTGCGGGGCTGGCCTTCCTCGTCGAAGACCATGTGCTCGCACAACGCTTCGCCCAAGCCCTGGGCCAAGCCGCCGTGGACCTGGGCCTCGACGATCATGGGGTTCAGGACGACGCCGATGTCGTCCACCAGCACCAGCTTCTCAATGGTCAACGCTCCGGTGTCGGCCTCGATGCGCACGAGCGCCACGTGGGCGCCGAAGCCCCAGGCCTCGCGGTTGGGATCGAAGAAGGCGATCTCGTGAAGACCGGGATCCATTCCCGCCGGAGTCCCCTTGGCGTGAGCCGCGCCGGCCACCTGGCGCCAGGTCACGTTCCGTTCCGGCACCCCGGCCACGGCGAAACCGCCGTCGACCTGGACGACGTCGTCCGGCGAGGCTTCCATGAGGTTGCCGGCGACGGCCTTGGCCTTGGCGACCAGGCGTTCGGCGGCGGTGGCAAGGGCGCCGCCGCCCATCACCGCGCTGCGGCTGCCGAAGGTGCCGGTGCCCTGCTGAATGGCGATGGTGTCGCCGTGGCGCACCACCACGCTTTCCATGGGCACCTTGAGCAGATCCGCCGCTACCTGGGCCCATACGGTCTCGTGCCCCTGTCCGTGGGAGCTGGAGCCGGTCAGCACCGTGACCGCGCCGGTGCGGTCCACTCGCACGGCGCCGCTCTCGAACCCGGCGCCGCCGCTGGGCTCCACGAAGGTGGAGACGCCGACTCCCACCAGTTCGCCCCGTTCCCGCGCCTCGTCGCGCACGCGGATGAGCCGGTCGTAGTCGGACAGCCTCAGCGCCTCGTCGAGCGACTTCTCGTAGTCTCCCGAGTCGTACACCACGTTCACGCCGGTGCGGTAGGGGAATTGATCCGGCTGGATGTAGTTTTTGCGGCGAAGCTCCAGGGGGTCCATGCCCAGGTCGCGCGCGGCCTTGTCCGCCAGCCGCTCGATGTTGAGCACCGACTCGGGCCGCCCGGCGCCCCGGTACGGCCCCGTCGGCACGGTGTTGGTGAAGGCGGAGACGATCTCCACCCGCACGTCCTGGATCTGGTAGCAGCCGGGCGCCATGACCAGCATGCGCTGGGGCGGTCCGGCGGTGGCGGAGTGCAGGTAGGCGCCCAGGTTCGCCACCACCCGGATCTTGAGGCCCAGCATCCTGCCGTCCTTGCTCAGGGCTAGCTCTGAGGTCATGGCCTGGTCGCGTCCCTGGCAGGTGGTGAGGAAGTCCTCGCTGCGAGTGGCCATCCACTTGACGGGCCGGTTCAATTTCTGGGCCAGGTGGCACACCAGAACGTCCTCCCGGTAGACGCAACCCTTGCTGCCGAAGCCACCGCCCACGTCCGGCGCGATGACGTGGATGCGGTTCTCGGGAAAACCCAACGAGTTGGCCAGGTCGGCCCGGGACCGGTGCGGTCCTTGTGTCGACATCCATACCGTAAGCTCGTCTCGGATGGGGTCCGGGTTCGCCAGCACCCCCCGAGCCTCCATGGACATGGCGACGAGTCGCGGGCTCTTCATGTGGAGGCGGCAGACGTGGTCGGCCTCGGCGAACGCCTTGTCGACGTCGCCGTTCTCCTTCTTCATGGTGTAGCAGTGGTTGGTGCCTAGCTCCTCGTGGGCCAGCGGCGAGCCGTCCTCCAGCGCGGCCTCGGCGTCGGTGACCACGGGCAGGGGATCGTAAGTCACCCCGATGGCGGCGGCGGCGTCCTCCGCCAGGGCGCGGCTCTCGGCCACCACCGCCGCGATCGGCGCGCCCACCGCGTGCACCGCGTCCCGCGCCAGCACCGGGTGCTCCGGCATGTTCATGTCCGGCGTCAGCATGGGCGCCCGCAGCGCCAGGTCGCCGGTGTCGTCGCCGGTCATCACGCAAACCACCCCGGGCATGGCCGCGGCCTCGCTCGTGTCGATGGACACGATGCGGGCGTGAGGGTGGGTGCTCCGGTGAATCGCCACGTGCAGGATGCCCGGCAGCTTCACGTCGTCCACGTAGCATCCCTGGCCGGTGAGCAGGGGAGGGTCCTCGACCCGGTGGATGGAGGCGCCGATCAGGCTGTCGGGGTTGTTTTGCTCTGTGCTCATGGATGGTCCTCGAAGGTTTGGGTGTGATTCGCGGCTCCCTTGACGCCGTTCCCCGAACGTCTATGCCCGCGCCGCCGCGGCCTCGATGGCGCGCCCGGCGTAGACCACCGCCATGTGGCGCTTGTAGTCCTCGTCCGCGTAGGAATCCGCGTGCGGATCGATGCCCTCCGCGGCCCGTTGGGCCGCCGCCGCCATCGTTTCCGGCGTGAGCGCCTGTCCTTCCAGGGCGGCTTCCGTCCCCGTGGCCCGATGCGGCGTTCCACCCACGCCGCCCAGCACCACCCGCGCGCCGGTGCACGCGCCGCCGTCCACGCTCAGCGCCGCTGCCGCGCTCACCACCACGTAGCCCGAGGCCGGGTGCGGCAGCTTGGCGTAGCTCGTCCGCACCGGCGTGGACGGCAACGGTATCCGTATGGACGTGAGGATCTCGTTGGGCTCCAGCGCGGTTGTGAAGAAGTCCACGAAGAATTCGTCCGCCGCCATTGTGCGCTCGCCCTCGGCCGAGGTCAGCACGAACGACGCGTTCAGCGCCGTGAGGGTCACCGGGAGATCGGCGCCGGGATCGGCGTGGGCGACGCTGCCGCCCATGGTGCCGCGGTTCCGCACCTGCAGGTCGCCGATGACCGAGGCCGTGTCAGCCAGCCCCGGCAGCAACCGACGCACGTCTTCGGAAGTGCTGACCTCGGTATGCGTGGTCAGGGCGCCGATGACCAGCGTGTCGCCGTCCTGCCGGATGCCGTTCAGGCCGGGGATCCGGCTCAGGTCGATGAGCACCTCGGGCTGGGTCAGCCGGAGCTTCATGGCCGGTAGCAGACTGTGTCCTCCGGCCAGCAGCTTGGCGTCCTCGCCGTGCTGCCGCAATAGACCGAAGGCTTCCTCCAGGGAGCCCGGTGCGTGGTATCCGAAGCTGGCTGGATGCATGCTGTTACCTCACTTGCTGGGCCGCCGCGCGGATGGCCTTGATGATGTTCACGTAACCGGTGCAGCGGCACAGGTTGCCTTCCAGGGCGTGCTTGATGGCGTCGTCGTCGGGATCGGGTTGGGTCTCCAGCAGGTGCGTGGCGGTCATCACCATGCCCGGGGTGCAGTAGCCGCACTGGAGGCCGTGCTCTTCCTGGAAGGCCGCCTGTACGGGGTGCAGGTCGGTGCCGTCGGCCAGCCCCTCGATAGTGGTGACCTCACCGCCGTCGGCCTGGACCGCAAGCATCGTGCAGGACTTCACCGCCAGACCATTCAGGTGCACCGTGCACGCGCCGCACTGGCTCGTGTCGCAGCCCACGTGGGTGCCGGTGAGACCGAGGTCCTCGCGCAGGAAATGCACCAGCAGGTGCCGCGGCTCCACCTCGGCCTCGTGAGTCTTTCCGTTTACGGTGACGTTGATGGGTATTGCGGGGTGTTCCATGGATTCCTCGTTTGCCGTGTTTCCTTCGCCCCGCCCCGCATGGATTCCCGCTTGCGCGGGAAGGACGTTTCCCGGTGTCGCGCGATTTCAGGGAGGGGTTTGAGAAAGCGTGTCCTGCAGGTTTCCGCCAACCGACTTCAAGCACTCCCGCTCGTTTTCGTCAAGGGTATGGGAGGTGCGGTCAGGGTTGTTCGGTCACGGGCGCCGCGTGACGGGCTGCTGCTTCCGCACTGTGCTCGGCTGGACCGCCCGGTCGACCGCTGCGCTTCCGGGGGCGGCGGCGCTTGCCGGCCGGCCGCACCCGTTTGGCCTCGGCGGTTTCGGGGCTTTCCTTGCGGCCACGCCGCTTCCTGTCCGGTTGGCTGTCCGCGGGACGGGGGATCGATCGTCCCAGGATCGACTCGATGGCCCGCACCGACTGGGCGTCCGCGGCAGTGGCGAAGCTCGTGGCCCGGCCCACCGCGGTCATCCGGGCGGTGCGGCCGATGCGGTGCACGTAGTCTTCAGGGGTGTAGGGGAGGTCGTAGTTGATCACGTGGCCGATGTCGTCGATGTCCAGGCCCCGGGCGGCGATGTCGGTGGCCACCAGGATCCGGTGGCGCCGCCGCCGGAATCCCTCGAGGGCTGCGCGGCGCCGCTCCAGCGACAGGTTGCCGTGGATCTCCGCGGCCCGGTGGCCGTTGCGCCGCAGGGTTTCAGCGATGAGGTCGGCGCGGCTCTTGGTGCGGGTGAAGACCAGCACCGACTCGCTGCCGTCCTTGAGGAGCGAGAGCAGCAGCGACGTCTTGGCGCCCGGCGTGGTCTTGTGAAGCGTGTGGGTGACGCCGTCCGCCGGGGTCGCCGGCTTGGCCACAACGGCGTGGAACGGGTCGCGCAACGACATGCGCACCAACTCTTCCAGGTCCGTGGGCAGGGTCGCCGAGTAGAGGAAGCTCTGGCGTCCCGGCGGCAGCGCGTCGATGATCTGGTTCAGTTGATCGGCGAACCCCATGTCGAGCATGCGGTCCGCCTCGTCGAGCACCACCACCTCCACCTCTCTCAGGTCGATGTGGCCGTCCCACATGAGGTCGAGCAGCCGGCCCGGCGTCGCCACGATGATCTCGGGGTGCTGCTTGAGCCCGCGTAGTTGCGCCTGGACGTCGGCGCCGCCCACCACCGTGGTGGCATAGACGTGCAACGAGCGCCCGAGGTCGTCGATGGTCTCCTGGATCTGGAACGCCAACTCGCGCGTGGGCGCCAGGATCAGTCCGCGAGGTGGCCCCTCGGGCGAGCCCGCCAGCCGCTCCACCATGGGGATGACGAAGGCGGCGGTCTTGCCGGTTCCGGTCTGCGCGCAACCGAGGACGTCGCGGCCTTCGAGGGCCGGGGGCAGTGCCTTTGCCTGAATCGGCGTGGGGGCGACGAAACCGACCCTGGACAGGTCCTTGAGCAAGGGAGCGGACAACCCGAATGTGTCGAAAGATGTGCCGTCTGAATTTGACATAGAGGATTTCTTTTGTGGGAAGGCGGTCCCGGGGAGGAACCGCTCGAGGGTGACGGTGTACGGTTTCCGCCTGGTTTGGCGGCCTGGCGGTCACCATCCCTTCGTGGGAACGGGACCGCCAAGCCGGATCTTTGGTGCGTGGATGGTTTGCGTTACCAGCGGCCTCCTCTGCCTCCACCCGACCGCCTGTTGCCGCCGCCGCCTCCGTTGCCGAAGCCGGACCTTCTCTCCTGCGGGCGCGCCTCGTTGACCGTCAGCGTGCGGCCCTGGAACTCTTTTCCATTAAGGGCGTCAATGGCTTTCTGTCCATCTTCACCCGAGCCCATCTCCACGAAACCGAAGCCGCGCGACTGGGCGGTAAACTTGTCCGCGATGACTCTCGCGGACTCCACCGTCCCGTGCTCGGCGAAGAGCTCCTCGAGTTGGCCGTCAGTCACGGAATAGGGCAAACCGCCCACGTACAATTTCTGGCTCATGTTCTTCCTCCAATGGTTGAGACAAAAGAAAACCAGTCTGTTCGACCCCGAGAATCGGATCGCCGCATTGGGCAAGAACATGCGTCTTTCACGGCACGTGATGGGGTTTTGCTTGGGACGAGTGTTTCGCTGGGAAGATTAGGCTGGAACACAGTTTGAATAGGGAGACTTTAACGGCATCCGGTGTGCGTGTCAACGGGACGGTTGCCTTGGTCGCAACTGCTCGTCGCGCCGCTACGGTGACGGGACACCGATAGTGAACCGGGGATGAGATCGGTAGACGGCTACACGGCCGGCGCGGGACTAGAGGTCCTCGATAGGGGGCTGCGGACCGGGGACGATGTCCGCGATGTCGGGGTCGACATCGTCGTCGCGTTCCACCCGATCCTGTCGCGCTTCCCTGCGTTCGGCGCGCCGCCGAGCCTTCTCCTCTTTCTTCTCTTGTTTGGCGCGTTCCCGTTGCCGCTTGGCAAACGTGGTTCGTGGTTGAGCCATTCCGCCAGTTTATCGTTTCTTGGCCCGAACGCCAAACGATTGACGTAGCGGCGCATGTACGCCGACCGTGACGCCTCCGGCGCTACATCGCCAGCCCGTCGACGAACTGCACGCCGGGTATCTTGCCGAGGTCCTGGGGCGGGATCTTGAGCTTGGATGAGCGGCTGCCGGAACCGAGGATGACGTACTCCTGCGACCGCAGGTTGGGGTCGGCGTAGACCGGGAGGTCCGGAGGCAGGGCGAACGCGGTGACGCCGCCGATCATCATCCCGGTGAGCTCCATGGTCTCCTCCGCGGATGCGAAGGACGCCCTCGACACGCCCATCAGCCGCTTGACCGTGTGGTTTACGTCGAGCCGCGCGGTAGCCTGCACGATGCAGGCGCAGTACTTCTTCTCGCCGCGTTTGGAGGCCACGACGATGGTGTTGCCGCTGGTTTCCAGCGGGTAGCCGTACTTTTCGCAGAAGTCCGCGGTGTCCGCGAACTCGGGGTCGATGTGAACGAGTTCGTAGGAGACCTCGAGGTCCCTCAGCGCGGCCAGCACCTGTGACTCCATGCCGGTAGCAGCGTCCATCAGCCGGTACACCCGTTCGGGGTTCATGGGCAGGTCATGGACGACGATGCCCACGGCCTGCCGCAAGGCGGCCGCGATGGCCGGCGCCACCGGGGCCAGGCCGCCCTCGGCCATGCCCTTGCTGCCGAAGGGGCCGGGGCCGTCCTGGTTCTCGATCAGGACGGAGTCGAGGACCGCCGGCAGGTTCTTGAACCGCGGCAGGGCGTAGTCGATGGCGCTGGGGTTGAGCAGCAGGGCGCCGTCGAACACCTGTTCCTCGGTGAGCGTGTTCCCAATGCCGAACATGATCGAGCCCTGTTCCTGCCCCTCACACCGGAGCGGGTGCATGGCCTGCCCGATGTCGGCCGAGGAGACATAGCTCAGGCAGCGCACCCTGCCGGTTTCCGAATCCACCGCCATCACCGCGATGCCGGCGTTGATCTCCCAGGTGCGGATGTCGATGCGGTCGCGGGTGAGGGCCTTGTCCATGCCGCGGCCCACAAGGGTCCCCGTGGTCCTTTCCGCCAGCTCATCCAGGGTCATCACCGGCTCGCCTTCGCTCGAGAAAGCGTCGTCTTCCAGCGAGAGGTCCCGGACGTCCCGGTCGGTCAGGGACGCCGCCTGTTGCAGCAGCAGTTCCCGCAACTCCTCGGACGCGCGCTTCACCGCGTTGCCCATGAGCACGGTAATGCGGCTTCCGTAGACGCCGGAGGCGCCGGGCGTGGTGCTGGTGTCGTACGGCGCGATGGTGATCCGGTCGATGCCCACGCCGAGCGCCTCTGCGGCGGTCTGGGCCAGCACCGTCTTGGCGCCGCCGCCGATCTCCGGGGCGTTGGCGTGCACGGTGAAGGTGGCGTCGTCCTCGAACACGATCCGGGCGTTGTACTGGGTGGTGGAGAGGTCCTTGATGGCGCAGGCGACGCCGGTGCCGACCATCTCGCCGGGTCGCGCCAGCGACTCGGGCGCCCGCGCGCGGCGGGTCTTCTCGAAGAGATCCTGGCAGGCCGTCAGCGCTCCGTGCGGGCTGCCGTCCAGCGGCGGCCCGCCGAGGACGTATTTCTCGCCGGCCCGCAGCAGGTTCTTGAGGCGGAACTCCATGGGGTCGTAGCCGAGCTCGGTGCAGATATGGTCGGTGTGAGCCTCGCAGGCCCAGCCGAGCTGGACGCTGCCGATGCCGCGAAAGGCCCCGGCCGGCACCTTGTTGGTGTAGACCGAGTAGCAGTCGGCGCGGGCGTGCTCCACCCGGTAGGGCCCCACGGAGCGGAAGGCCGCCTTGCGCGTCACCTGGATTCCGAAATCGGCATAGGCGCCGGTGTCGAGATAGATTTTCGCCTCCCGGCCGAGCAGCGTGCCGTCCTCCCGGAGCCCCGTGCGGATCTCGATCTCGGCGGGATGCCGCCGGGCGGTGAACGCGGTCTCTTCCATGGACATGCGAAGCTGCACCGTCTCCCCGGAGGCGGCGGCCGCCAGGATCGCCAGGTGCTCGACGCAGATGTGCCCCTTGGAGCCGAAGCCGCCGCCGACGTAGGGGACCTTCACGGTCACCTGCTCTTTCTCGAGCCCGAACATGCGCGCCAACTCGTCCCGTACCGGAAAGGGGGCCTGCGAGGAGGTGTGCACGGTAACGGACTTGTCGTCAACGGTGGCGATGGCGCAGTGGGGCTCCATGGGATAGTGGAACAGCGACGGGAAGGTGAAGCGGTCCTCGATGACGTGGGCGGCCTCGCGGAAGGCCTGCTCGGGGTCGCCCTGGACGAAGTGGGTGCCGCCGCAATTGTTGCGGCCGTAATCGTGGTCGAAGTCGTCTTCGCCCTCGCGGTCGTAGCCGGAGTCGGCGTCGTGCACCGTCGTGCCGCCCTCCATGGCGGACTTCATCTCCGACACCTGGGGCAGCGGGGTGTAGCGCACCTCGACCCGCGCCGCCGCCTCCACCGCCGCGGTCTCGCTGTCGGCCACCACGATGACCACGGGCTCGCCCTGGAACCGCACCTTGTCGTGGGCCAGCGCCGGCCGGTCCTTGACCGCCTGCCCGTACGGCTTGAGGGTGCGGATGCACCCCATGCGGCTCAAGTCGAGGCTGTCATGCGTCACGATGGTACGCACGCCGGGGACCGCGCGCGCGTCCTCGAGCTCGAAACCGTCAATACGCGCGTGCGCGTGCGGACTGCAGACGACCTTGGCGAATTTCATTCCCGGGATGGTCAGATCCGCGGTGTAGACGGCGGTTCCGGTCACTTTTTCGTCGGCGTCCAGGCTGCGTACCGATTGGCCCACGTATTTCATCGAGAAAGCTCCAGAATTGAGGTGTTTCTTTTCTATAGCCGACCGGCCGTCTTTTCGGAACCGGCTCCGTAGGCGGTTACAATCGAACCGACCGGTCCGGTTTACGTGTAGGGGGCTTGGCGAGAACCCCGATAGATTGATAGACTGTAGGAGGTCGGCGGAACGAGCCGACGACCCGCCTCAGTGCCGCGTTCGGGGAGACCGCGCGGTCACCGGCCAGCGGCCGTGTGACGTCTCCTTAGCAAAAACGTGATAGCTACTGAAACTCGGACCGTTTTGTGGTATTTCGGCTTGTTCCGAATATCGACAAGACGAGAAGCGGGCCATCTTGTCATAGGCTGTTCGACATGAAGAAGAAGTATCAAGGACTCTACGACCCGGCTCATGAGCACGACGCGTGCGGCGTGGGCGTCGTGGCCAACCTTGACGGCCGTAAGTCCCACGACATCATCCGGCACGCCGTTGACGTCCTGATCAACCTCGAACATCGCGGCGCGTGCGGATGCGACCCCCATACCGGCGACGGCGCCGGCATCCTGTTCCAGATTCCCCACGCCTTTTTCCGGCGGCATTGCGGTCCCATGGGTATCTCCCTGCCGGATCCGGGCAGCTACGGCGTCGGTATGGTCTTCCTGCCACGGGAGACGGATCACCACCAGTGGTGCGAGCGGGTGGTCGAGAACACCGTCCGGGACGAGGGCCAGGAGTTCCTGGGCTGGCGCGACGTGCCCGCGGACTTCACCCAGTGCGGCGAGGTGGCGGCCCAGGTGGCGCCTCTCATCCGGCAGTTCTTCATCGGCGCCGGCCCGGAGACGGCAACCCAGGACCAGTTCGAGCGCAAGCTCTACGTCATCCGCAAGGTCATCGAGAACGCGGTGGACGCGGGTCTCGCCGTCGAGGTCCGGGACGACTTCTACATCTCCAGCCTGTCCAGCAAGACCGTGGTCTACAAGGGCCTGCTGCGGGCCGACCAACTGGATTCCTTCTACCGGGACCTCTCGGACGACTCCATCATCTCCGCCCTGGCGCTGGTGCACTCGCGGTACAGCACCAACACGCTGGGCTCGTGGCGGCTGGCGCACCCCTACCGCATGCTGTGCCACAACGGCGAGATCAACACGATCCGCGGCAACCAGAACTGGATGCGCGCGCGGGAGGCGCTGTTCTCGTCGCCGCTGTTCGGCGACGACATGGCCAAGCTGAGTCCGATCATCCGCGAGGGGGCCAGCGACACCGCGGGATTCGACAACGCGCTGGAGTTGCTGGTGTCCACCGGCCGGTCGCTGCCGCACGCGCTGATGATGATGATCCCCGAGGCCTGGGAAAACCACGACACCATGTCGGACGAGAAGAAGGCGTTCTACGCCTATCACGCCTGCCTCATGGAGCCGTGGGACGGTCCGGCGCTCATCGCCGCCTGCGACGGCGACCGGGTGTGCACCACCCTGGACCGGAACGGGCTGCGGCCCTTCCGCTACGTGGTCACCAAGGATGACTTCATCGTGGGCGCGTCCGAGGCGGGCGTGCTCGACCTGGCGCCCGAGCGTATTCTGATGCGCGGCCGGCTGCAGCCGGGGCGGCTCTTCCTCATCGATACGCTGGAAGGGCGCATTATCGACGACGACGAGATCAAGCACCAGATCAGCACGCGGCGGCCGTACCGCCGGTGGCTTTCCGAGAAGATGGTTTCGCTGGACGACCTGCCCGAGCCGGAAGACGTCCCCGGGCTCGACGTGGAAACCCTCGCGGAACGCCAACGAGCCTTCGGCTACACCAGTGAAGAGCTCAAGATCCTCATCGGCCCCATGGCGGTCAGGGGAGAAGAGCCGGTGGGCTCCATGGGCAACGACGCGCCGCTGGCGGTCCTGTCCGACCGGCCGCAGTTGCTTTTCCACTACTTCAAGCAGCTCTTCGCGCAGGTGACCAATCCGCCCCTGGACGCCATCCGTGAAGAGCTGGTGACCGCCCTGCGCACGTCCGTCGGCTCGGAGCAGGACCTCTTCGCGGAGACGGCGGAGCATTGCCGCCAGCTCCAGCTCGAGCGGCCGATGCTGACCAATCGCGAGCTGGCCCGCATCAAGGCCCTGGACCAGCCCGGGCTCAAGGCGGAGACGCTGCCCGCGGTGTTCCCGAAGTCCGCGTCCGCCGGGGCGTTGACGGAGGCCGTGGACGCCCTGTGCGAGGAAGCCGGCCGGGCCATCAAGGACCGGGGCGCCACCGTGCTGATCCTGTCCGACCGGAACGTCGGGCCGGACTGGGTCCAGATCCCCAGCCTGCTGGCCACCGCGGCGGTGCACCACTACCTGATCCGCGAAGGGCTGCGCACCAGCGCCGCCATCGTGGTGGAGTCGGGCGAGGCCCGGGAGGTGATGCACTGCTGCCTGCTCATCGGCTACGGCGCCGAAGCCATCAACCCGTACCTGACGTTGGAGACGGTGGAGTGGATGTGCCGCGACGGCCTGCTCCCGGACGTGCCCGGAGAAAAGGCCCGCGCCAACCTGATCAAGGCCTTGGGCAAGGGTGTGCTGAAGACCATGTCCAAGATGGGCATCTCCACCATCAAGTCGTACCACGGGGCGCAGATCTTCGAGGCCATCGGCCTCAAGCAGTCGGTGATCGACAAGTACTTCACCTGGACGGCGTCGCGCATTGAGGGCATCGGACTCGACGAGGTGGAGCGGGAGTACCGCCGGCACCACCATCACGGCTATCCGGAGCGGGCGGTGGCGAGCGACGGCACCCTGGACGTGGGCGGCTACTACCAGTGGCGCAAGGACGGGGAGCACCACCTGTTCAACCCCCACACCATCGCGCTGCTGCAGACCTCCACGCGCACCGCCGACTACGACCTCTTCCAGGAGTACTCGAAGCAGATCGACGACCAGACCCGGCTGCTCGGGACGCTTCGCGGGCTGTTCGACTTCCGGCCGATGCAGCCGGCCATCCCCATCGAGGAGGTAGAGCCGGCGTCGGAGATCGTCAAGCGGTTCTCCACCGGGGCCATGTCCTACGGCTCCATCAGCAAGGAGGCCCACGAGAACCTGGCCATCGCCATGAACCGCATCGGCGGCAGGAGCAACTCGGGCGAGGGCGGCGAGGACCCGGACCGCTACTACCCCGACGCCAACGGCGACTGGCGCAACAGCGCCATCAAGCAGGTGGCCTCCGGCCGCTTCGGGGTCACCAGCAACTACCTGGTCAACTGCACCGACCTGCAGATCAAGATGGCCCAAGGGGCCAAGCCGGGCGAGGGCGGACAGTTGCCCGGCCACAAGGTGTTCGAGGCCATCGCACGGGTGCGGAAGTCCACGCCGGGCGTCGGCCTGATCTCACCGCCGCCGCATCACGACATCTACTCCATCGAGGACTTGGCCCAGCTCATCCACGATCTCAAGTGCGCCAACGACCGCGCGCGCATCCACGTGAAGCTGGTGGCCGAGGTGGGCGTGGGCACGGTGGCGGCCGGGGTTTCCAAGGGCAAGGCCGACGTCGTGCTCATCAGCGGCTACGACGGCGGCACCGGCGCCTCGCCGGAATCGTCCATGAAGCACGCCGGCATCCCCTGGGAACTGGGCGTGGCCGAGACCCAGCAGGTGCTGGTGCAGAACGACCTGCGCGGCCGCATCGTGGTGCAGACCGACGGGCAGCTCAAGACCGGCCGGGACGTGGCCATCGCCTGCATGCTCGGGGCCGAGGAGTTTGGCTTCGCCACCACCGCGCTGGTGGTCAGCGGCTGCATCATGCTGCGCAAGTGCCACCTCAACACCTGCTCGGTGGGGGTGGCGACGCAGGACGAGGAGCTCCGGAAAATGTTCACCGGCAAGCCGGAGCACGTCGTCAACTTCATGATGTTCATCGCCGAGCAGGTGCGGGAGATCATGGCCGACCTGGGATTCCGCACCGTCAACGAGATGGTCGGGCGCGCGGACTGCCTCGACACCCGCAAGGCCGTCGAGCACTGGAAGGCCAGGGGGCTGGATTTCTCCCGGCTGCTGACGCTGGTGGAGGCGCCGTCCTCGGTGGCGCGGTACTGTTGCGAGGCGCAGGACCACGGGTTGGACAAGAAGCTCGACCAGCGGTTCATCGAAGCGGCGAAGGATGCGCTCGAAGAGGGCAAGCCGGTGTCGATCCGCCACGAGATTCACAACATCGACCGCACCGCCGGCACCATGCTCAGCGCCGAGGTGTCGCGCCGCTACGGCGAGGAGGGACTGCCTCCCGACACCATCCGGGTGAACCTGTTCGGCTCGGCGGGGCAGAGCTTCGGGGCGTTCCTGGCCCCTGGTGTCTCGTTCCTGCTCGAAGGGGAATCCAACGACTACACCGGCAAGGGGTTGTCCGGCGGACTCATGGCGGTGTATCCGCCGAAGAACGCCGCGTTCAACCCGACCGAGAACATCATCATCGGCAACGTGGCCCTCTACGGGGCCACCGGCGGCCAGGCCTTCTTCCGCGGCCGCGCCGGCGAGCGTTTCGCCGTGCGCAACAGCGGCGCCCAAGCCGTCATCGAGGGCGTCGGCGACCACGGCTGCGAGTACATGACCGGCGGGCGTGTGGTGGTCATCGGGCCGGTGGGCCGCAACTTCGCCGCGGGGATGAGCGGCGGCGTCGCCTACGTGCTGGACGAGAAGGGCGTCTTCCCCGGGCTCTGCAACCAGGAGATGGTGGACCTGGAGCCGCTGGAGAGCGAAGACGACGTAGCCTACGTCCGCGACCTGATCGAAGACCACGTGCGGTACACCGGCAGCGACCGCGGCGAATACGTGCTCGACCACTGGCCGGAACTGCAAGGATCGTTCGTGAAGGTCATGCCGGTGGACTACCGCCGGGCCTTGCAGGAAATGGCCGCCCGCCAGGCACAACAGGCCGAAACCGCGGGCGCGGCAGCGTCCGCCCCGGCCTGAGTCGACCCTACGTATCGACGCACCGCGAAGCGTAGAGGCGGCCGGCCGGTCGCCCTGCGGGGTTTCGCCGCAGCGCCGGGTGCCACAAGACACGTTGAGGGACTAGGGGCAGGGGACGTTTTCGGTGACGTCTCCGGGTTACTATGGGCAAGATTACCGGATTCATGGAGTTCGAGCGGGGCAAGCAGGGGTACCGCGACCCGCTCGAACGTCTGAAGGACTGGAACGAGTTCGTCCTGCCGATGCCGGCGGAAACCTTGAAGGAACAGGGCGCCCGCTGCATGGACTGCGGCATTCCGTTCTGCCACACGGGTGTGCCCATGGGGCGAGGACCGGGCGCCTCGGGCTGTCCGCTCAACAACCTCATCCCCGACTGGAACGACCTTGTCTACCGGGACCACTGGAAAGAGGCCCTGGCGCAGCTGCACAAGACCAACAACTTCCCGGAGTTCACCGGCCGCGTGTGCCCGGCCCCGTGCGAGGGCTCGTGCGTCTTGGGCATTAACAGCAACCCGGTGACCATCAAGACCATCGAGTGCTCCATCGTCGACCGGGGCTTCGAAGAGGGCTGGATCGTGCCCGAACCGCCCCTTAAGCGGACGGGGAAGCGGGTGGCGGTCATCGGCTCCGGACCAGCGGGTCTGGCGTGCGCGGCGCAGCTGAACCGCGCCGGCCACAACGTCACCGTCTACGAGCGGGCGGACCGGCCGGGCGGTCTCCTCATGTACGGCATTCCCAACATGAAGCTCGACAAGGAGAAGGTGGTGAGGCGGCGGCTCGACCAGATGGAGGCCGAGGGTGTCGAGTTCGTCACCGGCGTGGAGGTCGGCAAGGACATCCCCGCCGACGAGCTGCAGCGGGAATTCGACGCCGTGGTGATCTGCACCGGCGCCACCAAGCCCAACGACTTCGTGCGCAACGCGCCCGGCCGCGAGCTGGAAGGTATCCACTTCGCCATGGATTTCCTCCATGCCAACACCAAGAGCCTGCTCGACTCGGGCCACGCGGACCGAAACTACATCTCCGCCAGGGACAAGCACACCATCGTCCTGGGCGGCGGCGACACCGGTACCGACTGCGTGGGGACCGCCCTGCGCCACGGCTGCCGCAGCCTCCAGCAATTCGACGTGATCCCCAAGCCGCCGCCCGAGCGGGCGCCCAACAACCCGTGGCCTCAGTGGCCGGTGGTCTACAAGCTCGACTACGGCCAGGAAGAGGGTAAGGCGCTCTTCGGCGACGACCCCCGCCGCTACGACACCAACACGATCAAGTTCATCGACGACGGCCGCGGACGCATCAAGGCGCTCCAGACCATCGACCTCGACTGGAGCAAGCCCGCCAACGGCGCCCCCTTCAGCCCGGTGGAGGGGAGCGAGCAGGAGTGGCCCGCCGACCTGGTGCTGCTGGCCATGGGCTTCTCTGGCCCCGAGGACGAGGTGCTCACCCAACTCGGCGTCGAGCGCGATGCCCGCTCCAACGCCCAGGCCGAATACGGCAAGTACGCCACCAACGTGGAAAACGTCTTCGCCGCCGGCGATTCCCGCCGCGGCCAGAGCCTGGTGGTCTGGGCCATCCACGAAGGCCGGGGCGCCGCCCGGGAAGTGGACCGCTACCTCATGGGCGGCACGGACCTCCCCTGACCGGCGTTCCGTTTCTTTTGGCCCTTCCGTTCCGGGCAACCGGGACGCAACGCGCTTCGCTTTCGACAGCGCCCGCCAAGAATTCGCGCCACTCCTCCCGTCTTTGCCACCCGCGCATTGGGGGACTTCGGCCTTGTTTCGTTGACACTAAGGCGTACCACATCGTTCTTGATTGAAGCGTACTAATCGCGTACTGCCTGTTCGGGGTAGGATGCCCACCCTCAAAATTGGGGGTCCCCGAGGGCCTGGTTTAATATACGGTCCCCACCGTTGGCGGAGCAGAGCGGTAGCAGTGCTGAGGAATCGGCACCTCAGAATCCGTTAGGCGAGGCTCTCACCAAAGGAGCGTCGACGCGGAGGCGCTTGTCCCTGGGAGTTGCAGTGAGCCAAGAAGAGCTGTATCAGCGGATCCTCTCGTCTTTGCACGAAGCGGCGTTGGACGACTTTCGCTGGCCGGAAACCTCTGCCCTGATCGATGAAGCCTGCGCGGTCAAGGGTAGTTTCCTGGGGGCCATGGATGGAGGCCCTCCGGAAAGAGCCAAGGCCCTCTTTGGGTGGATTTGCTCGGAGGGGCAACGCCAGACGGAGCTGGAGCACCTATATTTTGATGTCTACTATCCGTTGGATGAACGCATCCCTCGCGCTCTGCAATTGCCTGACAGCCAACCGGCCCATATATCCTCGCTCTATTCCCCCGCGGAGATGACGACCTCCCGGGTCTACAACGAAGCGTTGCCCCTTTTTAACGCCCAGAACAGCGTATATGTGCATCTCCACGGCCCGGGAGGTTCGCACATCGGGTGGATGTTCGAGGAGCCCGTCAAGGGGGACCGCTGGTCGTCCGCCCAGGTCGAGACGATCAAGGGTTTGATACCCCACATACGTCAATTCATCCGCATGAGGCAGGCGTTGGTCGATGCCGACGCGCTTGGCTCGTCCTTCGCCAAGCTACTCGACAACACGCGGATCGGCGTCATCCAACTGGACCGGAGCGGACGGATCGTGGAGACCAATGACCGTGCCCGTGAACTGCTGTGTAAGGGCGACGGGTTGGTCGACCGGGGCGGTTTACTACACGCGTTCTCGCCCGTAGACGACGCCGAACTCCAGAGGCTCGTGGCGCGTGCCCTCCCCTCTTTCGGCCGCCAGGGCGTCAGCGGCTCGATGGTGGTGGGACAACCGCTTCTCTTCCCGCGGCTCGCGTTGCACATCAGTCCTACGGTCGAAGGACAACCGAACGTACGTCCTCGCCGTATCGCCGCGCTTGTGCTGGTGGTCGATCCGACGACCCGGGTGGTCGTTGATCCGTCCTTGGTGGCCGCCGCACTCGGCCTTACAAAGGCCGAGTCCTACGTTGCGGTGTTGTTGGCTGAAGGAAAAACCATCCGCGACATCGCCATCGCGACGGGCCGGACCGAGAACACCATCCGCTGGCACGTCAAACGGATCTTGGACAAGCACGGTATCTCCCGGCAGGTGGAGTTGGTGCAACTGGTGCTGCCACTCGCTACGTTGCCGGAAGATCGGTCCTGACACCCGTCTGACGCTGGCTCCCAAAGCGGATGAACTCCCCCAATGTTGGGGGCGCGCGGAGCGTGTCCTGAGTTAATTTGGGGAATTACTGAGAATACTTGACACGCGCGCCCGATGCCTGAGGATGCCCGTGAACTGGCACAGGCGATGTTCAGATCGGCGAACCGGAAGTTGAAGCACAGGTCAGCAGCGCAGAAGTCAAAAAAGGAGGTTTCTCGTGTGGCGTATCACCGTGGGCATTCTGGTTCTTTTGCTGACGGCAACCGTGGCCGCCGCAGGTCCGCCGTTCATCCGCACTAACAGCATAAGGCACAACTGGGATGTGAAGACCTGCCTTGCCAACGTGAAGAGCGTCATGGAGAACATGGGCTTCACGAACCTGGATGTAGACAACAATGATGTCGAGGGACCCAAGGGCGAGTACATGGCCGAAGTGATTTGCTGGAAGAGGGCTGTTTTCGCCATCGTTGCGGGACCCCGCAACAGAGCCGCAGGAGGTCTCCGCGACGACATTTTGAAGGGGCTAAAGAACCTTCGGTAGGCCCCATGGCTTAGGCTGTCAACTATTCTTTATAGTACTCTAACGGTTCATGTCGACGGCGTGTCCAGTGTCTTCCATGCCCCGCGTTTGGAGTACGATATCGGCGTCACTGGGAATCTCTTCTCGGACGAAAGTGGTTACGTCCGTGGCGGGTTCTATGGTCCATTGCACGAGGAGATGGCTGGTGTGCTGGATGATCGCTCTGCTGCGGTCAACCTGCTCGCCGGCTTCGGCGGCACGCGTGCCGACCCATAATGCGCAGAAGTACAGTCTGGGCGTGGGAAATGCCGCGAATGGTCAGGGCTAGGGAAGGCGCCCGAGTCATCATGTCAAAAGAAGGTCGAAGGATCGTGGCGGCGAGATCGGTGGTGGCCTTGGTTTGCCGAGTTGCGGCTTTTTTACAACCGAAAAGGATCATGCGAAATGGCTACAGCGAAGATAGCGCTCGAAATCGAGTTGTTGACAGTGATTCGACCCTTTGTCGTCCGCGTGTTCTTGTTGCTGTTCTCGTTGTCTTCGTGTTCTTTGTGACGGCTTCGTTCTCAGGTTTCACCGATGCCGCCGAATCCGGCCGCGGGGAACTCATCACCCAGCAAGGAGGAATCACACTCACTGTTTACACGTACCATCCCGGAGGATGTGTATCCCGTGGTCTAATGCTGGTCTTTCACGGGGCGAGGCGAAATGCAGACGATTACCGCGACTATACCCGGCGGTTCGCCCGCAGAGCTTGCCTGAGCGTCTACGCCCCGCTTTTCGACCGTGAACGATTTAAGAGTTGGCAGTACCAGCGCGGGGGCATTATCCGAAAAGGGGTGATGCAGCCGCCCGATGAATGGACCGTCTCGGTTGTCCGGCATCTGGTGCAATGGGCGTTAGCGCGAGAAGGCGGGGTCGACAAACCCGTGTACTTGTTTGGGCACTCCGCGGGCGGCCAGTTTCTGTCGAGAGTGGCCGCTTACGCGCCGTCCACCCGAGTCCGACGCCTTGTCGTCATGAACCCCTCCACTCATGTATGGCCGGCGACGGACGAACTCATCCCGTTCGGCTTTGGCTGGTTCCCGAAGCCGGTTGTCGCACTCAAACAATACCTTCGTCTGCCGGTGACCATCTACTTGGGCTCGGAAGACACCGGCTCTCGGAACCTTTACCGGAATGCGGCGGCCGACCGGCAGGGGGCGAATCGCCTGGAACGCGGCATAAACGCGTTCAACGCCGGTCGCGCGTTAGCCCGTGGAGAGGGCTGGGACTTCAACTGGAAGCTGGTGATCGCGTCTGGGGTGGGCCATTCGCTCGGACGGATGCTCCGGGCTCCCGAGGCCGACAGGGCCTTTGGTTTGGATGACCCCTAGCCGCGGGTCTAACGAGCTTTACCGTCTGGAAAGAAGGAGGTCGTATGTCTAGACCCGTACACCGCCTTATGTCGGGAGTTGCGATTCCCCTTCTCCTTGCACGGTGTTGTCCGCTTGTGGGTCACCTGGACGGACGCGCTGTTGGGTGTCGACTTCGGTCGTCCGATGTGGCCCTGTCTTCGGCCATGAACGTCGTCCGTCTTCCCGTAGTACCCTGAGAGACGGCACGAAAAATCCGTCTTCTCCAGTGGTTGAGGACACGCGAAAGCGCGACTGTTTTACAGTCCAGATGCTGTCCACGCCGCTGGGGGCGGACACGACGGGGACTGTTGAGTGGGTTCCGAGTCGTGTCTCAACAATGCCGGGAGGGGCAATGAAAAATCTGGTGACCATCGGTTTTATGATCTTGGCGGCGGCCGGGTCGGCGCTCGCCGGGTTTGAAGTCCGCGAGGAAGTGCGGGTAGCCGCCGTCCGGATCGACTGGCAGGGTTATGAGCTCCAGGGACGGCTCTTTCGCCCAGAAGTCGAGGGTAGGCTGCCTTTGGTAGTGCTTGCGCATGGAACATGCGGGAAGCGGTGCCGGCGGCGGGCTGGCTTCGGCGACTATATGCACCCCGTGGCACGAGCGTTCGCGCGATCCGGATACGTGGCGTACGCGTTCAACCGCCTAGGCTATGGTGGATCGGAGGGTTATCTGGGCCAACCCCACCGGAGCCGCGAGAGCAACGGCGGCTGTAACACGCAAGACTACAAGACCGCCGGTCGGTTGGTCGCCGAGCAGATCCGGCTCGTCGTGGCGGAGCTTGTGAAAGAGCCCTTTGTCGATCCTGGCCGCGTGGTGGTGATCGGACATTCCGGGGGCGGTCTGGGCGCGATCGCCCTTACCGAAGAGGGAGCGCCCGGGCTTCGCGGGGTCATAAGCGCCGCTGGCGCCCGCGGCGGTGCCTGTGCGAAGGGCGAATACCTGGGCGGGCACTTCTACAACGAGAATATGACGGCGGCCTATCAGGTCTTCGCCAGGAGTTCTACAACGCCTGTGTTGATGCTGTTTGCGAAGAATGATCCGCGCACCGCGAGGGCCGGATCCTGGCGGGACGCCTACGCCGGCGCGGGGGGCTCGGTGGAACTCGTAGTCTTGCCGCGTCAGCGCGGCTCCGGACACAGCCTGAAGCGTTGGGATTCCGCCGACTGGGTCCCGATCGCCGGTCGATTTCTGGAGGGCCTGGGCTTGCCGACGCTGGGAAACTAGTTAGATGTAGTTAGCGCCACTGGACGTAGGAATCAGGCCATACACCTCAAGATTTCAAATAGACGTTAACCCGGTAAACTGTTTTCGAGTCCTCTTGGCCCTTGGTGCCCGACCCACCCGGAAAATGCTGTGGTCAGACCCACGCCAGTAGAAACACCCCGCCCACAATCAGGGCGGCGCCCACGCCGTCCTGAACCCGTACGATCTCGATTCCCTTCAGGGTGAAGTGCGCCAAGGCGAAGGTGACCAGGGGCTGGATGTTCCAGATGGGCCCGACGATCACCGCGGGGGCGTGGACCACGGCCAGGAAGGTGAGGATGGTGCCGATGGCGTGGACGACGCCGGAGGCGGCGAAGCAGACGGCGCCGGGCAAGGGCACGCCGCGCCAGACGATGCGGATGCGCACCGTCTTGCCCAGCAGGCCGATGAACATCAGCCCGGTGACTTGAGTGATCACCGCCCCGACGATGGGGTCGCCGCCCTGAAGCACCCCGAGCCGTTTCAGGATCGGGCCCAGGCTGTAGAAGACGAAGGACAGGGCGGCGTTGCCGAGACCCGCCAAGGGCGCGGCGGGCTCCGCCTCGGATCCCTTGGTGTGGGTGATGAGAAGGATGCCGGCGACGATCACGATGACGCCGCCGAAGGTCCCCAGGGTGGCGCTCTCGCCGAGGAAGGTGACGCCGATCACGGCGGTGAGCAGCGGCGAGGCGTTCTTGATGGACTGAGCCCGGGAAGCGCCGATCTGGTCGATGGCTCTCAGCAGGAAGACGCGGCCGAAAAACGCGCCTATGGCGCCAAGGATGACGAAGGTGACAACGGCGGGAAGGGGGACCGGCAGCCCGCCGGCGCCGTAACCGACGACCCAGACCGCCAGCAGGAACACCACCATGGCAAGCTGCTGGACCGTCACCGCGGCGTCGACGTCGGAGTGGACCAGCCCTCGCTTCACCAGCGGGGGCACGAACCCCCACACGATGCCCCCGGCGAGGGCGTAGATGATTCCCAGTCCCACCAGGGGCAGTGTGGTCCGGCGGCTGTCTCGGGGTCAAACGCGGGAGGCAGGATGTCCGTTGGGACGGCCTCCGGTAGGGGCGCCCGGCCGGTCGCCCCTAAACCCCTGCGGTCACTTGGGCGGCAGCACCTTGATCTTGATCGTGTGCGCCATCTTCTTGCCGAAGGAGCGATGGAGGCCGTCGGCGAACTGCATGGTCAGGGTGTAGTCCCCGGGCTCGAGCTTGATGGTGGCTTCCGTCTGTCCCTTGCCGTAATGCAGGTGGGTCTTGTCCGTCGGGATCACCTTCCCGCCGCGCATGGGGCCCTGGTTGAGCAGGATGTGGTGATGCCCCGTCCCGGCGACCACGCCGGCTTCGGAAGGCTTGATCGTCATGCCTTCCACGCCCATCACCACCTTCACCGGGCTCCGCACCTCGGCCCCATCCTTCGGCTCGATGAAGTAGACGCGCCGTTCCTGTGCCGTTGCGTATCCCGCGAGCGTGAGAAAACCGACAAATGCCGCGGCGGCGAGCCGCCAAAGTCCAGGTCTGTGCATGATGAAACTCCTTTCCGGTGAAGTGACGCAGACCCTAGCAGCCGCGTCCTACGTTGACAAGCCACGGATGATGACCTAGTGGGTTCAGGGTCGCGAATTTCCCGTCAGAGAAAGGGTCTCCATGTCGGACATCAAGAAATCGGACCAGCGCTGGCAGTCGGACGTCATCGTCGACCTCATGAAGCTCTACGGCATCCCCTACGTCGCCCTCAATCCGGGGGCCAGCTACCGGGGACTCCACGACTCGATGGTGAACTACGGCGAGAACGATCCCGAGATGCTCTTGTGTAACCACGAGAAGATCGCGGTGCAGATCGCCCACGGCTACGCCAAGGCCTCGGGCAAGCCCATGATCGCCATCGTGCACGACGTGGTGGGGCTGCTGCACGCCCCCATGGGCATCTACTACGCCTACATCGACCGCTGCCCGGTGTTCGTCATCGGCGCCACCGGCCCCATGGACGAGAAGTACCGGCGCCCGTTCATCGACTGGATCCACACGGCCTTTGCCCAGGGCGACGCGGTGCGGAACTTCACCAAGTGGGACTACCAGCCCGGCAGCATCCATGGCGTGCCGGACTCCTTCGCGCGGGCCTACTCCATCATGATGAGCGAGCCACAGGGGCCCATCTACATGTGCTACGACTCGGCGCTGCAGGAGACGCCGCTTACCGATGATGTACAGATCCCGCCCGCGTCCGCGGTCAAGGTGCCGTCGCGCATCGCCCCGGAGCAGGCGGCGGTGGCCCAGGCCGCGGAGATGCTGGTGAAGGCGAACAATCCGTTGCTGCTCACCGAGTACGCTGCACGCATGCCGGAGGGCTTCGAGCCCACGGTGGAGCTGGCCGAAACGGTCGGGGCATCGGTCTTCGACGTCTGCAAGCGGCTGGGTTTCCCGAACCGCCATCCCCAGAGCATGAGCTTCAACCCCGACGCCTTCAACGGGGTCGACCTGGTGATGGCGCTGGACGTGGTGGACTGGACCCGCGGCTCCCACCGGCTCAACACCCAGACCCGGGAGATCACGGTGGTGACGGCGCCGGACTGCAAGTGGGTCGACGCGGGCTTTGCCGACATCGAGATCAGCAAGTGGGCCACCGACTACAACAAGCACAACAACTGGGACCTGCGGGTGATGGGCGACACCGCCATCACCATACCCGAGCTGACCAAGACATGCCGTGCGCTCATTGACGCCGACTCGGCTCTGAAGGGCCGCATCGACGAGCGCAAGAAAGCCTTGGCGGACAAGCACGAGCAACAGTGGGCCAAGTGGCAGAAGCAGGTGGAGTCGGAGATGGACCAGCGGCCCATGACCGAGTCCCGGCTGGCCTACGAGGTGTGGCAGGCCATCAAGGACGAGGACTGGGTGCTGACCGCCGGGACCCTGAAGGACTGGGTGCAGAAGATCTGGGACTTCGACCAACCCTACCGGCATCCGGGCCGGGAGCTGGGCACCGGCACCCAGATCGGCATGTCCATCGGCGTGGCCCTGGCCCACAAGGGGCAGGGGAAGCTGGTGGTGGACCTCCAGCCCGACGGCGACCTGATGTTCGATCTGGGCGCGCTGTGGATGCCCATCAAGTATGACATCCCCATGCTGGTCGTGATGTACAACAACCGCGCCTACTACAACGACTGGGCGCACCAGATCCACATGGCGCACCAGCGCGGCACCGATCCGGCCCGGGCCTACATCGGCATGGACCTCGAAGCGCCGCCGCCGGACTTCGCGCACATCGCCCGGGGCATGGGCTGGTACGCCGAGGGCCCCATCGAGGATCCCGCCGAGGTGGTGCCGGCGGTGCGCCGCGCCATCGAGCAGGTCAAGGCCGGCAAGCCCGCGCTGGTGGACCCCATCGTCTGGCGCCGGGACATCAACACCTGAGACGGTCCCCTCCAACTCCCTCTCCCTCCGGGAGAGGGTCGGGGTGAGGGGGTTCGACGCAAGCAGGCCCGCTGGGTCCGGCAGGGACTGACCGGGCAGGATGATCGGAGGCCCTCACCCGGCCTTCGGCCACCCTCTCCCGAGGGAGAGGGGAAGAGGGAGAAGACATGAGCACAGCGGAGAAGGTCGAAACACCCGCCATCAAGAAATCCGATCGCAAGTGGCAGTCGGACGTCATCGTCGACATGGTCAAGCGCTACGGGTTCGAGTACATCGCGCTCAACCCAGGCGCCAGCTACCGGGGGCTGCACGACTCGCTGGTGAACTACGGCGAGAACGACCCGCCGATGATGCTGTGCAACCACGAGAAGATCGCGGTGCAGATCGCCCACGGCTATGCCCGCGCCAGCGGCAGGCCCATGATCGCCATCGTCCACAACCTGGTTGGGTTGCTGCACGCGCCCATGGGCATCTACTACGCCTATCTCGACCGGGCGCCGATCTTCATCATGGGTGCCACCGGCCCCATGGAGGAGCCCAAGCGGCGGCCGTTCATCGACTGGATCCATTCGGCCAGCGTCCAGGGCGAGGCCATCCGCCACTACGTCAAGTGGGACTCCCAGCCCACCACCATCGACGCCGTGCCCGGCGCCTTTGCCCGGGCCTATGCGGTGATGATGAGCGGCAAGCAGGGGCCCATCTACATGTGCTACGACGCGGGTCTCCAGGAGGCGGTCCTGGACCACGACGTGGCGATGCCCCCGGAGGACAACGTCCACGTGCCGGCCCAGGCCATGGCGGACCCGGCGGCGCTGGAGAAGGCCGCCGAGACCCTGGCCGCGGCCAAGTGCCCGGTCATCGTGGCCGATTTCGCGGCCCGGCCGCCCCACGGCTGGGACCACGTGGTGGAGTTGGCCGAGACTCTGGGGGCGGCGGTGTGGGACTGCGACTCGCGCCTCAACTTCCCGAGCGAGCACCCGCTGAACCTGAGCATGGACAGCGAGGGGTGCTACAAGGACGCGGACGTGGTGCTGACGCTGGACATCGCGGACTTCGAGAAGCCCACCCACGTGCGCGACATCGCCACCCGCACGGTGGTGAGCATGGTGCCGGAGGACGCCACCTGGATCGACATCGGCTACACTGACACGGAGATCAGCAAGTGGGCCATGACCTACGCCCGGCCGTTCTACGCGCACCAGCGCATGACCGCGGACCCCGTTACCGCGGCGCCGGCGTTGACGAATCTGTTGAAGGAGCGCATCGCGGCAACTCCGGGCCGGGCGGAGCAGATCGCGAAACGGACCGAAGAGGTGGGGAAGCGCCACGCCGAGATCCGGGCGGAGTGGCTCCGGCAGGCGAAGGAGGACCGCTGGGACGCGGTGCCCATGACAGTGCCGCGGCTGGCGTTGGAGGTGTGGGAGGCCATCAAGGACGAGGATTGGGTGCTGACCTCCGGCACGCTCCACGACTGGGCGCGGCGGCTGTGGAACTTCGACAAGCCCTACCGCCACGGCGGTCGCGAGCTGGGTACCGGCACACAGATCGGCATCTCCCTGGGGGTGGCGCTGGCCCACAAGGGCACCGGCAGGCTGGTGGTGGACCTCCAGCCCGACGGCGACCTGATGTTCGATGCCGGCAGCCTGTGGATCGCCGCCAAGTACCAGATCCCCATGCTCATCGTCATGTACAACAACCGCGCCTACTACAATGACTGGAACCACCAGATCGTCATGGCGCGGAACCGCGGCACCGATCCAAACCGCGCCCACATCGGCATGGACCTGTGCGGACCGGACCCCGACTTCGCGACCCTGGCCCGCTCCATGGGCTGGTACGGCGAGGGCCCCATCGAGAACGCCGACGACCTCCGGCCCGCCCTCGACCGCGCCATCGAGCAGGTCAAGCAGGGCAAGCCGGCGCTGGTCGACACCATCACCCAGCGGCGTTGAAACGGGGCACGGATTCCCGCATTGCCGGGCTGCTTCGACGGCAATGCCGTATGAATACTACGACATAAGGGGCTACGAGCGGCTCATCGTACGCATCACCCTCGGCCTCGACCCCGACACCGCCACGGAGGTGGAGCGCTACGGCGCCGCCTCCGTCCTGTGGAGCCTCTTCAACCGCCTGCGGGAAGATCAACGGGAGGTGTTTCTCGTCGGGCTGGGCAACGCGCTGGAGAAGAACGCCAGCCGCAAGGCGCTGTCCCAGATGGTGCTGTTCGCCTCCAACCCGGTTCTGGACGTGGACCACAGCATCGACATCCTGGGGGACTGGTTCGTCAAGAACAAGAAGGCCGACCCGGGCCTCTACGAGGCGCTGGACGCCTACTGGCGCCGCCGTTTCAGCCGCGGCTTTGATGAGGAGTAAAGCGACGGGCATGAGCCCGCCGCTTGACGTCTATTCGTCGAAGAAAGCCAGAGTCCTGATCTCGATGCTCTCCCGCGGCGGTGCGTCTTCGGGAGTATTGGGATGCTCGAAGGCGGAATGCGCGGAGAAGCGCGCCCGTCCGTCCGTCTTCGAGTCATAGCACTTGAAGACGATGGCCTCGTCCGGCTGCATGTCCGGGAAGTAGTAAAACCGGTGATTGGGACTGTAGGTCAGGTGGTAGGTTTCGCCGAGCCGGTTGGGATGCGGCCGCACGGTCGGGATGAGGTCCTCGGTGGCGATGCTCTGAGCGTCGCACATGGCCAGGGGATCCCGCAGGACCGGGTTCAGCATGCCGCGCCAGACCTGGACCACGGCGAAGCGGCGCTTGAACAACTCCTCGGCTTCGTCGCCGAGAAGGTCGCGCACCCGTTCCGGGCCGGACCACTCGGTGTAGTCGTTGTGCACGTTCTGGACCGGTCCCTTCGCGCCCCTTTCCTCGTAGCCGGAGCGCAGGGTGTGGTCGAAGATCAGCACCCGGCAGGCTCCGGTGCTCTCCTTGATCAGCGCCTCCATCTCGGGATAGTACACCGCCCGGATCTCGTCTTCGTCGAAGAAGTCGGTCATCTTCGTGGGCTGGGGCCGCAGGGCGAAGCCGTGGTGCTCGACGGAGAGCTCGGGGTGGTTGCGCCCGTTCCGGACCAGAGCGGTGTGGGTCTCGTACTTCCGGTCCTTGTGCGGGTAGCCGAGGCTCGGCTTGTCGAACGTCGTGACGGGCCGGGGGCCCTTGTGGACCAGGTAGTTGAAGCTCGCTTCGACGGTGTCGTCGAGTTTCTCGGCTGTGGCTGTGGCCATGGTGTTCTCCTTTTGGGACCGTGGTGCGGCCTTGCGGCTCTATCCGGAATTATACACCGGCCGGGTGAATTCCGGGAACGGGATCAGCCCGCCAGGGCTCCCTGTTCCGCCCACGTGCGCTGCACCTCGCGGCTCGTGCTGATGAGGGCGAAGTGGGTGGCCATGTTCTTGAGCGAGTAGCGCTGCAGGTCGGCGTCATAGGCGGCCACGCAGTCCTCCAGCACCACGTTGTAGTAGCCCCGGGCGAACGCGTCCCGGACCGTGGCCTCGACGCAGCCGTTGGTGGCGGCGCCGGTGAACAGCAGGGTCTTGATGCCCAGCCGTCCCAGGGTGGCGTCCATCCTGGGATTGGTGAAGCCGCTGTGATGCCACTTCTTGATCCGGACGTCGCCGGGAGCGGGCGCGACGAAGTCGCAGACGTCCCATCCCGGTGTGCCCGGGACCGTGTACTTGGCGTTGGCCAGCCCCACTCGGGCGCGCCGGGCCAGGATCGGGCCGTTGTCGTGCTCGTTGTCGTTGGAGGTCTGGGTGTAGATCACCGGCACCCCCGCGGCCCGGGCGGCTTCCACCATCACTTTCAGGGGCTCGCGCATGGCTTCGACGAAGCTCAGGTCTCCCTTCATGCGCGCACCGCCGGGAGCGCAGAAGTCGTTCTGCACGTCGATGACCACCAGCGCCGTATGCTCCGTCCGAACCGTGTCCGACAGCTCGGTCCACACTTCCTGCACCTGCGGCTCCCACATCTCTTCTTCGGGGTCGAACTCGAAGTCGGCAATCTCCCGGCTCTGGATGATGGGCCGCCCGACTTCCTGCGCCACCTGCCGGTGCACCGGGTGGTCGACGTAGCGCTGGACGCTCTCCGCGTCCTCGCAGACGGCCACCATGGCGTAGTCGTAGTCGCCGTCGCGCCGCAGGTTCGGTCCCATGGACCAGCTCAGCAGGTCCGGGATGGACTCCTTCATGGAGTTGTAGCCCTCGATCATCCTGTCGATCTGATCGGGGGAGGCGTCCGGCTTGAGCTTGATGAGAACGACGTGCTTGATCATCGCAAACCTCCGAGGGGATCTGGTGAAATCACGCGGCGATCAAGACGGAGAATATCCGATGACGGAGCCGCAAGTCAATTTCCGGGCCGCGACCGCGGCCGCTACACCGCTCAGCTTCCGCCGAAGCCGACGGTGACCCTGCCGTCCTCCACGATGACCGGGATCTCGCGGCTGCCGTTGTTGAGCTCCATCATGCGCCGGAGGCCGTCCTCGTCCTCCAGCACGTTGATGTACTCGAAGGGGATGTTTCTGTCCGAGTAGTCCCGCCGGGCACTCGTGGTGTAGTCACAATGGTCGTGCCCGAAGATCGATACCTTGTCCGGCATGGCTTGTCCTTTCCGGGGTCGTTTCGATGATTGCCTTTACCCGTAGCGTCAAATGGGCTTCATGGCAATCGCCGCAAAGACTGGCGGTGCGCCCTTCGACTTCGCTCCGCTTTCGCGAAGCTATGCCTGTCCTGAGCCTGTCGAAGGGCTCAGGGCGAACGGTATCGGGGGCGAAAATGCCATTTGGGGGTTTCTTGCGCGGAAACTTGTGATATGAAAGCGGGCTGAACGATTGGCCTGCGCCGTCGGTTATGCGGGGAAAATGAATGGTTGAACGTTTCAAGGAGCTCGGCACCATCACCTTCAGTCTCCTCCTCTTCACCGTGCTTTGGGAGGTGTCGGTGTGGCTGTTGTCGGTCTCCGAGTTCCTGCTGCCCGCGCCGTCGAAGATTTTCTGGACCATCATCGAGAAGTTTGTCCCCCTCCTGCAGAACTGCCTCGTGACCTTCCGGGAAACCATCTACGGGTTCCTCATGGGGCTCGTGCTGGGGGTGATCTCGGCCATCATGATCGTCTACTCCCGGTTGCTTCAGAATCTTCTCTACCCGCTGATCCTGGTGGCCCAGATCGTTCCCAAGGTGGCCATCGCGCCGCTGCTGCTGATCTGGGTGGGTTACGGCGAGATGTCCAAGGTGCTCATCGCGTTCCTGGTCTCGTGGTTCCCCATCATCGTCACCACGGTCCAGGGCATGCGCATGGTACAGCCCGAGATGCTGGACTTGGTCAAGTCGCTCCAGGCCTCGGACTGGCAGATCTTCGCCAAGGTCCGCATGCCCAACGCGCTGCCGCACTTCTTCGGCGGCCTCAAGATCGCCATCACGCTGGCGGTCATCGGCGCCATCATCGGCGAGTTCGTCGGCGGCAACACCGGTCTCGGGTACCTGGTCATGGTCGCCAACTACGAGGTCAATACGCCGTTCATGTTCGCGGCCCTCGTCGTGCTGTCGATCCTGGGCTTGGTCCTTTACGGCGTTCTGGTGCTGCTGGAAATGTGGCTGATCCCGTGGAGCATCGACGAGGATGAGCAGCAGATGACGGGCTTCGGCATGTAGGCCGGCTCCGGGCGGGTGGAGAACATCCGGCCGCCCGCGGCGTATCGAGTTTGGAATCGCTGTCCATGACAAACGGGAAAGCCATCGAGGTCAGGAGCCTCACCAAGGTGTATCCTTCCAAGGATGCGCCCATCGTGGCGCTGGAGGATGCCTCGTTCGAGGTCCACGAGCAGGAGTTCATATCCCTGGTGGGCCACAGCGGCTGCGGCAAGACCACCATCATGAAGATCATCGCCGGGCTGCTCGACAAGACCCGGGGCGAGGTGCTGGTGAACGGCGCGCCGGTGACAGGGCCCAAGTCCAGTACCGGCATCGTGTTCCAGACCCCGGTGTTGTTTCAGTGGCGCTCGGTCATCGACAACGTCCTGTTGCCGGTGGAGATCCTCGGCCTTTCCAAAGACGAATACTATCCCAAGGCCCTGGAGTTGCTGGAGCTGACCGGACTCACGGAGTTCAAGGACAAGTACCCGCGGGAGTTGTCCGGCGGCATGCAGCAGCGCGCGTCCATCAGCCGGGCGCTGGTGCACGACCCCTCGCTGCTGCTGCTGGACGAGCCCTTCGGCGCCCTGGACGCCATGACCCGGGGTGAGATGAACATGGAGCTTCAGCGCATCTGGAGCGAAAAGAAGAAGACCAGTCTGCTGATCACCCACAGCATACCGGAAGCGGTCTTCCTGGCCGACCGGGTGTTGGTGATGACGCCCCGTCCGGGCCGTATCACCGACATCATCGACGTTGGGCTGCCACGGCCCCGGACCCCGGAAATGCGGTTGTCGGCGGAGTTCACCGAGTGCGTCAGGCAGGTGGGAAAGACCATCGGGCTGCAGTATCTGTAGGTAGTTGTAAACACACTCTAACGCGGGGAGGTATACGAAATGAAACGCACATTCATCGCGCTTGCGATTTTTCTGCTGTACGCGGCAGGCGCCGGCAGCGCCTCGGCCATGGACAAGGTCAAGTTCGCGCTGGACTGGATCCCCTACGGCAAGCACGCCATGTACTACGTGAGCATCGACAAGGGGTTCTGGAAGGAAGCGGGCCTCGACGTGCAGATGACCCGAGGCTTCGGCTCCGGCGACACCGTGAAGCGGATCGCCTCGGGCACCGACGACTTCGGCTTCGCGTCCGTGGGCAACATGATCGCGGCCCTGTCGCGGGGCGCCGATCTCAAGATGGTCGGCATGGTCCACGACAAGACCCTGGAGACCCTGGCCACGCTGGTGGGAAACAAGATCACCAAGCCGGCGGATATCGAAGGAAAGACGATCGGTTCGCCGGAGGCCAACGCCGCGCGGGTCATCTTCCCGGCCTTCGCCAACATCAACAAGTTCGACAACAAGAAGGTCAAGTGGATCAACATGACGGTGCCCGCCACCGTCCCGAGCCTCCTGGCCGGACGCGTGGACGCCATCCTCATCTTCTACACCGAGAAGCCGACGCTGGACGCGGCCGCCCAGAAGGTCGGCAAGAAGCCGTTGTACCTGCTGTTCGCCGACCACGGCATGGCCACCTACGGCAACGGCCTGATGGTGTCCGGGGATACCCTCAAGAACAAGCCGGATCTGGTGAAGCGGTTCCTGGCGGCCACTTACAAGGGCATCGCCTGGTCGGTGGAGAACCCGCAGGAGGCCGTGGACATCTTCATCAAGCACAACCCGGCCATCAGCCCGGACCTGGCGCGGAAGCATTTCGACATCGCGGTGGACTCGCTGCTGTCCGAGAACGCCTTGAAGGAAGGCATCGGCCACATGACCAAGCCGCGCATGGTGTTCACCAACGACCTGATCACCACGCACATGAAGCTCCCGAAGAAGACTGCGGTGGAGGCGGTCTACACCAACGAGTACCTGCCGAAGCTCTTCCCGAAGCGGGGCAAGTAAGTTCCAGCCGGGCCGGGACTGGTAGCCTGTCTGTGTAGGGGCGACCGGCGGGTCGCCCCTACGGAGGTCCACCGCGACGCAGGCCCCCACGGGCTGCAGGTAGTTGATCGACGATACGGGTGGGGGTCCGCTACGGATGCGGACTCCCACCGTTGCGCCCTTGCGCCGTTCGCCGAAAGGAAATCGCGATGTATGAACAATACGTGAGCAATCAGGAGATCGTCGTACAGGCCCGGCGCAACCTGCCCCAGCCCGTGTGGGACTACCTGAGCGGCGGCAGCGAGTCGGAGACCACCATGCGCCGCAACCGGCTGGCCCTGGACTCGCTGGCCCTTCGTCCGCGGGTGCTCGTGGACGTCTCCGAGGTGGACACTTCCACCACCGTGCTCGGCCACAAGCTGCGCATTCCCGTCATGCTGGCCCCCATCGGATCGCTGCAGCAGATCACTCCGGAAGGCGCCGTGGCCGCCGCCAAGGCCGCCAACGAGTTCGGCACCGTCAACTTCGTAAGCTCCGTCACCCAGCCCGCCCTCGAAGAGACCGCCGCCGCTACCCCGTCGGACAAGATATTCCAGCTCTACATCCGCGGCGGCCTGGACTGGATCGAGGAGATTCTGGGACGGGTCAAGAAGTCCGGGTACAAGGCTCTGTGCCTCACCGTGGATTCCGCCCACTACAGCAACCGGGAGCGACAGTTGATGAACCGCTGGCTGCCGCCCAGCAAGCGGCGCGAGGCCGCCAACCAGGACCGTCTCTGGCAGGCCAAGCTCACCTGGAAGACCATGGACGCCATCAAGGAGATCGCCGGCCTGCCGTTCCTGCTGAAGGGCGTGGCCACCGCCGAGGACGCACGCATCGCTCTCGACCACGGCGTGGACGTCATCTACATCTCCAACCATGGCGGCCGCCAGCTCGACGCGGGGCAGGGGACCATGGACATGCTCCCGGAGATCGTCGAGGCCGTGGACGGCAAGGCCGAGGTCGTCATCGACGGCGGCTTTCTGAGAGGCACCGACGTGCTCAAGGCAGTGGCGCTGGGCGCCAAGGCCGTGACCATCGGCAAGCTCCAGGGCTGGGCCCTGGGTGCGGGGGGTCATGAAGGCCTGGTGCGCGCCTTGCAGCTCCTGGAGAACGAGATCATCATCGCCATGGGCCTCCTGGGGGTGACCAGCATCGACCAGATCACGCCGGCCCACGTGTGCAAGGCGCCGCCGGCCGTGCTGCCGACCGAGATGAGCACCTTCATCAACTTGCCGAACCGGCTCCTGTAGACCTGCCGCCCCGCAGCAGCGACCACGCCACCGCCGCCAGGGCGATGCCCGTGGTGACCAGGAAGGTGTCCTGGAGCGCGAGCACGAAGTGCGCCCGGTCCGCGGCCGCGGGCAACGCCTCCGGATTGCCGGAGTGCATGCGGAAGGCCACGGTCATGAGGAAGTTGCCCACCGTGACGCCGAAGACGTTCCCCAGGCCGAACATGGTGTAGAGGGTGCCGGTGGCCACCCCCCGGTGCTCCGGCGGCACGGACGATATCAGCGCCGTGTGATTGGGCGGGAAGAAGAGCGCGCTGCCCAGTCCCACCAGCACCAGCACCAGCGTCGGCTGCATCCAGTGCGAACCCGCCGCGAACCAGACCCCCAGGAAGGATGCTCCGGCGTACATCGCGGCTCCCACGGTGGCCGGTATGCGCGGCCCGACCTTGTCTGCGATGATGCCGCCCGCCGGCGACAGCGCGGCGGCGACGATTGGCGCGCTGAGGAACAGGATGCCCATGAACGCGGGGGCCAGCCCCAGCACGTCCTGCAGGTAGAACGGCAGCAGGTAGACGTGGAGCGTGTTGACGATGGAGACCAGCAGCATCGCCACCGTGCTGAAGGCGAACATCCGGATCCGGAACAGCGCCAGGCTCAGGATGGGGCTCGCCGCCCGGCTCTCGCGCCACAGGAAACCCGCGGCCAAGGCCGCGAAGGCCGCGACGGCGCCCGCGCGCCATGCCGGGGTCAAGGTTCCCATGATCTGGCGGTCGAGGACGCCCATCAACGCCAGGGTGACGGCCACCAGCAACGCGGCGCCGAGATAGTCGATGGCCGGGCGTCCGTTGTCCGTTCGTTTCGTGACCGTGCTGCCCTGGCGCCGGCGGAAGCCCAGCGCCATGGCGGTGGCGACGGCTCCCAGGGGGACGAGGAAGAAGAAGACGCCGCGCCAGTGGATGTACTGGATGATGAATCCGCCCGCGCCCGGGCCGACCAGGAAGCCGCTGTGATGCGCCGTGGTCATGTACCCCTGCACGCGTCCCCTGGACTCCTCGGTGGACGCGTCCATGGCCAGGGCGCGGCCCTGGGCCTGCATCATGGCGGCGCCGACGCCCTGGAGCACGCGGTAGAAGATGAGTTGCAGGATGTCACCGGAAAGGCCGCACAGAAGCGAGCTTACGGTGAAGAGCACGATGCCCCAGATGTAGACGGTCTGGCGCCCGTACACGTCCCCGACGCGTCCGAACACCAGCGAAAGCGCGGCGGTGGCCAGCTGGAAGGCGATGAGCGCCCATGAGATGCCCACCATGTCGGTTCCCAGGCCGTCGGCGACCGACGGCAGCGAGATGGCGAAGATGCGGCTGGCGGCGCCGGTCGTGCAGGTGACGAGCAGGCACGTGGCCAGGAGCAGTGCGTTACCGCGCGATGTCATGAATCGTGGGCGAGTGGTAAAGTAGGTTGCAAGACAGTAGACACACTAGCTAGCAGATCGAGGGATGCGGCGCGAGGAGCGTTGTTTCCGGTGTTGCGCCGCTCCTCCGACTCGCGGATGTTCGGACGTTCCGAGAAGCCGAAATGAGAACGAGATTCTTGACCGCGGCCCTGATGGTGTCGGTGGTGATGGCTGTGGCGGGCCTCGGTGTGTTGCCCGGCTTCGGCCAGACGCCACCCGGAACCGAGGAGCCGGAGGCGCCTGCGCAGGCGGCGGAGGCTCCACAGGCGCCGGTGCCGCCGGCGGAGCCCGTGGAAGAGCCGCCGCCTCCGCCCACCGCCCGGTCGGCGCCGGAGCCCGATCAGCCGACGGAGACCCGTCCGCGGTCCGTAGCGGACACGCCGGCAAGCCTCGATTTCGAGGAGGCGGTGCTCGATGACCGCATCGCCATCGTCGAGGAACATCTCACGGAGACCGCCTCGCGGGTCGATAGCCTGTTCAAGACCCTCGAGCTGGGGGTGCTGAAGGTACAGAAGGAAACCCTTGGGCGCCGCAGGGAGCTACAGCGCATACGGACCGAGCTTGCCGAGCAGGAGCGGCTCACCGCCCAGGACGTGCGCAACAAGGAACGGCTGGTCGACCTGGTGGAGCGTTACGGCGCCGGTGACTGGGTGGCGCGCCACATCAAGGTGGAGCTCGAAAAGTTCCGTCACCGAGGCCAGCGGAGCCCGGTCCGGTCCACGGATGAAGAGTCGTTGCGCCGGCTCCTTCGCGAGTACCGGCAAGCCCTGTTCGAGTTGGGCACGCAGTTGTTCCGGGTCGACTCCGATGCGCGGGACTATGCGCGGGCGCTGTCGGCGGAGGGGCAGCCGACGGCGGCGCTGAGCGCGCGACTCGACGACCTGCTTCGCGACCGCAAGGATGCGTTGCAGGGACAGGAGCGTGTGCTTAACGAGTTGGCGGAGAGTGCGACGCGCCTGGCCGACCTCGCGCGCGAGCGGGAGGATCAGCTCGAGAGCCTCTACACGTTCGTCTTGGGCAGGATGCTGTGGCTGCGGAACCGGGAGCCCATAGGGCTGTTTCCACCCAACTGGGCGCTGTTCGGGCAGGCCGCGGACGGCGCCGTCGTACTGTTGGGTCGGGTCTACCGATGGCTCGATCAGGAACGGCAAATCGCCCAGATCCGGTTTGCCGCCTCGTGGTGGCCGTGGGCTGCGGCTGTGTTGTTGTTCGCCTTCGTCCCATTGCTGGCGGCGCGAGCGGGCAGGTCCCTTTCGGCGCGGGTGGAAGATCATAGAGCCCGCGGGCCCGATGTGCCGGCATATCGGGTGGCGCTGCTGTTGGCCGGCCGTACCGCGATATTGCCCGCGTACGTTATCCTCGTCACCTTGTCGCTGCCGCAGTTCGGCCTGTCGCAGAACGACTCCCTCGGCGCGGCGCTGGCCGGGGCGCTACAACTCGTCGCGCTGGTCCTCTGGGTCGCACTATTCGGTGGGGCGGTTTTCCGGGCGGACGGCCACGGCGAGCGCCGTTGGGGCTTGACCCCGGAAGCCGGACGGCTGCTTCGGACGGCGATCCTGACAGGGTGTGTGGCAGCGTTCGTGTTGCTGGTTCCGCGCTACGTGGTCCTGAACGCTCCGGGAGAGGATGTGGCGGCAAGCCTGGCGCTGGCCCGGCTGCTGATGATTGCTTTCGCCCTGGTGGTGCTGGCGCTGGCGGCGGTCGGGTTCAGCCGGCGCGGCGCTCTCATGCAGTGCGTCCTCCGTCACAGCCGCTCGCAGGAGGGGTTCCTTTGGTCGGTATGGCCCTTGGTTCACCTGGTGGTCATCGCGGTGCTGGCCGGCACCATCGTCCTCAACCTGGTGGGCTATCAGTACGCGTCGCAGTTCATCTGGCAGAGGATCATGGCCTCCGGCCTGTTGTTGCTTGTGGCCCTACTGTTCTCGTTCTATCTGAAGAGCGCCGTCCGAGCCGTGTGGAAAAGAATCACGACTAGTAGCGGCGTACCGGAGCCGGAGGGCAGCCGGTCCGGCGCGGAGCACGCCGCTCTGTTGTTCACGCTGGTGGATTTGCCGCTGGGCATCCTGGCCGCGGCTGTCTTGTTGGAGACATGGGGCGTCTCGGTTGTGCAGTTCTTCGGCACGTCGGCAGGCAGGACGGTGCTGGCGAGGGCGGCGCTGATCGCGTTGGTGATCGCGGCCGGGGTGGGCCTCGTGCGCCTCAGCAACGCTACCGTGCTCTCGCTCCTGCGGCCGAGGATCCTGGACCGTGTCGGCAGCCGGGAGGCGGGGCGAAAACTCCAGACGCTGGCGCCGCTGGCGCAGACGTCCGTGAAGCTGTTGGTGGTGCTGGTGGGGTTCCTTTTGATCCTGCAGTTGGTGGGGGTGGAGACTGGACCGCTTCTGGCGGGTGTCGGTATCTTCGGACTGGCCGTGGGTTTCGCCGCCCAGTCGCTCATCAAGGACATCATCAACGGCCTGTTCATCCTCACGGAAGGAAGCGTGGGCGCCGGCGACGTGGTGGACGTGGGCGGGGTCACGGGCGTGGTGGAGAAGGTCACGCTACGCTCCGTGCGCATCCGCGACCTGGGCGGCAACGTGCACTTCGTGCCCAACAGCACCATCGAGCACGTCGAGAACATGACCAAGGACTTCTCCCGCTACCTCCTGGACGTGGGGGTTGGGTACCGTGAGGATACCGACGAGGTGGTGGCGGTGATGAAGGAAGTGGATGAGTCCATGCGCCAGGACACACAGTTCCGCCGGGATATGCTGGAGCCCATCGAGATCATGGGCGTGGACCGGTTCGAGGATTCCGCCGTAATCGTACGCGGGCGCCTCAAGACCCGGCCGAGCCAGCAATGGCGCATCGGCCGCGAGTACAACCGTCGTCTGAAGAAGGCGTTTGACGAGCGCGGCATCGAGATACCGTTCCCGCACCGCACCGTCTACTGGGGTGAGACCAAGCAGGGACAGCTGCCGCTGCAGGTGGAGAACCGGGCGGCCGTGAAAGCGGCAGACCCCCGAGAGGCGGAAGAGAAGCAAGCGAAGGAAGAGGAGGTGACTCTTGGCACGAGGCAGCTCAAGACTGAGCCTTGAAAAGGCGGGCATCATCGTCGACGAAACCCTGGCCGAAGCTCGCCGGCTGGAACTCCGGCCCATGGCCGTGGCCGTGCTTGACGACGGCGGCCATCTCAAGGCCTTCAAGCGCGAGGACGGCGCCAGCATCCTGCGCCCGCAGATCGCCATCGGCAAGGCCTGGGGCTCCCTGGGCATGGGCGGCTCCAGCCGCTCCATCGCCGACCGCCTCAACGAGCGCCCGACCTTCCTCGCCGCCCTCACGGCCCTGGCCGACGGCAAGGTCGTGCCCGCCGCCGGCGGCCTGCTGATCCGCGACGGAGACGACGTGGTGGGGGCGGTGGGCGTGAGCGGCGGGACCTCGGACGAGGATGAGGACATCGCCAGGGTGGGAATCGCGGCGGCCGGGCTCGACTGCTCCGATTGAACCAGGGCAACGCTCCTCGGGAAGAGTCATCCCCGGAGTGTTTTCCACAAATGTCCGCCGGTAGCACCTTCAGTCCATCGATCGCCGGACCGTCTGAACTGCCCGGCGCCATGCGTGCCGTGGTGCTGACAGCGCATGGGGGTCTCGACCATCTGAGCTTTCGGGAAGATTGGCCGCGTCCCTTTCCAGGAATCGGCCAGGTTCTCATCCAGGTAGCGGCCTGCGGGCTCAACAACACCGACGTCAATACGAGGACGGGGTGGTACTCGGCCGGAGTCTCCGGCGGCACAACCGGCGACGCGCCCCAGGGCGCTGGCGACGCCGACGCGGCCTGGGGCGGCAAGCCAGTCGCGCTTCCCCGGATTCAGGGCGCCGACGTCTGTGGACAGGTGGTCTCCCTGGGTCGTGGATGCGACGTTTCGCTTCTGGGCAAACGGGTGCTGGTAGACCCGTGGCTGAGGGACTGGAGCGATCCGCTCGATCGCGAGAAGTGCGGCTACTTCGGCTCCGAATGCGACGGCGGCTTCGCCGACTACACGATAGCCGACGCCCGGAATGTTCACGCCGTCGACAGCGACCTCTCCGACGCAGAATTGGCAACCTTCGCGACGTCCTACCTGACTGCGGAGTACATGTTGAACCGCGCCGAGGTCGGGTCGAGCGATTGCGTTCTCATCTCCGGCGCATCCGGCGGCGTCGGCTCCGCCCTCGTCCAGTTGGCCCGGCGCCGCGGTGCCGAAACCGTCGCGCTCTGCGGTGAAGACAAGGCCGCGACGGTCAAGGCCCTTGGCGCCGATCATGTGCTGCCGCGAGGGCCCGAAGACCTGAAGGCCGCCCTGAAAGAGGTCGCCGGCACCGAAGAGGTGACGGTGGCGGCCGATGTCGTGGGCGGCCCGATCTGGCCGCAATTGATTGCGGCGCTGGCTCGCGGCGGACGGTACGTTTGCGCCGGAGCCATCGCCGGTCCTGTCGTCCGCTTCGACCTTAGAGCCTTCTACCTGCGTGACCTCGTTTTCGCCGGGGCTACCGTGCCGCCACCCGGTGTTTTCACCGACCTTGTAGGCTACATTGAACGCGGCGAGATCAAACCTGTGCTGGCGGCGACCTACCCCTTGCAGGAGCTGGCCGCCGCCCAGCAAGCGTTCATCGCAAAGCGTCACGTGGGCAACATCGCGGTTATGATGACCGAGGGGTAAAGACGCCCCTTGCGTCGCTGTCAGCCGCTCCCTAGCTGGTCCGAGAGATCGTCCGTGCACTCACCGGAGTCATCCTCGCCGCCGGCGTCGCTGCACGCGCATGCGCAGTTGCAGCCGCACGCGCATGCACAGCCGCAGCCGCATCCGTGGATTTCCAGCTCAAGATCGTCATCGTGGGGGTCGAGCACCCACGGTATCGCTACGGGCCGGCCCTGATTGAAGTTGTCGTGAAACAGCATGTTTGGTTCTCCTTTCCGTGTTTGACTGTCCGACTCTTTAATGAATCGGTGGTCCGGACCGGAACTTTAGGGTTGGGGTGCGCAGAAAGATGGCATACGTTCCCTGGGGCCCGGCCGACCCTGGACGGTCGGAACTCGATTGTCTATATTGAGTGGCTCACCAAACACAGTTCAGGGAGGCACCTTTTATGGCTGGCAACGGAAAAGAGAAGTGGCAGGAGCCCACGGGCGAGATGCAGAAAGCGGGCTACGGGAAGTTCCTTCGGCCCAACACCGCCTATGACACCTTCATGGAAGAGCAGGAGATTCCTGTCTACCGGGACATCGGGGTGGAGAAAGTCCAGAACCTGCCCAGGAAGATGTGGAAGCGGCTCGGCGGCAATGCCAGCTTCATCCAACTCCTGGGGACCGAGGGCCTCTGGGGTTCCTACGTCGTCGAGGTTCCGGGCGCCGGCGCGCTGAACGAGGAAAAGCATCTTTACGAAGAGCAGTACTTCGTGGTGGAGGGGCGCGGCACCACCGAGGTGTGGGCGGAGGGCAGCAGCAGGAAGCATACCTTCGAGTGGCAGCAGGGGTCGCTGTTCGCCATCCCGATGAACGCCAGCCACCGCATCGTCAATGCCACCTCCAGCCCGGCGCTGTTGCTGGCGGGCACCACGGCGCCCAACATCATGAACCTGTTCAACAATACGGACTTCATCTTCAACTGCCCGTACACCTTCACCGACCGCTACGAGGAGACCGAGGACTACTACAAGCCCAACGAGGAGATCGAACCCGACCCGGTGCGCGGGCTGGCCATGCGCCAGACCAACATCATCCCGGACATCGTCACCTGCGAGCTGCCGCTGGACAACCGCCGCTCGCCCGGCTACCGCCGCATCGAGCCGCACATGGTGGGCAACAGCTTCTACCTGTGGATCGGCCAGCACGAGACCGGCCGCTACTCCAAGGCCCACGCCCACGGCTCCGCCGCCGTGCTCATCTGTGTCAAGGGCAAGGGCTACACCTACACCTGGCCCTCCACCCTGGGCCCCACGCCGTGGAAGGACGGCAAGGCGGAAGGGGTGCGGCGGCAGGACTACGAGCCCGTCGGCATGGTGAGCGCGGCTCCCATGGGCGGAAACTGGTTCCATGCCCACTTCGGCGTGAGCGCCGAGCCGTTGCGGCTGTCGGCGTGGTTCGGCCCCAACGCGCCCGGGCGCGAGCGCGGCCGGCCCGGCGAGAAGGCCATCGACTACGGCGCCATCGAGATCAAGGACGGCGGCACCGCCATCGCCTATCGTGACGAGGATCCGTTCCTGCGCAAGGAGTTCGAGGAGACCCTGGCCAAGGAGGGCATGAAGTCCAAGATGCCCGCCGAGATCTATCAGCCGGAAGCCTAGGGCCGTGGCCGACACAGGATCCCTCGGCTTCACCGGTTCCGGCCGGCACATCGTAGACGAAGACGAGATCAAGCTCACCAGCGTGGGCGTGGACATCGGTTCGTCCACGTCCCACCTGGTGTTCTCGCGTCTCGAGTTGAGCCAGGAAGGCACCCGCTACGTCGTCAAGAAGCGCATCGTGCTGAGCGAATCGGAGATTCTGCTCACGCCCTACACCGACGACCTGACCATCGACATGGAGCGCCTGGAGCGCTTCATCAACGAGCAGTACGAGCGCGCCGAGCTCAAGCGCGAGGACGTCGACACCGGCGCCCTGATCCTTACCGGCGTGGCCGTGCGCCGGCGCAACTCTCGCGCCATCGCCGAGTTGTTCGCCGAGGAGGCGGGCCGGTTCGTGTCGGTCACCGCTGGCGACGGGCTCGAGACCACCATGGCCGCCCACGGCTCCGGCGCGGTGGCGCGCTCGGGCCGCGAGGAAGGGGTGGTGCTCAACATCGACGTGGGCGGCGGCACCAGCAAGATAGCGGTGTGCGCCGGCGGCAGGGTGCGCGAGGTGACCGCCATCGACGTGGGCGCCCGGCTGCTGGCCATGGACGGCGGCAACACCGTTGTCCGGATCGAGGAGGCAGGCAGGCGTCACGGCGGCAAGGTGGGCGTCGAGCTGGAGCTTGGCCAGTCCATGAACGAGCAGACCCTGGAGGCCATTGCCTCGGAGATGGCGGACCGCCTGTTCGAGGTGGTCAACCAGCAGGAGCTGACCGACGAAACCCGGGAGCTGCTCCGCCTTCCGCCGCTGTCGTACCGGGGCAAGGTCGACGCCGTGACTTTCTCGGGCGGCGTGTCCGAGTTCATCTACGGCCACGCCGAGAACGGCTACGGCGACATGGGCGCGATCCTGGGCAGGGAGATCCGCCGGCGGGTGGAGGGACTGGGCGTTCCCATCCTGGAGCCCGCGGCGCGCATCCGCGCCACCGTCATCGGCGCTTCCCAGTACACCATCCAGGTGAGCGGCAGCACCATCTTTATCTCACCCCCGGACGCGGTGCCGGTGCGGAACGTCCCCGTGGTGCGCATCGACTTCGAGTGGGGCGACGACATCGATCCCGCCGAGGTGATCGGCGCCATCGACAACGCGCTGCGGCGCCTGGACCTCCAGGACGGCCGCCAGCCGGTGGCGTTGGCGTTCCACTGGGAGGGATCCGCCACCTTCGCCCGCCTGCAGGGCTTCTGCGGCGCGGTGGCGGAGGGCCTCAAGCCCATTCTGGACAAGGGGCACCCGTTGCTCCTGGTCAACGACGGCGACATCGGCGGCATCCTGGGCTTGCACTTCAAGGAGGAGATGAAGCTCGACAAGCCCATCATCTCGGTGGACGGCATCGCGCTGCAGGAGTTCGACTACATCGACGTGGGCGCGCTGATCCCCTCCTCGGGGGCGGTGCCCGTGGTCATCAAGTCGCTCGTCTTCCCCAGCGCGGAGCAGAACGCGGCTATCCGGCAATAACGGACCGTCAGGGGCGTCGTACGATGTTGTAGGGCGGGTTTGAAACCCGCCCCTACACGACGTATCGTTGGCAGTAGAGGACGAGTCATGCAGGCGCAGAAGATCCAGGCGGCTCCACCCGATCCATACCGGGCGTGGTTCCAGTGCATCGCCGGCTGCCCGGGGCGCTACAGCCTCAAGGAGATCATGTACGCGTGTCCGCGCTGCGGCAATCTCCTGGAGGTGCGCCACGACCTGGAGTTGCTGCGGAAGAAGACGCCGCAATACTGGCGCGACCTCTTCGACCAGCGGTTGATGCGCAACCGGTGGCCCTACGGCAGCTCGGTCTGGGGCAAGCGCGAGATGGTCTGTCCCGACGTGGAAGACCCCAACGTGGTGTCGACCCTGGAAGGGGGCAGCAATCTCTTCTGGGCGGAGCGCCTGGGCAAGGAGATCGGCGTCGAGGACCTCTGGGTCAAGCTGTGCGGCAACAGCCATACCGGCTCCTTCAAGGACCTGGGCATGACCGTGCTGGTGTCCATGGTGCGCCAGATGATCTCGGAAGGGGTGGAGATCCCGGCGGTGGCGTGCGCGTCCACCGGCGACACCTCCGCGGCCCTGGCCGCCTACTGTGCCGTGGCCAACATACGCGCCGTCGTGTTTCTTCCCAAGAACAAGGTTTCCACCGCGCAGCTCATCCAGCCCATCGCCCACGGCGCCGTCACCCTGGCCATCGACAGCGACTTCGACGGCTGCATGGAGCTGGTGCGGGAGCTGTGCACGCGCCACAACATCTACCTGGCCAACTCCATGAACTCGCTCCGGGTGGAGGGGCAGAAAACCGTAAGCATGGAGCTGGTGCAGCAGTTCGATTGGCAGGTGCCGGACTGGGTGGTCATCCCGGGCGGCAACCTGGGCAACGTCAGTGCCCTGGGCAAGGGCTTCAAGCTCATGCACGACCTGGGCATGATCTCCAAGCTGCCGCGGATCGCATGCGCCCAGGCCGAACGCGCCAACCCTCTCTACCGCAGCTACCTCAAGGGTTTCGACGAGTTCGAGCCGGTGCAAGCCCGGCCCACTCTGGCCAGCGCCATCCAGATCGGCAACCCGGTAAGCGTCCAGAAGGCCATCCGCGCCCTCCAGTACTTCGGCGGCGTGGTGGAGCAGGCCACCGAGGACGAACTGGCCGACGCCGCCGCCCGCGCCGACCGCACCGGCCTGTTCAACTGCCCCCACACCGGCGTGGCGCTGGCCGCGCTGTTCAAGCTCGTGGACCGCGGCGTCATCGGCAGGCAGGACCGGGTGGTGGTCATCTCCACCGCCAACGGGCTCAAGTTCCCCGAGTTCAAGATCAAGTACCACGAGGGACGCCTCGAGGAAGTGGCGTCCCGGCACCGCAACACCCCCATCGACGTCCCTGCGGACTACGACAAGGTCCGCGACGCCGTGTTCCGCGCCATCGAAAGTTCCAACTAGCAAACCAGGTCTGGCCCGTTCGAGACCCGAACTCTTCTACCAGGCGAAGCTTCCATCGTCGTCGAGCGGCGAGAAGGGGTTCCAGGCAACTTCCCACAGATGCCCATCGGGATCCTTGAAGTATCCCGAATGGCCGCCCCAGAAGACATCCTGCGCCGGCTTGACGATGGCGCCGCCGGCGCGTTCGGCTTCGTCGAGGACCGCGGCCACGTCCTCGCGTGCTCGGACGTTGTAGGCCAGAGTGACCGCACCCGTCGTCTCGCCACTCAAGCCGGGCAGGCCGATGTCTTCAACGAGCTTCTCGTGTGGATAGAGGGCAAAACCGATTCCGTTGAGCGTGAAACAGACGATGGAATCGGCGTTTTCCTGGGTTGCGACACGCCAGCCGAGGGTCTCGTAGAACCTTCGGGCTCGCTGAAGATCCTGTACCCCCAGGGTGACGATGCTCAAACGCTGCTCCATTTTCTTTCCTCCTGGAGATTACGAGGGGGATCCTGGAGCGACGAACATCCAATCCCCGTCCGCGACAGCGCCGGAAGAACGGGCTCGTGCAGGCCGCTCACGCCTCCGGCGCGAACTGCAGCGAAGCCAGCCTGGCATACAGGCCGCCGCCGCTCATCAGGGCCTCGTGGGTGCCGGTGGCGACGATGCGGCCTTGGTCGATGACCACGATGCGGTCGGCCTTGAGCACCGTGGCGAGGCGGTGGGCGATGATCAGAGTGCTGCGGTTGGCCATGAGGCGTTCCAGCGCCTCGTGCACCAGGTGCTCGCTCTCCGCGTCCAGTGAGCTGGTGGCCTCGTCCAGCAGCATGACGGCCGGGTCTCTGAGGATGGCCCGGGCGATGGCGATGCGCTGGCGCTGGCCGACGGAAAGGCGCAGACCCTTCTCGCCGAGGAAGGTGTCGTAGCGTTGCGGCAGGCCCCGGATGAAGTCGTCGGCGAAGGCGGCGCCGGCGGCCGCCGTTACTTCGGCGTCGGTGGCCGCCGGCCGCCCGTAGCGGATGTTCTCCCTGGCGTTGGCCGAGAAGATGACCGTTTCCTGGGGTACCAGCCCGATACGGCTCCGCACCGCCTGGGGATCCGCCTCCCGCAGGTCCACCCCGTCCAGTCGGATGCATCCCCCCGCGGGGTCGTAGAATCGCAGCAGCAACTTGAAGACTGTGCTCTTGCCGGCCCCGGACGGACCCACCAGGGCCACCGTTTCGCCGGGCTCGATGGCGAGGGAGAACGCGTCCAGCGCAAGCTCACCGGGCCGGGACGGGTAGCCGAACTCCACGGCGTCGAGGATGACGCTGCCGCGGGGCGGGTCGGGCAGGGGCAGGGGCGTCGCCGGCGCGGTGACGGCCGGCCGCGCCTGCAGGAGCTCCATCAAACGCTCCGTGGCGCCGGCGGCGCGCTGCACCTCGCCCCAGACCTGGCTCAGGCTCGCGGCCGAGCCGGCCACGAAGATCGCGTAGAACACGAACTGGATCAGGACGCCGGCGGACATGCGGCCGGTCAGCACGGCCTCCGCTCCCAGCCACAGCACGCCCACGACACCGCCGAACATGAGCGTGATCACCAGGAAGACGAGCAGCGCCCGGTTGCGGATGCGCACCAGCGCGGCGTGGTAGGCAGCCTCGGTGGCCGCGGCGAAGCGGTCCTCCTCGGTGCGTTCCTGGGTGAACGCCTGGACGGTCTCCACCGCGTCCAGGTTCTCCCCGGCGAGCGCGCTGGTGTCCGCCACCCGGTCCTGGCTCAACCGGGACAGCCGCCGTACCCTCCGGCCCAGCACCAGGATGGGGAGCAGCACCAGCGGGATCAACACCACCACCGCGCCCATGAGCTGTGGGCTCGTGACGATGAGCATGACGAACCCGCCGGTGAAGATCAGCAGGTTGCGCAGGGCCATGGAGGCGCCGGAGCCGATGACCGTCTGGATCAGCGTGGTGTCGGTGGTGAGGCGTGAGAGGATCTCGCCGGTGCGGGTCACCTCGAAGAAGGTGGGGTTCATGCCCATCACATGCGCGTGGATCTGCTTGCGAATATCCGCGACCACGCGCTCTCCGATTCTGGCGACGAAATAGAAACGGCCGGCGGAAGCCACCGCCAGGACGGCGATGACCCCGAGCAGCAGTTGAAAATGCCGGCCGATCAGTGCCCGGTTCTCGTCGGCGAAGCCGATTTCCAGGATCTGCCGGGCCGCGATGGGGAGGACGAGCGTCGTCACCGCCGCCGTGAGCAGGGACAGGATCGTCAGGATCAACAGTCCGGGGTAGGGTCTCAGGTACCGGACGAGGTGGCGCAGCGGGCGCAGGTTCCTGCTGCCGGGTCGGGAATCGAACAAATTTCCGGGCGCTTGCATCAGCCGATGGTGTTCGGTCCGTCAATACCAAAACGGGTGCCACCGTCTCACACAGTGACACCCGTTCATGGCCTCGGGTCCTTGCCGTCTACACGTTGACGACCACCACGCCCTTGGGCTCCAGGTAGTAGTCCAGGGCCTCCGGGCCGTGCTCGCGGCCCACGCCGCTGGACTTGACGCCGCCGAAGGGCAGCTCGTCGTAGCCGTAGTGGAGCGAGTTCACCCACACGTTGCCGGCCTCGAGCCTGTCGATGGCCTTGTTGGCGTACACCATGTTGCTGGTCCAGATGGACGAGCCCAAGCCGAACTCGGAGGCGTTGGCGCGCTCGATGGCCTCGTCCAGGTCCTTGAACGTGAACACCGGCAGGGCCGGGCCGAAACACTCCTCGGTGGCGATGCGGGCGTCGTCCGGGACGTCGGTGAGCAGCGTCGGCAGGTAGAAGTGGCCGTTCTTGAACTCGTCGCCTTCCGGCCGGGCGCCGCCCGCCACCGCCTTGGCGCCGCGCGCCTTGGCGTCCTCCACCTGCTCCTCCACCTCGGTGCGCTGGTAGTCGACGTGGAGCGGCCCCATGCGGCTCTCCTTCTTCATGCCGTCGCCCACCGCCTTCTTCTGGAGGCCCGCCGCCAGCTTGCTCACGAAGTCCTCGGCAACGGACTCGTGCACGAAGAGGCGCTTCACTCCGAGGCACATCTGCCCGCAGTTGAAGTAGCGTCCGATGTCGGCCATCTTCACCGCCATGTCGACGTTGGCGTCCTCCATGACGATCATGGGGTCGCTGCCGCCGAGCTCCAGCGTGACGCGCTTGATCTCCCGCCCCGCCACCTCCATGACGTGACGGCCGATGGGGGTGGAGCCGGTGAAGGCGATGCGGCGGATGCGGGGGTTGCTCAACAACTCCTCGCCCACCGAGCCGCCCGGTCCGCTGACGAAGTTCACCGTGCCCGCGGGCAGCGATTTCTTGCCCCCGGCATAGGTGGCCTGGGCGATCAGCTCCATGCACAGCGCGGTGGCCAGCGGGGTGGTGGAGGCGGGCTTGACGATGATGGTGTTGCCGGCCGCCAGCGCCGGACCTACCTTGGTGCCCATGAGTGTCAGCGGGAAGTTCCAAGGCACGATGGCGCCGCACACGCCGATGGGCTGGCGCACCACCATGCCGTAGGCGTTCTTCTGCGGCAGCGGCACGTGCGAGCCGCGCACCTTGGAGGCCAGTCCGGCGTAGAACTCCAGGCCGTGAATCAGGTGATGGATCTCGAGCCCGGCCTCGAACAGCGTCTTGCCCTGCTCCTGGGTCAGGAGCGCCGCGATGTCCTTGCTGCGTTCCTGGATGAGCTCGCAGGCGCTCTCCAGGGCTTTTCCGCGGTCTTCGGGGGTGGTGTCCGACCATTCCTTGAAGGCCGTCTCGGCGGCGTCCACGGCTTGCCGGACATCCTCTTCGGAGCCCTTGGCGGCCTGGTCGACGACCTGGCCGGTGGCCGGGTTGCGCACTTCGTAGGTTTCCTTCTTCACGGCGTCGACGAGCTCGCCGCCGATCAACAGCTTGGACATGCGTAATACCTCCGGATTCTGAAGTTGGTTGGAACGTTTCGTCCGATGACCCGGGCAGAGCCGCGCCGCTCGACCCGGGGCGTTTGAGCGTCTTTCGTCTACAGGCCCTTGAACTTGGCCGTCCGCTTCTCCAGGTAGGCCGTCACGCCCTCGTTGCCGTCTTCGCTGGCGAAGGTCTGGGTGAGCACCTCGCGTTCGAACGCCAGGCCCTCGGGCAACGAGGTCTCGATGCCGGCGTGGACGGCGCGCTTGATCTTGCCCACCGCCATGCTGGCCTTGTTGGGGGGCACGAACTGTCTGGCGTAGTCCATCACGTCCTGCATGAAGCTGTCGCGCTCGTAGATATAGTGGAGGAGCCCCATGTCGTGGGCCTCCTCGAAGGCCACCTGCTTGCCGGTGGCGCAGAGTTCCAGGGCCTTGGCCCGGCCCACCAGCCGCGGAAGACGCTGGGTGCCGCCCATGCCCGGCATGACCCCGAGGTTCACCTCCGCCAGGCCCATGCGGCCGCCGTCCTTCTTGCCGATGCGGATGTCGGCCGCCATGGAGATCTCCAGGCCGCCGCCGATGGCATGGCCGTTGACCGCGGCGATGATCAGCTTGGGGGTGTTCTCCATGCGCATCAGCACCTCGTGCCCGTGGAGCGCGAAGTTCGACTTGTAGGAGAGGGTCTGGGTCCCGAGCATGTTGATGTCGGCGCCGGCCGAGAAGAACTTCTCACCCTTGCCCGTGATCACGATCACGTGGATGTCGTCGTCGAAGCGGGCCGCCAGGAGCGCGTTGTCGAGCTCCCGCAACATCTCGTGGGTGTAAGAGTTGACCGGGGGGTGATTGAGCTCGATAAGCGAGATGCCGCCTTCGTTGGTTTGGTCGATCGTGCCGTCTGCCATGTTTGCCTCCTGAAATAACGTTTCTCGATCGGTAGCGTTGCGCCTCCCGCAAACTTACGCAGGTGGCCGTCGCCAGACAGCGAGGCCACTTGCAGCATCCCGAACTGCCGGATTCGAGCGGGAAAAGGACTCTGTTACGGGGGGTGCTTTCGTGTTCGCCGATCCATCTGAATTAGCGGGCAGGGTGAGACAAGTCAATACTGTCAATACTCGACGCCGAAGGGGGTCGCGCACCTTCGGCACGAACTTGTAAGAATTCTTTACAAGTCGCCTTCTCCGGCAGTTCGTTATCTCCGTAGATCACACGGACATGTTGCATGACTGCCTGCGGCGAGATCTCAGGGGAGGAGTTCGCGGCGTTGATTCCCTACACCGCCTCGATCTCTTGCGCACACAACACGGCTCATTTGTGGTAAGCTCCCACAGGCGAGAAAGACCAGATCGAGGTTCTTGCCCCAGACCTCCTGTAGACGACATTCCTCGGTCAATGGAAATAGAGAAATGCACGCGATGACGATGGAAGGCGAGACACCGCCTCGGATCGAGCGCCTCAAGGTACGGAATTTTCGTGCGCTGAGAGATATCGAGCTAAGGCACCTCACGCCGCTTACCGTGCTGCTGGGTCCGAACGGCAGCGGAAAGTCCACGGTATTCGACGTCTTCGCCTTTCTGGCCGAATGCTTCGAGAGCGGCTTACGGCGCGCGTGGGAGAAACGCGGTCGAGCCCGGGAGTTGAAATCGCGCGATGAATTTGGTCCGACCCTGATCGAAATCGCCTATCGCGAAAAACCGGGCAGGCCCATGACCACCTATCACCTCGAAGTCGACGAGAGAAACGGCAGGCCAGCCGTGGTGCGGGAATGGCTCAGATGGAAACGGCATCGCTATGGCGCGCCCTTCCGGTTTCTCGACTACGCCGACGGCGTCGGGCGGGTCATCTCGGGCGAACTACCCGCCGCGGAGGACGAGCGGATCGAGGTTCCCCTGAGTTCTCCCGATACCCTCGCGGTCAACGCGCTAGGCCAGTTGGCGGAGAATCCCCGTGTCGTCGCGCTGCGCGATTTCATCATGGGATGGCACGTGTCCTATCTGTCGTCCGAGGATGCGAGGGGACAACCGGAAGCGGGGCCGCAGGAACGCCTGAGCAAGACCGGAGACAACTTGGCCAACGTGATCCAGTACCTTTCCGAAGAGCACCCGGAGTCTTTGGAGTTTATTTTCGACAGACTCCGGGAAAGAGTTCCCAAGATCGAGACGGTGACGGCGGATCAAATGCCGGACGGACGGCTGCTGTTGCAGATCAAGGATGCCCCGTTCTCGAAGCCGGTTCTGGCCCGCTTTGCATCGGACGGTACGCTCAAGATGCTCGCCTATCTGGTGTTGCTCAACGACCCAGTCCCGCCGCCTTTCATCGGCATCGAGGAGCCGGAAAATTTCCTCCATCCCCGCCTGCTCTACGGGTTGGCGGAAGAGTGCCGGGCGGCGGCCGAGATGACGCAGACTCTTGTGACCACCCATTCGCCGTTCTTCCTGGACGCGCTGCGTCCCCGCGAGGTTCGAGTGTTGTGGCGGGACGAATCCGGCTACACGCGATGTCACGCCCTGGACCGGAACGAAAAGGTCATGGCGTTTATGGACGCCGGCGCCCTACTGGGCGATCTTTGGATGGAAGGGCATTTCGGAGTGGGAGACCCGCTTACCGGAAGCGGGATGCCGACGCGGGACGCAGGCGGACACTGATATGCCCGCCTGCAACTTTGAGTTTCACGTGGAAGAACGTTCCATGGAAGCGTTTCTGGTCGCCTGCTTGCCAGAAATCCTGCCGGAGGATTGCACCTTCGGGGTTTACCCATACCCGGGCAAGGGACGCGCTGTTGCGAAAGATCGGGAACCGCCTGAGAGGTTATTCCAAATGGATGCCGGACAACTGCCGCGTCGTGGTGGTCGTGGATCGTGACGGAGACGCATGCAAGGACCTCAAGTCGACGCTTGAGGATGTTTGCAAGAGTGTCGGGCTTCGATCCAGACGGGCTGCCGGCGGTGCGGACTGGCAGGTGGTAACAAGGATCGCGATCGAAGAACTCGAGGCGTGGTATTTCGGTGACTGGCAAGCTGTATGCACGGCTTTTCCGAGGGTGTCACCGAGCATTTCGAGCCAAGCTCGCTACCGGGACCCCGACGCGATCACGGGTGGCACTTGGGAAGCTTTCGAGCGGGTTCTGCAAAAGCACGGCTACTTCAGGCAAGGATTGTCGAAGGTGCAGGCGGCCACCGCCATCGGCAAACACATAGATCCGGCGCGCAACCGGTCCCATAGTTTCGTGGTGTTTTGCGATACCCTTGCCGAGGCCGTTGCGTGAAATCGCGCGCCGACACTTTCTTGTCCTGGCGCCTGTGGCAAGAGTAACACGATGGCCAAGCAGAACGCGCGACAGAAGACCATTCGAAGCGGCCTGGAAGCGCTCCGGAGCCAGGGACTGGAGACGGAATCGCCGGACGCGACCATGGTGGAGCCGCTGGTGCGACGGTTCGGCACCGAGCCGGGAGAGTCTCTCGCGGTCGCCTACGTTCTGGGCCGCATCCGCGACGTCGCCTCGGTGGAGGCGCTCAAGTCCCTGGAGAGCCGGGCAGGCAACAAGGAAGTACGCAGGGAAATCCGCCGATCGCTGTTCAAGCTGGCCCAAGGCGGGCTGGAGCCTGCCGGAACCGAAGCGCCGCCCCGGCCGGAGGATGCGGGAGCCAACTTCAGCCTCGCCCCCGAGATCGAGGGATTCCTGTCATCGGTGACCGGCGGCGGCTCGCGCATGGTGATCGTGACGCGGCCGCAACCCGGAGGCGGTCTGATGGCCATGCAGGCCGCGGTCAACGACCGGCGCGGCCTCGAAAGGCTCGGGGGCAACGTCATCCGCCGCAAGGAGCTGCGGCAGATGATGGAGGATATGAAGGCCCAACTCGGCGTCTCCATGACGCCCGTGCCCTGGGAGTACGCCGACTGGCTGGTGCACGAAGCCTACCAGAAGGTCACCGATGCGCCGGGGGAGGGGGTCGCGGACTATCCCCGGATCAGGACCTACCTGACCGCCGCCAAGCCCGCCCAACGCGCCCACCCCGTCTTCGATCTCGTGGACGAGGACGGCATCGATTCCGCCGCGCTGTCGGAAACCTCGGAGAAGCTCCTTGAGGAACCGGAGCTCCGCACCTGGTTCGTGGAGAAAGACCTCCTGGAACCCTACCTGGAACGCCTGGAAGAGACCGAGCAGAGCCGCATCGTGCTCAACCCGATGCAGAAGGAAGAACGCTTCCGCAGCATCGTCCGGGAAGCCGTGCAGGGAATTTTCCTGGGCGAGGAAACGGCTCCGGTCTTCAAGGGCCGTCTCGAGGACGCCGCCCTCCACCTGCACGTCTCCGGCCAGGAAGAGAAGGCCAGGACCGTCCTCGCGGTTGCCCTCGCCATCCGCCGCGGCGACTTAGGCAGCCTGGGCGTCCCGCTACTGGAAGCCCTGGTGATGCGGAGCCTGGGCCTCCACAAGGCCCAGGAGAAGCAGGAAGCCGAGGAAGAACCCTCTCTTATCGTCAAGCCGTAGCCGGGGCCAGGACCACGGACAGCCAAAGCACGTTCCCGGCGTTGGGAATATGCTTTGGCTCTACCATTCCTCGTTGCCTTGTGGCGGCCCGGTATCCACTTCCGGATGGAGGTTCTCTTCCGTAATCTCGGCCAGCATCTGAACCAGATTATAGGTTTCCTTGCGCATCACACTGGCTTTTCAATCCGGCAGCACCGCGATCGCCTCGATCTCCACCAGGAAGTCCGGGTTGGCCAGGCCGGCGCAGACCACCAGGGTGCTGGACGGCGGGTTGTCGCCCATGTACTTGAGCCGCGCCGGGTTGATGTCGTCCCGGTAGCGCGGGTCGGTGATGTAGGTGGTGATCTTGACCAGGTCGGCGAAGCTGGCGCCGGCCTCGTCGAGCACCGCCTTCATGTTCTTGAGCACCTGCTCGGCCTGGGCGGCGGCGTCGCCCTTGCCGACGACGTTGCCGTCGGCGTCCACTCCGGTCTGGCCGGCGATGAAGAGCAGGCGTTTCCCTTCGGCCAGAATGCCCTGCGAGTAACGCGGTCGCGGGTCGGGCAGGCTCTGGGGTTGCAGCACCTTTCTCATGGCTTCCTCCTGGGCTGAATACGACGAACGGGTTAACGGTACAGCCGCGCGTCGTCCACGGACGACTTCGGCTTGCGGATCTGCGGCGTGAGGGACGGCAGTCCCGGACGGGCGCGGAACATGAAGTCCACCGGGACGAAGTCCTTGAGCAAGGGTATGGGCATGCGCACGCCGGCGTAGGGGCTGACGGCGTCGTTGCCGACCACCAGTTCGTCCGCCAGGAACGACTCCGGCGCGTCCGCCTGCACGCTGACGCCGCCCGTGGCGGTGACGCTGCCGCGTACGTTGGGCAGCCCGAGAGCCCGCTGGGGATCGGTTTCCTTCGCGCTCAGCAGTTGATGGTCGAGGATCGGCGAGCGTGGGTCCGCGCTCCGGCCGGTGCGCCGGATGAACTCAAGATCCGCGTCGTCGGCGTCACGGTCCCGCGCCTCCACCTGCATCAGACGGGCGGGGAAGTCCCGGAGGCCGGCGCCGCTCGTCCGGTCGCGTTGATCCGCGTCCAGTGCCGCAAGCTCGTAGTGTTTCTCCCGCAGCAGGGTTTCCAGGTTCTCGATGCGCCGTTCGGCCGCAGGATAGGTGCGGGTCTGCACCCCCCACGGGGTGTCGTAGTGCAACATCACCGCGTTGCGCCCCAGGACGTTGAGGCCCCTGTCGGCCAGCTCCATGTTGTCGGACCGTCCGTCGAACAGCGTGGCCTTGAGGCCGAGCCCGTCCGGCCCGTGAAGTTGCGGGTGTTCGGTGAGAAACTGCTTGCTGAGCCTGAAGCCGCGGTTCTTCATGGCCACCACCCGCGCCAGCAGGCCCTTGGCCTTTAGTCCGGCCGCCGTGTCCGGATAGTGCTGGAGGATGGCCGCGTACAGGGTTCGTTTCCGGGCGTCCGAGCCGCTCTCCTCGGCGGCCTTCATCAGGGTCCGCCCGGCTTTTTCCTCCTGTTCCCGCATTTCGTCCGGCGGGAGCTTCCCGGACAGCCGGTAGTAATGCAGCGCCTTGTGGAGGTGTCCTTTGCTCTCGTATGCCTTCCCCAGTACCTGGTAGACGTCGCCGGTTTCCTCGGAGTCGGCCTGGAAACGCACATGGCGGGCGGCGGCGTCCATGACCGCCTGGTCCGAAACCGGATTGCCGCTGAGCATTTCCAGCACGTTGCTGCTCACCATCAGGATGTTGGCGGTGCCGAGGGTGGTGGCCCCGGCAACTCCGTGGGTGATAACGGGCGCCGCGCCGATCAGGACGTTCTTTTCGAGAAAATTCCGCCCCAGCAGCACGAAACGCGCCTGCTCCAGGCGGTAGCGTGTGCGCGCCCGGTCCAGGACTCCCAGAAGATTGTACTCCGGGCTGTCCAGCAGGACCCGCGCGCGCCGTTGCTGGCGTTCCGACGAACCGGCGCGGGCGATCTCGTCAAGCGTGCGCTTGGCCTCCGCGTGCCGGCCGCTCAGCTCCTGGGCCACGGCCCGTGCGTCCTTGGCCAGGGTGCCCAGGGGCTTGCCGCCGTAGCGGCGTTCCATGTCGCGCGCCTGCTCCGAGACACCGGCGGCATCGCCCTTGACCAGAGCGTAGAGCAGCGCCCGGACGTCTCTGGTCTCTTGCGGACCGGTGTCGGACAGGTTGTCGCCGGCCGCCACCGAAAGCTGCCGGCGCCGGCTGCCCTCGCGCGCCGTCCGGGCGGCATCGATCTCCCGCAATCGCTCGTCAACCTCCCGCGCCTCCGGATCGACGACGGCCGCCAGTTGCGCGTGGAACTCGGCGTCCTCGATCCTGTCCTCCTCCAGCGCCTTGCCCGCCCGGGTCAGGTGCTCGTGTTTCCAGAGGCCCTTGCGGTCGGCTTCCAGTGCCGCGACCTTCGCGGCCACCTCGGCGCTCCTGGGGTCGTCCGGAAAACGCTCCACGAAGCGCTTGTAGAGAGCCAGGGCCTTGCGCTCGGCCTCCGGCATGCGCGGCGTGCGCGTGCGCTGCACCTCCGTGAACGCGGTCTCCACCGCCGCCGTGACATAGGAGCCCGACGCCAGCGTAATCAGGTCCACGGAGGCGAGCAGCCGGTTCAGGAGCGCGTTCCAGCGCCCGATGCGGTGCTCGGCCACCAGCGACTCGGCCTGCTCCAGCTCGTCGTGGCGCAGGCGGGCGCGTATCAGCCGCTGCGGTGCGCCCGGCGGTGCCGCCGCCAGGGCCTCCCGTTGCGCGTCACGGTACGTTCCCCTGTCGGGCAGGTTGCCGTGGTGCAGCTCCCTTACGTGGTGGGTCAGTCCGCTCAAGGTTCCGTCGCCCGCGACCCTTTCCTTGTCCTTGCCCTCGAAGTAACGGACGTGTCCGCCCAGCCGCTCGGTGCGTTGGGTCAGGGCGTCGACGATGGCCACGCGCACGCGCTGCTCCAGCTCGTCGGGAAAGTACCGTTCGGCGGTGACCGGCGGCTCGAAGGGATCGAAGTCCCGCAGGGGGTCCATGATCCGCTCGTGGGGCGTCCGGGCCGACTGCGCCAGCGCCGAAGCCGGCAGCACCACGAGCAGGCAGAGCAGCCACGCGCCGGTCTTCATCGGTTGAGTCTCCTCGTTCGTTCCATGAGCCCCTTGAGTCCTTCGAGCTTGGCGCCGGCCTCGAGCTTCTCCAGTGCGCCGTCCTGCTGCGCCACCTCCGCATACAGCTTCATGGCGGACCGGGCAAACCCTTCGAAGGTCTCGATATCGAAATCGAGGCCCTGCGGATCGTTCCGAAGGGAATACTCCCTAGCCAGACCCACGTAGTAGTCGCCGAAGTCCAGCAGGTGCCGGTGGTAGTTCTTACTCCGCACGTGGCGGGACAGGAGCTGGCTGTAGCCGAGCACGACCAGCTCGTTCCCCTGATTCAGTCGATGGCGGTTGAGTTCCACGAACGCCACCTTGGCGCGGTCGATGCGTTCGGCTTCCACCCGCGCCAGATACTCCAGCGGAGTTCCCTCGTGTTCCCGGATCAACGCGTTCCAGGCCAGGACCACGTCGTCCAGGACCTTGATGTACTCGAACGGGTCCTCTTTGGGAAGAGCTGTGCGGGAGATTCGTTGAAAGGTCCGCAATGCCTCGAACTGGCGTGTGGCTGGGCCGGCCAGCTCGCCGCCGCCCCGGGCGACGTTACGGTAATGGCGGATGGCCCGTTCATAGTTCCGGAGGCGCTCGTAGGCGGTGGCCCGGGTGAACTCCACGATGTCGTTGTAGCCGTTCCCGTGCTTGCGTTGATAGTCATCCAGGCGCAGCAGCGTGGCCTTGAGGATGTTGGTCCCGGTGACGTCCTTGGGAATGTCGAACCGGTAGACGTCCTCGCGCGAGAGCCGCCGGAACTCGTTGATGATCTCCAGCAGGTTGGCCGGTTGCACGTAGCGCGGGTCGGGGGCCTCGGTGCGGGTGCACCCGGTGGCGCCGATGAGCACCAGCGCCCACAGCCACAGTGCGGTTACCGTTTTGTGGTGATGAGCGAATAGCACAGGACCAGCTCCCCCTCCTCGGCCGCGAAGTCGTGGGGGACGCCCCTGGGTATGTGACAGAGCATGCCCGGGCGGAGGCTGGTGATGTCTCCGGCGGCGCGCAGCCGTCCCCGCCCCCGCAGGACGTGGCAGACCACGTCTTTGTCGTCATGGACGATCTGCCTCGGGTCGGTCGTGGTGGTGGCGCTGAAGGAAACCAGGCCGACGTTGAAACCGTCGCCCTCGAGGCATTCCTTGTGACGGATTTCGGAGTTGATCTCGGCCAGCTCGGCGAGCGCTTCGTCGACGCTTACGATCTTCGGACCGGATAGCGTACCGTTGGACACGGGAACCTCCGCCCGCGCTCAGGCCGCGGGCTCGGTGATGTGCAGCAGGATCTCGTCGACGGCCCGTCCCGCCTCGCCGTCCGGGACCCTGCATGACCCCACCACCCGGTGGCCGCCGCCGCCGTGGCGGCTCAGCAGCTCGCCGACGTTGACCGTGGAGGTGGTGTTGAAGATGTTGTACCCCACCGAAATGGCGGTGGTGTGCGCGCGCTGCGGGTCCCGGGAGATCTTCATCGAGATGTTCCCCTCGGGGAACAGCGTATAGAGCAGGAACCGGTTGGCGTCGGTCAGGTCCTCGGTCTCCCGCAGATCGAGGTAGATGACGTTTCCCCGGAGCTCGGCGCGCTCCAGCAGTTGCCGGCGCAGCTTCTCCTGCAGCCCGAGGATGTGCTTGCATCGCGCCCGCACCTCCGGGTCGTCCAGGACCTCGGGCAGGGCGCGGTCGCGAATGAGGTCGATGAGGCGGCGCCAGTAGGGTTCCTCGGCGCTCTCCTTGCCGTAGATGGTCATGGAGATCAGCACGTAGCCGTCCGGATGGAGGACGTCCTCGCGGGTCAGGGTGCCGCCGTCGATCTTGTCCGTATCCCGCAAGAGCGCGGTCACGCGGTCGGTCCGCATCATGTCCAGGGCGGACTCGTAGCGCGGCGACCCGCTGGGAACCTCGGAGTAGTATTCGTACACCACGCGGGCCGCGCTCGGCGCCATTCGGAAGGCGCCCCGCCCGGCGACCACGGGGCGGTCGAAGCCGGCCGCGCCGTTGGTGAAGTGATGATCGAACCACAGGGCGCAGGCGGGATGGTAGGGGAGGTTGGCGATGATGTCTCCGGCGCGTATGTCGACCGCGCCGTCCTGCATGAACTTGGGCTCCACGAAGAGGTACGAGTCGATGTCCTCGAGGGCGGTGATGAGGGCGCCGCAGACGATGCCGTCGAAGTCCGGTCGGGTTACCAGCCTCATGCGCAAAGCACCTCGTCCACCGGGCTCAGGGGCAACTTCAGGGCGCTGGCGACGCCGGCATGGGTGACCTTGCCGGCGTGGACGTTGAGGCCCCGGGCGAGCGGCCGGCTCTCCTGCATCGCCCGTCGCAGACCCTTGTCGGCCAGCGCCAGGCCGTAGGACAGCGTGGCGTTGGTCAGGGCGTAGGTCGAGGTATGCGGCACCAGCGCAGGCATGTTGGTGACGCAGTAGTGCACCACCCGCTCTTCCACGTAGACGGGTTCGTGGTGCGTGGTGGGGCGGGAGGTCTCGGCGAACCCGCCCTGATCGATGGACACGTCGACGATCGCCGCGCCGCGCTTCATCTGCCGGATCCGGTCCCGCGGCAGCAGCATCGGGGTCCTGTCGCCGGTAATCAGCACCGAGCCGATCAGCAGGTCGGCGTCGACGATCTCTTCCTCCAGGTTGGCCCGGTTGGACATGAGGGTGGTGAGACGGCCGCCGAGGATGTCGTGGATGTAGCGCAGCCGCGCCGGGTTGACGTCCAGCACGCTCACGTCGGCGCCCATGCCTGCGGCCACCTGGCAGGCGGAAGCGCCCACCGTGCCGGCTCCCAGCACCACCACCTTCCCCGGGCGGACCCCCGAGGCGCCGCCCAGGAGCACGCCCCTGCCGCCGTTCTCCGCCTGCAGGCACCATGCGCCCACCTGCAGCGAAAGGCGCCCGGCGATCTCGCTCATGGGGGTCAGCAAGGGCAGGGAGCCGTCGTCCAGCTCGATGGTCTCGTAGCCGATGGCGGTGGCGCCCTTGTCGCACAAGGTATCGGCGAGCTCGGGTTGCGCGGCCAGGTGGAGATAGGTGAATACGGTCAGGCCGGGTCGCAGGTGGACGAACTCGCCGGCCACCGGTTCCTTGACCTTCATGACGAGGTCGGCCCGCCCCCATACATCCCGCGCGCGGTCGAGCACGGTCGCGCCGGTGGCGGTGTAGGCGCGGTTGGCGATATGGCTGCCCCGGCCGGCGTTGCGTTCCACCAGCACCTGGTGACCGTGGGCGATGAAGGCGGCCGCTCCCGCGGGCGTCAACGCTACCCGGTTTTCCTCGGTTTTCAGCTCTTTCGGCACGCCCACGACCATTGATTTATTGGTACGTGAGCACCTGTGGGGTGTCAAGACGGCGCTGGCAAACGACCCGCGGATATTTGGTAGTCTCTCAGTTTGGAACTAAGATACTGTGATATTTCGTTGACCTCCTTCTCCCGGCGTGTTAACCGGAATTTGACACGTGAGCCCGGCCGAGGCCGGTGACTTCAAGGCATGTTCAAGGCGTCAGGACGATGATTATCGACGGCAAGGCCGTAGCGAAGCAGGTACGCGAGGAGGTGCGGATAGAAACCGAACGGCTCCGGAACGATCATGGCGTCGTTCCCGGGCTCGGCGTCGTGCTCGTGGGCGACGACCCGGCGTCGCGCATCTACGTGCGGAACAAGGAGAAGGCGTGCGCCGAGGTGGGGATCCGGTCCGTGGAGCATCTTCTCCCGGCGTCGGTGTCCGAGTCGGAGCTCCTGGGACTCATCGGCCGTCTCAACGACGACGCCTCCATTCACGGTATCCTGGTCCAGTTGCCGCTGCCGGACCAGATCCGCTCGGACCGGATCCTGGAGGCCGTGTCTCCACGGAAGGACGTAGACGGCTTCCATCCGGTCAACCAGGGCCTGCTGCTTTCCGGAGGCGCCGGCTTCCAGCCCTGCACGCCCTTGGGGATCATGCGGATGCTGGATTCCATAGGCTGCGATCTCAAGGGCAAGAACGCCGTGGTGGTGGGCCGCAGCAACATCGTCGGCAAGCCCGTGGCGCTCATGCTCCTGGCGCGGCACGCCACCGTGACCCTCTGCCACTCGCGGACCGCGGACCTCGGCGGCGAGGTGGGCCGGGCGGACGTGGTGGTGGCGGCGGTGGGCAAGGCCGGCGCCGTTCGCGGGGAGTGGATCAAGCCCGGCGCCGTGGTGATCGACGTGGGGATCAACCGTCTGCCCACCGGAAAGCTCGCCGGCGACGTGGAATTCGACGCGGCCAGCGAGCGCGCCTCGTGGATCTCCCCGGTGCCGGGGGGCGTCGGACCGATGACCATTTGCATGCTGCTGTCCAACACGCTGTTGTCCGCACAACGATCGTTGGAGTAGGGGCGGGTTTCAAATCCGCCCGTGCCCGTGCGCCTGAAAGGCTGGGCAGGTCGTAACGATGGTGGAAGACGCGAAGAGCCCGGAGCCCCGGAAGACTCCTCTTCACGCTCGGCACAAGGCCCTTGGCGCCCGCATGGTGGAGTTCGCGGGCTGGGAGATGCCGGTGCAATATCGGGGCATTCAGGTCGAGCACGAGGCGGTTCGCTCGAGGGCGGGCCTCTTCGACGTGAGCCACATGGGCGAGATCGAGGTGAGCGGTCCGGGCGCCTCGGAGTTCTGTCAGCGCGTCACCACCAACGACGTCGAGCGGCTGGGACCGTCGCAGGCCCAGTACACGCTGTTGCTGAACGAGCGCGCCGGGGTCATCGACGACCTGGTCATTTTCAGGCTGGAGGCGGACCGGTATCTGCTCTGCGTCAACGCGTCCAGGAGGGCGGTGGACTTCGCGTGGCTGGCGGGCCATGCGGGCGACGACGTCGCAATCCGGGACCTGAGCGACGACTATGCGCTGCTGGCCCTTCAGGGCCCGGCGGCGGAGACCATCTTGCAGCCGTTGACCGTTCTGGAGCTTTCCACCGTCAAGGCGTTCAACTTCCTGACCGGCGCGGTGGGCGGAGTCGACTGCATCGTTTCGCGCACCGGATACACGGGAGAGGACGGCTTCGAGCTCTATTGCGCCGCGGACGACGGCGCCCGCCTGTGGGACGCCTTGATGGGCACGGGCGAGGTGGAGCCGGCCGGGCTGGGGGCCAGGGACACGCTCCGTCTCGAGAAGGGTTTCTCCCTCTACGGGCACGAGCTCGACGAGGACACCACGCCGATGGAAGCGCGGCTCGGCTGGGTCACCAAGCTCGACAAGGGCCTGTTCATCGGTTCCGAGGTGCTGGCGCGCAAGGAACCGTTGCGGCGGCGCCTCGTGGGGCTGGAGATGGAGGAGGCGGGCATAGCCCGGGAGGGCTATCCGATATTTCACGGCGACCGCGAGGTTGGACGGGTCACCAGCGGAACGCGGTCTCCGACCCTGGGCAAGGCCATCGCCCTGGGCTATGTTTCGGCCGATGCCGCGGCCCGGGGCACCGAGGTACAGGTGGAGATTCGCCGCCGGCGGGTCCGCGGCCGCATCGTTCGCGTGCCGTTCGGCTAGGCCCTCACCCGGCCTTCGGCCACCCTCTCCCAGAGGGAGAGGGCGAATCTTGCCCCCTCTCCCTCTGGGAGAGGGTGGGGGTGAGGGCGCCAGGAGGCCGGCAGAGCGGTCAAGGAGGAACAGATGGAGTACCCCAAGGGTCTACGGTATTCGCGGGAGCATGAGTGGGTGATGGTGGAGGGCGACGACACCGGCGTGATCGGAATATCGGACTTCGCTCAGAACGAGCTGGGGGACGTGGTGTACGTCGAGGCGCCGGAGCTGGGGGAGAAGATCAGCAAGGACGATCCCTTTGGCGCGGTGGAGTCGGTGAAGGCGGTATCGGATCTGTACGCGCCGGTGAGCGGTACCGTGGTCGAGGTCAACGACGCGCTGCCGGAGACGCCGGAGCTGATCAACGAAGACCCTTATGGAGAGGGGTGGATCATCAAGGTGAGCCTGTCGGATGTCGACGAGCTGGACGATCTCATGAACGCGGAGGAGTACGAGGAATACTGCGAGGGCCAGCAGGACGACGACGACTGAAAGGCTTGAGGACCAGGCCGTGGAGCAGACAGATCGAGGGAGTTCGTTTCGGGAGCTGTTTTCGTCGCGGCACATCGGCCCCGGCGCGGCGGAGGTCCGGGAGATGCTGGCCGCGCTGGGCCTGCGCTCCCTGGAAGAGTTGGTGGAGCGGGCGGTACCCGAAAGCATCCGGTTCTCGGGTGATCTTGAGCTGCCGCAACCGCTGTCCGAGGAGCAGTTGCTGCGCGAAGCCCGGGAGATCGCGGCCGCCAACCGGCCGGCGCGGTCCTACATCGGCATGGGCTACTATGATTGCCACACCCCGGCCGTCATCCTCAGGAACATCCTCGAGAACCCGGGCTGGTACACCGCCTACACGCCCTATCAGCCGGAGATCTCCCAGGGCCGCCTGGAAGCCCTGCTGAATTTCCAGACCATGGTCATGGAGCTCACGGCCATGGACATCGCCAACTCCTCCCTGCTCGACGAGGGGACCGCCGCCGCCGAAGCGGTGTTCCTGGCCTTCAACGTGGAGAAACAGGGAAGGCGCAAGCTGTTCGTCTGCGAGGATGCCTTTCCACAGACCCTGGAGGTGATGGGCACCCGCGCCGCGCCGCTGGGCGTGGAGTTCGACACCGAGGGCGACGGGGCGGAACCGCCGGCCGACGCCTTTGCCGCGTTCATCCAGTACCCCGCCGCCAGCGGGGCGATTCCGGACGTCGAGGGGTTCATCCGCCGCTGCCGGGAACGCGGAATCTTGACCATCGTCGCCACCGACCTGCTGAGCCTGTGCCTGCTCAAGCCGCCGGGGGAAATGGGCGCGGACATCGTCGTCGGCAGCGCCCAGCGCTTCGGCGTGCCCATGGGTTTCGGCGGCCCGCACGCCGGCTTTCTCGCCACCCGCGAGCGCCACAAGCGCATGATCCCGGGCCGTCTGGTGGGGGTCTCCCGGGACGCCTACGGGCAGCGGGCGCTGCGCCTTGCCCTGCAGACCCGCGAGCAGCATATCCGCCGGGAGAAGGCCACCAGCAATATCTGCACGGCGCAGGTGCTGCTGGCGGTGATGGCCTCCATGTACGCCGTCTACCACGGCCCCTCGGGTCTCAGGAACATCGCGGCGCGGGTTCACCGCCGCGCCGCCTATCTGGCGGACCGCCTCGCAGGCGGCGGCTTCACGCTGGCGGCCGAGAGCTTCTTCGACACCCTCCGTGTCAGTGTCGACGCCGGCAGGGCCGACGAGATCCAGCGGGCGGCGGCGGGGCGCGGCATCAATCTCGGCCGTCCGTCCGCCGGTCAACTGCACATCTCGGTGGACGAGACCACCGGCGGTGACGATGTGCGGGATCTGCTGGAGCTCTTCGGCATCACGACGGAGAAGGATGAACTGGCGCCGGAGGCGCCCTCGCGGCTGCCCGAAGGCTACGTCCGCCGGAGCGGCTTCCTGGAGGCGGAGGTGTTCAACCAGCACCACTCCGAAACCCGGATGCTGCGTTACATGGCGCAGCTTCAGGCCAAGGACCTGAGCCTGGTGCAGTCGATGATCCCGCTGGGCTCCTGCACCATGAAGCTCAACGCAACCACCGAGATGATTCCGGTGACGTGGCCGGAGTTCGCGCGGATGCACCCCTTCGCGCCGGCCGACCAGGCGCGGGGCTACCGGCGGCTGATCGGGGAGCTGGAGGCGTGGCTGGCCGCCATCACCGGGTTCGCCGCGGTGTCGGTGCAGCCCAACGCCGGCTCCCAGGGCGAGTACTCGGGGCTGCTGGTGATCCGGAAGTATCACGCCGCCAACGGACACGGGGAGCGCGACATCTGCCTCATTCCCAGCTCCGCCCACGGCACCAATCCCGCCAGCGCGGTCTTGGCGGGCATGACCGTGGTGGTGGTGGACTGCGACGACGAGGGCAACATCGACCTCGACGACCTGCGCACCAAGGCGGACAGGGCCGGCGACCGTCTCGGCGCGCTGATGGTCACCTATCCGTCCACCCACGGCGTGTTCGAGGAAGCCATCACCGACATATGCCGCGTGGTCCACGAAAGAGGGGGCCAAGTGTATCTGGACGGCGCCAACCTCAATGCGCTGGTGGGCCTGTGCCAGCCCGGACGCATCGGTCCGGACGTGTGCCACCTGAACCTCCACAAGACGTTCTGCATCCCCCACGGCGGCGGCGGCCCCGGTGTCGGACCGCTGGCGGTAGGGGAGCATCTCCGGCAGTATCTGCCCACCCATGGCGTGGTGCCCGAATGCGGCCCCGCCGGCGGGATCACGGCGGTGTCCTCCGCGCCCTGGGGCAGCGCGGGCATCCTGCCGATATCCTGGGCGTACATCGCCATGATGGGCGCCGAGGGCCTGACCCGGGCCACGCAGGTGGCGGTGTTGAACGCCAACTACATCGCTCACCGGCTGTCGTCGGACTACCGCATTCTCTATCGCGGCAAGAACGGCTTGGTGGCTCACGAGTGCATCGTCGACGTGCGTCCCTTCAAGGCGTCGGCCGACGTCACGGTGGAGGACGTGGCCAAGAGGCTCATGGACTACGGTTTTCACGCGCCGACCATGTCGTGGCCGGTGGCCGGCACGTTGATGATCGAGCCGACGGAAAGCGAGTCCCTCGAGGAGCTGGACCGCTTCTGCGACGCCATGATCGGCATCCGCGAGGAGATCCGGGAGATCGAGACGGGCGCGGCGGATCCCGGGGACAACGTCTTGAAGAACGCGCCCCACAGCGCTTTTCACCTGCTGGGCGAAGATTGGGGACACCCGTATTCGCGCGAGAAGGCGGCGTTCCCGCGCGACTGGGTGCGCCAGCGCAAGTTCTGGGTGCCGGTGGGCCGGGTGGACAACGCTTACGGCGACAGGAACCTGGTGTGCACCTGCGCGCCGGTTTCGGCGTACGCGTAGCAGGCCCTCACCCGGCCTTCGGCCACCCTCTCCCAGAGGGAGAGGGCCAATCTGCCCCCTCTCCCTTTGGGAGAGGGTTGGGGTGAGGGTTTCGACGCTGTCAATGTCGCGTCTTTTCGGCTAGAGTGGTGACATGTTCGGCTTCGGCATCTGGGAACTCCTGATCATCCTGGTGATCATCCTCGTCCTCTTCAGCCGGAGGCTTCCGGAGATCGGCCAAGGGCTCGGCAAGGGGATCAAGGGCTTTCGCAAGTCCCTTCACGAGCCCGACGAGATCGACGTGACCGCCTCGGAAAAGGGCGAAGGCGAGGGTTCCAAGAAGGATTGAAGGGCTACGCGGCCGTCTTCGCCGAAGGTTTCCGCCGAAAGAACCCGGCAGCTGAAGGACTCCACCGCCGCTTTCGGCTTGGCAAAGACGACGGTAAAGTCCGCTGATGCGTTGGCGGGAATTCGATAGGCGCTCTGGGGCTTCAGGCTCTGCAGCATCGAGATCTCCCGAAACGTCATATCCTCGATGATCTTGGCCGAAATCGCGTTCCCCACGAACGTGACCTGCCGGCCCACCTGTTTGCCTTCCGCATCGAAGAGCAGAGCCTCGATCTGGATCTTGTGGACGCTCCGGTCATTGCGGTTGACCAGTTTGCCCGAGACGATGAAGACCTCCGTCTGATTCAGCACCGGTTGCACGCCCGAGGTGAGCGATTCGAAGGAGAGGGTCCCCTTGACGTGCCGGTCCTCGAACACGGCGCTGCCGTACCACGGGATTCGTCGCAGGAGGGAATCCAGCGGCTGCGGGTTGATCTGGTAGATCAGCGCAACCAGCACGAAGGCGAACAGCGACAGGGCCACGAGACTCACCAGCGGCACGATGGATCCCCTTGTGCCGAACCGCGGCGGTGGCGGCGGAGTCGACGCCCGCCGGGGCGGGATCAGGAAATCATCGTCGATCTCGAAGTCCGGTTGCCGCGTTCCGCGGACGGGAGGGTCGTCGACGACGATTGCCGTTGGTTCCAGCGGTTCCGGCTCGTTCAGTTCCGGCAGCTCGAAGTCCGGTTCGGAAAGCAGCACCTCCTCGAATTCGTCGTCGGGCGTCTCCGTGTCGTCGTCGGGATTCATGGCGGGCGGCGCGTCGTCGTCGGTAGGCGCCGGCTCCGTCAGGTCCAGAGCACCCTGTTCGCTTCCAGGATACGGTTCATGGTCCGTTTCGGCGGCGCCGGCGTCATGGTCGTCTGTCTCGGCGCGGCTTTGTGGGTAAGTCTCCCCGGCATCGAAGTCGACCGCGGTGTCGGGATCGTAGTCGGCGGCCTCCGCCTCGGTCGGCGGGGCGGTTTCCGCGTCGGGAACCGGCGGTTCCTCGTCGCGCAATTGCAAGCGGACCTGCACGGCAAAGATGTGCTTGCAGCGGGAGCAGCGGAAGGTGGGTTGAGGCGCATCGAAGACGCTGCCGTTCACCCTGTAGGTCGTGGAACAACTGGGACAGCGGATGATCATGGCGGTTCCGGTTTGGACGTAACGGGTTCGATGCCGCGATTCCCGTGGGGTGTCAGCGTCTCGCCTTTTCAAATCGAGAAGTTGACATCACCGACCGTCAGTTTTTCCTTCCAGGTGGTCCAGAGATTGGTGGTCATGTAGCGGCTGCCGAAATCAGGGAATACGGTGACCACCGTGCCGTGGGACAGTTGACGGGCAATGCTCAAGGCCACGTACATGGCGGCGCCGGACGACTGACCCACCAGCAACCCTTCCTCCTGGCTCAGGCGGTAGACCATGTCGTAGGCGTCCTCGGTGGCCACCGGGACCTTCAGGTCGAGCTCCTCTTCGTGGTAGATGCCCGGGACGATGGAGCTGGCCATGTGTTTCAGCCCCTCCAACCCGTGCAGCGCCGCATCCGGCTCCACGCCGATGATGTGAATCCGCGGGTCCCGTTCCTTCAGGAAGCGGCCGGTCCCCATGACGGTCCCGCCGGTGCCGATGCCGGCGACGAAATGGGTGATGCTCCCGTCGGTCTGGCGGTAGATTTCCGGGCCCGTGGTGTCGTAGTGGGCCTGGGTGTTCATGGGGTTGAAGTATTGATCGGGCTTGAAGTAGGTCTCCGCATCGTCGGCGACGATCTTGCGGCAGAGTCGTATGGCCCCGTCGGATCCCTCCAGGGGATCGCTGTACACGGTCTCCGCGCCGAAGAGCCGGATGATCCCCTTGCGCTCCTCGCTCACGTTGGACGGCAGCACCAGGCGGACGCGGTAGCCCAGCGCCGCCCCGACCATGGCGATGGCGATGCCGGTGTTGCCCGAGGTCGAATCGATGATGGTCTTGCCGGGTTGGAGCTGGCCCGTGCGGATCGCCTCCAGGATCATCCTGAGCGCGGGCCGGTCCTTTACCGATCCGCCCGGATTGAACCCCTCCAGCTTGGCGAAAACCCGCACTCCGGGGGACAGGCCGCGGGCGATGTTCCGGATCTCCACGAGCGGCGTGTTGCCGACAAGCTCGGTGATGGCGTCGGCTTTCGCGAGCTCCCGGGCAGGCGCCGGCGCGGTTTTCGGTATGGTGGCGAGCATGGGGGTTTACGGGGGCGGTGTTTGCGACTACACGCCTCCGGCAATGGCCGGCACGATGGAGATGTTGTCGCCGTCCTTCAGCGCGGTGTCCACGTTCTTCAGGAAGCGGATGTCATCACCGTTGACATAGACGTTCACGAAGCGGCGAACCTTGCCGGACTCGTCCATGATGCGCTCTTTGATGCCGGGATGGTTTTGCTCGAGGTCCTCGAGCATGGCCAGGACGGTATCGCCGCTGGCATCCACCTCGTCCGATCCCTGGGTAAATTTTCTCAACGGTGTAGGAACGCGTACACGAACACTCATGGAAGACCTCCCTTTCGCGATAGGATAAACCCTGCTCGCGGCCATTTCAATATGGAAGCGGCCGTCCCCGTGTCTCGGGGCCGCCCGGCGCCCGCTTCAGCCGGCCTTTGCCGTTTCCCGCGGCTCGCGCGACAGCTCGCCGTACAACTCGTCGAAGGTGCCGAGGGTCGCGTCGATGCTGTAAGGACGGTCGATGATGTGGGCCACCGTCTCCACCGTCTTGTAGCCGTTCCCGGTGATCGAGATAACGATGGACTCGTCCCGGGGAATCCGGCCCTGCTCGATGAGCTTCCTGGTTACCGCAACTTCCGTGCCGCCCGCCGGCTCGGTAAAGATGCCCTCGGTGGCCGCCAGCAGTTTGATGCCGTCAAGGATCTCCTCGTCGGTGACGTTTTCTCCCCAGCCCCCGGACTCCTTGACGGCCTGGATCACGTAGTAGCCGTCGGCCGGGTTGCCTATGGCGATGGAGGTGGCGATGGTGTCGGGCTTGACCGGATCGACGACATCGGTGCCCTTTTTCAGGGCGTCGATGATCGGGGAGCAGCCCGCCGCCTGCGCCGAGTAGATGCTGCAGGGCTCGTCCGCACCCACCAGCCCCACGGTCCGAAGCTCCTTGAACGCCTTGTTCAGCTTGGGAAGGATGGTCCCACCCGCCGAGCCCACGACGATGTGGCGCGGCAGCTTCCAACCGAGCTGCTCGGCGACCTCGAAGGCGTGGGTCTTGGCGCCTTCGGAGTAGTAGGGCCTCAGGTTCACGTTGACGAACGCCCACGGGTACTTGTCGCCGATCTCGCTGCACAGGCGGTTGACGTCGTCGTAGGTCCCCTTGATGGCGACGGTGCGCGGGCCGTAGATCGCCGAGCCGACGATCTTTCCCTCTTCCAGCCCTTCGGGAATGAAGACGTAGCAGTTGAGCCCGGCGCTGGCGGCGTGGGCCGACACCGAGTTCGCCAGGTTTCCGGTGGAAGCGCACGAGACGGTTTCGTAGCCGAACTCGATGGCCTTGGAGATGGCCACCGACACCACCCGGTCCTTGTACGAGAAGGTCGGGTGGTTCACGGAGTCGTCCTTGAGGTACAACTCGTCGACGCCCAGCGCCTCGCCCAGGCGGCGCGCACGGATGAGTGGGGTATAGCCCGAGTAGAGGCCCACGCGGGGCTCCTGGTCGATGGGCAGCAGCTCCCGGTAACGCCACAGGTTGCGGGCCCGCGAGGCGATCTTCTCCCGGCTCACGCTATCGCGGATCGCGTCGTAGTCGTACTCCACCTCGAGGGGGCCGAAGCAGTCCTCGCACACGTGCAGGGGCGCCGTGGGATACTCCCGGCCGCACTCCCGGCATTTCAATCCTTTCACAAAGCTCATGCGTGACTCCTTTGGGACGCCGGCGGGCCCGCGGATGCGCCGCAAGCCTTGCAGCGCGGGTTCGGCGACACCGGCACCTTTCTTATTTCCATGGTCTTGGCGTCATAGGTGAGCAGGCTGTTCACCAGCAGGTGCTCCTCGAGGCCGACGATGTACTTGACGGCCTCGGTGGCCTGGATGGATCCGATGGTCCCCGCCACCGCGCCCAGGATACCCGCCTGCTGGCACCCCAGGACCTCGCCGGGCGCCGGCGGCTCCTCGAAAAGGCAGCGATAGCAGGCGCTGTCCGGCGGCACCACCGTCATGGTCTGGCCCTGAAGGCGTACGATCCCCGCGTGGGAAAACGGCTTGCTCATGGCCACGGCGACATCGTTGACCAGGAACTTGGTGTCGAAGTTGTCGCTTCCGTCGATGACGAAGTCGTACGGTTCCATGAGCCCGGCGGCGTTGTCTTCGGTCAGGCGCACGTCGTGGACCTCCACCTCCACCTCGGCGTTGAGCTCGCGCAGCCGCGACCTCGCCGATTCCACCTTGCGCTGACCCTGGTCGGCGGTGGTGTGGAGGATCTGCCGCTGCAGGTTGGAGAGGTCCACCGTATCGCCGTCCACGATGCCGAGCCGCCCGATGCCGGCGGCGGCCAGATAGAATGCCGCGGGGCTTCCCAGACCGCCGGCTCCCACCACCAGGGCACTCGCCTGGCGCAGGCGTATCTGGCCGGCGCCGCCGACGTCGGGGATCATGATCTGGCGGCTGTATCGCTCGATTTGATCAGGGGTCAGACGCATCGAACGCGGGCTCCAGGCTAAGCTTCAACGACACTACTCAAGACACTACAAACGAAAAAAAACCTCTTCCAAGATGAGAAGAGGTTTTCTCCTCACCTTATCTGTCCCTTACGGGCCGGAATTAGCACCTGCGTTCCCTGGGGAACACGGTTGCTGTGGCTTCAACGGGCCTGTCCCTCCACCACTCTGGATAAGGTGTTCAGTTCTTGAAGGAGATTCTACATGGTTTTCGGCAATTGTGCAATTTCCGTGGGCAGGTCAATGGCCCGCAGACACCACACTAGAATTCCATTCGCAGGTGGGTCGAGACTCCGCGGTCACGGCTTTCCCCTTCGTATTCGAAAGCGAGGGCGAGTTGCGCCGTCTTTCCGACCGGCAGACCATACCCGAGGGCGTAACGTGTCGTCGGCCGCGCACGCAAATCGATCGCGGTCCGTCGTCGCTCAAGAGATTGTGCGCGCCCTCGGTAGAAGGCATCGACAAAGCTGCTTCCGGTCGCCACCAGATGGTCGAATCGGACTTCGCCGTCGCGAACCCCCGTTTCCTGGCGGACCGAAAGGCGCAAGGTATCGTCTTCGCGAAACACGTTGCGTCCCTGCGTGCCCGCCGACCATCCTTGCGCCCGCAGCCCGGATACGCCGGACAACATCCGGCCGGTTACGGAGACCTCTCCGGCGCTGTACTCGTACCCAAGAAACCCGCGCCAAGTCCGCCCCAGCATGGTTGAGACCAGCAACCGGTTTTGAAGGGTTTCGGTCCGGGTGTCCCCGAACGCGCCGAAATCCGCGCCCCAGACACTGCGGCTTTCGGCGATCCGTGAGAACTCGGCCACGGACAGGAAGCCGCGGCCCTCGTGCCGCCATCGCAAGCCGACTTGATGCCAAGGCGCACGCCCGGATTCCCGCCCGGTGCTGACCGTGGCGAACGGCCGTACGCCGTCGCCCTGCATTTGCAGCGAGAGCGCCCCTCCGGCATGGGCAAAGAAGGGGGCGGCAGCGGAGCCCGCGGAGTCGAGAGTGCTCCATTCCCGCCATGCGGAAGCGCCGCAGTGTTCGCACAAGTCGTGACGCAGCCGCCAGCGTCCCAGCGTGTCGTCGGAGAGATTCATCCCCAAGGTTTGAAGCGCCCTGGCGTATGGGGCTGCTTCGGCGAACACGCCAAGGGTCTCGGGGCCGGCCCCGAACCGATGGCCGTTCGTCTCCGCGAGCATGTCGCCGGCGGCGCGTCCCAGCGAGGGAGGAATCCCGATGGCGATGTCGGCGGCATCGGCGAGTCTCATGTTGTAGTACGCATCACCCACGCCTCCCACAGCAACCTGGACGGTTCGGAACCGCTCTCCCACCTGGGCAAGGGCGGGAGAAAGAGTGATGCGCGTGCGCTCCAACGGCAACGCCTGCGTTTCCCCTGTTCCAGCCACCGAGTACGGCAGGTGGACGGTTCCCTGCATGGTGACGGCATTCCCCAGGTTCAGCCGGCCCCAGCCGTAGACCGGATCCGGCTCGTTGGGGTTGTTCACGCGGGTCCCGAGCGGGTCGGCGGAGAAGAGCAGCGCGGCCTGCACCACCTCCATCGGCATGCTCGGCAGCCGGCTTTTCAGCACCGCCAATGCCCCGCTCACCAACGGGGCAGCAAAGGATGTGCCCGAGATGCGTGTCCCCCCAACGTTGAGGCCAACTCCCGGGGCGATCAGGCACCAGTTTCTTGTCGCGCCGCACCCGTTGGAAAACCCCGCGATCTCGCCGTTCGGGTCCATGGCTCCGACGACCAGCCATTTCCCCAGCAATCGGGGATCGAACAACGGCGCCTCGCTCCATCCCCCCGGGGAGTTGTAGTCGGCGCAGTCGGCGCTGCCGCAGTCGGTTCCCCACATTTCCCTGAAGGATAGCTTGCGGGTGAGGTCGTTCGGATCGTAAAGCCACGTGAAGTTGTTCATGAACTCCACGGCGCTGACGGGCCCTTCGCCCAGCAGACAGCCGTCCTCGCCGATGAAGTTCTTCCCGCACATGCGAAGGTGATTGTTGCGGGAATTCCATCCGTCGTTGCCGGCCGCCCAGACCACCACGATGTCCGAGTTTTCGAGCGTTGCCGCCACCCCGGCAAAGTCCCTCCTCAACCCGGAGTCGATGAGTGGCGCGAAGAACGGCACCGGTGTCGTAAGCCACACGCCCTCTCTGCCGGCGAATTCTCCGAAGTAGGATCTGGATACGCCGATGCTGAGATTGAGCACCTGCGCCCGGTTGGTAACCGCGTGCCGTATGGCTGCCGGTGGCTGGCCGCCGCCGGCAAGCTGTATCGGGATTACCGAGGCCTGTGGGGCGACGCCATGGACGTTTCCGGTGAAGATCGTACGGCCGCCGGCCAGGTCTATCTCGAAAGCCTGTCCGCGATCGTTGTTCCGGGCCCCCGCGGCGAGCGTGGCGACATACGTGCCGTGTCCCGCCCCCGGTCCCCCGTGGTCGGGTTCGAACACGTCGGCATTCCGATTCCTCACGTGAAGAGGCGCCTTGATCTTCCCTTCCAGGTCAGGGTGGGTGATGTCCATGCCGTCGTCCGCGACGGCGATGGACACGTCCTGCCCGAAGTAGCCCCGCTCGTAGGCCGTGTCCGCCGAGATGGCGGCCAGTCCGTGATGCCCCATGAACTCCGGGGTGCGGTAGTCCAGGCCGTCCGGCTCGTTGGGGGCGCCGAGGTCGACCGCCCGGAACGTGAGCTCGACCGGGTTGGGCGCGACAGGCGCCGGTGCGGGACCAGGACCCGGACCTGGACCAGGACCCGGTCCGCCACCGTCACCGCCGCCGCAGCCGCCGGCCACCAGCAAGGCGCATGCCAGCAAGAGCAAACATCCAGCGCGCAGGCGGGAAAGTCCCATGCAAGCTTCAATCGATTGCCAAGGCATCTCTGGAAGCCCTCCCAAAGCCGCGCCGTGTCGGCAGGCCCGGTCAAGCGTGCTGTCAGGGTCAGTTAATGGAACAGGCTCCCGGTCCTCTGGGGTCGCCGCAGCTTCCGCATGCGGCAGCGGCCGGGATCGGGTCGTCCGCGGTTCCGTTCACCGCGAACACGGAAAGGAGCCGTTCGAGTTGCTGTCCGTTGCACGATGGGCAGGCGGGGCGGGCGGAGCCGAGCACGAGGTCCTCGAACTCGTGGCCGCAGCTCTTGCACTGGAATTCATAAAGAGGCATCACTGTTCTCCTTTCAGCAGTCCACGACGCCGTAGGCGTGCGCTCCGTCCCCGATGGTGTGCCGCGGCAATGTACTCCAAATAGCGACCAGTTAACAACCGTCGGGAATTCCCGTTGGACATGAGGAGAACCCATGCTTTTCCTGAGCAACGACGATGTGGCCCGCGTCATCGACATGCCGCTGTGCCTGGACTCCCTTGAGGGTCTTTTCCGGGAGCTGGCCCGCGGCGACGCCACGGGCATGGGGCGCATGGACATGTACGTGCCTTCCGGACAGGAGGCGCCGTACCACCGGCTCGCCCTCATGGTCGGGGGCAGCCGCGGGGACGGCTATGCCTGTATCCGCATCATATCCGACATGGTGAGCTGGCCCATGGTGCACGGCCACCGGCGCGAGAACAAGTACGCCCGCGAGCCCGGTACCTGGTGCGGCCTGCTGTTGCTCTTCAGCACCCGCGACGCCACCCCCGTGGCGATGATGAACGACGGCCGGCTGCAGCACGACCGCGTGGGCGCGGGCGCCGGGCTCGGCGCCAAGTACCTGGCGCGGGAGGACAGCCGAACCGTGGCGATGATCGGTTCGGGCGGCATGGCCCGGAGCTACCTCGACGCGCTCTGTCTTGTGCGATCCATCAGCAGGGTGACGGTTTTCAGCCTCAACCCGGCCAATGCCCGGCAGTATGCCGAGGAGATGCGGGCACGCCACGAGATCGAGGTTGAGGTGGCGCCGGACGCGCGCAGCGCGGTGCGCGGCGCCGACATCGTCTGCTGCTGCGCCTCCGCCATCGAGCCGGTGTTCTTCATCGACTGGCTGGAGCCGGGCATGCACGTCATCGACGTCAACCGGAACTCGGTGGAGCCGGGCTTCCTTCACGCCGTGGACGTGGCGGTGCGGCCCGGCGACGCTACCCCCTACGTGGAGAAGCTCCCTCCGGACGCCTTCTACGCCCGGGGAGGCTACCTGGGTTACGTGGCGGGACAGGAAGAGGAAAGGGCGCTGGTGCCGCGGGTTGATCTCACGCCGGAGATCGTCGACATTCCCAAGCTGCCTGACCTCATGAGCGGGCGGACACCCGGACGCACCAGTCCGGAACAGACCACCTGGTTCATGAACATCGGCGCCATCGGCCCGCAGTTCAGCGCCGTTACCGCCGCTGTCTACGAACGCGCCCGGGAAGCCGGCCTGGGCCGGGAGATACCCACGGAGCTGTTCCTGGAAGACACCCGCGCCTGAGCACTAGCCGGAGGTTTGTCCATACTCCACAACAATTCCGGCATCCCCCGTCATTCCGGCGAAAGCGGGAATCCAGGAGTGGCGGGGTGAGGACGCCGCGGCGTTATCCCTGCAACCGTCTACGAAGGCTTCACCAGGGATGCTTCGAGGTCCAGAAACTCGCCCATTCGCAGCACGTCGTGGTAGTCGGCCAGGGACGCCATACGGTCCCGGTGGCCGCGGGTGGTTCCGTCCTGTCGCAACGCGGCAAGGGCGTCGCCAGCGGCTTTCACCAGGGTGTAGCGGATGGTCCCCGGGAAGAGGGCCAGCTTGTAGCCTTCCTTCGCTGCGTCGCGCACGTTCAGGGCGGAAGCCGGCAGGGCTTCGTCTATGTTGACGACCAGCGGGCCCGGGATGCTCCGGCGGATCGCACGGAGATCCTCCAGAGTACCGGGTACCTGCACGAACACCGTGTCGGCGCCGGCTTCGTGGTAGGCCCGGCCGCGGCGGATGGCCTCGTCGATTCCGCCAGACGAATAGGCCAACGTGCGGGCGATGATGACTGTGTCCGGGTCCGTCCTGGCGGCGGTGGCGGCCCGGACCTTCTCGGCCATCTCGGCCGCCGCAACCAGCGGGTGCCCGCCGTCCAGCAGTCCGCATCTCTTGGCCGGCACCTGGTCCTCGATCATGATCGCCGCCGCGCCCGCCCGCTCCAGCGCCGCCACGGTCCGGTGCACCTGCAGCGGGCCTCCGAAGCCGGTGTCGGCGTCCACCAGGAGAGGGATGCGCAGCACGTGGCAGATGTTCCGGACGTGGGCGATGAGCGCGTCGGCGGACAGGAAACCGAGATCCGGAAGGCCGAGCACGCTGGCCGTGGCGGCGTTGCCGCCGAGGAATGCTACCCGGAAGCCGGCCTTCTCGGCGAGCAGTGCCGTCAACCCGTCGTGAACTCCCGGCGCAGCGAGGCAGCCGTCCTCGGCCATTGCTTCCCGCAACCGTGATGCGTTAGTCATGGTGTCCCCTCCGTGACCGTTCGACCAACCGGCCGGTTGTGGGTATCATTCAGTAGCCTGCGGCGCCGCGCAAGCCAAGGCGGGCAGTCCGGCCGGTCGACGGCGAAAACGGCCAGCGAAGTTCCATGAGAATCACCGGCATCGACATCCATCCCCTGGCGATTCCCCTGAAGGGGGTCTTCCGCAACGCCCACGACGCCAAGACCCGGCAGGAGAGCATCGTGGTGCGCGTGCGCACGGACGAAGGCCTCACGGGTCTCGGCAACGTCGATCCGGATCCCGGACATTCCGAGGAGAGTTTCAGTGAGACCCTGAAGGCGGTGCGGACGCTGGCGCCCGACCTCACCGGCTGGGATCCGCTGAACCTTTCGGCGGCGCTGGACCTCATGGACCGCCGCCTCCCGCGGCACCTGGACGCAAAGGCCGTGCTGGAGATGGCGCTCTTCGACCTCAAGGCCAAGGCCCTGGGCCAGCCGGCGCACTCGCTCCTGGGCGGTCGGCTGAAGGAAGAGGTGCGGCTCAACGGCTGGATCGGCCTGCTGGAGCCGGATTCCGCCGCGCGGGAGGCCCTCGGTTGGCGCGACGCCGGCTTCGGCTCGGTGAAGATCAAGATGGGCTCGGGGATCGAGGCCGACCGCGACCGGGTGGCGGCGGTACGCGAGGCGGTGGGGAGCGGTTTGAAGCTTCGCGTGGACGCCAACGAGGCCTACGGGGTCGATGAGGCCATTCGCCTGGGCAAGGCGCTGGCCCCCCTGGACGTGGCGCTGCTGGAGCAGCCCGTGTCCCGTTCCGACTACGGCGGCTTGGCGCGGGTGCGGCGCGCCATCGACATTCCGGTGATGGCGGACGAGGCCATCGTCGGGCCGCAGACCCTGGTGGAGGTCATCCGGAAGGAGGCGGCGGATATCGTCAAGGTAAAGGTGATGAAGCAGGGCGGGATCACCCGCACCGTGCGCATGGTGTACATGGCCGAGGCGGCCGGCATCGGGTGTGTCATCGGCCACGGGTTCGGCCTGACCATCAACACGCTGGCGGAGATTCACGTGGCCGCAAGCTGCGGCAACATCATGGACGGCTGCGAGTCGGTGGGTCCGCTCAAGATGGGCGGCGACGTTGTGGAGCAGCCGCTGGACCTGAAGGAGGGCCGGGTGCCGGTGCCGAACGGTCCCGGGCTCGGCGCGGAGTTGGCGGAATCGGAGCTGGCGCGCTGGGCGATGCCGGCACCCTAGGGTAAGGAGATACATCATGAACCAGACAGTGGGTGCGAAGTTTCCGGATCTGGCCCTCAAGGACCAGTCGGGCCAGGAGGTGAAGTTGTCCGATATCACGGACGGCAAGTTCCCTCTGATAGTGGCGTTCTACCGCGGATACTGGTGAGGGAAGTGCGTGGTGCAGTTGCGCCACCTGGTCATCCTTCAGGAAGAGCTTCCATCCGCCTACTGCCGCGTCGCCGTCGTCAGCGTCGACCCGCCTCCGGTGAACGGCGCGCTCAGGAACGGCCTCGGGGCGACGTTCCCGTTTCTGAGCGATGACGAGCACAAGGCCATCGAGGCCCTGGATATCGTCGACACCTCGGACAAGAAGCACGGGACCATTGCGATTCCGTACGCCTTCTCGCTGCTGCCGGATCTCACCGTCCATCGCATCTACAATGGCTGGTACTACGTGGGTCGCCCCACCAACGAAGAGTTGCGGGCCGACATGAGGGCCATGATCCAGCAGTGCCGGGGAGACTATGACGCGCAGGCTTGAGTCGGGATGTCCGAGTTCGTCATTCCCGCGGACGCGGGAATCCAGGGGGCGGGGAAGGGGCGTCCGGCGGCCATTGTTCAGTGGCCGGTCCACCCGTTTTGTGTTAATCCCAGCCCTATGATTCAGCCACAAGAGATCGAGGATACGCTGGGGCGGGTTTTCCCGGGCTGCGTGGTGCCGATGATCAAGGACCTGACCGGCGGGGGCGACCACTATCAGGTCGTCATCGTTCATGATTCCTTTGCCGGCAAGGGTCTCATCGACCAGCACAAGATGGTCTACGAGGCGCTCAAGGAAGAGCTCGGAGACGAACGCATCCACGCGCTTTCGCTCAAGACCTTCACGCCCGATCAGTGGGAGAAATTCGGCGCTTGACGTTCACCGAGTGACGCCGCCGCGCCCGTAAGCGTCTCTCGCTCTTCACTCCCACGTCCGTGAACCCAAGGGGTATTCGGGGAGGTACCATGCTGACCATCGACTCCGACGGCCATCTGCACGAGCCCTTCGACCTGTTCGACCGCTACATCGAGAAAGAGTTCCATGCGCTCCGGCCGCGGGTCATCGACATGCCCGGCGAGGCCCGGGACCAGGGCCGCTGGCTGGCCGAGGGAAGGGTGGTGCCGCGGATTCCGTTCTCACGGGGCGTGGGGGGCGGTGGGTTCAACTACCCCACGCCACGGCACAAGCAGATGAAGGCCCGCGATAACTCCCTGGACGATATCCCGGGCCGCCTTGACGACCTCGACCAGATGGGTGTGGACTACCAGGTGGTCTTCCCTACCGCGCTCGTGTGGGTGTTCGACCTCGAGAACGCGGAGCTGGCCGGCGCCGTGTGCCGCGCCTACAACAACTACGTGGCCGAGCAGTGCTCCCAGGCCAGCAAGCGCCTGAACGCCATCGCCATGGTGCCGATCCAGGACCCGGCCGGCGCAGCGGAAGAGGCCAGAAGGGCCGTGGGACAGTTGGGACTGGCCGGCGTGCTGCTGCCCGGCATGGCCGGCAACCGTCCGCTTCACGCCCCGGAATACGAGCCGTTTTTCGCGGCCGTGGACGAGCTCGACACCCCTATCGGATTCCACGCCGTCACCGGCATGCACGACACGCCGTGGGCCGACTGCTTCACCGACTTCTTCTCCACCCACGTCACCGCCATGCCGTTCTCCATGATGGTGGGCATGATGTCGGTGGTGCGCCTGGGTATCCTGGCCCGCTACCCCAACCTCCGTTGCGCTTTCCTGGAGATCGGCGCCACCTGGTTCCCCTACTGGGCCTGGTGGGTGGGAAAGCACATCGAGCACGTCCGGGGACCCCGTGGCGACGGACGCCACGAGGGCAACTGGGGCCGGGAGCCCTACACCCTGCCGGAGACCATCCGCGAGCCCATGGAGGACATCCTCGCCGGACGCATCCTTTCGGGCTTCGAGGACGACGAGAACCTGCGCTCCATCATCGACCAGGTCGGCGCCGGATCGCTCATGTACGCCAGCGACTACCCCCACAGCGACATGGACTGGGGCAGGGTCGACGCCATCAAGAATAACGACTCCATCACGCGGGAAGAGCGGGACGCCCTCCTGGGCGGCAATGCCCAGCGGTTCTACAAGCTGGAGCTGGGATGATCCGAATCAAACCCGAGTACCCCCAGTCGGAACTGGCGGGCACCGTCACTTTTGTCGGCGACGTCGTTGCACCGCCGGTGCCGGAATCGGACTGGGAAGCGTTGGCCGAAGTCACGTCCCACGGGCCACCTCCCGAAAAACCCTCATGAAGTTTCCGCCCAGGATGCCGGCGGCCTCGCTTCGGGAGAAACCGGCCGCCAGCAGTCCTGCAGCCAGGTCCGGCAACTCGCCGTAGTCGTCGAAGACGGTGTTGCGCAGGCCGTCCATGTCGGTGCCGACGGCGAGGTGCTCCGGGCCCACCAGGTCGGCGAGCCTCCTGAAGCGCCGGGTCCATCGTTCCATGCCGCCGCGGCCGGCGGGCCAGACGCCGATGACGCCGCCGGTGGAGGCGATGAGCCTTGCGTGATCGGCGTAGATGAAGCGCGTGTACTTGCGCGGCGTGCGGCGCAGCGCGGTGTGGCTGAGGATGATGGGCCGGGTGGTAATGTCCACCACGTCGCGGGTCACCTGCTCGGTGGCGTGGGCGACGTCTACGACCAATCCGACGCGGTTCATCTCTCGGATCACCTTGGCGCCGAACGGCGTCAGGCCATGGTGCCGCGGCTCCTCGGTCTGGATGTCGGCGACGGCGTTGATGTTGTAGTGGACGAGCTGGATCGAGCGGATGCCGTGGTCATGAGCCTCCTGGATCCGGTCGATGCGTTCCTCCAGAAAGTCGGCGCCCTCGGCGGCGAGGATCGCGCCGGGCCAGCGCAGTCGTTTGGCGCGCAGAACGTCGGCGGGCCCCAGCACCCGCAGGAGGTGCTCCTGGTCGAACCACGGGTCGAGCACGGCGAAGCGGGCGTAGGTGTCGCGATACGATTCTCCGGGCTCGAACTTCCGCTGTGCCCGGATCCTGCCGGACTGCCGGTCCCGGCGGATGATGGCCCGATCCGTGCTCACGCAGAAGAAAGCGGCGTTCAACCGGCCCCGTGCCATTTCCAGGACACGCTGGTCCAACCCGGTGTTGTCCCGGTGAAAACGGCCCGGATGGGCGTGGATGTCCACTGACGGGTACTGGTCGAGCAGGTCCATGGCGATATCTCGTATGGTGGCGGCCCGAGGGAAGGGAGCCTGGAGGGTCCCGGCCAACCCTGAAGCCGCGAGACCCAGGAGAAATCGGCGGCGGGAAAGGCCCGGAGCGGGAGATGTCGGCGACCGCCTCATCGTGGCGGCAAGAACAACGGAACCGCCGGCGCATTCATCGCCAGGAGCGCCCGGGCCGCGCTCACGCCGCGAGGCTGCCCATCAAACGCCCATAGCCCGTCACGCTCTCCCTGATGCGGATCAACTTCAGCGCGTACCAGATGTAGGCCTGGCAACTGGTGACTACCGGCTTGCCGATCTCGTGCTCCAGGATCTCCACGTCCTCGATGGTGGGCCAGCGCGGGCACGGTATGAAAATGCCGTCCGCCTCGGGGGCCTTTTCATAGAGGCGCTTGGCGATCTTGTAGGAGGCGTGGACCGGCAGGTCCGAGATGGCCGAGTTCTTGCGCACGCCATAGCCCTCGATCTGAAGCACCTCGAAGCCGGAGGCCTCGAGAAAGGCTTTCATGCGCGCGTTCAGGTCGTCCTCGTGGGGGGTGGCGACCACGAGGCTGTGGAGCCCCATGGCCTTGAGGGCTTCCACCTCGCCGGTGATGCCGGCGGTGATTGGGACGCCGGTCTTCTCGCTCAGGCGCCGCCCCATCTCGGTGTCGCTGCCGTAGCCCAGCTTGGTGAAGAGCGGTGAGCCGCCGAGAATGATCACGTCGCAACCGTTGTCCACCAGGTCCAGGGCCGCTTCCTCGATGCGTTCGAGCTGTCGCTCGAAGTCGGCGTCCACCAGTTGCCGGATGGTGCCGGTGCTGTTGAGCAACTGGAAGCCCTCGGGCAGCATCCGGTAGAACTCGTAAACGAGAGTGTCTCCGCGGGACGGAGCCACATGGCCGACACGTGCTCGCCAACCGTACATGATGAGCCTCCTCAAGCGGGGGTCGGTGCGCGGAGATCCAGGCAGCGCTCGATCTCCGCGAACACCTCGTTGAAATGCATGACGCGGGTTACGCCGGGGTGCGAAAAATGGCGGTTGTAGGGGTGGTGCGGCATCAGCACCCGGGCTTCGGTACGCTCGGCCACGTCCTGGCAGTTCTCGTAGTTGTCGTCGACGAACAGCACCACGCCGAGCCTCTCCACCACCGCGGATTTCTCCTTCTCCACCAGGTGAACGTCGGGGTTCGTGATGCCGTGCCGCCGAAACCACTCGGAGGTGACCGCGTGGATGTCCCAGCTCTCGTGCCCGGTCCGGTGCGTGATGAAGGAAAGCTGCCGGCATTGGCTCAGGTGTTCCAGCCGCCGCCACTGGTCCGGGCTCAAGAGCGAATCCAGCCCGTCCCAGAACCCGGGGTCCTGCCGCACGGCCTCGGAGCACTCCCTCACCGCTTCCTCGGTCAGCGTCGGATGCGCCGAGAGGCGCACGCTGCGGAGCGATTCCGCCGGTATCGGCCCCTTGCCGATGCGCATTTCGAGACGAACAAGGAACGGGGAGAGAAAGTCGGCCACCACGCCGTCAATGTCCAGCCCCACCATCGTGGCCAAAGCTTACGCAATCCCGGGGTGCGCCGCAACGGCCGCCCGTGCGCGGCCCTTCCTTGACGTACTGCAAGCGGTCGGATACAAATGGTTTTTCTTCAGGCACACCGCAGCGCCCGCCCGCTTTCCTCTGAATCAACCGGAGCTCTAAGCGCAGGACCATCGGGTCGTCGGTGGCGGCGGATGGCACAGGCCACCAGCCGTGCACAACGCGCTCGCCGAGACATGAACGATCGGGGGCGGTTGTGCTTAACGAGTCAGGAGACGTCATGGCCAGAGTCGGGTTCGCACTTGGATACGGAAAGTTCACCAACGTTCGGGAAATCGCCGACCTCATGCGGCGCGCGGAGGAAAAGGGCTTCGAGATGGGCTTCTTCTCCGAGACCATCGAGCTCATGCGCGACTCGGTTTCCGCCCTGTCGGCCATGGGTCTGGCCACCTCCAAGGTCACGCTGGGGGCCACCCAGATCGTCCGCCTGCGCACGCCCATCTGCATGGCCCAGTCGTTGATGACGCTGGACGAGATGACCGGCGGGCGCATCACGCTGGCGCCGGGCGCCTGCACGCGAAGCCACGCCCGGGTCCACGCGATGGAGCACCAGGATCCTCCTCAGGTGCTCAAGGAATACATCGAGTCCATGCGGCTGCTCTTCACCGGCGAGAAGGTCGACTACGAAGGCCAGTTCGTCAAGTTCAAGAACGTCGGCATCGGCTGGAAGCCGCTGCGCACCAACATCCCGCTCTACATCCCGGCCACCGCGAGGCCCGGCCTCAAGCTGGCCGGCCAGATCGGCGACGGCGTGGTGCTGAACGCGGTCTGCTCGCCCGAGTACACCGCCAACGCCCTCAAGATCATCAAGGACGCCGCCGAGGAGGCGGGCCGCGACTTCTCGAAGTTCGAGGTCGCCCAGTTGATCAACTGCTCCATTGCCGACGACCACCAAAAGGCCCTGGACGCCATCCGCTGGGAGGTGGCCACCAAGCTCGACCCCGTCCAGCTCCCGTTCATCGCCCGTCCGAAGATGAAAGTGGGCGAGCCATACATCCACGAGGAAGACATCCCGACGTTCGAGAAGGCCCATGCCGAGGGCGGCATGGAGGCCCTCATCAAGGCCATCCCGGATTCCTACGTGGAGGGCATGACGGCCAGTGGCACTCCGGACGAGGTCAAGGCCCGTGTCCAGCAGTACCGCGACGCGGGCGTCAAGATCCCGTTGCTGCGCCCGGCGGCGGCCGACCAGACCGACGCCCTTATGGACCTGTTCGCGCAATAGCGGCGGTTGTCCGGCCTCCATGTACCGTGTCGGCGTTGACATAGGCGGAACCTTCACGGATCTGCTGCTGGTGGCGGATGACGGCACCTCCTTCATCGGCAAGACCCTGACCACCCACGGCGACCCGAGCGTGGCGGTGGAAACCGCCATGCGCGAGGGGCTGGAGGCCGGCATCGTGGACCGCGTCCAGACGGGCACCGTGGTGCACGGCACCACGCTGGTCACCAACGCCCTGATCGAGCGCAAGGGCGCCATGACCGCGCTTCTCACCACCGAAGGGTTCCGCGACGCCCTGGAGATCGGCCGCGAGCACCGCTACGAGCTCTACGACCTGGATCTCGAGTTTCCCAAGCCCCTGGTGCCGCGCTACCTCCGTTTCGATGTGCCCGAACGCGTGGCCGCGGACGGCAACGTGCTGACGCCGCTGGACGAGGACTTCGTGCGCGGCCTGGTGGCCGAGCTTTGGGACAAGGGGGTGCGGGCGGTGGCGGTGTGCTATCTCAACAGCTTCCGCAACCCAGCCCACGAGCGCCGCACCCAGGAGCTCATTGCCGAGGTGGCGCCGGACATCCGCGTGTCGGTCAGCGCCGACGTGGTGCCCGAGATCCGCGAGTTCCAGCGCACCAGCACCACCGCGGCCAACGTCTACGTGCAGGAGCGCGTGGCCGCCTACCTGCAGGAACTTCAGCAACGGCTGGACGGCCTGCGTTTCAGCGGCAGCTTCTTCGTGATGCTCTCCAGCGGCGGCATCGGCACGCCCGAGACGGCCGCCCGCTTCCCGGTGCGGATGCTGGAATCGGGGCCGGCGGCGGGAGCGCTGGCGGCAGCCGCGCTGGGGCAGCGCGCGGGCTATCCCGATCTCCTCTCCTTCGACATGGGCGGCACCACCGCCAAGCTCTGCGCGGTGGAGAACGGCTATCCGCTGAAGGCGCGGGAGTTCGAGGTGGACCGGATCTACCGCTTCCGCAAGGGCAGCGGCCTGCCCATCAAGATCCCGGTCATCGACATGATCGAGATCGGCGCCGGCGGCGGCAGCATCGCCCGGGTGGACGCCCTGGGCCTTCTCAAGGTGGGGCCCGACAGCGCCGGCGCCGAGCCGGGGCCGGCCTGCTACGGCCGCGGCGGCACCGGCGCCACGGTCACCGACGCCAACCTGATCCTGGGCTACTTCGACCCGGACTATTTTCTCGGCGGGGAGATGAAGCTCGACGTGGACGCGGCAAGGCAGGCCCTTGGCGCGGTGGCCGGCAAGCTCGACATGCGCGTGGAGGAAGTGGCCTGGGGCATCCACCAGATCGTCAACGAGAACATGGCCAACGCCGCCCGTGCACACCTCGGGGAACGCGGCAAGGACCCGCGGGAGCTGCCCATGTACGCCTTCGGCGGCGCCGGGCCGGTGCACGGCGGTCACGTCGCCGAGTTGCTGCGCCTGCCCACGCTGATCTCGCCCATGGGGGCAGGGGTGGGGTCGACCTTCGGGCTCCTGGCGGCGCCGCTGGCCTTCGACTTCGTGCGCAGCGCCTACAGCCTCCTGGACGAGCTGGACTGGTCCTTCGTCAACGGGATGTTCGACGAAATGTGCGCCGAGGGACGGGCCATCCTGGAACAGTCGGGGCTCGGCTCGGGCGAGATCGTCTACGAGCGCACCGCGGACATGCGCTACACCGGCCAGGGCCACGAGGTGTCGGTGCCCATCCCGGACGGGGTGCTGGACGCAGGCCATCTCGCCGCCATCACCGAGGCCTTCGAGCGCACCTATGAGCACATGTACGGCCGCACCGTCCCGGACGTGGTGGTGGAGGTGATCAACTGGCGCGTGGTGGCGCGGGGGCCGGAGCAGCCGCTCAATTTCTCCACCCAGGGCCGTAAGGTGGACGGAGCCAAGGCTCGGAAGGGTACGCGCCCGGTGTATTCGGCGGGCCGGGGCAAGTTTGTCGAGACCGCGGTCTACGACCGCTACGCGCTGACGCCGGGCATGACCTTCCCGGGCCCCGCCATCGTGGAGGAGCGGGAGTCCACCCTGGTGGTGACCGCCCGCAGCCGCGCCCGGGTTGACGATTATCTGAACGTGATCGTAGAGTTCGAATACGGTCAGCACGCCTGATTCGGCACCCTCCGATGCACGGAGTTCTCTCATGAGCAAAGACGTCATCGATCCCGTGACCCTCGAGGTCATCTGGAACCGGCTCCTGTCGGTGGCCAACGAGCAGCAGGACGCGCTCATGCGCACGGCCTTCAGCACCATCGTGCGGGAGAGCCAGGACCTGGCCTGCGGCCTCTTCGACACCAAGGGCCGCATGGTGGCCCAGTCGGTGAGCGGCACGCCGGGCCACATCAACGCCATGGCCACGTCCATGGGGCACTTCCTTCGGGAGTTCCCCGCGGAAACGCTGGTGCCGGGCGACGTGCTCATCACCAACGACCCCTGGCAGACCGCGGGCCACGTCAACGACATCACCATCACCACGCCGATCTTCCGGGCCGGTCAACTCGTCGCCTTCTTCGCCAACACTTGCCACGCCGCGGACATCGGCGGGCGCATCCTCTCGGCCGAGGCGCGGGAGGTCTACGAGGAGGGGCTGCGCATCCCCATCATGAAGCTGTTCCACGCGGGCGAGCCCGACCCGATTCTGCTCAAGATGATCCGCGCCAACGTGAGGCTTCCCCACGAGGTGGTGAGCGACTTCTACGCCCAGTCCGCGTGCAACGACGCCGGCGGCCGGGCACTCATCGAGACCATGGACGAGTTCGGCCTCGACAGCTTCGACCCCGTCGCCGAGGAGATCATCAGCCGCTCGGAGAAGGCGGTGCGCGCGGCCATCGCCGAGCTCGATGACGGCGAGTGGGAAGGGGAGACCTGGAGCGACGGCTTCGAGGAGCCGATCTTCATCAAGACAAAGCTCGCGGTGCGCGGGGACGAGATCTTCATCGACTTCACCGGCTCGTCGCCGCAAAGCCACCGCGGCATCAACGTGGTGATGAACTATACCCACGCCTATGCCAGCTTCGCGGCCAAGGCGGCCATCTATCCGGACGTGCCTCACAACGAGGGCAGTTTCCGGCCGGTTCACGTGAGCGCGCCGGCGGGCTCCATCCTGAACGCCAACGAGCCGGCGCCGGTGGCGGCGCGCCAGACCGTGGGCCACTTCGTGCCCACCGCGGTGTTCACGGCGCTGGCCAAGGCGCTTCCGGGGAAGCTCATGGCGCCCAGCGCGGACCCCATCTGGCTCAGCGTGTGGCGCGGCCAGGACCCGGCGTTCAACCTCACGGTCTTCCAGGTGGGCGGCACCGGCGCCCGCCCCACCAAGGACGGCCTCAGCGCGGTGGGTTTCCCCAGCGGCGTCGCGGGCGTGCCCGCCGAGGTCATCGAGAGCCTGTCGCCGCTGGTCATGCGCCGGCGCGAGCTGCGGGTGGACTCCGGCGGAGCCGGCACCTGGCGCGGCGGCCTCGGCCAGTTCACCGAGTTCGCCAACCGCGCCCGCGGCCAGTGGAGCGTCAACGGCATCCTCGACCGCACCCGTTATGCCGCGCCCGGGATCATGGGGGGCGGCCCGGGCCTCCCCGGCGAGTTCATCCTCGACGGCGGCGAGCGTCCCAACCCCAAGGCGCAGACCCATCTCGGAGGCGACCGCAGCGTCCAGCTGAACCATCCCGGCGGAGGCGGCTACGGCGAAGCCTTCCGGCGCGACCCCGAACGCGTCCGCGCGGATGTCGTCTACGGCTACATCACCCCGGAAGCCGCCGAGCGCGACTACGGCGTGGTGGTGCGCTACACCGGACGCGACGACGAGAAGGTGCGGCTGCCCGAGCAGTGGGTGATCGACGAAACCGCGACGGCCGGGTTGCGAGGATACGGCTAGCGTTTTTAAGGGGCCTTGGCCGTTCTGTCGAGGTATTGTCAAAATGATTCGAGAAAAAAGGTCAGTTGTAGACGCGAAACAACTCGTTACATCCATTGTGGCGGCAATCGCTGTGGCTGGGCTGGTTGGTCTCGGTGGATGGGCTTCCGGAGGAGGGTTGGTTCGGATGCTAGGTGGCCTAACAAAGGAGCAGTTAAGAGACCCCAAGATCGCCGAATCTCTGAAGGGTCCGCAAGGCGAACGCGGTCTGCCAGGCGATGCCAACGTATTGCCACATCGAGCTGTGGTTGCCTTTGATCTCAAGAGTTGTCCAGACGGTTGGGATGACTATCATGAAGGTGCTGGACGATTTATCGTTGGTGCTGGGCGCCACACGGAGCACGACGAATATGGACACCAGGTGAAAGCGCTAGTGGTTGGAGAAGAAGGCGGGAACCGAACGCACAAGCTGATAGGAAACGAACTGGCACCGCACGCCCATAGTTTGGTATGGGGGCAGGGCCGCGGTAGGCCCGGGAAAATCACCGGAAGCGACATTTACCGCGACGCCGAGCTAAACATTTTCGACCTAAAACAAAAGACCGGCGTCGAGGGTCAGGGTACGCCGCACAACAACATGCCGCCATACAAAGTTCTTCTTTTGTGCAAGAAGGAATAGTCGCTTGATAACTCCATGCTTTTCCGTGACGTTTCCGCCTGTTTCGTGGTGTGGTCTTGGGACACGCATTGATCAAAGTCCCAAGAAGGACATAGCGATCGCTGCTTCCCCTTTGATCATGCCAAGCACTCCACCAGTCTTGCTACTGTCCATGGGCCAAATCAAGAAATAAACATGATTCTTGCTGAACGCATCGCCCTCGTCACCGGAGCGGCAACCGGCATCGGCCGCGCGACCGTCCTGGAGCTCGCCCGAGCCGGTGCCGCGGGGGTAGCGATCAACTACCGTTCGGCCCGCGAAAAGGCGGAGACCCTGGCAGCGGAGGCACGGGAGCTGGGCGCCGATGCCTTGTGCATACACGGCGACGTGAAGGACGACGACCACGTCCGCAACATGGTACGGCAGACGGTCGAGCACTTCGGGCGCCTGGACATCCTGGTGAACAACGCCGGCATCACCCGCTGGGTGCCGATCACGGACATGGAGGCGTTGACGGACGAGATCTGGGACATGACCCTGGACGTAAACGTCAAGGGCGCGTACCGCTGCGCCCGCGCCGCGGCGCCGCACCTGAAGGCCACCGGAGGCATGATCGTCAACGTCTCGTCTATCTCCGGTGTCATCGCGCCCTCCACCATGTCGTCGCTCGCCTACGGCACCGCCAAGGCCGGGCTCATCTACATGACCCGCGGCCTTGCCGTGGCCCTGGGGCCCGAGATCCGGGTCAACGCCGTGGCGCCCGCGTTCACCGACACCCAGTGGATGCGCGACCACTACGGCGCCGACTACGACGGCGTCATCGATCGTGCCTCCGCCAACTACCCGCTGAAGCGGGTGGGGAAGCCGGAAGAGGTGGCGGGCGCCATCCTGGGCCTGATCACCGGCGGCGACTTCGTCACCGGACAGACCCTGCTGGTGGACGGCGGCCTGAGCCTGAGCTAGTTCCCTCAAGCTGCAGCAAGCGAGAGAGACTTGCCATGACCAAGACGGAGTTGATGACCGCCATGCAGGCTCATCGGCTGGTGGCGGTGATTCGTTCCAGGACCGCCGAGGAAGCGCTGGCCACCGCCCGGGCCGTGGGCGAGGCCGGGGTGCGGTTTGTCGAGGTGACCTTCAGCGTCCCCGGCGCCGCGGAGGTGATCCGCACGCTGGCCGGGGAAGGAGAGGTGCTCGTCGGCGCGGGCACCGTGCTTTCCGAGGAACAGGCGCGCACCGGCATCGAGGCGGGAGCGCGTTTCATCGTTTCGCCGAGCCTGGAGTTGGACCTGGTGCCGCTCTGCCGCGAGGCCGGCGTGGCCTCCATCCCCGCGGGCGCGACCCCTACCGAGGTCGTGCAGGCGTTGCGCGCCGGCGCCGACCTCGTGAAGATCTTCCCCGCGGACTGTGTCGGCGGACCGCACTTCATCAGGCAGATGCTGGGCCCGTTCCCCGACGCCCGGTTCATGGTCTCGGGGGGCGTCAACAAGGACAACGTCGCCGAGTACGCCACCCTGGGGGTGACAGGCATCGTGCTGGGCAGCGCGTTTCTGGCCGACGTGCTGGGTCGGGAAGGTCACGACGGCCTTGTGGCGAAGGCCGGGGAGTTCGTGGCGCTGGTGGAAGACGCGCTCGCCACGGTTGCTTCCTGAGGGCAGCTTCGGGCGGGTACCTTGCCTTTGACACGTAACATGGAATGAAGACTCGGCAAGCACAGCGGATGGAGGGCGTGCCGTTCTCCGGCATCCGGAAGATGATGGGCCGGGCATGGGATCTCGAGGGAGAAGGAAAGCCGGTCATCCACCTGGAGATCGGCCGCCCCGACTTCGACACGCCCGCTCACATCAAAGCCGCCGCCCAGCGCGCGTTGGATGAGGGCAAGGTCCACTACACCTCCAACTACGGGGTCCCGGAAGTCACCCGCGCCATCGCCGCCAAGCTGCGCTCGGACAACGGCCTAGACTTCGACGAGAAGGGCGAGATCGCGGTCACCATCGGCGCCAACGAGGCGGTCTTCATGGCGGTCATGGCGTTCATCGACGAGGGCGACGAGGTGCTGGTGCCGGACCCCTCGTGGCTCAACTACTTCCATTGCATCACGCTGGGCGGAGGCGTGCCGGTGAGCGTGCCGTTGCGGGCGGAGAAGGACTTCCGCATGGACCCCGACGACGTGGCCCGACTGGTGACGCCGCGCACGCGCATGATGGTGGTCATGAGCCCCCACAACCCCACCGGCGCGGTGCTCGACCGCGGCCATCTGGAGTCCTTGGCGGCGCTGGCGCGGGAGCACGACCTGCTGGTGCTGTCGGACGAGATCTACGAGAAGCTGGTGTACGACGGCGCCGTGCACCACAGCATCGGCACCCTGCCGGGAATGCGCGAGCGCACGCTGGTGGTGAACGGCTTCTCCAAGAGCTACTCCATGACCGGCTGGCGGCTGGGATACATCGCCGCGCCCCGTCCGCTCATGGACGTGCTCATCCGCGTGCACCAGTACACGGTGCTGTGCGCCACGTCGTTCGGCCAGTACGGCGCCGCGGCCGCCTACGACGGGCCGCAGGACTGCGTGCGCGAGATGCGCGACGAGTTCGCCCGGCGCCGGGAGCTCATCCTGCGCCGGCTCAGGGCCATGGAGGGAATCGAGTGCGCGGTGCCCGAGGGCGCCTTCTACGCGTTCCCCTCCATCCGGGCGTTGGGGCGGTCGTCCGAGGACGTGTCCATGCACCTCCTGGAAGATGCCTACGTCGCCACCGTGCCCGGCAGCGCCTTCGGCCGCTACGGTGAGGGATACATAAGGCTGGCGTACTCGAATTCGTACGAGAACATCGACGAAGCCATGGACCGCATGGAGGCCAGCCTCGCGAAACTGTAAGGGGAGTTATGGCAAACATCGAACTGACGCTCGCGTGTGAGGACTACGACCGCACCCGGGCCCTCAAGGATGGGCTCGTGAAGCCCGAGGGCATAGACTTGAACTACGTGGCGCTGCCCGTGGAGGAGATCTTCTGGCGCATGCTCCATTTCCAGGAGTTCGACGCCGCCGAGATGTCCATGGGCGCCTACCACGTGGACGCGTCCCGCGGCCACCAGCCGTTCATCGCCATCCCGGTGTTCCCGTCCCGCATGTTCCGGCACCGCTGCATCTTCGTGAACGCCGCATCGGGTATCAGCAAGCCCGAGGATCTCAAGGGCCGGCGCGTGGGCGTGCCCGAGTACACCATGACCGCGTCGGTGTGGGTGCGCGGCATGCTGCAGCACGACTTCGGCGTGGAGGCCAGGGACGTCCACTGGATCCAGGGCGGCGTGGAGCAGCCCGGCCGCAAGGACCGCGTGCCGTTCGACGCCCCGGCCGGGGTGGAGATCGACACCGAGGAGGAGAGGACCCTCGACGACATGCTGGAGAAGGGCGATATCGACGCACTGGTGTCGGCGCGGATGCCGTCCTGCTTCGTGCGGCGCGCCCCCGGCATCACGCGCCTCTTCGAGGACTGCCGCGCGGCCGAGATGGACTACTTTCGCCGCACTGGCCTGTTCCCCATCATGCACTGCATCGTGGTGCGCCGGGAGATCTACGAAGCGCACCCGTGGGTGACCCAGAACCTCTACAAGGCGTTCTGCCAAGCCAAGGACCTGTGCGTGTCGCAGATCTACGACACCAACGTGCTGCGCACGCACCAGCTCTGGTACCTGTTCGAGTACGAGGAGACGGTGGATCTCATGGGCGAGGACTACTGGCCCTACGGCTTCGAGAGCAACCGCAAGACCCTGGAGACCTTCCACTCCTACCTGCTGGAGCAGGGCGTCATCAAGAATCCCGTGGATGTCGAGAGCCTGTACGCGGCCAACACCCGCGAGGCGTTCAAGATCTAAGGAAGCTCTGATCAATTGCCGCCGGGCGAGATGGCGTCCTTCGACTTCGCTCGGCAGACCTCGCTACGCTCAGGACGAACGGTTGTGTCTGCCTTCTCCGTTCGTCCTGAGCGTAGCGAGGTCTGCCGAGCGAAGTCGAAGGACCTTTCGCTGTCCCTGGAAATTTCCGACGGACTCCT
>JAPPNF010000008.1 GCA_028818755.1 Deltaproteobacteria bacterium | reverse complement strand
TCCGCTACCCGAGAAAATGATGGACATCAGTTGAGATCAATCTGCAATATATGGGTCTTTTTCGCCGTCGGCTGCGTTGCTCTTCCTCGCGTGGTGCCCGCCCTGGGGGCGACCTATGGTCGCCCCCACTCGTCATCGCGCCTTGCCGACAACGAAAAATCCTCCGCATATTATGCTACGAATTAACCAGACACCACACTAGACCCTCACTGGTCAGGCGGTTCGGTCCCGGCGGCACGCTGCAGCGCCGCGTAGAAGTCCTGATAAGGGGTCCCGGCAATCTCCTGGGGCATTTCCCGGACGATTTCCACCGTGTAGGCGCCGGGCAGCTCCACCCCCACCACGGTACGGATCACCAGCGAGTCACCGTGCCCGTCGCCGTCGCGGACGATGCCTACCACGTGCCGGAGCGCGTACTTGCCCCGGCCCGGTCTCAGGTCCCGCAGGACCAGCGGCGCCTTCACGCCGCACCGGAGGTCCCCCGGCCGCCGAACGAAGGTATCCCAGGCCGCGGCCTCACTGCTTGAAGCCATACTCGCTCCAGTTCCGCAGCACCTTCTCCCGCACCTCCTGGGAGAAGATCGAATCCAGCGTCGCCTTCACCGGCGTCTCCCACTCCCGCGACCACTCGCCGGGCCAGGTGCAGTCGTACAGCACCGTGGCGCCCTTCTGGGACGCCCGTTCCGCCTGGCTATAGCAGGGCGTCAGCGTGTTGGCCCGGCCCTCGTAGTGGATCACGTGGATACCGTTGGCCGGATGGCACTTCGTGGAGAAGGCGTGCAGGACCTTGCCCATGTCGAACACGTCGGTGTCGGCATCCACCAGGAAGAGCTTCGACAAGAGCGCGCGGCGCGAGGTCAGCACCTGCAGCACCTTCCTGGCCACCTCCTGGCCGCCGTAGTCCACGCTCATCACCGCCAAGTGCACGGCGCCTTCCGGCGGCACGTACACGTCCCGCACCGGCACGCCGTGGCGCTCGAGCCGGCGCTTGATGGCCAGGGCGCCGGACAATGCCGTCACCGTGGAGCTGTCGTCCTTGTAGCCGGTGGCGTCGACGGTCAGCACGGGCTTCTCCCGGTGAGTGATGGCGGTGGTCCGGAAGAGGATGCCATTGCCCATCTCACCGGTTCGGTAGCCCGGATACTCGCCGTAAGGGCCCTCCAGCCCCACCCGGTCGGGCAACACCTCGCCCTCGATGACGATCTCGGAATGGGCCGGCACGAGAAGGTCGCTGGTCTCGCAACGGACCATCTCCACCGGCCGTCCGCGCAGGCCTCCGGCTAGGCTCGCCTCGTCGCCCCCTAGGGCGTAGGTGGCGGCGGCGGCGAAGTGGGAAAGCGGGTCGGTGCCGATGGCGATGGCCAGGGGCATGGGCTTTCCCTTGGCGACGTAGTGCTCCTGGAAGACCTTGCCCAGGTGGCTCGTGGGCCTGGGGAAACCGGTCAAGTGGTGCGCGTCGTAGACCATGAACCGGTACATGCCCCAGTTGACCCAGCCGCTGTCCACGTCCTTCGAGATCACCAGGTCCCAAGTGCCTAGGTAACGCCCGCCGTCGCCCTCGTGGAGCATCGGCGTGGGCAGGTCGAAGAGGTTGGCGTCCACGCCCGTGCGGACCACCTGCTTGCACGGCGCTTCCGTCACCTCCACCGGATCGACGGGGTTGGCCTCGCCCTTCTCGTAGGCTTCGTAGATCTCCCTGACCGTGGCCGTGGGCGGGAGCCCCAGGGCGATGGCGATACGGCGCCACGTGGCCACGGGATTGACGAATACGGAGACCTCGTCGAGGTAGTCCGTGACGCGCTTGAACCACACCGCCGGGCCATCCTTCTCGCACGCCAGACGGCTGATGGCGCCGAGTTCCAGGTCCCAGCTTACCTCCTTCTCCACCTCCACGAGGTCGCCCGACTCCCGGAGCGCTTCCACGAAGCCGCGATTGTCGTCGAATATCATGGCGTCAAACGTAAGGTGCCGGTGTTGCGATTGCAAGGAGCTAGTCCGCTCTCCGGTCCCGGATGCGCCTGACCTTGATGCGGTTCTCCACTCCGAGGGACCGGCCCAACTCCCCCGGCGACAACAGCACGGCTTCCATGGTGAGACTGGTCGCGACCTTGAGCTCCCGCTCCAGCCGTTGCTTGAGATCGCCGTCGGCCTCGAAGCCCGGCCGCAACTCCACCTCCACCTTGAGCGTGTCCTGCTGCCCCACCCGGTCCACGGTCACCAGATACTCGCGGGTGAGCTGCGGCAGGCCCTCCAGCGCGGTCTCCACCGAGGTGGGATAGAACGGGATGCCGCTCACCTTGACCATGTCGCTCAGGCGGCCCCTGAGCTTGGAGATGCGCCGGAAGGTGCGGCCGCAGCCGCAGCCGCCCTCGATGAACTCGCACAGGTCCTCGATGTTGTAGCGGATCACCGGCGCCGCCTCCTTGAAGAGGCAGGTGACCACCAGCACGCCCTCGCCGCCCGGCGGCACGGGCTCGTGCGTGGCCGGGTCCAACACCTCGAAGATATAGGCGTCCTCGTTGACGTGATAGCCGCTCCGCTCCTCGCACTCGAAGGTCGGGGAGCCGGTTTCCACGCTGCCGAAGTTGTCGTAGGCGGACACGCCCCAGCGGCTCTCGATGGCCCGACGCGCCGCTTCCGTCATGGTCTCGGAGGTATGGATCGTACGGCGCAGGCGGAAGTCCTTCTTGAGGTCGAATCCCTGGCCCTCGGCCACGTCGGCCAAGTGGAGCACGTAGGACGGCGTCCCGGCCAGAACCGTCGTGCCCCAGTCCCGGGCGATCTTCACCTGCCGCTCGCTCGGGGTGACGCTGCCGCTGCCGGTAGGCACCACCAGCGCCCCGAGACGCATGGCGCCCTCCGAGGCGGTGAACCCCACGATAAACAGCGTGTAGGCGAAGACGATCTGGAGGATGTCCCCTTCCCTCACCCCCTGGGCGTGGAAACGCCGGCTCCACAAACGGGCGATGATGTCCCAGTCGTTGCGGGTGAAGAAGAAGGGCTTCGGGTTTCCCGACGTGCCCGAGCTGGCCTGCACCCGCACCGCGGCGAAGTCGCCCTGGTAGTCGCCGAAGGGCGGATGGAGCCTGAGGCTGTCCTCGAAGTCGCTCTTGCGGATGACCGGGAGCTTGCGGATGTCGTCGGCCGTGCGGATGTCCGCGGGTTCAAGGCCATACGCCTTCCAGCGGTCGCGGTAGAACGGGATGCGGTCCCAGGAACGCCGCACCAGGGCGGCCAGACGCTCGCCCTGGAGTTGTCGTATCGTTTCCGGTGAAGAGGTCTCGATCTTCAGGCTCTCGGGAGCGCCCGGGTACATCTTTCTAGCCATTCGGCCCGCTGGTCCGTCCTCGCTTGCCTCTCTCGATCACTTCTCCCAGCTTGGCCTCCGCCGCGTTGAACATGTCCGCAAGAACCTCCTGGCGCCGCTCTTTCAATCGTTCAACCCGCCGCCACAGTATGTCCTTGATCTCGGCGACTGCCTGCTCACGTACTTCCGCGGAGAGCGTGCTGTCCGTCCTGAACTCGAACTTCTCCACCGTGAACTCGGCAATGTCCGATATATTGTCCCCCACGAGCTCTATATCCAACGCGGTTTGTATTCTCGCGATCCTTTGCTGCAGTTCGTTTTGACTGTCGCTCATCTTTCCCCCCGTGGACCGGACGGGCTCCTAGCCTTTCTCCAAGGCCTCGACCGCCGCAAGCTGCGTGTCGTAGATCGTGATGATCTTGTCGAAGCCGCTGACTTCGACGATCCCGCGGACCGAGTCAGACAACGCGCATATCGCGAATTTCTTCCCCTCCCCGTTCAACCTCCGGGCCATTCGCAGGCCGACCCTGAGACCCGCGCTGCTGAAGAAGGTCACATGCTCGAAGTCCAGGAGCAAGGCCTGGTCTCCGGCATCGATTCCCAGCTCCAGCATGCGCTCGAATACATCGGCGTTGCGGCTGTCGAATCGGCCCTCGAGCATCGCGATCAGAATTCGATCTTTCCGGCCCCACTTGATGTCAATTTCCATTGGCATCCCGTTCCTTTCTTCCCAGGACCGCAGCCGCCGCGTACGTTGCAGCCGCCGCGACGCCCCGCTTCATGGATGGATCGTCTCCAGGAACCAGTCCGTGGGAATCTCCCTGCCCAGTCCCTCCTTCTTCGCCAACTCCAGCACCCGAGCGCCCACCGCGGCGAACTGAATGCCCATGCCGACGTTGTTCTTGTACACGGTGATGTCGGAGTCGCGGGTCCGGCCCGCGGCTTCGCCGATCATGAGCTCGCCCAGCTCGTGCACCTTGTCCCAGCCGAACACCCCCTCCTCGATGGGCTTCAACAGGTCGGGATGGCCGGCGTACTCCGACTGGGCGCGTGAGTTGATGACGATCACGTCGGCCCGGCGCAGCGTCACCTCGTCGAGTTCGATGCGCTTGACAGATTCGTCGCTGTTCACGATGGAGCCCACGTGCGCGCCTTCGTCCAGCCATTCGCCCTTGAACGTCGGCTCGTTGGTGTTGGTGGCGGACATGACGATGTCCGAGCCCACGACCACGTCTTTTGGATCGTCCATGGCGGTCACCGGTATCCCCAGACGCTCGTTCCATTCCGCGGCGAACCTCTGCCGGTGCTCTGGAGTCGGGCTGAAGACCTTGACCTTATCAAGCTTCCGCACCTTGGCGATGGCCTCAATGTGGGCCCCCGCCTGGAGACCCGAGCCGAACAGCCCCAGCACGCGGGAGTCCTCGCGGGCAAGGTACTTCACACCCAGGGCGCTGGTGGCCCCTACCCGGGTCTTCTGCAGGAAACCGTCCTGGATGATGGCCAGGGGCTCGCCGGTCTCGAGGCTGAAAAGCTGGATCAGGCCCACGAACTTCTTGCCGGGCGCGGCGGGAACCTTCTCCTGCCGGACCAGCCCGGACACGGTCGGAAAATGGACGATGTCCGAAGAGAGCCGCAGGGCCATGACGCCGAAACGGGGAACCGCGCCATTCATGGTCTTCAGACGGTACGACTGCCTGGAGCTCTCCAACGAGACGTAGGTGTGGGTGCGAAGCTGGTTGACCGCAACCCCCCGGCCGAGGTCCTCGAAGGCCTGCTCGACGGCGTCCATGCAGTCGTCCATGGTAAGGACTTTCTCGACGTCGTCGTTGTTCAGGATATGGGTCATCGCAGCGTCATCTTCCCGACCCCGGCCACCATTGGTCCTTCACAACTGGCACGCCACCGCGGGCTACGGCGGTCCGACTATCCCACCGGCTCGATGAGCGACACCTCTCCGGTCTCCAGATTGTAGCGCCGGCGAAGGATCCGGGTGAGATCCGCGCTGAGAAACCGGAAGACCACCGCGGGTGGCTCCACCACACGCGTCGAATGGATCTGGCCGGTCAGGTAGGGGTAAACGGTGCCGTGCCCCAGCTCGTGGACCTCCTTGATGCGCAAGTCTGCCTTGTCGGCGTTCCTGCCGTCGTCAGTGCGCTCGTAGAGGGGTATTTCGGTGAGTCCCGTATAGGCGCCGTAGACCACCCAGCAAGGCCCGTGGTCGTGAGGCAGGTTGCCGTGCCCCTCGGGGTGGACGTGCCCCATCTGTACGAACCCGTAGTCCGGATCGCGGTAAAGTTCCCGCGACGGTTCGGCATCGCGGACAATCTCCGCCAACCAGGGATCGTCCGGACGAGTGGCCGCGAGCATCCGCTCCATGGCCGCCTTCACCCTGAAGGGCAACTCCGCGTCATTGCTGTCTCTCCAAAGAGAGCGCAACTCCTCGATATATCGGTCGAACGTATTTTCAGTTGCTGCCGGGTCGAGCGCCATTTCGCACCTCCTCCGTGGTTTCACCGGGCCGCCGCAAAGATCGCCGCCACGGCCCGAGCGTTGGCGGATTATACAGTAACACCGGGGGGAATCAAAGAGGCCCCACGGCGCCGAAGGAACAAATGAAATACGTTCGATACCAGTTATGATATCAATAAAATTCCGCTCTCCGACTTGCTGTTGGACCCGCGAAGCATGCGTAGCTTGACAATTTCAGACCGTTTGGGGAATCATCGGGCGCGTTCCGGCGTTCTACACCCTTGCGAGGTGCCAATGCTTCTTCTCAACAACGACGACGTCCATGAACTGCTGGACATGAAGACCTGCCTGGAAGCCCTGGAAACGGGGTACCGGGACTTGGCCGCGGGCAACGCGGTCCATCGGCCTAGGCTCGACGTCTGGGCTCCCAGCGACGAGCAGGACGCGTTCTTCCGCTGGGGCAGCATGGAGGGCGTATGCCGGACCTACGGCACCTTCGCCATCCGCATGAAGTCCGACATGGTGCGCTGGCCCGAAGGGGCCAACGAGGAGAAGTACTGCATCGAGCCCGGCACCTTCTGCGGCCTGGTCATGCTCTTCAGCACCAACAACGGCGAGCCCCTGGCGATCATCAACGACGGCATCATCCAGCACATGCGGGTGGGCGCCGGCGCCGGCCTCGGGGTCAAGTACCTTGCCCGGGAGGATGCCGAAGTGGTGGGCATCATCGGTTCCGGCGGCATGGCGCGTACGTATCTCCAGGCATTCGCCGAGGTACGCAAGCTGAGCCGGGTGAAGGTGTACAGCCGATCGCGGGGGCGTCGCGAGACCTACGCCGAGGAAATGAGGGAGCTGCTCGGGCTTCGGATCGACGTCCTCGACAACCCCGAAGACGTGGTGCGCGGCTCCGACGTCGTCTCCACCTGCACGGACTCCATCGTCCCCGTGCTCACCGACCCCGATTGGCTCGAGCCCGGCATGCACGTGACCAATCTCGACCTGCGCGAGTTCGCGGCCGCCGACGTCTGGGACAGGTTCGACGTCACCGTACGGCTGGGAGACCAGACCATGAGCCGCAAGCAGATGGAAAACGACTTCCGGCCGTTCCACTTTGCCGGATACACCGCGGGCCAACCGGAGGAGCTGGCCCGCATCCCCAAGTCCAGGGTCCACATCGACGAGGAGCAGTACCCGAGGCTCGTGGAAGTGGTCAGGGGCGACGCTCCGGGCCGTTCCTCTCCGGAGCAGATCACCTGCTTCATCAACGTCGGGACCCAGGGCCTGCAGTTCGCCTCGGTGGGAGGGCGGTTGTACCAACTGGCCAAGGAACGCGGGGTCGGCCGCGAGTTGCCCACCGAGTGGTTCGTGCAGGACATCCGGGACTGAAGCTCGCGACCCGCGAAGACAACCGGGGAGCCGGCGGCTCCCCTTTCCAACGGAGCATTTATGATACTCGCCATCGACAACACCGAAGCCGAGCAACTCCTCGACATGCGGATGAGCCTGGACGCCCTGGAAGAGACCTATCGGGACTTGGGCACCGGGGCATCGATCACCAGCCCGCGAATCGACCTGCTGACTCCCGATTCCTATGTCGACGACGAGGGCAACACGCTTCCCGGCGCCCACAGCCTGAAAACCATGTCGGCCTCTACCCAGAAGTACGCAGCCATTCGCTTCCTTACGGACAAGCTCTACTGGCAGGAGCGGCACGGCAACTTTCGCCGCGACCGCACTCCGAGCACCCGGCGGTCCCACAGCGTGACACGGGGTCTGCTGTTCCTGTTCAGCCTGGAGAACGGTGACCTGCTGGCCCTCGTCAGCGAAGGGCACATCCGGAACCTCCGCGTGGGGGCCGCCGCCGGGCTGGCGGCGAGATACCTCGCCAAGCCCGACGCCTCCAGGGTCTGTGTGCTGGGCACTGGCTTCATGGCGGGAGCGCACCTGGACGCAATGCTGAAAAGCGTCGAGGGGATCCGGTCGGTTCGGGTATTCAGCCCCAACCCCGACCACCGACAGCGTTTCGTCGAGGATCCCCGCTGGGAGGAATGCCCCGACGTGGCGGCCGTGGACAACGCCGAGGAGGCCGTCCGCGGCAGCGACATCGTGGTCATCGCGACCAACGCCCTGACTCCGGTGATCCAAACCGGCTGGCTCGAACCCGGGCAATACGTCTGCACGGTGCGGCACTGCGAGGTCTCGCCGGAGACCTTTGCCCGCTTCGACGTTCTCGCGGTCAATTCCAGGGACAACCTGGGACCGACAACCTTCGTTGCCAGGAACCAGCACGGCCCGCTGCCGCCGCAGGTGCTGCTGGATATCGAGAAAGGCTATCCCCCCGGCGACGCGGTGAACATCGACTGGGCGAAGGTGCCCGACCTGCCGGACCTGCTGCTGAATCGCCACCCGGGGCGGATCGACTCGGACCAGATCACCTGCTTCAACAACAGCGTCGGCTTCGGGCTGCAGTTCGCCGCGTTGGCGGGGAAGGTCTACGAGGCTGCCGTGAGCAAGGGGATCGGACGGGAGATCTCCGAGGACCTGTTTCCGGACCTGTTCTAGCGGCCGGCCCGAACCTCGCCGGCGGGTGGCGGCACCAAGGGGGTCTTGATGGGCTCGGTCCACAGGCGGGGTCCTGCCCTCCCCTTGTCGATCAGGATCCACTTGAGCCAGGATTCGTCGTCGCGGTCGGGGTAGTCCTCGCGCATGTGGCTCATGCGGCTTTCCCGGCGCAGCAGCGACGCTTCCAGCATCAGCCTGGCGGTTTCCACCATGCACCGCGTCTCCCGCAGGCGCACGAACCCGTGGACGTGGGCGGCATGGCTTCGGCCGCCGCGCTCGGCGATGGCCTCCAACTCCCGCAATGCTTGCCGCAGGCGGGTTTCGTGCTTCAACACCGATACGTCGTAGGGGAAGATGAGGGTTTGGAGCGCGCGCAGAAGCTCGTCGTCGACCTTCCCGTCTCCGTTGCGCCAGCCCGCGGAGACTTCGGCCTTGACCGACCGGGCACTCCCCCCGGAGACCCGCGGCCGGTCCAACCGCCGGGCGTCGGCCGCGGCGCTCTTGCCGGCGATCCAGCCGGTGCCGTTGCAGGCGCCGATATGGAAACCCGCGAAGTGGCTGGCGCAACTCGCCTGCGCCAAGCCGGCCGCCAGCAGGCCGTCCACCGATGAGCGGCATGCGGCGTCGGTCTTGATTCCCAGCTTGGTCATCTGGAACAGCGGGTAGTATTCGGTCTTGCCGAACATGTCGATGCGCGCCCGGTCGCCAAGCTTCCGGAAGAAGTAGTCCATCCACGCCACCGAACTCTGCAGGTACTGTCCCCGCTCCTCTTCCGGGATGAGTGACATGTCCAAGTAGAGAGGCGTCCTTCCCGCCTTCTTTTCGGCGACCATGGCCTTGCTCAGCGCCTGCACGTCGGCCCAGTCCGCCCAGTCGGGTTCGTAGCGCTCCATGAACGGCTCGCCGTCCGCGTTCACGAACCGGGCGCCGTCCTGGATGGCGAAGGTGATGCCCTCGAAGTAGAACTTGGGCGTTCCCGGCCGCAGATAGCCGAACTCCGCGTTGGTGAGCACCGCGCCGGCATCGTAAGCCAGTTGCGTGCCGGTGCCCGTGAGGTCGCGGACGAAGCCGGCGCGAAAGGTCACGCTGTTGGTGGCCAGGACCGTGGCCCCGGCCCGTATGATGGTGAACTCGCCGGTGCGGCCGTCGATGCCGAAGGCGCCGGCCACCCGCCCGTCGTCGTCCCGGGCGAGGTCGGTGATGAAGACACGCTCCACCAGGTCCACGCCCTCGGCCTCGAGAGTCTTGCGCAGGCGCCAGCAGTATTCCAGCCCGCCGCCGTCCGGTTTCAGCACCTTTGTGATTTTGAGGCCGCGGGTGGGACGGCGGATGAAATCGCCGTCTTCCTTGGGGAACACGAGCCCCATCTTCTCCAACTCCAGCAACTGGAAGTGTGAAACGGACAAGACGTCCCGGATCAACTCCTGTTCGGCGATCCACTCGTTCCCCTCCACGATGTCGCGCACGCAGGCGTCGAGGTCGTCGTCGGGGGTCACTGCTACCATCCAGGCGTTGGAGAACGCCGTGTGGCCGGTGCGGCCCACCATGCGGGCGTCCAGCAGGACGACCCGTCCGTCCGGAAGGTGCCGCTTGGCGCTCAGCGCGGCCCACAGTCCGCCGGCCCCCGCGCCCACCACCAGCACGTCGGTGTCGATGAGCCTGCCGATCTTCTCGAGCATTGGGGTTTCCGGGCTACCAGGGGAGCGGGCGGCGCCTCACGATGGGGTGGACGTCGATGCACTGCACCGGACAGAAGATCTCGCAGTTGAAACAGGTGACACAGTGCTCGATGTGCTTCAAGACCGGCACCTGCCGGCCGCCGTGTGTTTCCATGTGGATGACGTCGGCGGGACACACGGGATCGCAGTCGCCGCAGCTCGTGCATTTCTCCAGGTCGATGTCGATGATCATGATAGGGCTGGCGGTGGAGCGGGACGTTCCCGCCCGGCGCTCATGAATCCAGGCCCAGCAGCTTCGCCGCCGTGCCGCCCATGATCGCGTCCTTCTCGCCGTCGGTCAACGGCAGCCCCCGGATGGCGTCGATGTAGTCCCTGAGCGCGCCCATGCCCTTGCCGGTGTCGGTGCTGACCCCGGTGAAGTCCTGGGGGTAGTCGGTGGCGAAGACCAGCCGGTCGGGGCGGATGCCCTGCAGGGCGCAGCCCAGGGCAGTGGTTCCTCCCTCGAAGCCGGCCATGTCGAAATAGAGCATGTCGAAGTAGTGCTCGAAGGGTTTGTCCAGGGTGCCGAACCGGTACGCCTTGGCCACCAGCCGGTCCTTGACGCCGGCGATGCCGCCGCCGAAGTGGCCGATGACGAATCTGAGGTTGGGGAACCGCTCCAGCACGCCGCCCGCCACGATGCGCGTGGCGGCCACGGCCAGGTCCACCTCGCGTCCCAGGATGCGGGCGAGATCGTAGTCCAGCAGCAGCTCGTAACCCTGGGGCACCATGGCCGGGTGGACGAAGATGGGCACGTCGAGGGCGCTGACCTTCTCGTAGAACGGGTAGAGCTGCTCCGAGTCCAGCGGCAGGCCCCGGAACTGGGACGTGGTGGCGACGCCGTGGAGCCCCAACTCGCCGATGGCCCGGTCGAACTCGGCCATGGCCGGCGCACCGCCCAGGAGCGGGGCCTGGGCCAGCCCGACGAAGCGTCCGGGATAGCGGCGTTGCAGCTCCGCCAGGCTGTCGTTGATTGCCCGGTTGTCCTCCAGGGTCGCGTCCCAGCCAAGCAGGCACGACAGCACCGACACGTCCACCCCCGCGTCGTCCATGTCGCGGAGCTGCATCTCGGCGTCGTAGAGCCGCGCGTGCATGGTCAGCCGCGGCACCCCCGAATCGAGCTTGGCGAACGACGGCTCCTCGGAGTAGAGCCCGTGCTTCTGCGCGATCTCCCTGGGTACGTAGTGGTGTTGGAAATCTACGATCATGAGAACCCTCGTGCCGTTAGACGATGCTCTTGACTATGCCGCGTGGCCCCGCCGCGGCTTGCGCCGGAAGCAACCACCAGGATGTCGCGAGTCCAACCTACGGCGACGGCGAGTATCCCTTGTCCAGCCACTCGCCCAGGTCGGCGCCGAACCATTCGGTGGGGAGCTCGCGACCGAGCCCCTTCTTCTTGCACTCCTCGTAGATGACCGCGCCGGCGGCGGCGAACTGAATGCCGACGCCGGTGTTGCTCTTGTAATAGATGATCTCGTCGTCGCTCTTGCGCCCGGGATTCTCGCCGATGAGAACCTGGCCCAGCTCGCAGATATTGTCCCAGCTTATCTTCCCTTCGTCGATGAGATCGAGCATCTCCCGCTGCTGGTTCGTAAGCGCGGTCTGCTTGTTGTTGAGCACGATCAGATCGGCCCGGAGGAAGGTGGTGGCGTCCGCCTCGGTGCGGCTATGCACGCCGTCGCTGTTGACGATGGTGGTGACGAACTGCCCCGGGACGAGCCACTCGCCGTCGAACACCGGCGCGCTGGCATTGGTGGCGCACATGACGATGTCCGCGCCCTCCACCACCGCCCGGGCATTGTCCACCGGGCGCACCTGGACGTCGAGCTGGCCGGTCATCTCCATGGCGAACCGTTCCCGGTGCTCCTTGGTGACGCTGTACACGCGCACCTCGCGCACGTCCCGCACCGCGCAGATGGCGGCGAGGTTCTGCTCGGCTTCGTTGCCCGAGCCGAACAAGCCCACCACCCGGCTGTCCTCCCGGGACAGCGCGCGGGTGGCGACACCCGTGGTCGCGCCGACGCGTATGGACGAAAGGCTGAAGTCGTGGATAATGGCCAGGGGCTGGGCGTCCTCCAGGCTGAAGAGCAGCACGAACCCCCAACTCCGGCGCGCGGGGTACGGGTAATCCATGCGCTTGAGCCCGTCCACCATCCGCTCGCGCACGACGATGGAGTCATAACGGAGCGCCGCCACCCCGGAGCTCGGCACCGCGCCGGGAATGATGTTGGCCATGTAGCCGTCGGAGTCCCGGTCCGGCGGCACCTTATAGCGCGTACGAGGCCTGTTGACGGCGATTCCCCGCGCCTCCTCCGCAAAGGCCCTCTCCATATCATCGATGATGTTCTCGACCCGAAGCACCTGCTTCACGTCGGGATCTGTGATCAGCAGCATTGGCAAACTCCCCTTTCGGCCCGCACGGACGGATCGAGCCGGCGCACACTCATGCCGGGAAGGTCCGGCATCGGATGCGGTTCCCATGAAAACTGTCCCATGTCTATCAGATCGACAGCGGCGTGACGAACACGCCGTTGCAACGCGTCTTGCCGCCCTCCGCGCCCCTCTGGTACACTCGAAACCGTGACGTGATCGGAGCCCGACCGTCACGCCCGCATAGCCGACCGCGAGCCGTTAGCTCAGCAGGTAGAGCATCTGCCTTTTAAGCAGAGGGTCGCCGGTTCGATCCCGGCACGGCTCACCACCTCACTCGACACCTCCTCGCGTTCAACCACGGATCGGACATCCCGATTCGGCCATGGCTCGGGAACTCGGCATCCGTCTAATGGCAGGAATCCATGGGTACCCGCAGGGTCACGTCAATGGGACGCAGCGGCTGCGCCACCATACCGACTGAAAGGGACGAGCATGCATTCACTGAGACGTCGAGCAGGACGGCCGGCCTTCATCGTTGCGGCCGCGAATGGACCAGCTTTCGACGCGGACGCGGCGCGCCTCGCCCACCAGACTGACCGTGGACTTTCTGAACCGTCACCTCTGAAGAACATCAGGCACTCGGGTGTGCTAATTGTAAATCGGATCTACAATTAGCCCTTGTGGTGGAGTCGCAGGGAAGGCCCCTCGGGTTCGAGTTCAAGACGTCATCGGGCCCCAAGCTCACGCGCGGCAGCCGGACGGCTGCCGCGATACTGGATCTGGACAGGATGTTTGTCGTCGTTCCCGAAGGGAGCGCCTACCCGATCGAAGGCGACCGGATCTGGGTGACGCCGCTGGCCGAGATCGAGAGTCGCCTCTGATTCCGACGGCGTCACGTACCCGCGGCCGTGAGAAGGACGGATGCGGGCGGATTTGAAACCCGCCCCTACACCCGGCTTAGCTCAGCGTCCACTCCTCGCCGTCGACGACTTCGCCGTCGACACACACGTAGTCCATCTCGTCCTCGGTGTTGGTGCCGCCGGAGGTATCGATCCGGCGGATACCCTTGCGGTCGGGCTTGTAGGCGGCGAAGCGCAGCAGCGCCAACGGCGTGTCGCCGCTGCTTTCGAACTGGTAGTAGTGCCCTTCCGGCAGCAGGATCCCGTCGCCCTTCTTGAGCACGGTGGGATTCTCGTCCTTGTCGAAGAAGGTCGCCTCGCCGTCCAGCACCACGAACATGTGGTCTTCGCCGGGATGGGTGTGCAGCTTGTTCTTGCGGCCGGGCGCGTAGTAGTTGAGGCCGCTCATGAGGACGTCGGTCCGCACCAGCGGCATGTGGCTGCGGCCGCCGGTGATGCAGGGGGTCTTGACGGTAAAGGTTTGGGCTCCCATGTGTCTCCTCCTTGGGTACGGTTGATGCTCCGTAGTGGGCTATCCCCCATTCGGTTAGAAATTTCAAGGTCCATTGGCTAGGATTGGCTGAATGGATCCGACCTACCTCATCGTGGTGCGGCACGGCGAGACCCACTGGAACATCGAGGGCCGGCGGCAGGGCCACCTGGACAGCACGCTCACGGACAAGGGGCGCGCCCAGGCCGAAGCCCTGTCTCAGCGGTTCAACCCCGACAGTTGCACCGCCATCTACAGCAGCGACCTCGGCCGCGCCTACGATACCGCCAGCATCATCGCGGCGAAGACCGGGCACGAGGTCGTCGCCGACGAACGGCTGCGGGAGCGCAACCTCGGCATCTTCCAGGGACTCGACGGCGACGAGATCCGTGCGCGTTACCCCAGGGAGTACGAGGAGCACCGCAACGGGGGCGCCGACCACGCCGTGCCGTCGGGGGAGAGCTTCCGGGAGCAGACGAAACGGAACATGCTGTGCCTCGAGGAACTGGCCCGCCGGCACGCCGGCGAGATCATCATGGTGGTCACCCACGGCGGCGTCCTGAGCGCGCTGTTCCGGCACACCCTCGACATTTCGCTGGACGCGCCCAGGCGCTTCTCCTTCAAGAACGCCAGCGTCAATCTTTTCAGGTACCAGGAGGGCGTCTGGGGATTGGAAACCTGGGGGGACATCGCGCACCTCCAGCAACTGGGCGCCCTCGACCTGTCCTACTTCTGATCGCGGCCGGCGGCGGCATGTCCGGCGACCTTACCGGCCTCCGTCGTGTGTGCTATATTTGCGATCGCCGTTCGCGGCGCATCAGTGGCGGCCCCAAGGCCCGCCTAATGGCCCGATCCTTCACGGCTTGGCCGAACTCGCACCCATGGAGAAGTCCGATGTCGCTAAGCACCTATCTCTTCTTTGACGGCAATTGCCGGGAGGCGTTCGAGCTGTATCGCTCGGTGCTCGGCGGCGAGTACCAGGTACTACAGAGCTTCGGCGACGGGCCGCCGGACATGAACGTCGCCGAGGAGGAGAAGGACCGCATCATGCACGTTTCCCTGGCCGTGGGAACGGATGTTCTCATGGGAAGCGACAGCGCCTCGGCCTTCGGGCCGCCCCCGGTTCAGGGCACCAACTTCGCGATATCCATCGTCGGTGAGAGCAGAGAGCATTGCGACGAAGTTTTCGCCAAACTCTCGGAGGGAGGCACGGTCCAAATGCCGATGCAGGAGACCTTCTGGGGTTCCTACTTCGGGTCCTGGACCGATCGGTTCGGCATCGGCTGGATGGTCAGCTACGATCTGCCGCGTGAGTAGCACACCTGTTTCACGCGCCCGGACCATGTTCGCCGGAACGCGGATGGTTGATTCTAGTTAGCGCCACGGGGACGACATGGACGAAGAGAGATCGGCAGGAGCCAGGTTCCGGCGCGCGGCGCGGGAAGAACGCCCGCTCCAGATCGTCGGCGCCATCAATGCCTATTGCGCGCTGTTGGCCCAGCGGCAGGGCTTCCGCGCCCTGTACCTCTCCGGGGCGGGAGTCGCCAACGCCTCCTTCGCCCAGCCGGACCTGGGCATCACCACCCTGAACGACGTGCTGGAGGACGTGCGGCGCATTACGGCGGCGAGCCCGCTGCCGCTACTAGTGGACATCGATACCGGCTGGGGCACGGCCTTCAACATCTCCCGCACCATACGCGAGATGATCCGAGGTGGAGCGGCGGCGGTCCACATGGAGGACCAGGTCCAGGCCAAGCGCTGTGGCCACCGGCCCAACAAGCAGATCGTCTCCGCCGACGAGATGGTGGACCGCATCAAGGCGGCCGCGGACGGGCGCACCGACGACCAGTTCGTGATCATGGCCCGCACCGACGCCTTCGCCAGCGAGGGACTCGAGGCGGCGCTGGAACGGGTGCGGCGCTACGTGGAGGCGGGGGCGGACATGATCTTCCCGGAAGCGGTGTACACGCTGGAAGACTACCGCGCCTTTTGCGGAAGCGTGGACGTGCCGGTGCTGGCCAACCTGACCGAGTTCGGCAAGACCCCCCTATTCGGGGTGGACGAACTGCGGGAGGCCGGTGTCGGGCTCGTGCTCTATCCTCTCTCGGCGTTTCGCGCCATGAGCCGGACCGCAATGGACGTCTACCGCGCCATCCGCGAGGACGGCACCCAGAGCGGCTTGACGGAGCGCATGCAGACCCGCGAGCAGCTCTACGACGTCCTCGGCTATCACGACTACGAACAGAAGCTGGACGCCCTGTTCAGCAAGGAATGAACCAACCCCCTGCCGCACCTGTTATGAGCGACTCTTCCGTGCGCGACGCCCAACGGCCTCAACCCGACGCGGTCCTTTCCGACATGGCCGCCTACGCCCTCTCCGACGGGCCGTTCTCGGACGAGGCGCGGGAGACCGCGCGCCTGTGCCTGATGGACAGCCTGGGCTGCGCGCTGGCGGCGCTGGAGTTCCCGGCCTGCACCAAGCTGCTGGGGCCCGTCGTGCCCGGCGCGGTGATGCCGGGAGGCGCCCGGGTGCCCGGCACCGCCTACGAGCTGGACCCGGTGCAGGCGGCGTTCAACATCGGCGCCATGATTCGCTGGCTGGATTTCAACGACACGTTCCTGGCCGCGGAATGGGGACACCCCTCGGACAACCTGGGCGCCATCCTGGCAGTGGCGGACTACCTCGACCGCGGCGCGGGCGGCGGCGTCACCATGGGCGACGTCTTGACCGCCATGATCAAGGCCCACGAGATCCAGGGGGTCATCGCCCTGGAGAACGGCTTCAACCGCGTGGGGCTGGACCACGTGCTGCTGGTGCGGGTGGCCAGCACGGCGGTGGCGGCGGCGATGCTCGGCGGCGACCGGGAGCAGGTGGTGAACGCCCTCTCCAACGCCTGGATCGACGGCGGCGCGCTGCGCACCTACCGCCACGCCCCCAACACCGGATCGCGCAAGAGCTGGGCCGCGGGCGACGCCACGGGCCGCGCCGTGCGGCTGGCGCTGATGTCGCTCCAGGGGGAGATGGGCTATCCCTCGGCGCTCTCGGCCAAGGGCTGGGGCTACTACGACGTGCTCTTCAAGGGCCGCCCGTTCTCGTTCAGCCAACCCTACGGCAGCTACGTCATGGAGAACGTGCTGTTCAAGATCTCGTTCCCCGCGGAGTTCCATGCCCAGACCGCGGTGGAGGCGGCGCTGGAGTTGCATGGCGCCGTCAGGGACCGCCTCGACGACATCGAGCGCATCGACATCGAGACCCAGGAGGCCGGCTCCCGGATCATCGACAAGACCGGACCGCTGGACAACCCCGCGGACCGCGACCATTGCCTGCAGTACATGGTGGCGGTTCCGCTCATCTACGGCGAGCTCACGGCGCGGCACTACGAGGACGAAGTGGCCGGGGACCCGCGCATCGACGCGCTGCGTGACAGGATGGAGGTGCGGGAGAACCCGCAATTTACGGTGGACTACATGGACCCGGAGAAGCGGGCCATCGGCAACGCGGTCCAGGTGCACTTCAAGGACGGCACCTCCACCGAACGGGTGGAGGTGCCCTACCCCATCGGCCACCGGCGGCGGCGCCGCGAGGCCGTGCCGCTCCTGGAGGAAAAGTTCGAGCGACACCTCACCGCGCGGCTCTCCCCGGGCCAGTGCAGGACGATCCTCGACGCGTGTGCATCTCGGGAATCCCTCGAACCGATGCGCGTCAGCGCGTTCATGGATGCGTGGGTGGTGGCGGAAGGAGAAGGTTGAATGAGGTGGTGCAGATTTCGACACGACCGCAAGACCGCCTTCGGCATCATCGACGACGCGGACGCCGTCACCGTGATCGGCGGCAGCCCCTTCGAGAACTACACCGTCACCGGCGAGACCCATGCGCTGGTGGACGTCAAGCTGCTGGCGCCCGTGGTCCCGCCGACCTTCTATGCCGCGGGCGTCAACTACCGCGAGCACGTCACCTTCGCCGCGCAGGTACGCGGCGAGGAGCCGGTGTTTCCGGCCAAGCCCGACGTGGGCTACCGCGCCGTCAACGCGCTGGTGCCGCACGACGACCCCATCGTCATACCCCGCGACGCTTCGGAGCTGGTGCAGTACGAGGGCGAACTGGTGGCGGTCATCGGCCGAAAGTGCCGGGACGTACCCGAGGACGAGGCGCTGGACTACGTGTTCGGCTACACCATCGGCAACGACGTGAGTGAGCGTACCTGGCAGAAGTCCGACCGCACCCTCTGGCGCGCCAAGAACACCGACACGTTCAAGCCCATGGGCCCCTGGATCGTCACCGACCTCGACCCCGACGACCTGCACGTCACCATCACCTTGAACGACCGGGTGGTGGGCGAGTACGACGTCAAGGACGCCATCTTCGGCGTCGCCCGCTACATCAGCGCCATGAGCCGCTACCTGACCCTGGTGCCCGGCGACGTGCTGTGGATGGGCACCGACGGCGCCACCGAGAACATGAAGGACGGCGACGTCGTGGCGGTGGAGATCAGCCACATCGGCACCCTGCGCAATCCGGTGGTGCGGGAGGCCGAGCCGGCGGGAACGTAGTGGCCCGAACCGCGAAAATCGCCGGCGTTCTGCCGGCTCACTTCGCCGGAGCCGCCGCACGGGCGGGTTTGAAGCCCGCCCCTACACGTCGTCGCGCCTCCTGCCCGTGAGCGAACTATTCCTTATTCTCGTGACCTTCGTCGCCTCCACCACGGCGGCGGTGGTGGGCCTCGGCGGCGGCATCCTGCTCATTTCCGTGATGCCGGGGCTGATCCCGACTTTCGCCATCATCCCGGTACACGGGATGGTGCAAATCTTCAGCAACCTGACCCGCACGTTGTTCGGGCTGCGCCACATGGTGTGGTCGCTCTTCGCACCCTTCGTGGCGGGCGCGGTGCTGGGCGCGGCCCTGGGCTCGGTGCTGCTGGTTGACATCAGCTCCGATTACCTGCCTCTGATCATCGGCTGTTTCATCCTGCTCATCACCTGGGCCCCTACCATCCGGAGCGTGCCGCGGATACCCGGCAAGTTCGGCATCATCGGCGCGGTGCAGACCTTTCTTTCGCTGTTCGTAGGCGTAGTGGGGCCCCTGAACATGCCTTTCCTGATCCGCGAGGGGCTGTCCCGCGACCGCCTGGTGATCACGCACTCCACGCAGATGACCGCGGTGCACATCATCAAGGTGTCGACTTTCTTCTTGCTTGGATTCACCTTTGCGCCGTACCTTTATCTCATGGCGGGCATGATCCTGGCCGCGACCCTGGGTTCCTGGGTGGGGACCCGCTGCCGCTCCCGGATCCCCGAGGCCCTGTTCCGAAAGATCCTCAAGTGGGTCGTCACGCTGCTGGCGCTGCGGATGATCCTGGGCGTGGGGATATGAACTCCGCCGAAAAGGAGGGGTGAAGAGTCATGGCAAAGGAACGTATCAAGGACCTGCTGGAGCGCGGCGTGGCGGACACGGACGTGACCGTGGAGGGTTGGCTGCGGACCGTGCGCCACAGCAAGAACGTCTCGTTCCTCGACATCTCGGACGGCTCGTGCATGGCCGGCATCCAGGCGGTGGCCGCGCCCGAGTTGGACAACTACGAGACGGAGATCGGCAAGCTCACCACCGGCTGTTGCGTGCGCGTGGCCGGCCGGCTGGTGGAGTCGCCGGGCAAGGGACAGAGCTACGAGATCCAGGCCGGTCGCGTGGAGGTGGTGGGCTACGCCGACGAGGACTATCCGCTTCAGAAGAAGCGTCACAGCTTCGAGTTCCTGCGCACCCTGGGACACCTGCGCATGCGCACCAACACCTTCGGCGCGGTGATGCGGGTGCGCAACGCCGCCGCCCAGGCAATCCACCGGTTCTTCCAGGAACGCGGCTTCATCCACCTCCACGCCCCCATCATCACCCTCTCCGACTGCGAGGGCGCGGGCGAGATGTTCCGGGTATCCGCCCTGGACCCGGAGCAGGCGCCGCGCACCGAATCGGGCGGCGTCGACTACTCCCAGGACTTCTTCGGCAAGGAGGCGCGGCTCACGGTGTCCGGCCAGCTCGAGGCCGAGATCGCCGCCCTGGCGCTGACCAACGTCTACACCTTCGGGCCGACGTTCCGCTCGGAGAACTCCAACACAAGCCGGCACCTCGCCGAGTTCTGGATGGTGGAGCCGGAGATGGCCTTCTGCGACATCCAGGGGAACATGGATTTGGCCGAGGCGTTCCTCAAAGGCGTGACGCGGGACGTGCTGGAACAGTGCGACGACGACATGGGCTTCTTCAACCAGCGCATCGACGACACGGTGCTGGAAACCCTCACGAACATCGTCGAGCAGCCCTTCGAGCGCATGACCTACAGCGAGGCGGTGAACATTCTCCAGGGCTCCGGACGCAGCTTCGAGTACCCGGTGTCGTGGGGTGTCAACCTCCAGAGTGAGCACGAGCGCTACATCGTGGAGGAGCACGTGGGCCGGCCGGTGATGGTCATCGACTATCCCAAGGAGATCAAGGCGTTCTACATGTACCTCAACGACGACGAGCGGACGGTGGCGGCCCTGGACGTGCTGGTGCCCAAGATCGGCGAGATCATCGGCGGGTCGCAGCGGGAACACCGCATGGCACAGCTCCGTCAGCGGATTCGGGAATGCGGTCTCCCGGAAGAGGAGTACTGGTGGTACCTGGAGCTGCGGCGCTACGGCACCGCGCCCCACGCCGGCTTCGGCCTGGGCTTCGAGCGCCTGATCCAGTTCATGACCGGCCTGGGGAACATCCGCGACGTCATCCCCTTCCCCCGGGTGCCGGGCTTCGCGGAGTTCTGAGCGGTAGAGACGCCGACACAACGGGAAAACGTCATTCCCGCGAAAGCGGGAATCCAGGCGGGGCGGCCCGGCGGGCGACCGCGCCGCTCGCCGGCAGGTTTGCGGCTCCCACCGCGCCTTGATATGTTCCAGCGTTCCGACCCTAACCACAACCCGGAGGCTCCCGGATGATCGAATCACCGTTCCCCCAGGAAGAGTACGAATCGCGGCACCAGCAGCTTCAACGGCTCATGGAACGCGACGAGTTGGACCTCGTGGTGGCTTCCGGCCGCGACAACTTCTGGTACTTCACCGGACTCGTCAGCTACCAGTTCGACCACCTGATGCGGCCCGAGATCTGCTTCATCCCCCGCGAAGGCAAGCCCTTCGCGCTGGTGTACGGCAACAACAAGACCAAGGCGGAGGCGCTGCCCTGGTTCGGCGAGGTGAGGAGCTACGTGGACGTACCCTTTCCCCGCGAGATGCTGAGCGAGTTCCTGAACGACATGGGGTACGGCTCCGCCAGGGTGGGCTTCGAGCTGGACGACGACCAGCGGCTGGGCTTTCCGGTCAACTACCTCACGCAGCTCACCGAGGCCCTGCCCAAGGCCAAGATCGAGGACGGCTCCGCCGCCCTCACCGACCAGCGGCTCTACAAGAGCCCGCGGGAGATGGAGAACATGCGCAAGGCCTGCGACATCTCCCAGAGGGCCTACGACCGCATGCTGCCGGACCTGAAGGCCGGGGTCACCCGCCGGGAGGTGGCCGAGCGCCTCTACATCGCCATGATCGAGGAAGGCGCCCACCCGCGCCATC
>JAPPNF010000073.1 GCA_028818755.1 Deltaproteobacteria bacterium | reverse complement strand
GCATAAGTTGCGCAGGAATTTTTGTTGTCGGCAAGGCGCGATGACGAGCAGTGGCGGGTACCACGCGAGGGAGAGCAACGCGGCCGACGGCAAAAAGGACAAGCAAATTATGCTAGGAATTTACGGGACGCGACACTAACCGCCGGCTGCGTCCACGTAGCGCCGCAGCACGTAGAGGCCGTCCGGGGTGAAGGGTTCGGTGGCCGCGGCCCGGAACACCGCCTCCACCGCCATGAAGGCGCCGCTCTCCACTTCCTCTTCCTGCAGCGTCACCTCGCCGTCGTAGACGCACCGGAAGGCCGCGCCCCACACCCGGCTGTTGTCATCCGCGTGGTAGAACTCGAACAGCCCCTGGAGCGGAACGTCGCGGATGCCCATCTCCTCCTCCAACTCCCGCCGGGCGCCCTCCGGGTAGCTCTCGCCGGCCAGCACGACGCCGCCCGCCGCGGGGTCGTAGTATCCCGGAAAGACGTCCTTGGTCATCGTACGCTTCTGCACGTAGATTTCGCCCTCGGAGTTGAAAACCAGGATGTAGGTGCTGCGATGCGGCAGCCGCCGCGCCCGCATCTCCCGCCGCGCCGCCGAACCGACGACGTTGTTGCCCTCGTCCACGATGGCCACGATCTCGTCGCCCGGGTCCATGAGATATGCGGGTTAGCCGCCGGTCCGCGCCGTGTCAACCGTGAATTCGCCTGGCGTCGGACCACGCTTCTCCCCGCCGGCCCGCGTCAAACCAGATGAAACCGCTAGTGTGGTGTCCGGGCCAGCCTGTTCAGAAAGCCGTCAGGACCACGCCGCCGGCGCATATCAAGAGCGCGCCGATGACCGCCTTCGACGTGACTCGCTCCTGGTCCTTCAAGAGGAGATGGGTGAACGTTACCGAGAACAGCGGCGTGGTGGCGATAAGCGGGTCCACCAGCACCACGTCGCCCATGCTCAGCGACAGCATGTAGGAGGTGATGCCGCAGCTCGTCACCGCTCCCGAGAGGCCGAACCACAGCACGGTGCCGCGGTTGACGCTCACGTCGCGGTACCCGCGCCACGCCACCAGGTAGAGGAGCAGGCCGCTGACGCTGCCTATGATGGTCAGGCAGATGGCCAGCGGCACGGAGCTCACCATCCCGTAACCGTACTTGCGGATGGGGCTGGCGACGCCCCCCAGGATCGACGCGCCGAGGGGGAGCAGCAGGTCGCGCTTGCGGAAATTCGTGAGCGCCCGCTCGTCGCGCATGCCCAGCACCGTGGCGCCGAGGATGATCATGAGGGTGCCGCTCACGAGCGTCAGGGTCCACTGCTCCCCCAACCACGCCACCGCCAGCAGGCCGGCGAAGAGCGGCGAGGTGTTTCGCAACGGCGAGGCCCGGGCCACGCCGACCCGGGAGATGGCCGCGTAGAACAGGAACTGGGTGGCGAGCGGCGCCACCGCCCCGGCCAGTATGAACCACCCCGCCGCGGGCGGCGATAACTGCGCCCAGTCCGCCCGGGGTCCCATCACCGACAGCAGCACCGCGCCCATGGTGAGGAGATTGAAGGTGATGGCGGTGGTGGGTCCGCCGGTGCGAAGGCCCCAGCGCACCAGGATGTGGGCCGAACCAAAGAAGAACGCGGCGCCCAGGGCGAAGAGTATTGCCATGTGCAAGCGGGACCGGTGCTTTAGTTCACCGGGAAAAGGGTTGTCTGACCGGAAGGAACCTGAAGCGGACCGTCCGGAGCAAACGGATCGTCAGCCTGTTTCGGGAGGCGCAACGTCCGGCGTATTTCTGCGACGGTTGGAGATGCCACATAGTAGCGGCCCCGTCTTTCGCCATTCGCGACGATAAGCTTGGTGTCCACCAGAACCTTCAGGTCACGGCTGGCGAGGTTGTTCGACACGTCCGCACTCACTCGATATGACGAGTTCCGCACTTTGCTGCCAAAGGCAGCCTGGAGCAGCGCCATGGCCGTGCGCTCGGGAAGGCCCCTGGACTCTACCAGATTGAGAAGCTCTGCATAGACTCTCTCCAACTCCCGCGTCCGGCGAAGAAGTGTCTGTGCCTGCAGGTAGTGGCCGCTCAGGCAGAAACGCACCCACGGTTTGGCATCGCGCCGGGGATTCCATCCCCCGCCGCCCACCTCCGCCAACACATTGTAGTACTGCTGTTGATTGTGACCTATATACTCCTCAATCGAGGAAAACGCTGGCGCGACGATCCCGTCGCTCGCCAGCACCGCGGTCTGGATGCATCTGGCCGTTCGGCCATTTCCATCCGAAAACGGATGCAACAGCGCCAGGTTCAGGTGTGTCATCGCCGCACGCAGGAATACGGATTCGACATCCCCATCGTCTACATAGTCCAACAGCTCGCGGACAAGCGGCTCCAACTGGCCACGGTCCACCCCCTCGTGCACCACTTCACCGGTCTTGGTGTTTCTGATACCAACCCACCCAGGACGGTACTGGCCCGGATGTGCCTGTAAATCCGACTGGCAGATCATGAAATGGACGGCCAAGAGCACGTCTTCCGTGATCCTGAAGGACGTGCTCTTTCGACGCTGGAGGATGTAGTCCATTGCCTCGCGATAACCGACAACCGCCCGCCACGTCTCGCGGTCAGTGCTTGCGGGGTCTTCGCCGTCAATCGCAGCGATGGCATCCTCATCCGTCACATGGATGCCCTCCACACTATTGGAGGCCATAAGCGCGCGGGCCCGGGTCATGCGGGCCAGCAGGCCGGTCCAACGACGCGGTTCGGTGACGACGTAGTTGCGCAGATCAGCCCGTATGCGAGCCGTGGCGGCCTCTACTCGCTTCTCGTCATCATCTAGTGCGGGGTACGTGTACAGCATGATTAAATGCAGTTGACAACCGATTTTACATCAGATAATAACCGTTGTATCGTCAATTGTCAATTGCATATGACGCATGAAGCACTGGACTTCCCGGCTCGGACAGGGATGATCCACACCCGGACCGTGACCGACTTGAGCGCCGCGACCCTCGGCCGTACGGGATCCGGCGCCGTCCACCCGCAAGGAGAACCCTCACATGGCCTACGACGACCGCAGCGTGAAACCCATGAGCTCGAGCCTGTTGCGGGCCCAGATCGGCACCAAGCTCCTGGCCGGCCTCTACGACACGGTGCCGACCATGATGACCAGCGCCATCCGGCTCTACGTGGACCTGCCCGGCTCCGCCGCCACCGCGGGTCCGCCCTTCGCCTTCAACATCGCCATCAGCCCGGCGTGGTGCAGCGGCATCCAGGGCGCGCGCCTGGTGGGCCGGAAAAAGATCGATATCGCCTGGCTCAACCCCTCTTGCATCGCCTCCATGGCCCATCACGGGCGCGGCGCCTTCCGGAAAGCGTTGCCGTTGCGTGCGCTGGCTGTCTTTCCCTCCTATGATCGCCTGGTGGTGGCGGTGGCGAAGAAGTACGGCATCCGTTCCATGGACGATCTCAAACGGCGGAAGCCCGCGCTCCGGGTCTCGGTGGCCACCAACGACTGCATCGACTTCGCCATCAACGCGGCGTTGCGGGCCCACGGAATGAGCCTCAAGACCTTCGAGGAATGGGGCGGCGTGCTGGATCCGGTGGTGCGGCCGAGCAATCCGCGACGCCTGGAGGGCATCGTCTCCGGCGACGTCGACGTGGTCATCGACGAGGGCCTGTCGTCCTGGGCGGCCGCGGCCGTGGAGCAGGAGATGGCCTTCCTGCACTTCTCACCGAAGGCCATGGCCTCTCTCGACCGCTACGGCTTCACCCGCGCACCCCTGAACGGGCCGCTGTTCGACGGCAAGCTGCCCGAGCCTGTCACCGCCGTGGACTTCAGCGGCTGGCCCATCGTCACCCACGCCGACCTGCCGGACGATCTGGCATACCAGGTGGTCGGCGTCATCGAGCAGATGCGCGAGCACATCGAATACGACACGCCGGAAGTGCCGCCCATGACACAGTTCTGCTCTGACACGCCGGACGGACCGCTGGACCTGCCGTTGCACCCCGGGGCCGAACGGTACTACCGGGAGAAGGGGTACCTCTGAGAAACGGCGTCAAGCCGCTTTGCGATGGCGGATTGCGGGGCGGGTCGACCGCTCTCCCTGAGTGCGCACGCTCATGTTGGACACCTCATCATTCAACCGTCCTGCGCATCAGGACCAGGTTGTCGAGGATGAGATTGGACGACCAGATGAACTGTGCATCGGCCGCCGGATCGTCGAACACGTCGCGGAAGTTCATGAACGCCGGCTTGTTATCGACACCGACGGTATCGTTGGAAAAGACGGTGGCGAGCGGCCAGGCGCTGTCGTCGAAACCGGGCGCAAACCAGTTGCTGGGCATCGGCCAATGGGCAGCGGAAAACGCGCTTCCGTCCTGAACGCTGGCCGTCGCGCACTGGGAGCTGTCGCGAACCAGGCCTTCGAGCTTCAAGCACGATCGATCGTTGAGCGGCGCGGTGTAAAACGTCTGGGCGCGCCAGGATTTATCCGTAGCCGCAACCGTACGCCCCTTTTCGTCCTTGATGACTGCAACAAACCCGGCATCACCCGGATGGTAGGCGACGCGCCTGTTCCGTTCTGAACCAAGCCCCAGGTTTTCTTCCCAGTCGACGCCCATCACGGCGATCGTGAAGGGCCGGTTCGCCTTGAAACGAACCACGCTGGAGTTGAACGGCGTGAAGGGAATCGCGTCAACGCCGAGCAACTTGCCGTTGACGTAGAGCTCGAAATAGTTATCGGCGAAAATATATGCCGTGAAGGTTTCCTCACCACCGGCGTCGATCACCGGTATTTTCTTGAGATCGAGTTCCGAAAGCTGACGCAGTCGGACGCCGCTGCATTGGTTGTAGAGGTCAGCGGCCTTCGTTGCCGTCTGAAAGTATGTGTCTGCAGGCACGACCCACAGCCTGCCATCGTCTGACCTGATCGTGCCGACGGGACTGACACGCGCGCGAGCCCCGTGACACGCGAACAGGTCGGGATTGGTGGTCTTCGCCGGCCCCGTGGTGAACGAGGGTGTATCCTGCGCTTGCACGCCCCCGGAAAGAGCAATGGTCATTGCGAGCGCGAAAGCCACGGCTTCGACAGATTTCCAGATGGAAAAGACAATCATGTGACATCCCTCAACATTCGGTAATTGGTCTGTGCAAACACGACGAGCACAAAGGCGACGGCCCAACCGAAAACATTGCTGGGTCTTCCGCGTCCGAAATGTTCAACGTAAACATATCCACGACTGCCATCCCGACCGGACAGGATTGGACGAATATCATGCGAGTCCGGGGCTTGAACTTCGACCCCTGCATAACCTGCGATGGTCGCAAACAGATCCGTGGTATTGAAGAAACTCCGGGTGCGCCCCGGCACAACCTCCGGTCCGGAGACAACGAAGGGCACACGTGTGCCGCCTTTGTGTCCTTATTTGACGGCAGACGGTTCCAAATGAACGATGGCGGTGTCGGCGGTCCTGTCAGGCAATCAATGGGCTATGACTGACTCGCGAGGCCGTTACTCGGTTGGCGTCGACATTGGCGGCACCGAGGAGAACCACTGGATGAGCCCCGCAATTACTTTGGGTTCATCAGCTACTCCGGGTTCTTCCGTGTCTACGTGAACGGGAAGACCAAGCCGCGGTACTCATGGACAGGAGCGACCAAGGAAGAGGGCAGGGAGGTCTACTTCAAGATCGGGATCTACAGGTCCTTCATGTCTCGGCGCCAGGCGATGAGCCTACACAGATTGTCTACTACGACGAGGTGTACTGGGCGTCGCGCTGTTCCCGGGCGACCAAGTTCTTCGACTGCGACGCTCTCAAGGCGAAGTGATAACGCGCATGTCGAGGGCCTCTACGCGGAGCAGATGACGTTGATCACCGCCTGCCGCTGCCCTACCTGCACGGCTTTGAGCCCCCGCTCCAGCGCCGGCATGAGGTCCGCCGGGTCCTCCACCCGCTGGCCGTAGCCGTCAGCCACCTCCACCGCCTTCTCGTACTTGTCGATGCTGTCCAGCATGGTGATGGGCTGGTGGCTGCTCTGGGCGGCGTAACCCTCCGGGTTGAGCCCTACGGTGGCGCGGCGCACGGCCTGCCAGCGCTGGTTGTTGAAGATGACGGTGAGGATCGGGAGCTTCTGCTCCGCCCCCACGTAGTGGCTGGCGATGGGGTTGCCGAACATGTAGGAGCCGTCGCCGTGGGTGCCGATGACCAGCCGGTCCCGGGCGGCAAGCTTGGCCCCCAGCGCCACGCCGAGGCCGTGCCCGAGGCCGGAAGCGGCGCCGGCGTTCAGCAGCGTGCCGGGCTGGCTGATATCGATGTGGGACGACGCGAGCGCCGATTCCTTCACCACGATGGTGTCGTCGCCCTTGAGCTGGTTGATGCAGTGGGTGATCCACACCGGGTGCAGCGGCTTGTTGTCCTTCACCTCGTCGAGCCGTTTGGCCCAGCCGTCGCGCTGCTTGCGCCACATCTCCGCCAGGGCCTTCCGGCGCTTGTCGATGTTGGCCTTGACCCGGCTCTCGTGGGCGGACAGGGCGTCGTTCAAGGCCGTCAGGCCGGCGTCGGTGCCGCACGCCAGGGCGATGTCGCAGGGGTGCCCCCGCAGCGGCACGTAGCTGTGCAGCGGGTCCGCGCCCATGTGGATGACCTTGGCGTCTTCCCGCACCTTGTCCGTGGCCGGCAGCCACGGCACCGCCACGTCGATGGCCAGGATCACGTCTGCCTGCCCGAGCAGCGGATTGAGGTCGTAGCCCAGGTTCATGGGGTGGTCGGTGGGCAGCGACATGTAACGGTTGCGGTACTGAACCACGGGGATCGCGTAGCGCTCCGCCAGTTCGCCCAGCGGCCCCCACACCCGCGGGTTCCTTCCCGCCCAGTTGGTGATGATCAGGGGATTCTCGGCGCCGGCCAACAGGGCAGCCGCCTCGTCGGTGGCGGCCGCGTTGGGATACGGAGGCGCCGGAGCGTGCTGGCGCCCGGGCGACTCGTAGGTGAACTCGTCCATCTGCTCGGCCAGCACTTCCCGGGGGAGGCTCAGGTAAACGGGTCCGGTGGGCTCGCTCTTGGCCACCGACAGGGCGCGGTCGACGATGGTCTCGGTCTGCTTGCCGTTGCGCAGCTCGTAGTCCCACTTGGCCGCTTCGCGCACCATGGAGGCCTGGTCGAACATCTCCTGGGTCCAGTGGATGTCCAGGCTGCGGTGTCCGGCGAGGCCTTCCTCGTTGGTGGGGGTGCGGCCGGCGGTGAACAGCATGGGGATGTTGCCGCGGGCGGCGTTCAGGAACCCGTTCATGCCGTTGGCCGTGCCCACGTTGACGTGCACCATCACCGCCTGGGGCTTGCCCGTGACGAGAAAGTAGCCGATGGCCATGTGCATGGCGGTGTTCTCGTGCGGGCAGGTGACCGGCTCGGGAATCCGGGTCTCCAGCGACTGCGCCTTGGCCATGGCCTCCACGATGGGCGCGAAGTCCGTGCCGGCGTTGGCGAAGAAGTAGTCCACGCCCCGATCCGCCAGGAGCGCCAGGTAGGCATCCGCCACGGTCACGTTCAACAGGGTTGTCTTGGCCATCTCGTCCCTTTCTCGGTCAATGGGGTCGGATTTCATTTCCCGGTAAGCAAAGCACCGGGTTCGAGGCTATTCGTATATGATTGCCGGAGTACCGGCAAGGCAACGGCCAGGGTGCCAAACCACTGCTCATGTGTTGACCTTGCCGCCTTGGACGAACCGATTTATTGTGGTAACAAAAAACAGTGATCGAGTTTGACCCCGCGAAACGTAGAGCCACACTTGAGACTAGAGGTCTTGATATGGCTCGGGCCGAAGAGGTGTTCGCGGGAGAAACGCTCACCGTCGAGGACGACCGACAAGACTACGGGGAGAAACGGTTCATCACCATCGGGTTCCTCGACAAGCGGATGGTGATATTGGTATGGACGCCACGTGACGATACCTATCGTATCGTCAGCATGAGGAAGGCGAATGAACGGGAGCAGGCAATCTACGGGTCACGGTTTTGATCAGGACGACGCACCGGACTTGTCTCGGGACGGCTGGCCCGAAAAGTTCGCCAAGGCAACTGTTCGGCGCGGTCGGCCACCCGTGGCCGAGCCGAAAGTGTCTACCACGATTCGGCTGTCGCGCGAGGTGATCGATCATTTCAAGGGTGCCGGGCGTGGATGGCAAACCCGGATCGACGATGCTTTGCGGGAGTGGATCAGGCAGCGGCGTGCGCCATGACCAGATCCCTCGATGGCTTCAGTGGTCCGAATCATCCCGCCCACGAGTTAGAGCACCGCGCCGTGTCGCGGGACCGGAGGGAATGGTGGCAAAGGGGTCGAAGCGCGTGCTTCCGAAGGTGTTCGTGGACAGGTCCGCGATTCACGGCGAAGGGCTCTTCGCCGGCGAAAGGATCCGGAAGGGCCGGCGCATCATCGAGTACAAGGGGGAGAAGATCCCTTCCGGCGAAGGCACCACCCGTTCGAGGGACGACGAGGAACTGACGTACATCTTCACCCTCAACGACAAGTACGACGTCGACGGCTCGATGAACGGCAACGAAGCGCGCTTCGCCAACCACTCCTGCGACGGCAACGCCTGGGTGGACATCATCCGCAACCGCATCTGGTTCATCGCCGAACGGAGCATCGCCGAGGGCGAGGAGATCACCATAGACTACCGGCTCCAGGGCGACGAGCTGTACGAGTGCGTCTGCGGCGCCGAGCAGTGCCGCGGGTACATGAACGACGCCGACGACGAGTTGATGAAGAAGGTCGAGACCCGGCGCGATAAGCGCCTGGCGTGATGCCGCCCGGTTCCCGGTGGCGGTGGCTGCTTTTCCATGTCTGCCTCTCATCCGTTCAACGAACGCGACCTGGAGCAACTCCGGGAACATGGCATCTCCCCGGAACGTGCCGCGGACTGTCTGGACACTTTCGCCGAGGGCGTGCCGTACGCGGTGCTGGACCGGCCCTGCACGAGGGGCGACGGCATTACGGTCCTGGCGGACGCGGAGGTGGACCGCCTGTGCCGCCGCGGCGAGGAGGCGGCGCGGGAAGGAAAACTCACCAAGTTCGTTCCCGCGTCGGGGGCGGCCAGCCGCATGTTCCAGGAGCTGCTGGCGGCCCGCGGCCGGCCCGTGGATGCGTCGGCGACCGTGGAGGACCTCCGGGATGCGCCGGAATACCCGGCGCTGCGGGAGTTCCTGGCGCGCCTCGACCGCTTTGCGTTCTGCCCGCAACTGGAGGAGGCGCTGGCGCGGCGCGGCGAGGAGCTTCAGCCGTTGCGCGAAGCCGGACGCTTCCGCGAGATCCTGGGCTGCCTCCTCGATCCCGGCGGAATGGGCTATGCCGCGCTTCCCAAGGGCCTGGTCCCGTTTCATCGCTATGCCGACGACTGCCGCACACCCGTGGCCGAACACCTGCTGGAGGCCTGCAGGTATGTCCGGGACCGGACCGGGATGGTGCGGGTTCACTTCACTGTCTCTCCCGAGCACTGGGCGGAGGTGGAGGACCACGTGGCGGCCATGTGCCGCCGCTACGAGGACCGCGAAACCTCTTTCGACGTGACCCTTTCGGTACAACGGCCCGACACCGACACGCTGGCCGCGACCCTCGACAACGAGCCGTTCCGTGAAGCGGATGGAAGCCTTTCGCTCCGGCCCGGCGGCCATGGCGCCCTCCTGGCGAACCTCAATGACCTCGCGCCGGACGTCGTGTTCATCCAGAACGTCGACAACGTCGCCGTCTATGCCGGCACCGCGGTCCGCTACCGGAAGGCGCTGGCGGGCTTGCTGGTGGAGCTGCAGGCCCGGGTGTTCCATTACCTCGACGGCCTCGACGCCGACCCGTCGCCGTCGCTGCTGGACGAGGCGTCGCGGTTCGCCCGGGACCTGCTGTCGGTGGCGCCTCCGGACAGCCTCGCGGGCTCGCCCGCGGCCGAACGCGCCGCCTTCCTGCGCGAGACCCTCGACCGTCCGCTCCGCGTCTGCGGCATGGTGCCGTCCGCCGGCGAGCCGGGCGGCGGTCCCTTCTGGGTGCGGGACGCCCACGGAAGGTGCTCGCTCCAGATCGTCGAGTCGTCGCAGGTGGACATGGAGGAGCCGCGCCAGGAGGAGGTCTTCGCCGCGTCCACCCACTTCAATCCGGTGGATCTGGTGTGCGGCGTCCGCCGGTCCTCCGGGGCGTGCTTCGACCTCATGGCCTTCCGCGACCCGCGGGCCGCGTTCATCGCCGTCAAGTCCAGCAGCGGAAGCCGGTTCAAGACCCTGGAGCACCCCGGCCTGTGGAACGGCGGCATGGCGGGCTGGAACACGGTGTTCGTGGAAGTGCCCGCCCAGACCTTTGCGCCGGTGAAGACCGTGCTCGACCTGTTGCGGCCGGAGCACCAGCCCCGTCGCGCATTGAAATAGAAACCTTGCGAGTCTATATTCAAATGTTTCGGAAACCTTGAGTCCGGTCCACTCCAGGCCGATCCAAACCTTTGCAGCACCGGCCCTGCGCGGAGCAGCACCGCAAGGACAGTCCAGATGGCACTATTCGGCACACGGTTCTGGCGGCGCAACCCCGACGGGGAGAAGAGGAGCGACATGTCCAGCGCCACGCAAGAAACGGTTCTCGCAGCCCTGAAAACCGTGCAGGACCCCGAGCTGCACAAGGACATCGTCACCCTCGGCATGGTGAAGGACCTGGCGGTGGCGGACGGCAGGGTTTCGCTGACGGTGGAGTTGACCACGCCGGCGTGTCCTCTCAAGGACCAGATCAAGGCGGACGTGGAGCGGGCGTTGGCGCCCCTGGGGGTGACGGAGGTGGACATCGAGTTCGGCGCCCAGGTGCGCGGCAGCAAGTCCGGCGCCGGCACCACCGACCTCCTGCCCAGCGTCAAGAACATCGTGCTGGTGGCGTCGGGCAAGGGCGGCGTGGGCAAGTCCACGGTGGCGGCCAACCTCGCGGTGGCGCTCAAGATGCACGGCGCCTCGGTGGGGCTTCTGGACGCGGACATCTACGGGCCTTCGGTGCCCATCCTCATGGGCGTCAACGAGGAACCGGGCAAGGTAGAGGTGGACGGCGGCTACAAGCTGGCGCCGCCGGTGGCCCATGGGGTTCCGGTGATGTCCATCGGGTTTTTCCTGGAACGCGACCAGGCGGTGATCTGGCGCGGCCCCATGCTCGGCAAGGCCCTTCAGCAGCTCATGTCCGATGTGCAGTGGGGCGAGCTGGACTACCTGGTGGTGGACATGCCGCCGGGCACGGGAGACGTGCAGATCACCTTCTCCCAGCAGCTCAAGTGCAGCGGCGCGGTGCTGGTGGCGACGCCCCAGGACGTAGCGCTTGCGGATGTGGTACGGGCCAAGTCCATGTTCGACAAGGTCCACATCCCCATTGTCGGAATGGTGGAGAACATGAGCTACTTCGTGTGCGACGGCTGCGGCAAGCAGCACGAGATCTTCTCCCGGGGCGGCGCCCAGCGGGCCGCGGACAGCTTCGGAGTGCCCTTTCTCGGCGAGATCCCCATGGTGTCGGCGATCCGCGAGTGGGGCGACAAGGGCGTACCGATCCTGGCCCAGGAACCCGGCTCGCTGACGGGCAAGGCATTCCTGGAGGCGGCCGCGCGGCTGGCGGGCCAGCTCTCCATCGCGTCGGAGGCGGCGGAGGGAGCGCCCGGCCTGAAGATCGTAACGACTTGAACGGACGCCCGTGGCCGTTCCCGTAGAGATCAATCACGTCAAGGCCCAGGGCATCGTGCGGATCACCTGGGACGACGGGCACTCGGGCGAGTACACCAAGGAGTACCTCAGGGGCTACTGCCCCTGCGCCCTCTGCCAAGGACACGACGCCGCCGTCGAAAAGCGCTTCGTGGAGGTGCCCAACGTGGAGCTGGACGTTATCGAGCCGGTGGGCAACTACGCCATCGGGTTTCGCTGGAGCGACGGGCACGTGACCGGGATCTACACGTTCGATTACCTGCGCTCGCTGTGTCCGTGCCGCGAGTGCGAGAAGCCTTGATCAGGAGGAGCCATGGTTACCAAGGAACAGGTCTATGAAGCCTTGCAGGACTGCTACGATCCCGAGATCCCCGTGAACATCGTGGACCTCGGCTTGGTGTACGACGTCGAGGTCGAGGAGGACACGGTGGCGGTGAAGATGACCCTGACCACGCCGGGATGCGGCATGGGCGGCATGATCGCCTCCAACGCCCAGTCGCTGATCATGGAGATTCCCGGCGTCAAGGACGCCAACGTGGACCTGGTGTGGGATCCGCCCTGGGACCCCAGCCGGATCAGCGAGGAAGCGCGGCAGAAGCTCGGCATCGGTTAAGGCCGAATCACCACGGCCCATCCCCCATCCCGACCCCTACCCACCATGGATCAGGGCTGGATACACGTCCGCGGCGCCAAACAGAACAACCTCAAGGACCTCGATCTCCGGATCCCCCTCAATGCGCTGACGGTGGTGACAGGCGTCAGCGGGTCGGGCAAGTCCACCGTCGCCTTCGACATCCTTTACGCGGAGGGCCAGCGCCGCTACGTCGAGAGCTTCTCGGCCTACGCCCGGCAGTTCCTCGACCGCATGGAGAAGCCGGACGTCGAGGCCATCGAGAACATCCCGCCCACCATCGCCATCGACCAGACTCGCCCGGTGAAGACCTCGCGGTCGACGGTCGGCACCATGACCGAGCTGTACGACCACCTGAAGCTCCTGTTCGCCAAGATCGGCGTCCTCCACTGCTCGGGCTGCGGCAAGGTCATCGTCAAGGACAGCGCGCCCTCCATCGTGAGACAGCTTCAGGACCGCGGCGAGGGGGGGCGCTGGGTGCTGACGTTTCCGGTATCCGTGCCGCCGTCCCTGCCCTGGGAAGACGTGAAGGGCGGGCTGCAGCAGGCGGGGTTCCACCGGCTCCTGCTGGACCGCGACCTGCTGGACCTGGAATCGATGGACGCGCCGCCCGGAGAGGTCGTCGACGTCGTCGCCGACCGCTTCGTGTACCGCAAGTCCACGCGCAAACGGGTCACGGACTCGCTGGAGCAGGCCTTTCAGTTCGGCAAGGGAAAGCTGGACCTGCACGACATGGACGGCGGCTGGCGCCGGGAAGGCTTCAGCAACCGCCTGCACTGTTCCGCCTGCGACCTCTCCTACGCCGAGCCGCAGCCCAACCTCTTCTCGTTCAACAGCCCGTTGGGGGCTTGCGAGACCTGCCATGGTTTCGGCCGTTCCATCGACATCGACCTCGACCTGGTGATCCCGGACCCGTCCAAGTCCATCGCCGAGGGCGCCATCAAGCCCTGGACCACCCGGGCCGCGCGCTGGGAGCTGCGGGAGCTCAAGAAGTTCTGCGAGCGCCGGGGCATCTCCCTGGAGCGCCCCTTCGCCGAACTGGACGAAGAGCACAGGCGGCTGATCATCGACGGCGAAGGAAGCTGGCACGACGGCAAGTACTACGGGATCCGCGGCTGGTTCGAGTGGCTGGAGCGGAAGAGCTACAAGATGCACGTACGCGTGTTCCTGGCGCGCTACCGGTGCTACGTCACCTGTACCGATTGCCGGGGGACCCGCCTCAAGCCCGAGGGCCTGAACCACCGGATCGCCGGGCGGACCATCGCGGACATCAGCCGCATGAGCGTGTCCGACGCCCACGCGTACTTCCGCTCCCTGGAACTCGACTCCGGCCGCGACCAAGTGGCGGAGCTGGTGCTCCACGAGATCCGCCGCCGGCTGGACTACCTCATGGGCGTGGGCCTCGACTACCTGACCCTCGACCGCCAGTCCCGGACCCTCTCCGGCGGCGAGTTGGAGCGGGTGGACCTGACCACCGCCATCGGCTCGTCCTTGGTCAACACGCTGTACGTGCTGGACGAGCCCTCCATCGGCTTGCACCCGCGGGACAGCCACCGGCTGGTGGAGATCCTCCACCGCCTCCGCTCCAACAACAACACCGTGGTGGTGGTGGAACACGACCCGGAGATCATCAAGGAGAGCGACTACGTCATCGACCTGGGCCCGCGGGCGGGCGAGCACGGCGGCGAGGTGGTGTTCGCCGGCCCCTATGACGAGCTGCTGGCAAGCGAGACCTCCCTCACCGCCGACTACCTGACCCAGCGCAAGGTCATCCCGCTGCCGGTCCGTTACCGCCCGCGGATCACGGGGCGGACCCTGGACATAAGGGGCGCCCGCGCCAACAACCTCAAGAACCTCGACGTGAGCATCCCGCTGGGCCGGCTGGTGTGCGTCACCGGCGTGTCCGGCTCGGGCAAGTCGAGCCTGGTGGACGAGGTCATCGCCCGCAACATCCGCCGCCTCAAGGCCTCGCCGCTGGCGACGCTGACGGACTGCGACGAGATCCGCGGCGTCGACCGGGTCCCCGAGGTGATCCTGGTGGACCAGTCGCCGCTGGGCACCACGCCGCGCTCCAATCCGGTGACCTACATGAAGGCCTTCGATCCCATCCGGCGCCTGTTCGCCGGCGTGGACCTGGCGCGGTTCCGGGGCTACACCGCCTCCACCTTCTCCTTCAACGTGGAAGGCGGACGCTGCGAGTCCTGCCGCGGCGAAGGCTTCGAAAAGATCGAGATGCAGTTCCTCTCGGACGTCTACGCCACCTGCTCGGAGTGCGGCGGCGCCCGCTACCGCCAGGAGGTCCTCGAGGTCACCTACCGCCACAAGAGCATTCACGACGTGCTCGGCCTCACCATCGCCGAAGCCATGAAGTTCTTTGGAGACCAGCCGGAGATCGTCCGCGGGCTGCGCCCGCTGGCGCGGGTGGGGCTCGACTACCTCCGGCTTGGCCAACCCGTCACCACCCTTTCCGGGGGCGAGTCCCAGCGCCTCAAGCTGGCCTCCCACATCGTCCGGGCGACCAAGACCGGAACGCTGTTCATTTTCGACGAGCCCACCACCGGCCTGCACTTCCACGACATCCGCCGGCTGCTCTCCGCCTTGCAGGAGCTCATCGACCAGGGCCACTCGGTGATGGTCATCGAGCACAACCCCGAGGTCATCAAGTGCGCCGACCACATCATCGACTTGGGACCCGAGGGCGGCGACGACGGCGGCGAGGTGGTGGCCACGGGCACGCCCGCGGAAGTGGCGGCGGTGGAGCGTTCCCACACCGGACGCTACCTGAAGGACCACCTGCACCCGTCGGCGTCCCGATTCACACCGGCCCTCACCAAGGCCCGCCCGGCGCCGCGGTCCAACGGACCCGGTTCGAACGGCACGCGTTCCAACGGCAAGGCGGCCAACGGAGCCGCGGCCATCCAGATCGTCGGCGCCAAGGAGCACAACCTCAAGGACATCGACGTCGACATCCCGCGGGACCGGCTGGTGGTGGTTACCGGCCTCAGCGGTTCGGGGAAGTCGTCGCTGGCCTTCGACATCATTTACGCCGACGGCCAGCGGCGCTACATCGACAGCCTCTCCGCCTACGCGCGCCAGTTCATGAAGATCATGGCGCGGCCCAACGTGGACGTGCTGGCGGGCATTCCGCCCACCGTGGCCATCGAGCAGCGCCTGAGCCAGGGGGGCCGCAACTCCACCGTGGCCACCGTGACCGAGCTCTACCACTACCTGCGCCTGCTCTATTCCAAGGTCGGCAGGCAGCACTGCATCCAGTGCGGCGGCGCCATCACCTCCCTTACCCGCAGCCGTATCCTGGACCGGGTAGGGCGCAAGTACCGCGGCAAGGACATTACCGTGCTGAGCCCGGTGGTGCGCGGGCGCAAGGGCTACCACAAGGACGTGATGATGGCGGCCCGGCGGCTCGGCTACGGCCGCGCCCGCATCGACGGCGCCATGACGGCCCTGAGCGCGTCGCTGCTCCAGAAGGGACTCGGGCGTTTCCACGAGCACGACATCGACATCGTGGTGGGTACCGCCAAGGCCGGACGGCTGAGCATGGAGACGGTGCTGGGCCAAGGACTGCGCCTCGGCAACGGCGTCATCCACGTGCTCTCCGAAGGCGCCGAGGACGTCTACAACGAGCGTCTCTTCTGCCGCGCCTGCGGCGTGGGCTACGAGCCCCTGGACCCCCGGCTGTTCTCCTTCAACAGCCGCCAGGGCGCCTGCCCCGACTGCCACGGCGTGGGCTCCTCGGAAGAGTTCGACGCCGACCTGGTGATTCCCGACCCCGGGTTGAGCCTCACGGAGGTGGTGAACCGGCTGTGCGCGGAGGCGCCCGAAGGGCGCGCCGCCCTCAAGCGGCGGCTGAACCAGTGCCAAGGCGAGCTTGAGCAGAAGCTCGGCGTTTCCGGCGACGCCCCCATCGGCTCCCTGTCGCCGAAACAGCGGGAGGCGGTCCTCAACGGGCGCGCGCGGCCGTCGGTGCCCGGCCTCCTCAAGACGCTCGACAGCCTCCAGGTCAAGAGCGACGGCGCGCTGGCGGGCTATCTGGCCTCGTTCATGAGCGAGCGGACCTGCACCGCCTGCGAGGGAGCCCGGCTCAACCCGCGGGCGCGCAACGTCCGCGTCGGGGGAAAGGCCATCTGGCAGATCACGGCGCTGTCGGTGAAGGAAGCGCTGGGCCGCTTCGCCTCGCTGGAGGAGCGGCTCGTGAAGGACAGCGCGGACAAGGAGCGGCTGGTGCTGGAGAAGACCCAGAAGGAGATCCACCACAAGCTGCGGTTCCTGGACGAGGTGGGCCTGGGCTACCTGACGCTGGACCGGCGCGCCAACTCCCTGTCCGGGGGCGAGGCCCAGCGGGTGCGCCTGGCGGCGCAACTCGGTTCCAACCTGCGCGGCGTCTGCTACATCCTGGACGAGCCCACCATCGGTCTCCACACCCGCGACAACCAGCGGCTCCTGGCCACCCTCAGGCGGCTGGTGGAGGCGGGCAACACGGTGCTGGTGGTGGAGCACGACGAGGCCACCATCCGGGCGGCGGACGTGCTGGTGGACCTCGGGCCCGGCGCGGGCGTGCGCGGCGGCCGGGTGGTGGCCATGGGAACGCCGGAGGAGGTGCGGGCCGATCCGGCCTCGGTCACCGGGGCGTTCCTGGGCACCTCCCGCCAGCGGCTGTGGCCGGAACGGCCGCTCAGGGGCGGGGAATGGCTGGTGGTGAGCGGCGCCAGGGAGAACAACCTCAAGAACCTGAAGGTGCGGCTGCCGATCGGCAAGTGGACGTGTGTCACCGGCGTATCCGGCTCGGGCAAGAGCACCTTGGTGAAGGAGGTGCTGTTCAAGGGGCTCAAGGCACGGCTGGGACAGAACGCGGGGCGCCCGGGGCGGCACGAGGGCCTCGCCGGCTGTGAGCCCATCGAGCGCGCCGTGGAGGTGGACCAGACCCCCATCGGCAAGACGCCGCGTTCGGTGCCGGCCTCCTACGTCGGCTTCCTCGACGAGATCCGCCGCATCTACGCGCTGCATCCCGAGGCGCGCATGCGCGGCTACACCCCGAGCCGGTTCTCGTTCAACGTCAGCGGCGGGCGCTGCGACGAGTGCGCCGGCCAGGGCAGGATCCGCAAGGAGATGAGCTTCCTTCCCGACGTGTTCGTGGACTGCGACGTCTGCGGCGGCGAGCGCTTCAACGAGGAGACCCTGTCGGTCCGGTTCAACGGCAAGAACATCTCCGAGGTGCTGAACATGACGGTGGAAGAGGCGGTGGAGTTCTTCGGCGCCTTCCCCAAGGCCTACCGCCCGCTCAAGCTCCTGGACGACATCGGCATGGGCTACATCACGCTGGGACAGGCCAGCAACACCCTGTCCGGCGGCGAGGCCCAACGCATCAAGTTGGCCTACGAACTCGGCAAGGAGTCCCGCGGCAGGACCCTCTACATCCTCGATGAGCCCACCACCGGCCTCCACTTCGCCGACGTCGAGAAGCTCATCGACATCCTCCACCGCCTGGTGGACGCCGGCAACACCGTCATCACCATCGAGCACAACCTGGAGATCATCAAGGACGCCGACTACCTGGTCGACCTCGGCCCCGAGGGCGGCGACAAGGGCGGCCGCGTGGTCGCCTCCGGCCCGCCGTCCCAGGTCGCCCGGGACGGCAAGCGGTCCTACACCGCGCGAGCGCTGCGGGAGTATCTCGAGGCGAACGGGGCGGGATGAGGTCGGACGTGGCAGGATATGGACGTTCGACTCGCGCGCTCCAGCAGGGTCCAGGGTTTCTCGCGGCAGCTCTAAAGTTTCGCTGCCAACATCCGATTGGTCTCTATAGGAGACGGCAACTTGGTTGAGCGGTCAAAAATGTTGATAACCGTTCCTGGTTGGGTTAGACTTGGCGCTGCGAAGGGGATGAAACCATGAGCAACGAGATGATTGCGATCCTTGGCGTAGGGGTGGCGCTGGGATTGTTCATTTGGCGGGTAAGCCGATCGGACAAGGCCGATGTCCAGAAGCACTTCGCACGTGTCGACAAGGATCTCGATGAAGTCAAGAGTCGCTTGAACTGGCTGGTGGACCGTGTAACCGACCTTACCGGCCGCGTGGGGCGGATAGAGGGCATCCTCACACGTCACGGAGAGCCTGCTCCCCGCACCGAAACCGGAGAATCGAGCACTTAGCGCATACTGTTCCCTCACCCACCGGCACAGCGTCCCCGCTGCACCGTCCCACCAGACCGGTCCCCGTGTCCCGCGTTTCTACGGCATCGCCGGGTCTTGCATTTGCCCGCCAAAACGGAAAGAAAGGGGGCAGACTTCACCGGCAGATCTCAGGAGGAAATACATGATCATCGAGATGAGAACCTATACGCTCAAGCCCGGCAAGACGCCGGACTTCGAGAAGGCTTTCGAGGAAGGGCTGGAGCACCGCGCCAAGATCTCCCCTCTGGGGGCGTTCTTTCACTCGGAGGTGGGGCCGCTGAACCAAGTCATCCACATCTGGCCCTACGACAGCTTCGAGGAGAAGGACCGCATCGGCGCCGAGGCCCGGGCCACCGGCCACTGGCCGCCCAAGGTGCGGGAGTTCATGGTGACCCAGGAGAGCAAGATCTTTCAGCCGGCGCCGTTCTCGCCGCCGCTGGAGCCCCGCGAGATGGGGAACATCTACGAGATCCGCACCTACACGGTCCATCCGGGCTCCATCCCCGCGCTGATCGAGCGCTGGCAGGAGTGCATCGAGGACCGGGTCAAGATCTCGCCCCTCGCCGCCGGCTGGTTCACCACCTACGGCGCGCTCAACCAGTGGGTGCACATCTGGCCGTACAAGGACATGGGCGAGCGTAGCCGGCTCCGCGCCGAGGCCATGAAGCTCCCCAACTGGCCGCCCACGACTCGCGAGATGCTGCTCCACCAGGAGAACTCCATCGTCGTTCCGGCGTCGTTCTCGCCGTTGCACTAGTCGAAACCCGTCGCTATTCAGGCGTCCGGATCGCCTCATGTGCCGCCCGGCCGGTTGTTTGGTCACGATCCCGAACTGCCGGCCCCGGCGGCGCGTGAGCGACAGGCCCTACGCAGAGGCGTTGTTCCGTGATCGGCAGGGATCACCGCGCCGCTCTCCCCATTATCAACGCTGTGCTTGATCGTTGTTGACCAGCCCGACCGTGTTCCTGGTTTCGCTGCCCATGAGTGGCGGCGTGGAAGCGTAGGCGCAGCCACGGAGTCTCGACGATGACCACCAAGACAACGACGTTCGGCTTGTTTGGCTGTATCAGCCTCTTCGCCCTCACGGCGACATGGGCGTTGGCGCAGCATGATCACACGATGTCCCCCTACGCGCATACCCAGAGCGCCGAGTTTGCAACCCTTACGCCCGACGAGGTGCGCGAGTTGCGGAACGGTGAAGGCATGGGCCTCGCTCGCGCCGCCGAACTGAACAGCTTCCCCGGGCCGAGGCACCTGCTCGATCTCAAGGCCGACCTCGCTCTCACCCGGGAACAGATCGCGCGCATCGAGGCGATTCACGCGAAAATGAAGACCAGGGCCATCGCCAAGGGCGAGGCCATACTCCAGGCGGAACAGCACCTTGGGAACCTGTTCGCCGCGGGACGGCCCACGGCGGCGGCAACGACCCGCATGACCGAGCATCTCGGAATCATGCGCGGACAGCTCCAGGCCATACACCTGCTCGCCCACATCGAGAGCACCCGCGAGCTCACCGCCGAGCAGATCGAGCGTTACGACCGGCTCCGAGGGTACCGGCACTGAAGCCGAGCCGGGAACCGGCAACCGGGGGAGGGGTCATGGCAGAGAGCGACATCGAGATCGCACGGAAATCGACGCTCAAGCCGATTGCGGAGATCGGCGACCGCCTGGGGGTTCCACGGGAGGCGCTGCTGCCCTACGGACACACCAAGGCGAAAATCGATCTCTCCTACGTCGGTTCCCTCTCCCACCGCGAGGACGGCAAGCTCGTGGTCGTCACCGCGGTCACGCCGACGCCTGCCGGCGAGGGCAAGACCACCACGTCGGTGGGTCTGGCCGATGGGCTGAACCGTATCGGCAAGGAGACGGTGGTCTGTCTCCGTGAGCCGAGCCTCGGGCCGTGTTTCGGGATGAAGGGCGGGGCCGCGGGTGGAGGGTACGCGCAGGTGGTGCCCATGGAAGACATCAACCTGCACTTCACCGGCGACTTTCACGCCATCGGCGCCGCCAACAACCTGCTGGCCGCGCTCATCGACAACCACATCCACCAGGGCAACGCGCTGGGGCTGGACGCCCGCCGCATCTCCTGGCGGCGCGTGGTGGACATGAACGACCGCGCGCTGCGCGAGATCGTCTGTTCCCTCGGCGGGCTCGGCAACGGGTTCCCGCGCAGCGACGGCTTCGACATCACCGTCGCTTCGGAAGTGATGGCGATCTTCTGTCTGGCCGCGGACCTGGCCGACCTCCAGCGCCGGCTGGGCAACATCGTGGTGGGGCAGACCCGCGCCCGGGAGGAGGTCACGGCCCGCGGCCTGAAGGCGGATGGAGCCATGACCGTCCTGCTCAAGGACGCTCTCGCCCCCAACCTGGTCCAGACCCTGGAGAACAGTCCCGCCATCATCCACGGCGGGCCGTTCGCCAACATCGCCCACGGGTGCAATTCGCTCATCGCCACCCGCACCGGCCTCAAGCTCGCCGACTACGTGGTGACCGAAGCGGGTTTCGGCGCGGACCTGGGCGCGGAGAAGTTCTTCAACATCAAGTGCCGCAAGGCCGGCCTCGCGCCCGACGCCGCCGTGGTGGTGGCCACGGCGCGGGCGCTGAAAATGCACGGCGGCGTGGCGCCAGCCGCTCTCGGGGACGAGAACGTGGCCGCGGTCAAGGCGGGAGGCGCCAACCTGGCGCGCCATCTCGCCAACGTGCGGCAGTTCGGGGTGCCGGCAGTGGTGGCCGTAAACCGGTTCCCCACCGACACGGAGGCCGAACTCCAGGCGGTAACGGAGGTCGCGGCCGCGCAGGACGTCCAGGCCCTGGTGTGCACCCACTGGGCCGACGGCAGCGCCGGCACCGAAGCCCTCGCGCGCCGGGTGGTGGAGGTTGTCGAAGCGGGAGAGGCGGACTTCCGCCCCCTGTATCCCGATGACATGCCGCTGTGGGACAAGGTCGAGACGGTGGCAAAGCGCATCTACCACGCCGGGGGCGTCACCGCCACGCCGGCGGTGCGCAACCGCTTCAAGGCGCTACAGGAAGGCGGCTACGGCCACTATCCGGTGTGCATGGCCAAGACCCAGTACAGTTTCTCCACCGACCC
>JAPPNF010000062.1 GCA_028818755.1 Deltaproteobacteria bacterium | reverse complement strand
GGCCTTCACCCCCGAATCTCCCTGAAAGTCAACGTGCCCTAGCCGCACCGCTTACTGTGTTGCTGGTATGGCTCCTGTTTATGATGCCCCCGCCGTGACAGTCAACCGGAGCGGACTCGCGCTAGCCCGCCGCCGGCAGCGCCTCCCGCCCGTGAGGCTCGTCGAGGTGATCCATGGACGGACCCAGGGGGACGATGCCCGTGGGGTTCACGTGAGACTGGCTGCCGTAGTAGCCCGCCTTGATCCTGTCGAGGTCGCAGGTCTCACGGACTCCCGGCCACTGGTACAGCTCCCGGAGGTAGCCGCACAGGTTGGGATAGTCCTGCACGCGCCGGAGGTTGCACTTGAAGTGGCCGTAGTAGACTACGTCGAAGCGCAGCAGTGTGGGGAAGGCGCGCCAATCCGCCTCGGTGATGCGGTTGCCGGCCAGGTAGCGGCGCTCGGCCAGCCAACCCTCCATGGTGTCGAGGCCGTGAAAGACCTTCTTGACGGCCTCCTCGTATGCCTCCTGCGACTTGGCGAAGCCCGCGCGGTACACCCCGTTGTTCACGTGCTCGTAGACGAAGTCGTTGATGCGGTCGATCTCCTCCCGCAGATCGGTCGGGTAATAGTCTTCCCGGACATCGGTGAGGCCGTCGAAGGCCGAGTTGAACATGCGGATGATCTCGGAGGACTCGTTGTTGACGATAGTGCGGCGCCGGCGGTCCCAAAGGGTCGGCACCGTGACCTTGCCGCTGTAGTCCGGCTTGGCCGCGGTGTAGACTTGGTGCAGCCGGAAGACTCCGTCATCGCCGGGCTCGAGGTCGTCGAGGCCGCGGGAATAGGACCAGCCCGCGGTCTTGGGCCGGTCCGCGCTGGACATGGACACCACGTCGTCAAGGTGTTTCAACTTGCGCAGGATCATGGCCCGGTGCGCCCACGGACAGGACGGCGATACGAACAGGTGGTAGCGTCCGGGCTCCGCGTCGAAGCCGCCCTTGCCGGTGGTTCCCGGAGCGCCGTCCGCGGTGACCCAGTTGCGGAACACGGATTCGTCCCGGACGAAGCTGCCGCGCGAATCGGTCTGTACCTGGCCGTCCTCGTGCCAATCCCCTTCGATCAGAACACCCATGTCATGGTCCTCCTGACGCCGCTGGCCCGTGTAACTCATGGACGAGCGCCCCTTGACGTCGCCGCATGCATTCTTGAATACTCCCCCCGGTCGGTGCCCGCAAGGAATCCCATAAGGCGTCCCGCGCATACGCCGCGCTGAAACGTCGTCATTCAGACTATGTACAGACATCTCGGGTTGGCCTTTTTTGCCGTCCACCTCCTGTGTGCACCGGCGTTCGCGGCCGAGCCTGCGCTGCAAGCGCTGGCGCGGAAGGAGATCGGCGCCGACCACGGGGTGTTCGTGCGCGCGGAGAACGGCGAGGTCCTGGTCGCGTTGAACTCCACGCGCCCGTACCATCCCGCTTCCGTGACCAAGGTCGCCACCACGCTGGCCTTCCTCTCGAAGCTTCGTCCGGACCGGCGCTTCCGGACCCGGTTCCTGGCCGCCGGTCCCGTCGACGGCGGGACCCTTCACGGAGACCTGATCGTGCGGGCGGAAGGCGATCCCTACTTCCTCTTCGCCAATGCGTTCCGGGTGCTGTTGGCGCTCCGGGACAAGGGGATCGGTCGCGTTAACGGGGCGATCCGCGTCGAGGGGCCGTTCTACTTCGACTGGACTCCCGACCCCGCCGGGCGCCGTCTCAGGCGTGTATGGACGGGCCGCCTGGCCGCCGATAGCTGGCCGGTAGTCACGCGGGCGCTGTTCCCCGGCGCATCCATGCCACTGAAGGACTTCGCGCTCCGTTTCGGGCGCCGCGCGGCCCGGAAACGAAGCGAGGCGCGCCCGCCGCGTGTGCTCGTGGTGCATGCCTCGCCGCCTTTGCTCCGCCACCTGAAGGACTTCAACAGCCACTCGAACGACAACTTCCACGAGTTCTCATACCAGATCGGCGGCGCCGAAGCGGTGCAGCGTATTCTGCGGGCTAGCGTGACCGGCGTGCCGAAGGCGGCCATCGTCATCGACAACGCCGCGGGAGACGGCCGCAACAACCAACTGAGCCCGAGGGCCGTGGTGGCCATGTTCGCGGCCCTGAAACGGACACTGAGGAAGCACGGTCTCTCTTTCTCGAACGTGCTTCCGGTGGCAGGCGTCGATCCCGGCACTCTGCAGGACCGGCTGGCGGCGGCGCGTTACCGCGGAGCGGTGGTGGGCAAGTCGGGGACGGTGCGCGTGCTGCGTATCGGAACCCTGGCCGGCGTTGCGCACACGCGGAAGTACGGCCGTACGTTCTTCGCCATCATGACCCGGGGCGTGCCGCTCTGGATCGCCCGGGAGCGCCAGAACGCGTTCCTCAAGGGGCTGCTGGACGCAGCCGGCGCGCGGCCTTTGCCCGCCGGCGTGAAGCCCCCTCCAGCGTTCATGGAGGCGCGGCTGGAAGCGCCACGCTAGGTGCCTGTCCGGGCAACCGGATTTCTCGGAATTTGTATGTTCGGGGCCACTCATGTAGTGTCCCCTGCAGAATGCCTGCCGAGGCATACGGTTCGCCCGTGACAACGACGAAGAGGAGGCACCCGCAAATGGCTGACAAACCCTTGGAAGGAAAAGTGGCGTTGGTGACCGGGGCCGGCAGCCCGGTGGGCTTCGGCCGCCGCATGACGTTCGCCCTGACCGCGGCAGGCGCGCGCGTGGCCATGATGGACGTGAGCGAGGAGTGGGTCAACCGGACCGCGGACGAGGTGCGCGCGGAAGCCGGCAAGGACAGCGTGCTGCCCATCGTGGAAAGCGTTTCCAGTTGGGAAAGCGCGGCCAGGGCGGTGAACACGGCCATCTCCGACCTGGGCGGGCTGGACATCGTCGTCAACAACGCGGGAACCAATCCGCGCAACGTCGGCCTGACGTCCGAGTTCCGCGAGAAGTGCTGGGAAGTCTCGCCCGAGGCCTGGCTGCGGGTGTTCGCGGTGAACTGTGCCGGCCCCTTCTACATGGTGCGCGCCGCCGTCGGGCACATGATCGAAAAGGGATGGGGCCGGATCATCGGCGTCACTACGAGCCTGGACACCATGTACCGGGCATGGGGCTCGCCCTACGGGCCGTCCAAGGCGGGCCACGAAGCCTTCATGGCCACCCTGTGCCAGGAGCTCGAAGGCACCGGCGTCACCGCCAACGTGCTGGTGCCGGGCGGCCCGGCCAACACCAACCTGATCCCCCAGGACGCCCCCTACGACCGAAACCAGTTGATCCAGCCGCCGGTCATGGAGAAGCCGGTGGTATGGCTGGCGTCGGAGGCGTCCAACGGCATCAACGGCCGGCGCTTCATCGCCTATCACTGGGACGAGAGCCTGCCCTTAGAGGAGCGTCTGTCCAAGGCGAGCGCGCCCTGCGCCTGGCCGCAGGCCGGGCAGGCCGCCATCGCGCCGGATCGCTAGTCGCGCCGACGCTGTTTGCGGCAGGTCACGCGCAGGCCAGGATGTTGCGCCACTCATGGCTACCGTAGCCTAACCCCCGGTCGGGCCGGAGACCGCTTCATCCACCGTGAAAAGATACCCGTAGAACTCGAACATGCGCTGCGGCTGGCTCTGTTCCAACCGCGCTCGGACCTCGGGGTCAAGAACGAGGGTCCGGCAGGGTTCGACGGCGATCGTCGTGTTGGTTGCCGGGCTCGTGTCATACGCGCCGCGGGGTTCGATCACGTCACCGGGGGAGAGTTGCGAGATTCGGGTGCCATTGGAGTCGAACTGGGACGCTTCGCCCTCGCGCAGGATCTGCAGGCCGTTGCGCGGCTGGCCCGCCGCAACTATGGTTTCGCCGGCGCCGTATTCCCGCCACTCCATCCACTCCTCAAGCTCCTCCAAGAATTCCTCGATGAAGGTTTGCCGTTCGAGATGGCGTGTGAAGTCGTCGACGACCCTTTCCAGGAGCCTATCGCGCAAGTGCTCTTCGCTCTCCAACTGGGACCGCCATTTCGCAAGGACGATCTCCTCGCATTGCTCCAGGGCGTGGTCTTCATCGTGCTCGGTTGCGACATTGGCCCAAACGGCAGGGGGAACCTCCTTCTCAAGTGCCGTCTCCAGCCGCTCGGACGCACCGGCCAAGACGATCCCCACCCCTTCCGCGTCCGCGGCCCGGAGGAACCGGACCAACGCGTTGACCGCCGACAAGTCGAAGCCCGAGACGCCCTCGAAATTCAGCAGAATGCACACGGGTGCGGGTTCGTCTTTCAGCGAAAGCTTGAGCTGGTCCGCCAGCCGATAGGCGCTGCCGAAGAAGAGGTAGCCGCGAAGCCGGTAGGCCTGGACGCGTTCGCCCTCTCCGAGGAGGATGGCGTGCTCCGGAACCGACCGGGTCTTCCTGCTCAGGCGATCGCGTATCGTGAAGCGGGAGTGCACCACATCGAGGCGGCTCAGGTTGATCACGAGGATGGCCGAGGTGATCAGCATCCCGGTTCCGACCCCTTCGAAAAACCCAAATGCCACGATGGTCGCGAACATGATGAGGACGATCGAGTAGTCGGTCCAGCCGAGCCTCCGCCAAGTCCCGATGAGCCAGCCATCCATCATGGTCAACCCGAGGAACAGGAGAACACCGGCGACCAGCGGCACCGGAAAGAGCCTCAGAAGCACGTCGCCGGCGAGCAGGGCGGCGCCGAGGGCCAGGGCGGTGAACAGGCCGGTAAGGCGCGTCGTGGCGCCCAGCAGGAGGTTTCGAATGCAAGCCGAGGCAATCAGGCAGCCCGGAGGCGCCCCGCCGACGCCTGTCACGATATTCGCCCATCCGGTTACGCGAAACTCCCGGTTCCAATCCAGATCCACGTTCGCCGCCACCTCGGTGCCGCCCAGATTCATCGCCACGCACACCAGGGTGACCGCGAACAGGACAAGCACGTTCGGCGTCTGCCCGGCGAACTCGGACCAGTCGATGTACGGCAGGTCCGCCGGGCCGATGGGAGGCCACACGCCTCCGGCGGACAAGCTCGAGAAGAGCAGGCCCGCTGCCCGCGCCTCTTCTTCCGAAATGCCGGATACGGCCAGACCGAGCTGAAACGCCACCGCAACCACCAGGAAGCTGGCCGGAAAGATCAAGAAGCTCTTCCAGAACTTCATCACGACGAACAGCCCGAGCCCGTAGGCCAGTCCGATGCCCAGCTTCAGGGTCGTACCGGAATCCATCGGCGAAGACAGGCCGTTCTCCTCCAAAGTGATCCCCAACAGCCGGAACCCTACCAGGCATGCCACGCCTCCCGTCCCGGCGACGAATCCTCCCGACACGGGGTAGGGAATAAACCGTAGAAATCTCGCCAACCGGTAGTACCCGATGGCGAGAAAGCATGCGCCCACCGCCATGGTTCCAATCAACGCCGTGGCAACCACGGTGGCAAAAAGGGCTCTTCCATCCAGGTCCACCGTGGTGGTGATTGCCACCAGCATCATCACCGTGGGCAGCGGCGCGCCGGCCACCGCGCCCCGGAACTCGCTCCCGAGCGCGGTGATGGTGACCATCGTGAAATAGCCGAAGAGCAAGAGGCCCACTCCGAGAGGGAGGAAGGAGGTCAGCGGACCCGTGAAGATGCCCGCGGCCATCGAGACGCTGAAGACGAGGAGCTGCACGCCGAAGATCAGTCCGCAAGACAGCGCCGGAATGAGCTTCTTCGAGCGCAGATCCCGCCCCAGTTCGTCAAGCATCGTTTTCATGACATCCACCACGATCCCGTGTGTCCTTTCGTTCAGACCGGCCGCCACGTCTTCGACCGGACGAGTGCCGGCAGGTGGAGGAGCAACGGAGTCACGCACAGGCCCGCGCCGAGCGCCGGAATGACCCAATCGTCGAGCGGCGGAACCGCGAGCAGGGCGCCCCCAAGAACGAGACACGCCGCCGCGGTCCCTCCAACCAACGTGAGGCGGCCACGGCCGGCGAGACCGAGGGACACTGCGCCCAAGCCGGCAAGGGTCACCAGCGACACCAGCACGATCTCCAGCGCATCGCCGCGCATGAGGAGCTGGGGGCGGAATATGAATGCGAACGGGATGAGGTACTTCGGCATTCCGAGCGCGGCTGCCAGCCAACCGGTTGTCCAGTAGTTGCTCTTCGCGATGGAGGCGGCGGCATAGGCGCCGAGCGCCACCGGTGGCGTGATCATGGCCGCGAGCGCCGCATAGAACACGAACAGGTGGGCGTCCAGGAGCCCGACGTCCAGCCTCACGATCGCGTGGCTGACCAGCAGCGCCACCAGCAGGTACGAGAGGGTGGAGGGGATGCCCAGCCCGAGCATCATGCAGGCGGCGAACGCGCAAATGAGGAGGAACGGGAGATTTCCCGCGGACCATCCGATCATCAACCCGGGAAGCTTGGTCCCCAGCCCGGTCAGCAGGACGGAGCCCGCGATGATCCCGAGGGCGAGACAGGCGATGGCCACGTCCACCAGTTCCCGGCCGCTGTCATGGAGAGCCGTCAGCAGCTTCCGCGGGGTCAGGCGAATTCTCCAGGGAAGGCTCACCGCGATGCATGCCCCCATGGCGATCATCACGGAGGTCTGCAGCGGGTTGCGATTGCCCAGCAGATAGATCAGCGCGCCGAGGGCGCAGAGGAACGTGAGCACGCCCGGATGCATCAATGCCGCCCGAACCGACGGCACCTCCTCGTCGAGCAGCGTCGGATCCGGCGCCTCGAACACCTCGCTACGGCGGATGCGCAGCCAGACCGCGAGTCCCAGCGTCAGGAAGTAGAGCAGTGCGGGGATCAGCGCGGCCAGTATGACATCCACATACGCGATATCGAGGAGCACAATCATGAAGAAGACCGCGAAGCCCATGACCGGCGGCATGATCTGGCCTCCGCTCGACGCCGCGGCCTCGATTGCCGCGGCCAACTCCCCGCGGATGCCGACGCGTTTCATCAGCGGAATCGTCATGCTGCCGGAGATGTACACGTTGCCCATGGTGCTCCCCGAGACCGTGCCCACCAGGGCGCTGGACATGACCGCCATGAGCGGCGGGCCGGTGCGGCCCAGTCCGAACAGGGCGCGCGACAGCCCCATCACGAAGTCCATGGCGCCGACCTGCTGCAACACCTTTCCCAGTATGAGGAACAGCGCCATGTACTTGAGGCACGCGCCCAGCGCGAAGCCCATGATGCCGGCGTCATTCAGATAGAGGAAGGATATGATCCGCTCGAGGCTGAACCCGCGGTGCCCGGCGAGCCACACGGGAAGGTGTTGTCCGAGGAACAGGTGCAGGAGGAAGAGGGCTGCGACCGCGGCGAGACCCGCGCCCAGGGTTCGGCTGACCGCCATCAGGATCAGGTAAATGCCCGCAATTCCGATGACGATATCCGCCCGGTTGGGTATCCCCTCGCGATACGGCAACTCGTGCGCATTGAAGATGATGTAGCCGAACACGACGAGGCCGAGCGCGAGGTGAACGCAGTCGAAACCTCGTCCGAGCCGGGTGCGGGAAGGAGTCCCGAGGAAGAAGGTGGAAACGGCCAGCAGCGCGACAATCGCGCGCTCCGACAACGGGAAACCCGGTTGCCAGTAATTGTAGAGCGCGTAGACGGGCAGGGCCAGGAGAAGAGACTGCCTTATCCGGTCCCGTGACCCTCCCACGTTAGATTCGATATCCTTCGTCCGGCTTCACGAGGAGGGTCAGCCGCCTCGGTTCCAGAGTCCGGCCTCTTTCCAGTATCGGATCGCGCCGGGATGGTACGGGAAGGGGTCGGACGAGGAGGTGAAGACGGCGGGATTCTCCACCGCCGCGCGGACCGCGGGCAGCAACAGGACGATGTCCTCGATCTGTTGGTGCAAGGTCTTCACGATGGCGTAGGCGTCCTTCTCCGGCAGGTCGTCCCGGCCGGTGAGAGCCGACATCGTCAGGCTCGGACCGTAGTTGCGAAAGTCGAGGTATGGGAGGGAACCGGGCTCGAATGCGAAGGCCGTGAGGCCGGCCTTCTCGAGCCCTGCCTTGTCCACCCGCGCCCACACCGCCTCGTTGGCGCTCGTGTACTGCTGAATGATCGCGGCGAGCTTGTTCCCCACCGTCCAGGCGAGGGCCGCGTCGATGCGCCCCTCCGCCAGGAACCGGTAGCGGTCGCCGGAGGAGAGCGGCACCTCCTCCACGTCGTCGATCCAGGCGATGCCCTGGCTTCTCCAGAACGGCTCATGAAGCGCGGATGTCCGCAGGCTGGAGCCGAGTCCGACCCGTTTGCCCTTGATGTCGGCAAAGGTCTCGATGCCGGCTCCCTTCCTCGCGATCAGGTGTCCGATAATGTGGACGAAGCCCATCAGGGTGCGGAGTTCGCGGTAGGGCTTCTCCCCCGGTTGCAGGTTCTTCCCATGCCACGCATTGCGCATGGCCGCGCCGGTGATGCTGATAATGCCGAGATTGGCCTCACCGCGCCGAATGAGGCGGGAGTTCTCGATGCTTCCGCCGGTGACCGCAACCTCGAACCTCCCCTTGGGGAACGCTTTCGAGAAAACCTGCTGCATGGCCGTGCCGAGAATATGCGGCGTCGAACCGGCGGAAGCCGTGCCGACCGTGAAGCCTTCCAGCGCGTGCGCGGCCGGAAGTACAACCAGGACGGACATCAGCAAGCACGCCGCCCAAGCGCCGGCACGGAAGTTGTTCCTGGTGGCACCGCGACCTGTGGCTTTCCCTACGTGATGAACACTGCTACCGGAGTTCATAGTGGCCTCCTCTAGGTGTGTCGGGTACGCTACCCGTCGTCCGTGGCACTCCGGGCTCCCGCTACTACCGTGCCGATCCGGCGGCGGGCGCCCCACCGGGTGCTGCGAGCGTCTTTATCATTCCTCCGTCGATGGTTATGGTCTCGCCGGTAATGTAGCTGGCGGCGTCAGACGCGAGGAACGCAACCACCCTGCCCACTTCCGCCGGATCGCCGATGCGTTTGAGCGCCGTCCGCGCGGCCAATGCTTCCGCAAACTCAGGGCTGCTGTTCACACGCTCCCGCGTCAGGTCCGTCAGGATCAGTCCGGGATTGACGGCATTGACCCGGATGCCCTTCGGCCCCCAGTCGGCGGCGAGCGCCCGTGTCATGGCATCGATCGCTCCCTTGGTGGCGGTATAGGCGACCCGGCCGACCACCCCCCGCAGGCTCGCGACCGACGACATGTTGATGATGGAGCCTCCGCCCCGCTCCATCATGGCGGGTCCGAGCCCGACGGAAAGCATGAGAAGTGATCGGAGATTGACGGCGAGGATGCGGTCGAGGTCCGCCTCTTTCAGGGTTTCGGAAGCGCCCCCGATGGCCATCCCGGCATTGTTGACGAGCACGTCCACGCCGCCCGCTTCGGACAGCACGGCCTCGGCCAGACCCATGCCCGCCCCCGGGGGGCCCAGGTCGGCGGGAATGACCAGCGGGTCGTTCCGAAGCTCGGCCGCGACCCGCTCCAGGTCAGCGACCGCGCGCCCGGTCAGGACGACCCTCGCCCCAGACGCATCGAGTTCCCGAGCGACCGCCTCGCCGATGCCGCGGCTCGAGCCGGTCACAAGCGCCGTTTTCGATGCGAGAATACTCATATCCTCCCTACCTTCGATACGTGTGTCGGCCGGCCGTCCCGCTGGTCACCGCGGAACGTCAACCCGGTACCGGCCGGCTTCTGGGTCAGCAGGCACCGCCCGCGAAGCTTCGCCGCAAGGCCGCGCTTCGCCAACCGACTTGGTGACTCCTTACAACATGTGATATGACAACTAAACATATCGGATATGAATAAAGAGCTTATTCATACGAATTACTCGCGAATTAAGAGACGGGAATCAGTCCGCTGCGTCGCCCTCCGCTCTTCCGGCGGGTCGGCGTCCACCGGGAAATCACTCTCCTGACCGGACCCGCCCGCGAGAGGGAAACTGCCTTCGGCAAGAGGATGACCCCATGAGCAACCACGACAAGACCGAGAGCGGCGAGGCGGTGCCTGAGGCGCGTGATTCGGGCCTCGCCGCGGCGTTGCTACGCATCGGCGGGAGCCTCGACCTGGAGACCGTGCTGCAGGAGGTGGTCGACAGCGCCCGGGGGCTCACCGGCGCCCGCTACGGCGCCATCGCCACCATCGGGGAGACCGGCGTGGCCCAGGACTTCGTCACCTCGGGCCTCACGGAAGACGAGCACCGCAACATGGCGGAGTGGTCTGACGGGCCGAGGCTCTTCGAGTACTTCCGCGACCTCGAGGGACCGTTGCGCCTGGCCGACGCGCAAGCCTATGCCAGATCGCTCGGCTTTTCGGCGGACTGCGTGCCGTCGAAGAGCTTCCAGGGCACGCCGATGCGCCACCGAGGGGTGCACGTGGGCAATTTCTACCTGGCCGAGAAGCAGGGCGAAGAACCCTTCACGGACGAAGACGAAAAGGTGCTGCTGCTGTTCGCCGCGCAGGCGGCAGCCGCCATCGCCCACGCCCGCGCGTACCGTGAGGAGCGCCGCTCCCGAGCAGACCTGGAAGCGCTCATCGAGACCTCGCCGGTGGGCGTCGTCGTGTTCGACCTGACGAGCAGTGGAGCCCCGGTCTCGTTCAACCGCGAGGCCCGCCGCATGTTCGAACGCCTGCGCACGCCGGGTCAACCGCCCGAGCAGTTGCTGGAGGTCATTACCTACCGGTCCGCGGACGGGCGTGAGACCGCACTCTCCGAGTTGCCGATCGCCACGGTCATGGGCAACGCGGTAGCGGTGCGGGCCGAGGAGATCGAACTCTCGGTGCCGGACGGGCGCAGCGCGACGGTGCTGGTCAACGCCACCCCGATCCATTCAGAGGACGGCGGGGTCGCGTCGGTGGTGGTGGCCGTACAGGATCTGGCGCCGATGCAGGAGTTGGAGCGCATGCGGTCGGATTTCCTGGGCATGGTGAGCCACGAGCTGCGCGCGCCGCTGGCGGCGATAAAGGGCTCGGCGGCGACCGTGCTTGGCCGCGCACGCAGGTACGGGGCGGCGGAGATCGAGCAGTTCTTCCGCATCATCGAGCAGCAGGCCGACCGCATGGACGGCTTGATCGGCGACCTGCTCGACGCCGGGCGCATCGAGGCGGGGGCGCTCACGGTGGCGCCGGAGCCCTCGGAGTTGGCGGAACTCGCGGACCGGGCGCGGACCACCTTCGTCTCCGGCGGCGGCCGCCACCGCATCACCATCGACGTGCCGCCGGACCTGCCCCGGGTCATGGCCGACCGGGAGCGCATCCTGCAGGTGCTCAACAACCTGCTGGGCAACGCTGCCCGGCACTCGCCCGTGTCTTCGCCCATCCGCATCGAGGCCATGCGCGAGGTCACGCACATCGCGATTGCGGTCTCCGACAACGGCCGGGGCATCGCTCCGGAACGCCTGGGGCAGCTGTTCCGCAAGTACGCCCCCGAAGGCGACGGTAGGCGCGGGGTCGGCGGCGGCCTTGGCCTCGCCATCTGCAAGGGGTTGGTGGAGGCGCACGGAGGGCGCATCCGGGCAGAGAGCGGCGGGCCCGGCCGGGGCACGCGCTTCACTTTCACCCTTCCGGTGGCGGAGGCGGGCGCTGAACCGGACGCCGTAGCGCCCGACCGGACCTCAACGCACGCAGAGGACGCCGGACGCAAGCGCATCCTGATCGTGGACGACGACCCGGAGACCCTGCGCTTGGTCCGCGACACGCTCGACGAGGCCGGATACGCTCCGCTGGCCACCGCCGACCACGGCGCGCTCGCCCAACTGCTTGCGTCGGAGAAGCCGGCCCTGGTCCTGCTCGACCTGATGTTGCCGGGGACCAACGGCATCGAGCTTATGGGTCAGGTCCCGGCGCTCGCCGATGTCCCGGTGATCTTCATCTCGGGCTACGGCCGCGAAGAGACGGTGGCGCGGGCGCTGGAAGCCGGCGCCGAGGACTACGTCGTCAAGCCTTTCTCGCCCACCGAACTGATGGCGCGGGTGCGGGCGGCGCTCCGCCGCCGCACCGACCCCGAACCGTTCACCCTGGGCGAGCTCGCCATCGACTACGACCGGCGGCGGGTGACGATGGCCGGCCAGCCGGTCAAGCTCACCGCCACCGAATATGACCTGCTTCGGATCCTCTCCCTCAATGCGGGCAGGGTGTCGACCTACGAAACCCTGCTGCGACAGGTCTGGGGCGGGCGCCATGGCGCCGATGAGAAGATCGTGCGTGCCTACGTCAAGCGGCTTCGCAAGAGCCTCGGCGACGACGCCCGCCAACCGGTCTACATCCGGACCGAGCTTCGGGTTGGCTATCGCATGCCCCGGCCGGGCGACAGTTGACGGCCAGGGCAGCGGTCGCCACCTCGCCATCGAGCGGGTGTGCGTCTTCTCCAAACCGGCAGAAACCTTCGACTCAAAGCTGTCACGGAGGCGCCTTTGGATGTGGGTCGCTAGGAGGGCGCTTGCACCACGGGCATGCCGACGGTCGCCTGCCAGGGATTGGACTGCGACGCGTGCCCCTAAACGGGCAACCTGTAGCTGCTTCCTCCCATCCACCTCTGTGTCGCTAAGTACGGCGTGTCGAAATATGAAATGAATATAATATGAACTAAACTGGCTAATACATGCTCAATATGCGAATTATACTTTTTTTGCGGGATCTTCACTTGACAAGAGGTCGTAAGCGTAGTTGACGAAACCAAGTTGGTTCCACAAAACCAAATAACACAACAGGAGGATTGCAATGAAGTTTCGTGTTGATTCACTGGAAGAAGCCCAAAAAAGGATCGAAGAGGCCCTGGGCAGGATAGGTGAACTGGAGAACTCTCCAACAGCGAGTGCCGTTTCCGGAGAGACTGCGTTCTGCTGTGACAAACAAATCGGTGACACAGTTTACGAGGTCTGTGTCTCAGTATCGCCCAAGGGTGCAGCGAGCTGACCGCTCGGTGTAGCGAATCGACAAGTACCGGGCGCCACGGCCCCCGGCCGATACCGATTCCTACCGGCCTCCCCAGATTGCGGAGGCCGTCTCCACGATCCGGTCGAGCTTCCGCCACTGGTCGTCCTCGCTCAGGGACTCATGGTAGAGGCCGCTGGCGAAGCCGCATTGCGGACTGAGGGCCAGTTGATCCGGCGGGCAGTACCGCGCGGCTTCGTCCACCCGTCTCCTCAGCTCATCGACGCTTTCGAGGCGGGCGCTCTTGGTCGTCACCAGCCCGAGCACGACGGTCTTGCCCGCGGGCACGAAGCGGAGGGGCTCGAAGGAGCCGGCGCGGTCGCTGTCGTACTCCAGCAGGAAGCGGTGGTGCCGCAGGCCGTTGAAGAGGCGTTCGGCGATGGCGTCGTAGTGTCCTTCCCGGTGCCATTGCGGCACCAGCTCCCCGGTCTCGGGGTCGTGGGTGCGGGCGTTTCCCCGGCACAGGTGGATGCCGAAGGTCACTCCGGGGAAGCCGTCGATCAGGGCATTGTCGGCGTGGATGGACCGTTCGAGGTTCTCGTCCGGGTCCTCGCCGCGGGAGCGCATCCGGTCCAGCGACACGCGGTCCACGTAGGCCGTGTAACCGGGCGCGTCGATCTGGACGTAGCGGCAGCCCGCCGCCACCATGTCGGCGATCATGCTCCGCTCGATGCGGACGACGTCGTCGGTGAACTCGTCTAGGCCGCCGGGGTACACGGACCGGGATTCTTCCCACTTGAACCGCTGCGCGATGCGGTCCGGACCGATGAGCGTGGGCTTCACCGTGCGGCTGGTGGCGCCGCTGGCGAACCGGTACTCCTCGAGCGGCAGGTTGCGGGTCAGGCGCAGCTTCGCCACGGTCTTGCGCCGGGTAGTGATGGCCGGTCCGACAGCGTCGAAATCCTGCTCGGCGCGTTCCAGGGGCGTCTTGTTGACGTTCTCATGGGCGTAGGAACGGGCGGCTTCCGGGGTTACGTCGAAGCCGGAGACGCACGCGGAGAAGCTCTCCTGGAAGTTGCGCCGCCGCAGCTCGCCGTCGCCAACCACTTTGAGCCCCAAGGCTTCCTGCTTTCGGATCACTTCGCGAATGGCTTCATCCTGAGCCCGGAGCAATTCCTCCTCGCCGGCCTCGTGACGGTCGTGCCGGACGAAGACCTCCCGTAGCCCGTCGGGGTGGACCAGGCTGCCGATGTGCTCCGCCCGCAGGGCGCGCAACTCCGTGTCGGTACTCATGGCTCGCTCCTCGGGAACCTCTGATCAACGGCCGCCGAGCAAGATGGCGTCCTTCGACTTCGCTCCGCTACGCTCAGGACGAACGGGGAGGCCCGTCGCAACCCTCAGTCTCCCTGGGCGGCTTCATCCCCCTTGAGTCTGGCGAAACCCGCCCGGATCGACGGCAGGAAGATCAGGATGATGGCGAAGAACAGCAGTGTCAGGGTCATGGGCCGCTCCCACATGAAGCTGATGCCGTCGGTGAGGTTCATGGCGCGCGCGAAGTTGTCCTCCAGCAGAGGCCCGAGGATGAAGCCGATCAGCATCGGCGCCAGCGGGTAGCCGGCCATGCGCATGATCGTCGCCACGATCCCCATGCCGGTGAGCAGCAGCAGCTCGGTGGCGTTGTTCTGGCCTATGTAGCTGCCCATCATGGTGAAGAACAGGATGAACGGGATCAGGTAGTTGCGGGGGATCTCCAGCAGCTTGGCGATGTATGGGATCAGCGGCAGGTTGAGGATCAGCAGCACCACGTTGCCGATGTACATGGAGATGATCACCGCCCAGAAGATCGAGGGATTGTCGACCATGAGGCGCGGCCCCGGGGCGACGTTCAGGGCGATCAACGCGCCCAGCAGGATCGCGGTGGTTCCCGATCCCGGAATGCCAAGCGTGAGCAGCGGCACGAAGGAGCCGGTGCAGGCCGCGTTGTTGGCGGTCTCCGGGGCGGCGAGACCCTTGACCGAACCTTTGCCGAACTTGGCTCGATCTTCCCCCTTGGCGATGTTGCGCTCGACCGCGTACCCGAGGAACGACGCGATGGTGGCCCCCGCCCCCGGCATGACTCCGATGAAGAATCCTTGAAGCGACTGGCGGCCGATGACCGGCGCGATCTCCTTCGCCTCGTCGCGGGTGATCCGCAGGTTCGAAATGTTGCTTCCGCCGTCCCCGCCCCGTTCCGAGCGCTTCGGGTTGAGGACGAGATAAAGGGCCTCGGGGAGAGCGAACAGGGCCATGGCCAGGGTGATGAAGCTGATGCCGCTCTGCAGGTCGTAGATGCCGAAGGTGAAGCGTGGCGCGTTGAACAGCGCGCTTTCGCCGACGGTCGCCAGCATGACGCCGAGGACGGTCATCATCAGCGCCTTGGCCACCTGACCGGAGCCCGCGAAAGCGGCGATGGCGGCAAGCCCCACGACCATGAGCGCGAAGTACTCGGCGGAGTGAAACAACAGGGCCACCGTGGCCAGTCCGGGCGCGAACCCCATCAGCAGGATGGCGCCGATGGTGCCGCCGGAAAAAGAGCCGATGGCGGCGATGGTGAGCGCCTTGCCGGCCTGCCCCTGGCGCGCCATGGGATAGCCGTCGAACGCGGTGGCCACCGTTCCGGCCACGCCGGGCGCGTTGATGAGGATGGACGAGGTGGAGCCGCCGAATATGGCGCCGTAGTAGACTCCCGCCAGGAGGATCAGCGCGGCCGCCGGATCACCGATCTGGATGGCCACCGGGATCATGATGGCGATGATCGACATCGGCCCGAGGCCCGGAAGCATGCCGATGAAGGTGCCGATAAGGCACCCGGCGATGACCATGAGCAGGTTCTGGATGCTGAAGGCGGTCGACAGACCGGAGAGGATTCCTTCGATCATCGGTTGTACCCTCGGCTAGACGAACCAGGGCCAGGGGCGGAGGAAAATGCCGAGCACTTCCTGCACCAGGTACCAGATCAGGAACGCCGCTAGCACGGCGACCGGAACCAGGAGTACATAGCGTCGCTCGCCGAGGATGACGGCGCCGCCCGCGATGAACAGTGTCGTCGTAGTCAGGAATCCAACGGGTCGGAGCAGGAGCGCGTAGGCCACCATGAGCGCCAGCAGCAGAATCGTCTGGCCGAGTTTGTACTGCCGGAGGTTGCCGGTGTCGATGCCGTCGGGGTCCCCTTCTCCCTCGGCCCCGGCACGGGACTGGATCAGCACCGCAAGCCCCACCACCACGCCGATGACGCTCAACCATTTGGGCAGCACGTTGGGCAGGAACGCCAGGTTGCGTTCGAAGGGAAGGATCGAGGCCTCCATGACCACGAAGGCCGTGTATCCGTAGACCACGCAAACGACGATGAAGATCAGGGCGATGGCGCGTTCGAGGGTCATGAGTCCACTCCTGTTCGCGCTACCGGGAGACACGCCGGGGCGCCCTCGAACGGGCGCCCCGGCTGATTCGGGCCGTTATTTCAGAAAGCCGAGCTGCTGCATCAAGGTCTTGATCACCTTCTCCTGGTTCTCCAGGAAGTCGACGAAGTCCTTTCCGGAGTTGTGGATGTCCACCCAGCCGTTGCGGTCGCGCACGGCCTTCCACTCCGGCGTGGGATACATGGCGGCGAGGGCCTTGCGATACAGGTTCGCCTTGTCTTCCGGCAGTCCCGGGGCGGCGAAGAAGCCGCGCCAGTTGACGAACGTCACGTCGTAACCCTGTTCCTTGAGGGTTGGGGCATCCTTGAACGCCGGCACGCGCTCCGGGGAGGTCACCGCCAGAATGCGCATCTCGCCGGCCTTCGCCAGCCCCACGGCCTCCGAGAAACCGGTGGAACCCGCCGCGACCTCACCGGACAGGATGGCCGCGTTCAGCTTGCCGCCGGCGTCATAGGCGATGTACTTGACCTTTGTCGGATCGGCCCCGGCCGCCTGAAAAGCCATGGCGATGGACAGATGGTCCAGGGACCCCGGCACCGACCCGCCGCCTACCGATACCTTGCGGGGGTCTTTCTTGTAGGCCGCAACCACGTCCGAGAAATTCTTGTAGGGGCTGTCCTTGCCGGTGATGATGGCCTGGTAGTCGCCGATTGTGCCGGCGATCATCGTCAGATCACGGAAATTGTGCGGAAAGCGTTTCGTCAGCGAGCGGATGATAATGGGTGTCGAGTTGACCATCAGGGTGCCGTGGTTGGACGCGGCGTTCTCGATGAGGAAGCCGATGGCCTTGCCGCCGCCGCCGCCGGACATGTTCTCGTACGACGCCGAGCCGACGATGCCGGACTTGGTCAGCGCCTCGCCGGTGCCGCGGGCGGTGCCGTCCCAGCCGCCGCCGGCGCCGCCGGGAATGAGGAAGTGGACCTTGTCGATCAGCTTTTCGGCCGCCAGGGCCGGGTTCGATGCGCTCAGGGCCAGCACCACCGCGGTGGCGAAGGCTACGGCGAAACGCGTGAGAAAACTGGTTCGTGTCATCGGATGTTCCTCCTGAAAAATAGGGTTGAGCTAGAAACTGTTAACCGAACGCCTGCCGTTTGTCCAACCCAATTTGAGGGAGGGACGGATTTCTCTCCCGCCGCCGTCAACGCAACGGAACTTCCTGTTTGCCGTTGCAGGGCAAATGCGGTAAGTAGGCCAAATCGACAAAACCCAGGAGGTATTCGAATGAATCCGAAAACCGTGTTTTCAAGCTTGGTTGTGGCGGTGGCGCTGTCGTTGGGGTCGAGCGCGTTCGCGCAGTGGAACATCTCCGTGGTGGGCTCGCCCGCGGGCGGCACGCTCCAGGTGAAGTCCGAGGGGCTTGGCGAAGCCCTCCGCAGGGGCATCCCCAATTCCAACGTCACGGTGCCGACCTCCAGTCCGGCAGCGGGGCTGGCGCTGACCGGCGAAGGCAAGGCGGCGGTGGGGGTGGGCGCCTCGGCGCGCATGGCGGTCAACGCAATCCGCGGAAACGCGCCGTTCAAGAAGAAGTACGACTTCAAGCTGCTCGCATTCTGGGGCGCGGATCTCTTCATGTTCGTTGCCACGCCCAAGGCCAATCTGAGCACGTTCCGGGACTACGTGGCGCGCAAGGCCAAGGACGGCATCTCGGTGGGGCCCAAGGGCAGCGGCTCCTACATGGTGTTCGATGACGTGGCCAACGTGCACGGCACCAACTTCAAGGACATGGAAGGTTGGGGCGCGAAGATCCACTATCAATACTCCGCGCCCTCGCTGGAGCTGCTCCAGGACGGGCAGATCGAGGGGCTGGGAGGCCTCTGGGGGCAGCCGAGCTCCCGCATCGTCGACCTCACCAACAACCGGGAGATGGTTTGGGTAGGCCTGGATAAAGAGGCCATCGACAAGCTCGGCGCGGAGTTCGGGTATGAGCACGTGAGGCTCGAAAGCCCGGGGGACTTCGGCTACGGCTACAAGTTCGTCAACAAGAAGCCTCTGGACACCGTGCGCATGGCTGACATCGTCGTCATCGACTCGAACCTGTCCGTGGACCAGGCCTACACCATTACCAAGGCCATCTACGGCAGCAAGGACTTCCTGGTCAATGTGCACGTTTCCTTCAAGGCGCTGAGCGCGGAGAACACCATCGCCCTGGACAAGGCGTCCAATGCCTTGAACCTCCACGAGGGCACCATCAAGTACTTCCGCGAAGTAGGTGCCATGAAGTAGCGGCGTCTGGCGGCATACGCGGGACCCGTCGTCCCGCGTATGCGCCGCGTCGGCGGTGGCGCGACGCCCGTTGCGGCGTCGTGCCGCACGCCTGACGTCCGGCAATCTTTCCAATCTCTCGTTTCCCGCCCATGTCTTTCCTGGCCACCCTCGGCCGAGTGTACGAGGACTACGCGGAAGGCAGCCGAAGGCAGTTCCCCGGCGTCGCCGGCAAGCTCGTCAGCGGCTTTGCCATCCTGTACTCCCTCTACCACATCTATGTCTTCATCATCGGCGTCGGCAAGCTGAACGTGTTCCAGCACCGTGCGACGCACCTGCTGTGGCTTCTGGCGTTTTCTTTCATCGTCTTCGGCCCGGCGGTCCGGAAGACCCGGGTGGGGCTGTGGGACTGGATCCTCGCGGGCCTGTCCATCGCCATCTGGGTCTACATGATGGTCAACCTTGAGCGCATCACCTTGTGGTTGAGCCTCATCGACGACCCGCCGCTTCTGGACCTGATCTTCGGCGGCCTGTTGATCCTGCTGGTGCTCGAGGGCGTGCGGCGGGTATCGCGAATGCCGCTCGTGTTCGTCACCGTGATCTTCCTGCTCTACATGTTCTGGGGAAATCTACTGGGCGGGATCTGGTGGCACGCGGGCATGAACTATGCGGTGGTCATCGACCATCTGTTCCTGAGCCCCCAGGGCATGTGGGGCTCGCTGATGAACATCTCCGCCACCTACATCATCCTGTTCGTGCTCTTCGGCCAGTTGCTGCTGCACATGGGCGGCGCAGCGTTCTTCGTGGACCTGGCCGACGCCATTGCCGGACGGGCACGCGGGGGCCCGGCCAAGGTGGCGGTGGTGGGGAGCGGGCTGTTCGGCACCATCTCCGGCAGCCAGATCGCCAACGTCGCCACCAGCGGCTCCTTCACCATCCCGATGATGAAGCAGGTCGGCTTCCGGCCCCAGTTCGCCGGCGCGGTGGAGCTGTCGGCCTCCATGGGGGGCATGTTCATGCCGCCGGTGATGGCCTCCACCGTGTTCCTGATGAGCGACATCAGCGGCATCCCCTACGTCGAGATCATCGTGGCGGCGTTCATCCCCGCCTGCCTCTACTTCTACACGGTCTTCTGGCAGGTGCACATGGAGAGCGTGAAGATGGGGATCATCTCCCCTACCGAGAGCCGGCGCTCGGCGTGGAACGTGCTCAAGGAGGACGGCCACTTCATCGTGCCGCTGGTGGTCATCGTCTGGGTCCTGCTGGAAGGCTACACCCCCATCCGGGCCGCGCTGGTGGCCATCGGGACCTTGCTGGTGGTCACGGTCATCCGCAAGAAGGGACGCAAGGACTTCGTCAAGAACGTGCTCAAGGGGCTCGAGACCGGCGCCACCACCACCATCATCGTGGCGCTGCCCATCGCCGCCGGCGCCATCATGGTTACGGCCATCTCCGCCACCGGCCTGGGCGGCAAGTTCGGCTCCATGGTGATGCTCTTCTCCGGTGGCTACCTGTTCCCGGCCCTGGTCATCGCCATGATCGCGTCCCTGGTGCTGGGGGCGCCGCTGTCGGTGGCCGCCACCTATATTCTGACGGCCATCATGATCGTGCCCGTGACCGTGCAACTGGGCGTGCCGCCCCTGGCCGCGCACCTGTTCGCGGTGTACTTCGCGGTCATCGCGCCCATGTCGCCGCCCGCGGGTCCCGCCATGTTCCTTGCCGGAGGCCTGGCCGGAGCCAACCCCATGATCGTGGGGCTTCTAGGCATGCGTATGGCCGTCGGCGCGTTCGTGCTCCCGTTCCTGTTCGTCTTCAACAACGGCCTGCTGATGCATGGGAGCCTTTACGAAATCGCTTTCGCCACCGCCACGGCCGCGCTGGCGCTGTTCGCCCTGGCCGCCGGTTTCGAGGGCTGGATCTCCAGGGCGACCGCCGTATGGGAGCGCGTCCTGCTGGTGGCGGGCGGTTTCGTGATGATCTTTCCGCACCCCATGACTCTCAGCCTGGGCGCCGCCGCCGTGATCCTGGCCATCGTCGCCCACCTGGTGCGGGTGAAGGCCTTCCGGGGCGAGCCCGCGGCTCCCTGACGGGCCGGGAAAGGACCCGCGTCATGCCCCACGAGAAGATCGCCAACGTGTCCGTTCCCGTGCGGGATCGACAAGGCGCGGTCCGGAACCGCGGAGACGGATGTCGGTAGCGCGGACGGCGCTGGTGGTGCTCCTGCTCGCGTCGGTGGCGGGTTGCTCCTTTACGACACCGCCGCCGAAGCGCCAGGCGGACATCTGCCAGGTCTTCGCCCAGTATCCCGACTGGTACGACTACGCGGTCAAGTCCCAGCAGAAGTGGGGGACGCCGGTGCACATCCTCATGGCCTTCGTGCGCCACGAGTCCAGCTACCGGAGCCACGCCCGGCCGCCCCGTAGATGGCTCTGGTTCATCCCGTTGGGGCGCCCGTCGTCGGCCAAGGGATATGCCCAGGCCCAGGATCCGGTCTGGGGCGAGTACCAGGCGGAGCGGGGCAGGCTCTTCCGCAGCCGCTCGGACATGGAGGACGCCCTCGACTTCGTCGGCTGGTACAACGACAAGACCTGGCGCCAGCTCGGCATCTCCCGCACCGACGCCGAGCAACTCTATCTCGCCTACCACGAGGGCCGCGGCGGCTATAGGCGCGGCACCTGGAAGAAGAAGCCCAAGCTCCAGCGCATCGCCAGGAACGTGGCCGCCACCGCCGGCCAGTACCGCTCCCAGCTCGCCCGGTGCGAGTCGCGTTTCCGTTGCGACTCCTGGTACCAGGTCTGGCCGCTGTGCCGCTGACCGGCCCTGGAGAATCCCGTCATCGAGCCTGCAACCCCCTCTTTCTCCGGCAGAGGGTCGGGGTAAGGGTGGCCCGAAACCCCTCGGTGCCCGCTTGCAAACCAAGACGACTCTGTCATAGAGTGCGGCCACTCATCGGCTGGCGGTGAAGAAAACCACAAGGAGCGACGATATGAAGCAATTCAGGAACAAATGGGCGGCGCCTGTGGCGCTGCTGGCGTTCGGCCTTGCAACCCTGGCGGCATCGGCTGGCGGCGCGGCCGACATGACGGGCATCAGCGTGGGCCGGACGACCTCCGCGAGCGGATTCCACATCCCCTCGTACATCGCCATGGAGCAGGGCATCTTCAAGAAGTACGGGCTGGACGCCAAGTACCGCAGCATGAGCGGCAAGGCGCTGCTCAACGCCGGCATCGCCAAGCAGATCGACTTCGTGCCGATCCCCGGCGGCGGCTCCCAGGCCGCGCTCAAGGGCGCGCCCATCACCTACCTGGTGGGCCAGTCGCTGATCTCGCAGTGGACGGTTACCGCCCACGCGAGCATCAAGTCGGTGAAGGACCTCAAGGGCAAGATCATCGGCCTGGGGCGGCCCGGCAGCGCCGACTACGATGAGGCCGACATCGTGCTGTCCAAGAACTTCGGCATGGAGCCCGGACGCGACTACAAGGTCATCAGCTTCCGGGGCGAGGCCGAGCGCATCGCCGCCATGATCAACGGCGACATCCACGCCGGCCTGCTCACGTTCCCCCACGCCGCCAAGGCCAAGCTCGCGGGCTTCAAGGTCATCCTGAAGACCGGCAAGTACCTGCCCCGCATCGGCGGGAGCTTCTGGGTCCACAACGACTACCTCAAAACCAATCGGAAGGCCGCCAAGGCGTTCATCCACGCCATGGCCGAAGCCGCCGAGTACATGAAGAACAACAAGGAAGGGTCCGTCGACGTCATCCAGAAGTACTTCGCCATGAAGGACCGCAGGGAAGCCGAAGGGGTGTGGGAGGAAGTGTTCGACCAGTACGGCCCGGACATGCCCGAAGCTCTGGTCTTGAGCCTCTTCGAGTCGCGCGTCAAGCGCATGATCGCGAAGAACCTCTGGCCCAAGGACAAGCCCCTCCCCGACGTCGAGAAGTTCGTCGCCAG
>JAPPNF010000142.1 GCA_028818755.1 Deltaproteobacteria bacterium | reverse complement strand
CGTGCGTCCGCTGCAATCGCACCCAGTCAACGCTGAGGTTTTGCAAGAGGCTCCACCATGAACCACATGATCTCGGCGCCGAACTCCTGATGGTAGGAGAGCACCTGCTCGGTCACCTCGGCGGGGCTGCCGAGGACTAGGCGGTCCTGCTGCAACTGCTCGAACGGCAAGTCGTAACGCTCGCCCGGCTGTCCCCAGCGCTGGTAGCGTTCGTAGCGCCGCTCGTAGCCCTCGCGGATGCGGTCTTCCGCCTTCTTGCGGCTGTCGGCGACACAGAGGTCGCGGAAGATGTAAAGACCCTCGAAGGGCCTGCCGTGAGCCTCCAGGGCGCACCTGTACGCGGGCACGGCCTCGCGCAGGAACGTCTTGGTGTGGCGGCGGCTGGCGATCCAGTGGTCCGCCACCTCCGGCACCCGCGCCACGGTGGGCAGAGTGTCGGCCCCCAGCAGGATCGGCGGTCGTGGCTTCTGTAGCGGCTTGGGATGGATGGTCACTCCGTCGATCCGGTAGAACCGGCCCTCGTGATGCACCTCGTCCTCGGTCCACAGCCGCTTCACCACTTCGATGCCCTCCTCAAGCCGTGGCCGCTTCTCCCGCATGGGAACGCCCATGGAGGTGAACTCGACGTCGCGATATCCCTGGCCGATGCCGAAGAGGAACTTACCGTCGCACAGGTTGTCGAGGGTGGCGGTGTACTCGGCCACCATCAGGGGCTGGTGCATGGGCAGCAGGAATATCGCCGTGCCGAGGTACATGCCGGGGGTCAGGCCGGCGAAGTACGCCAGCAGCGGCAGCGACTGCAGCATCGCCGCGTCGGGCCCGGTGGAGTAGTGCTGCGCCACGAACAGCGCCTCGTAGTTGCTGGCATGGGCCACCCGCGCCCGTTCGGTGAAGTCGCGGACGACGTTCGCCCGATCCAGGTCCGAGGGGTAGCTCCCGAACGCGATGCCGAAACGCATTTATTGAACCTCCGATGTTTGCGTCATGTCCAAGCTGCCTCCGTCATTCCCGCGAAAGCGGGAATCCATGCGATCCGTACCTCCGCGCCTCGGCGCGGCTTGCGATCTCCCGCGCCAGCCCGTTGAAGATGCGGGCGTGGACCGGGTACAGGCCGTACCAGTAAAGCAGGCCACCCAGCCCCTTGGGAAGGAAGGCGGCGGTCTGCTCCAGTTGGGTTTCGCCGTCTTCGGTTTCCCACACCCGGAACTGGAGCCATGCGCGGCCCGGCAGCTTCATCTCCGCCCTGAGACGGACCAGCCGGTCCGGCTCCAGGGCTTCCACCCGCCAGAAATCCAGCGCGTCGCCGACGCGCAGCTCGTCCGGGTGCCGCCGCCCCCGCCGCAGCCCCACGCCCCCCAACAGGCGGTCGATCCTGCCGCGCACCCGCCACATCCAGTCGGCGGAGAACCATCCCCGCTCGCCGCCGATGCCGGTGAACACCCGGTACACCTCACGGGCTGGCGCCGCCACCCGCCGTGTGCGACGCTCGAAGATCATCCCCTCGTGGGTCTCCACCCGGGCAAAGGAATCCGGCGCCCCGGCCACGCCGTGGGCGTCGCTCCAGGCGGTCTCGACGCGCCCCCGGTCCAGGTCCTCGATCACCTCTGCGATGGCGCCGGCGTAGTCCCGGGGTTCGATGGCCGGGAACAGCTCCCGGGCGAGGTTGTCGGTGACCACGACCTCGTTCCGGAGCCCGTCGATGAGCGGTCCGCTCACCGTGGAAGGGATCGGCGTGATCCAGTGTACCCAGTACGACGACAGGCGCGGGGTGAGCACCGGCACCGGCACGAGCCAACGCCTGAGGCCCCTGGCCCGGGCATAGCCCAGCATCATCCCCTTGTAGGTGATTGCCTCGCGGCCGCCGATCTCGATGAGCTTGTCGGCGCACGCGGGGTTGGTCAAGGCCGCAGCCAGATAGTCCAGCACTTCGTTCACCGCGATGGGCTGGACCCGCGAATACACCCACCGGGGGCAGACCATCACCGGCAGCCTCTCCACCAAATAGCGGATCATCTCGAAGGAGATGCTCCCGGACCCTACGATCACCGCCGCCCGGAACTCCGTCACCGGAACGCCAGCTTCGCGGAGCGCCCGCCCCGTGTCCTGCCGGGAACGCAGGTGTTGCGACAGGTCGGCCTCAGGGTTTCCCAAGCCCCCCAGGTAGACGATCCGCCGCACGCCGGCTTCCCTGGCAACCTGTCCGAACAGCCGCGCCGCCTCCACGTCCATCTCGTGAAACCCCGAGCCGCTGGCCATGCTGTGGATCAGGTAGTAGGCGCAGTCCACCCCGGCCAGGGCCCGGGCCAGCGTTTCGCGGTCCAGCGCGTCGCCCTCGACGATCTCAACCTGATCCGCCCACGACCGCGAACGCACCCGCGCCTCGCTGCGCGCCAGGACGCGCACGCGATGGCCTTCAGCCAGGAGACGCGGGGTCAGCCGACCGCCGATGTAGCCGGTGGCGCCGGTTACGAGGACTGTTGTGGATGGGGCCATGCTGGAGGAAAGGCCGGCCATGGCGCCGTTGATGACGCGCTACCGCGGTACCGACTGCCGCAAGCCAGCAAGCACCTCGCGGAAACTGTTGAGGCACGCCTCAAGGTTCTCGATGATCTCCTCGGCGAGGTCGTCGGGTTCGGGCAGGTTGTCCAGATCTGTCAGGCTCTTGTCCTTGAGCCAGAAGATGTCGAGGCTGGTCTTGTCACGCGCCGCGAGTTCCTCGTAGCTGTAGCTGCGCCAGCGGCCTTCCGGCGCGTCGTTCTCGTCCCAGATGGCCTTGCGCTGATACCGATTGTGGGGATTGTAGCACTTCACGAAATCCGACAGGTCCTCGTAGCTCATGGGCTTCTTCTTGAGGGTGTGGTGAATGTTGGTGCGGTAGTCGTAGTACCAGACCCGCTTCGTCCACGGGTCCGGGCTGGCTTCGCGGTTGTCGAAGAAGATCACGTTGGCCTTGACGCCTTGGGCGTAGAACACGCCGGTGGGAAGGCGCAAGATCGTGTGCAGATCCGTGCTGTCCAGCAGCTTCTTCCGGATGGTCTCGCCGGCACCGCCCTCGAACAGCACGTTGTCCGGCACCACGACCGCGGCGCGGCCGTCGGTCTTGAGCATGGTCCGAATGTGCTGCACGAAGTTGAGCTGCTTGTTGGACGTGGCTGCCCAGAAATCCTGCCGGTTGCAAGTCAGGTCATCCGTCTCCTGCTCGCCTTCCTCGTTGGTGAAGCTCATGGAGTTCTTCTTGCCGAACGGCGGGTTGGCGAACACGTAGTCGAACCGCTGTCCGGAATCGGCCACGAGCGCGTCGTTGGGCGATATGGGCGCGCCGCCGTCGATCTCGCCGATGTTGTGGAGGAGCATGTTCATCAGGCACAGACGCCGGGTATTGGCGACGATCTCGTTCCCATGAAACGTCTCGTGCTTGAGGAACGCGTTCTGCTGCTGGTCCAGTCTGAAGTTGTCCTGGTTGGTTAGGAAGTCATAGGCCGCCAGAAAGAACCCGCCCGTGCCGCAGGCCGGGTCAGCGATGAGCTTGCGGGGTTCGGGCCGCACGCATTCCACCATGGTGCGGATGAGGGCGCGTGGCGTGAAATACTGCCCCGCGCCCGATTTGGTGTCCTCGGCGTTCTTCTCCAACAGGCCCTCGTAGATATCACCCTTGATGTCGGCAACCATGGTGACCCACTCGGTGTCGTCCACCATGTCGATGAGGCGGTACAGTTTCGCGGGGTCCTGGATCTTGTTCTGGGCCTTGGTGAAGATCTGCCCTAGCATGCCGGTCTTGGCGCCAAGCTCACGAAGGAGCGTGACGTAGTGGCTCTCCAGTTCCGCGCCCCGCTTCGACCTCAGACTCGGCCAGTTGTACTCGGCCGGGATGCCCACATCACGATTGCGCGGCGGCTTCCCATACTCGTCCGCCATCTTGAGAAAGATCAGGTAGGTAAGCTGTTCCAGGTAGTCGCCATAGCCGACGCCGTCGTCGCGCAGGGTGGTGCAGAAGCTCCAGACTTTGGAGACGATGGGGGCGGTGTTCATGCGGGGGCGTTCTTCCTCTTGATTGGCGGTTGCTCGCGCACTGGCAGACGAACCAGAAACCAGGTGCGATCTTCGTCGCTCTCGAAGACCGGGGCCGGGGAACCGTTTTGCCGCATGGCCCGCAGAATCTTGGGTACCCCGGTTGATCTGCCCTTGGCCAGATCGAGTTCCTTGAGAAACTCTCCAATCCGGCGATTGCGGTAGCGGCGACCGACGGCTTGCCCTCTACCAAAGTCTTCCATACGGATGGATCGGTCGGGGCCGGGAAAGCTCAAGATCGCCAACTCGTCAGGGGTGACGCGCACCTCCACCGGCTCCCGCTCTTCGTAAGAGCGATGGTAGACGGCATTTACCAGCGCCTCCTCGATTGCGCCGATGGGAAAGTTCCAGAATCGCTCGGCTTCCGGCTTGTGCGGTTGCTTGATGATTGTTTCCTTCAAGTAGTTCCGCTCAACGTAACGGATCGCTTCGCTGAGGATGATCGACAGAGGGCCGCGGAACTCCTTTTCCTCGAATCGGTCCCCACCCGGGCCGTCCGGGAACCACACCACGTCGATCTGGGTTGCGGGGAAGAAGTCGTGCGGGCGGTCGTTGAAGAAAAGCAAGCCGACGTTCTTGGGAAACATTGCTTCGGGCGTCCCGCCTACGATGTTCATGCGCTGACCAAGGGCCGCCACCGATAGCCCGGCTGCTTCAGAAGCCAGATCGCTGCCGATATCCCGCAGAAACTCCTGGATAAGCCGATGGGACAGGTCATCGAGCGAAGCCGTTTGGCGATACCGATCATCAAAGGGCACGGTGGCTGTCAAGTCTAGCAACTCGCGCTCGTCCTGGCCCTTGGCACGGACCGTGAAGTTGCCGGTCATGCCGGGCGGTCTCTAATCCACCCCCTGCCTGTCGGACCGGTCGGACGCCGACAACTGCTTCTTGAGAGCGTGGAACCGGGCTTCGTTCAGTCCTGTCGCCGACTCGATAACGTCCCACGACACCCCGACCCTCAGAAAACCTTCAACCGCTTCTATTTTCCCTTGTCGTGCGCCTTCCTCCCGACCTTCCTTCAGGAGTTGCTGGGCATAGGACATGATCTCTCCTCCGTGTTCGCGGCCATGGCTGCGCAGCGCTGCGTCGAAAGCCTGCGCCACCGCTTCATCCTGCGTCGCCATCACGTAGACCAAGAATAGACGAAGATAGTTCACCCCGCCACCGGACGACAACGACGCCAGCAACCGCGCCGCCCCCTCCATCGCGGCGCCGAGGTGCCGCCCATACGCGGCCATCATCAACAACTGCGCAATGCGCCCCTTCAGCCCTCCCTCCACCTCGTCGGGACCCACACCCGTCTGGTCCACCAGCATGTGCTCGAACCGCGGCACCCACCGCCATCCCCGCACCGCCTCGGGGAACAACTCCGCGAACTCGGTCGAGTGCCGCCAGCCGCGACTCCCTTGGTAGAACACCACCGGCACGATCGGGCGCAACTCCGACTGCCCGGGCTCCGCCCGCAAAGCCGCATCCCAGATCCGGCAGCAGTACTTGAGCAACCGGAACCGCATCCACTTGTCCGGCTGCGACTGGTGCTCGAACAGCAGATACACACATGCGCGCCCCTCGCCGCCGGAAAGCCTGGCCTCGTACAAGAGGTCCGACTCGCTCTCGCGCAGCGCGTCGTCCAGAAACGTGCCCTCTTGCAGGCTCAGACTGCCCCAGTCGATTCGTTCGCGAACATCTGCCGGCAGCACGCTCCGCAACAGCCCGCCGGCTTCCGCCGCATCGGAAAACACCGCGCGAAACAACCGGTCGTGGGGGTGATCGACCTCGTGAGCCATCCATCCGCCCTCCCGAACATGACATCCGGGAACGCCAACCCACGCGTCCCCTCTCAAGGAATATTCGGCTCGGTCGGGCAGAACATTAGTCCAAGTTTACGGCAGGGTGAGTTTACAGCACGGTGAGGACGGTGTTCATTCCACAGGCGTTGCGTTCCCTTTTTCGTCGGACGGTTGGACCGCCTCTGCCAGCCTTCTCCCTATCGATCCTGATCTTCTCCAGCAGGATGGAAGCGGGCTCGTCACTGGGGTCTTGGGCGACTGGAGCCGCTTGCGGAGCGAGGCCGGCTGAGCGCGCCAGTGCTGCACCGTATCCGGCCGGGGAAAGCTGAACACTTCGCGGGAGCGGGGCTTGGGATCCCGCCCGTCGGTGAAACGGGTCAACACGCCGGTCGACTCGTAGACGAAGGGCAGCGGCTCCCGGTTGTTCACCCACTTGAGCTTGGCGGCGGCGTACGCACCGGATTGGTCCTCCACCGTCGTGATCTTGTGTCCCCAATCTTCTGGTTTGGCCTCGACGACCCCGACCGGCTTCTTGTCGGCGAAGAGAACGTAGTCGGCCGGGCCAACATCGGTCTGGTACTCGCGGACAGCGACCCCGAGGCCGGCGCCGAAGTCGATCTTCTTTTTATCCTGAACGACCCAACCTGAATGGGATAGCATCTCGTCGATCCTGTCCCGCGCGGCCTGTTCGGGGGTTTGGTTAGGGCTTGCCATTGCCGCTCACTCGCCAGTCGTTTTTGGCCGAGGCTGTTCCTGAAGCTGCCAATCACTGGTGTAGTAAGCCTTCAGGTCCCCTTGCCCGCCATTCTCTCGATAGCAGATGATCGCTTGTTTCTGCCCGACATCCTTCTGTGAGACAAGGTCGTCCAACCATTGTGAAATATTGGGTAGCAGCGTTGCGAGCCTGCGCTCTGGTCCTGACTGAATCCTGTCGATTTCAGCCTCTATTTCTTTGCGAGGTCCCCGCCGAACAACGTTCCGTTTCCACCACCCCAGGCCTTCGACAGAACTCTGCAGATGCTCGCGGTACGTTCTGACCGAGTCGTTCTGCAGAAGGTCTTTGAACGACTTCTCAGTGTCGTCCACCCGTGAAGTCAACGTAGAGTTCCTTCTACAAACATCATCTGGATTGTCCTGAAGGGCCAACTTCAACCAGAGCCGGGCGATTTGGAGATCCGCAAGACTCGCAGCGGTGAAGGACTCGGTGTCGGACGCTGCAAGATTGGCGTCGGCCTCCGATCCAACAGGCCACTCCAAAAGAAACGCGAATTTGTAGTGCAAGACGTTCATGTCCCGTTCCGCCAGTGCCAAGCGCATCTTCATATCATCCGTGAAACGTTGGCCTCCCTCCAACTCTTGCGAAACATCCTGAAGTCTTCCCAACGCGCTGACGAGAGTAACGTAGTCATCGGCGATCTGATGGACGAGCAATTGCTCCACCGCCTTCGCCAATTTGTCCAGAGAACCTTGAATCTGGTCCAGGCGAGCGCAAATCATCATCGACGATAAGGTCGTGAAGAGCATAACAGGCGCGACGACCGGCAGAATGGCACCACTTGCGGCAACAAACGGTGCCTGTGCGATGATCCCCCCTGGCCCCATCACCGCCGAACCGACACCGGTGCCGATTTGCATCAAGGTAGCGGGGTTGACCGTCGCCAGGAAAACATTGCCAGCGAACAGAGCAGGTGTCGCGGCAGCCCCCGCGCCCAAAATCGGTAGACAAGCCGTATCCAGTATCCCCCCGGATCGAAAGGGTTCCCCGCGCGAAAGGATGTTCTTGTCTATTTGACATCTCAACACACGGCTCAAGTCTGTACCGAAGTCGATGACGCCGAGTTTCTGTCCTTCGAATTCTATAATCTGGCCTTCCGGGTGCCGCGGCACTTCGCCATCCCGGACCACGACGACGCGAGTCTCCTCGGTCGAGCTTTCCGTATCCATGGCCGATCCTTCCGTATCCACGGTCGAAGCGGCCCTGCGTCTGGCCAAGGTCCAGACACCGATCACGAGGGCCACAGACAAAACCGCGAGAGATGCAACTTGTTGGCCGGCGAGACCGAGCACGAGAGCCGAAAAGATGGCGAGCACAGCGACGACTACGGTAACAGCCAGCATTGCTCCGTCCGCACCCAGCACACTCGTCCGGAGTCCTCCCTCTGAACGCCGTTTTCTCGCCATCACAATACCTCCAACCTCGATATCTCCACCTCCAGCGACCCGGCCCACCTGAACACCCAGGCATCCCCCTCGCGGACGTTCTGCACGAGATTGGGCCGCAGCGCCGCCAGACACCTCCCGCTTTCGTAACGGGCGGATGGGTACAGCACGCCGTTGCCGCCGCTCTCCTGGATTTCCCGGGCAAGGGCCTGACCGGCGGGATAGGCATCGGCCGGGTCATCGCTGAGAACGGCCTCCCCCGTGCCCTCGCCGAGATCGTGAAAGCGGCTCATGAAGCCGGCCAGAAGCTCCCGGTACGTTGTGACGTTGTCGTAGATTCCGGTGGCCTGAAGCTCACGTGTGAGATGCCACGCGACTTCGGCCTTCGCCGTGTCGGTGGCGTTGTTGCCGTACGACGCGTACCACGCGCCTCGTTCCGGGCCGTTGAAGCGGTTGCCGGTGGGCCGGGGGTGACAGAACGCCGCGTTCACGTAGGCCCAGCCGTACCCGTCGGCTTCCGTCAGCAACTCACCCGGTTGGATGCCGGAGGGGACCGTGGGCGAAGGAGGCGCCAGGGCTGATGTGAGGCCTTCGATCTCTTCGAGGACAGCGATCTCGGACGGGTCGTCCGCGAGCATCGCCAATGCCGGCTTGTCCAGGTAGCCGGCGGTAACCAGTCTGACCGTCGCCGGCTCAACGATGTCACGGACCGGGAGGTCCGCGGCGCGGATCATGCTCCGCCCCTCAGCGCGTCGATGTGCTGGCGGACCTTCATCATGGCCGGGATGCCCCCTTCGCACATGACCTGGACCGGGGTCTTGCCCTCGAAACCGGGACCGGTGTTGGCGGCCTTGGGCCAGCCATGGGCCAAGGGGCCGTTGAAGAGTGACGCGAGCCCGTTGAACAACCCGATGATCAGGCTTGCCCGTGTCACCTTGTCCTGATCGAGCGTGCCCCTGTAGCCGCTGGCCTTCATGCGACTCCAGGTGGCCGTGGGCACGTCGAACAGGGCCGCGCCCTCGATATGGGTCAAACCCCAGGCATCGGCCGCGCGCACCACGGCCTTTACAACAACCGCGATCCGGTCGCGGTCGCCGAGGGGCCTGAGAAGTCTTTCGCCGGGAATGTCTGGGAGTGGACGTGCCATTCTGCGGGCCTCGCTTTATCATATGATATAAATTATAATATCATATGAATATTCAGCGGTCAAGACCGTAACACCACCACCAACATCTTGTTTATTGCATTGGAAGCCCGGCCTGCGATAGTATGCGGCCCAGATCGAAGGTATGCCCACGGCGAGGAGGCTCGTCGCAGACGAGGCTGTTGGGCACCAAACAAGGAGGAGGAACCATGGCGTATTCCGGAGGGTGCGCGTGTATACAGACTCGCTCGGACAACGATCCGATCGATGTCCACATCTGTCACTGTTCCGTGTGCAAGCGCGTTACGGGACAACCCACGACCCATGTCGCGTTTTTCAATCACGGCGACCTCAGCGTGGACAACCCCGACAATTTGAACCGCCAGCCGTTCAACGATCAAAACCCGGACGGTCCCCTGGAGCTCTGCACCTGCAAGAACTGCGGCGCACCCATCATGCTCGATGACAAGCAAAAGCGTATTCGCGCGGTCGCGCCGAACATCATGGGCTTTGACCCGGACAGCATGCCGGCGACCTATCACGCCTTCTACGATCCGGCTACCGGCGTCCCGAAACCGGACGACGGCCGCCCAGTCTGTGAAGGGCTTCGCCCCGACTTTGTTTGGCCCCAGGGGTCATAGCGAAAGGACCCCGTTCCACAACACCAGAAACGACAAGGCCCCGATGGTTCTCCCATCGGGGCCTTGCGTTGACTGGAGATTCCGGCGCGCGAAACCGGGGCGTTTGGACCTCGGCTTCAGCCGATCACCCGCTCCAATGGCACGCTCCGGACGTCCATTTCGAAAGCCAATCCTTCGACCGGTGGCAGGGCGTAAGTCCATGTGACGCCGTCGGGCGCCGCGCCACGGCGGACGATCTCGTCGGCGACTAGCCCATGGAAATCATGCACCGCGTAGACTTGGCTGGTGGTGGCATCCGCCCACGTCACGCCCAGCGCCGCCATCCGAAGCTCCAGCGCTCCGAGGACGAATTGCGCCTTCTCTCGCATCGCATCGGGCGAAGTGTCCCCGAGCCGGATGATCCGGTCCCGGTATCCGCCGGGTCCTTCGGGCGCTTCGCCGGAGCCCGCGATGACGAAGCTCTTCACTCCCGCCGCATGGCTCGCCTCGGCCGGCACGGTGTACGAGAACGCATGGAAGCTGGGCTCACCGGGAGGGTCGATCTGAGGGCATACGTTTGAGCGCGCGACGGGGTTCTCTTCATCCTTGAAGATGCCCCAGCGTTCGAGCGTGCCTACATAGACCCGATTGAAGGCGACGAAGCCTTCTTCCGTGAACTGGCCGGGCGAGCGCAGCTCACAAGCGCAGAACGCGGTGGACGGCCGCCCGAGACCGTCAAGATATGCCTTGATCCGGCGAAATCCCTCGTCGAGCGGCACGGGTCGCAAGAACCGGGCGCGCTCAATGACAAAGCCCGGCTCCGCCGAGACGCCCCCCGAGTACTGAAACCGCCCCCGCACGAAACGATACCCGCCCGGCTCGAATACTGTTGTTTCCGCCATATCGCGTCTCCCGAAGCTGGAGGTAGTCTGGCGGCAGGAGATTGGCTCCCGGGGAGGGACTCGAACCCCCGACAAAGTGGTTAACAGCCACCTGCTCTACCGACTGAGCTACCCGGGAACGACTGGTAAGACTAGCATACGGAACCTAGCACACGGCCACTTCAATTTCCAGGAGCGGCGAATCCCAGGCGCTTCAACTCCTCCACCATGAGCTGCTGATGGGTGGCGGGCCAGAAGATCCGGCGGCAGCCGGGGCAGACCGAAAAAAGTTCCTGGTTTTCAAAGACATAAGGGGGCACGGTGTCCCGCACCTGCTCCTTCGCGATGGGTTGCAGCGGCTCGTTGCACTCGACGCACCGGGTCAGCAGCCCCTCGAAGGGGTCCAGTCCGCACTCCTCCACCACCTGCCTCAACTGCGCCCGAAAGTGATCGTCGCGGATGAAGATGCTTTGCTCCCGGTTCCGCCGCCATACCTTTCGGTCCCGGGTCAGCATCACGCGCCGCTCCCGCGTTGCCGTGCGCACCAGGCCCTGGCCGGACAGATGCTGGCCGTAGATGACGTCCTGGCCGATGATCCGAAGCCACTTGGCGAGCCGCCCGAGCATCTTGTCGGCGGCGAATCTCAAATCGTCGTTCACGCGCTCGACCGTTTCCATGCGATTCCCTTCCCCTACCTGGGATCGATCACCTGGTCGAGGTGGATCCAGATGACCCGGGAGTAGCGGAACAGGAACGGAGACAACACGACCAGCACGAGGCTGCACGCGATATAGATGGGGGCTGCGCCGTAATCAAGCAGCAGCATGGCAACGACGACGGGGAGGACCGCAGCGATGGCCAGGGCGTAGCTGAAGTACATGGCGCCGACAAAGTAGCCCTGCTCGCGCTCGAACTCAAGGGCGCACACCGGGCACCGGCTGTTCATCCGGAAGAGGCCCGCGAAGATGGGGCCGGCGGTGCAGCGGGGGCAGCGGAGCCGGATGATGGCCAGCAGCTTGCTCACGTGGCCTCCCGGAGCCGTGCGGTCGTGTCCGTCATCGTGGGTTCACGGCGTCTCACAGATTCCATACGTCACGGCCTTTGCGGCGATCCCGCCAGGGGTCGACGCGGGCAGCATATCGAACGGATCTCCGCCGTCCCGCGCGCCGGCGCGGACCGCCTCGATCGCCCGGGTCAACTGCTTGCCTTCGCGCCGGTAGATCTCCTCGAAACGGGCCAGGTCGGTGACGTAGAGCAGGCTCTGCAAAATCACGGCGTTGTCCAGGGGCCGCCGGCTGAAGGAGGCGTGGCGGTGGTCGGGCCTGCCCTCCAGCGCCCGCGCCCACTGCCGCCGGCTTTGGGTGAACACCTGCTCGCGGCGGCGCAGTTTGTCCGCCTCCGGCAGGTTGCCGCCGTACAACTCGCGCAGGCACCCCACCATCTCCATCATCAGACCGGAGAACTCCAGCTCCTCCCGCCACGCGCGGCGGGCCGCCAAGGCCTCGGGGCTGTGAGGGCCGTTGCGCCCAACGAAGAAATCGATGGCGCCACGCTTGCCTACGAAGTTGGCGAGGCTTTCGTTGAACGCCACCGAGCCCTTGACGAACAGCGTGTTGTGAAGCAGCTCATGCAGCACGACCTCCGCCAGGCTTACCCGGTCGAGCTTCAGCAGGTGCCCGAGCAACGGATCGTCGAACCAGCCCAGGGTGCTGAAAGCGCCGGCGGGCCGGATGTTGGTGTCGTATCCTTGCGCCGCAAGCGAGCGGGCTTCCTCGCGGGCGTCGTCCGGATCGAAATAACCCTTGTAAGGCATCCGGCCCACGATCGGGAACCACCAGGTATGGGGCTCCAGGGCGATCTTGGGCACGGCGGTGAGCACGTGCAGGAGCACGCGCCGGTCCACGTAGGAGTAGGCGGAATAGCTGCCGCCGACGTTGAGCCGCAGCCGGTCCGCGGCGAAGTCCCGGACGTCGAGCACCATCTGGAGCTTGCGGCGGACGTCCGGCCCGAGCCCATCCTCGGCCAGCATCGTGGTGATTGGGGTGCGGCGCCAGAGGATGCGGCCCTCCTCGTAGGCGGCGCGGATATAGTACTCCGCCGAGCAGCCCCACAGGGTCAGGAGCAGCAGGCAGCCCGAAAGAAGTGTCTTGAGGGTAACCGGCACGTTCGTTCCGGACAGGACCCTACGGGTCTGTGACGGCATCCAGGGCAGCCGGCGGGGCGGTGTCGCCGCCCTCCTCCTGGAACTGCAACTGGTGAAGCCGGTAGTAGACGCCGCCCTTCTCCATCAACTGGGCGTGGGAGCCTATCTCGCGTATCACTCCCCGGTGGAACACCACGATGCGGTCGGCGTTCCGGATGGTGGACAAACGGTGGGCGATGACCAGGCAGGTGCGGTTGGCCATGATCTTCTCGAAGGCGCCCTGCACCAGGAACTCGGTCTCGGTGTCGACGCTGGAGGTGGCCTCGTCCAGCACCAGGATCTCGGGGTCGACGACGAACATGCGCACCAGCGCCAGGAGCTGCCGCTGTCCCGCCGACAGGTTGTTGCCCCGCTCCCGCACCGGAGCCTGCAAACCGCCCGGAAGGCGCCGGACGAAACCCTCGGCGTTGGCGTTGCGCAGGGCCGCCCGGATCCGCTCCTCGGGAACGTCCGGGTTGCCGAGCTTGAGGTTCGAGAGGATGTCGCCGGAAAACAGGAAGACGTCCTGGAGCACCACCCCCATGTGCCGCCGCAGGGAGTCGAGGTCCCAGTCGCGCACGTCGCGGCCGCCCACGCGCACGACGCCGCTGTCCACGTCGTAGAACCGGCTCATGAGCTTGATGGTGGTGGTCTTGCCGGAACCGGTAGCGCCGATCACCGCCACCCGCTCGCCCGGCTCGATCCTGAACGAGACGCCCTTGAGCACGGGGTCGCCGGGCCGGTAGCTGAACCAGACGTCGTCGAACTCCACCGTGCCGCGGGACGGCTCGATGATCGAAGACGCCGCGGCCGGGGGAGCAGTGGCCGGCTGACCCGCGGTGGCGGGCGCGGTGCCTGCGGACGTAGCGTCGGCCGGTGCGGTGGCGACGGTCGGCGCTGCGGCGACATCCGGCGCGGCAGCCTGTGCGGTCACCGGCGGGGAAGGCGCCCGGCCCGGCACCTCCACCGGCGTGTCCAGCAGCTCGAAGATCCGCTCGGCGGCGGTCATGGCCGCCTGGATGACGGCGTACTTGTTGCTGAAGTCGCGCAACGGCACGAACAGGCGGCGGATGTACTCGCTGAAGGCCACGAAAGTGCCGATGCCGACGACTCCCTGGAGCACCTCGCCGCCGCCGTACCAGAGCAGCAGGGCGATGCTCAGCGAGCCCGCGGCCTCCACCATGGAGAACAGCGACGCCTCGTAGACGTTGGAGCGCTTGATGGCGTCGCGATGGGCGCGGTTCAGGTCGTCGAACTCCTCGAAGCTCCGGGCCTGCCGGTTGAAGAGCTGTATGACGGCCATGCCTGGAATAGCTTCGCCGAGATAGGCGTTGACGCGGGCGATGCGGGTGCGGATCAGGCGGTAGGTCTGCCGCGCCTTGATGCGGAAGACGTTGATGCCCAGCAGCAGGAACGGAATCAGCGCCAGCGAAACCAGCGCCATCTCCAGGTGGAGCGAGATCATGATACTCACGATGGCGACGATGAGCACGAGGTCGGCCACCAGGTTCATGGCGCCCGCGGCGAACATCTCCTGGAGCACCTCCACGTCCGTGGTCATGCGGGTCATGACCCGGCCCACGGGGTTGCGGTCGAAGTAGCTCATGGGCAGGCGCTGCACGTGGGAGAACACTGCGACGCGCATGTCGGCAAGACACCGCTGCGCCACCAGCATGGCCAGGTAGTATTGCAGGAAGAACGTCCCGGCTTCCGCCAGCAACGCCACCCCGAACAGCACGCCGGTCGTAAGCAGCGTGAAGCCGTCGCCGGCACTGACGGCGTCGATGCCATACTTCAACAGCAAAGGCTGGGCCAGGTTGAAGCACTGATGCACCGGCAGGAGCAGCAGCGACAGGAAGAACACCTTCCGGTGCGGCCGCAGGAACCGCCAGAGGCGCCGGGCCAGCTCTACGTCGTAGGCCTTGCCGGAGACGTTTTCCTGCTCTTCCGTTGCGTTCATTGGAACCACGGCGCTAGTGTCCTGTCTCACCAATAGCGTTGTGAAGATGCGAGGGCATTTTTGTCGTCGGCAAGGCGCGATGACGAGTGGGGGCGACCGTAGGTCGCCCCAGGGCGGGCACCACGCGAGGAAGAGCAACGCAGCCGACGGCAAAAAGGACCCGCAGATTCATAACGCTATTTGGGAGACAGGACACTAGATCTCGTCCAGCTCGTCCGACATCTGCTGGCGGCGGTACATCCGCGCGTAGACCCCATCGGCGCGGAGCAGCGTGTCATGGTCTCCGCGCTCGACGATGCGGCCGTCCTCCAGCACCAGGATCTCGTCAGCTTCCTTGATCACCGCCATCCGGTGGGAGACGATGATGCAGGTTTTGCCCTTGAGGGCGCTCTCGAAGCCGTGGAGGATCCGCCGTTCGGTCTGGGAGTCCACGCTCGAGAGGCAGTCATCCAGGATCAGGACCTCGGGGTCCGCCAGGATCGCCCGGGCCAGGGTCGCCCGCTGCTTCTGGCCGCCCGACAGGGTGATGCCGCGTTCCCCCACGCGGGTGTCGAGGCCCTCCGGGAACACCTCCACCTCGCTCTCCAGATCGGCCACGTCCAGCACCCGGCGCACCTCCTGCTCGGTGGCGCCGGCGTCGCCGAACTTCAGGTTCTCCTGGATGGAGGTGGAGAACAGGAACGGGTCCTGCGGCGCGTAGCCGATGACCCCGCGCAGTTCCTCCAGGGACAGCGAACGGATATCGACACCGCCCAGGCGGATAGTACCCGAGGTGACGTCGTGGAGCCGCGGGATCAGGTGCGTCAGCGTGCTCTTGCCCGAGCCCGTGCGTCCGACGATGGCCACCTTGCGGCCCGGCGGCACCTCGAAGCTGATGTCCCGGAGCACGGCTTCGCCGTTGCCGGTGCCGTCGTAGGCAAACGACACGTGCTCGAACTCGAGGCCCCGCTCCTTGTCCGCCAGCGCCACCGGGCTCTCCGGATCGGCGATGGACGGCTCCACCGCGAAGATCTCCTCCAGCCGCTCCATGGCGGCGCGGCCGCGCTCGAGCAGCGAGATCATCCAGCCGAAGGCGGCCATGGGCCAGGCGAGTACGTTGAGGTAGAGGATGAACGCCACCAGGTCGGCGACGCCGGTCTGCTCCCTCATGATCAGCCAGCCGCCGTACCACAGCACCACCAGCATCGTGAAGCCGTGCAGCGCCACCATCATGGGATTGATCAGGCCGCGGACCCGGGCCAGGTCCATGCTGCGTGCCTGGTACTCGCCGTTGAGGTCGGTGAACCGGGCGGTCTGGGGCTCCGCCTGCACGTACGCCTTCACCACGTGCATGCCGCTCAGGTTCTCCTGGACGTGGGCACTCATGCGCGACATCTGCCGCTGGACCCGGAGCGAGGCCCGCCGGATCCGGCCGCGAAAGCGCCCGAACACCACCGCCAGCAACATCAGGCAGGCGCCCACCGCCAGCGTCAACCGCGCGTTCATGGCGAGCATGAACACCGCCGCGTAGACCAGGTAGAGGGGCGTGTTGACCAGGTTCAGGAAGCCGGGGCCCAGGAGCATGCGGATCGCGTTGATGTCGTTCACGGCCCGTGACATGAGGTCGCCGGTGCGCTGCGACTGGTAGTAGCCGAGGGGAAGCTTCTCGAGATGGGCGAAGAGGTCGTTCCGGATGTCGTACTCGACGCTCCGCCCGGCGTTGAAGATGATGGACCGGGAAACCCCGCGCAGGAGGCCGCCGCCGGCCGCGGCCAGCGCGATCAGCAGCGCGTAGCCGCCAAGCTCCGAATCGGGATCGCCCCGCTCGATGACGTCGATGGCGCCGCGGACCCACCACGGCACCACCATCAGCAGGCTCGTGGTGGCCACCAGACACAGCCCGCCCAGCAGGTAACGCCGCCGGTACTTCCAGAGATATTCGATCAACCGCGCGAAGCCGGCCATGACGGGTAGAAGCGGAACGCCTTGTAAAAACGGGTAGTTGGGAGCCTCACGGGGAGTGGATACACCGGAAGGCGGCCCGTGTTCAATTTAGCCAAGAAGCCGGCGGATTACCAACCGCTTGGTTCGCGGCCCTGCGGCCCCCAACTTGACAAAAAAAACCTGAATTGATACTTGAATTGGCATAAGTTCTGTCGGTTTTCCTTGCAACAGACATCGTAGCCGAGATCATCCAAAGACGACACCTGACGGGGTCTGTATGTCGCGAACAGGCGCACGCAAGAACATGGCAGAGTTGGGAGCCCACGAGAGCAAGCTCTATTCGGACCTGGCGCCTCTCTACGACAAGACGTTCGCGAAGTTCTTCTACTCCCGCGAACGGACGGTCATCCAGGACCTGAACCTGCCGTCCGGGGCGCAGATCCTGGAGGTGGGCGTCGGCACCGGCACCTCGTTTCCCGCCTATCCGCGCGACTGCCACGTCGTCGGCATCGACATGGCGCCCAAGATGCTCTCCCACGCCCAGGAGAAGATCGCCAAGAACGGCTGGCGCCACCTCGAGGTCCGGGAGATGGACGCCCTGAACCTCACCTTTACCGACGACGCCTTCGACTACGTGATGGCGTTCCACGTGGTGTCGGTGGTGCCCGACCCCGTCCGCATGATGGCCGAGATGCGGCGCGTCTGCCGTCCCGGCGGAACCATCGTCGTCGTCAACCACTTCACCAGCGAGTCCCGCGTCTGGGGCACGATCACCAGGTCCCTCGATCCCATCACCCGCCGGCTGGGCTGGAGCACCAACCTCAAGCTCAAGCCGTTCCTGGAGGAGACGGCGTTCACCGGCAGCAAGCACTACCGGTACTCGCGCTTCTCGCTGTACACCGTGGTGGTGGGAACCAACGACAAAGAGTAGCCGCGCGGGACCCCGATCAGGCCGTCCGGCATGGGCTGCACGAGAAGGGGTTTGACGATGCGGGTCGGTCTGTGGGCGATCGTCGTTGTAGCCGTGCTGACCGCTGCCGGCATCAGTGTGCGGTATTGGGTGAATGGACACCCGAATGCCATCTATTGTGCGCTAAGCCTCTTTTTCTCGGTCAATCTACTGGTTTGCTATTGGGAAGTCTGCCTCTTCCGGCAGCAGGACCTCATTCGGCAACGCGCCGAGTACTGGCGCCGGCGGCGGGAGGAGACCGGTCTGACGCCGGCCGTTGAGTTCCTGGCGACGGGAATACCCCTTACACGGTGCCTGTCCCCCTCGGTGGGGGCTGATTTGTGGGCGATCTACTCGCTGTACGATGGGTCCTACACCGATCGGCGCTCGTACGGTTTCAATATCGATATTGCCAACGGCTTCTTCACGGCGGTTCCGACGCTGGTTCTGTATGCGGCCTTCACGGTCGGTTTCTTGCCCGCGGTCGTCGCGGGCATTCTCGGCGTGATGCTGTTCTGGCAATGGGCGTACGCCACCTCCGTGTACCTGGCGAGCTTTTTTGTCGCGGGGCGGCACAAGCTGATCAGCAGGGCCGAAGTGTCCATCTACATCTGGGGAGCCAATTCGGGCTGGGTGGTATGCGGGTTGCTCGGACTGTACGCCTCCATTCGATTGATCGTCGACGGCGACTATACGGTGCTGGGCTACCGGTAGCTCACCTGCCCCCGGCATGCGACCGTCGGGAATCGTTCCTTTCTCTGCGGAACGCGTCGGTGAGGTTGTGGAGTCTCGCGGTATCGAAGCCGAAATCGCCGGGCCTTCATGGAATATGCGGGTTCACCAGCGCGCTCCCGGCGCTCGCATCGCTTTCCTCCCCCGTCACCCTCACCTTCCTGCCCTCGATCACGAGCCTCCCCTCGCTGTAGAGCTGGATGGCGCGGGGATAGATGCGGTGCTCCTGGACCAGGATTCGTTGGGCGAGGGTTTCCTCGGTGTCGTCGGGCAGGACGGGGACCACGGCCTGGATGATGATGGGTCCTTCGTCCAGTCCTTCGGTCACGAAGTGGACGGTGCAGCCGGAGAAGCGGACGCCGTATTCGAACGCCTGCTTCTGGCCGTGGAGTCCAGCGAAAGAGGGCGACAGCGCGGGGTGGATGTTCATGATGCGGTCGGGGAAGCTCCGGATGAAGAATGGCGACAGCAGGCGCATGAAGCCGGCCAGGACGACGAGCTCCACGCCCTGCCCTTTGAGATGTTCCACCACCACGCGGTCGTAAACCTCCCGCGAAGGATGGCCGCGGTGGTCGATGACCGTGGTGGGGATGCCGTGGGTGCGGGCGCGGGTGAGGCCGTAGGCGTTCTCGCGGTTGCTGACAACGGTGCGGATCTCCGCGTCCAGCCGGCCCTGCTCGATGGCGTCGATGATGGCCTGGAGGTTCGTGCCCCCGCCCGAGAGCAGGACGCCGATGGGAAGCTTGCGGTTCATGAGGTGAACGAAACGCCGCGGCGGCCCTTGCGGATCTCGCCGATGACGGCATAGGGCTCGCGGCGGCGACGCAGGGCGCGCTCGACACCGCCCGCCGCATCCGCGCCCACGACCAAGGCCATGCCGACGCCGTTGTTGAAAGTGCGGTCCATCTCCGCCCGGGTCACGCCGCCCAGCTGCGCGATGAGGTCGAATATCGGCGGAGTAGGCCAGCTTCCCCGTTTGATCCACGCGCGCAGCCCCGTGGGGAGCACGCGCGGCAGATTCTCGACGATGCCGCCGCCGGTGATGTGGGCGATGCCCTTGATCCGGTGCCGCTTGGTCAGCGCGCGGATCACGCCGGCATAGATCACGGTGGGCCTGAGCAACTCGTCCGCCAGTGAGTGCCCCAGCTCCGCCACCCGGGATTTCAACTTGAGCCCGGCGGTTTCCAGCAGGACCTTCCGAGCCAGCGAATAGCCGTTGCTGTGGAGCCCGCTGGAGGGCAGGCCGATGATCACGTCCCCGGCGCGCACGGCCCGCGGGTCGGGTATGCGGTCCTTCTCAACGATGCCGACGCAGAAACCCGCCAGATCGTACTCGCCGTCCCGGTAGAAGGAAGGCATTTCCGCGGTCTCGCCGCCCAGGAGCGCGCACCCCGCGAGGCGGCAGCCTTCCGCGACCCCGGCCACGACCGACTTCAAGGTGGCGGCTTCCAGCCTGCCGGTGGCGAAATAGTCCAGGAAGAACAGCGGCTCCGCCGCCTGGGTGAGGACGTCGTTGACGCACATGGCCACGAGGTCGATGCCCACGGTGTCATGGCGGTCGGCCATGAAGGCGACCCGGAGCTTGGTGCCGACGCCGTCCGTGGAGGACACCAGCACGGGGCGCCGGCCGCGGATGCGCGAGAGATCAAAGAGCCCGCCGAAGCCGCCGACGCCTCCCATGAGGCCGGGCCGGGCGGTCTTGCGTGCCAGGGACGCGATGGAGCGGACGAGGCGGTTGGCCCCTTCCACGTCCACGCCGGCGTCCTTGTAGGTGAGCTTTGCCATGGGTGAATCGACACGCGGCCTGTATCGGCCGGCGCGCGATACGCGCGCGGGCAGGTTTGAAACCCGCGTGTCAATCAACAAACGATGTAGGCAGGCTTCACAGATGTGGGCAGCCCACGCACCTCTATTGCGCTAACAGTTGGTCGATGGTGTAGGTCCGCTCGTATTCTGCCTTTGCTGCATCAAAATCACTGACTTCCAGTTTTTCACAAACGCTTTCCACACGCTCCAATGTTTCTCTCAAACCATAGTCATTGGGAAACTCGAAAAAATTGACGACATCACCGGTATCAGTCGCTATGATTACATGCCAATACGTTTGATTGGAAAGCACCTTGTATAGATGCAGTTGTCTTTGGTTCTTTGGATTGATGGTGTTCTCGTATACCACCCGAGCTCCTGTACCGGGGTTTGGAAAGCAAAACAACATGAAGCAGACCGGTCCATAGGAAGTCTTGGCCAGACCCGCACTCAGCCTGAATTCCGTAATCTTGATGCCCTCGAATTCCCTTGTTTTGTCCTCCGGTTCGGTGATCAACAACACTATTTCTCTGCCAACCGTATCGTCCAGCACAGCTGCCACCGGCTTAATCCCGGGCAACGAAATCAAGGCCGCCGGAAGTGCCGGCAACTCGAGTCGCACCTTCCCATGTTCCCATTTGTTATCCAGCATCATTTGCTCTGATAATATCGTCGAACCGGGAAGAAACGGCCTCGCCACATCTCGCGCCGGTAGTCATTTGACAAGGCCCTTTTCTTTCGCCAACTCGGCGGCCAGATGTTCGGAGCGGTCGAGAAAGTCCAGCATTGCGTCGAGGTCAGTCAAATAGTGCCGCCACTTTCCCGGTCCATCGAGCTGTTCCCAAGCATATCGCTTGCTCCACAGCCCGACGTCCTCATCAAGATAGGCGCAAAAGTCTCTCAAGGTATCCAGCCTTCGATTGGGAGGCCCCTTCGGACGTTCAGGTCTTTGAGTGCTGATAAACGCGAGGAGAGTCACGTTCCTTTCGGCCTTGGCCTGCCGGTATAGTGCCTCGAGCAGATCCGACAGCTCATTAGGCAGCTGCTCAAGCAACTTCCTCAAGTAATGGCCTTGGGCTCCACGTTTCCTCGGCTCGATGTGATGCAACGCCAACAGGCATTTCAATCTCAGTTCAAGTGCAACACCAAGGTTGAAATGGCTGACCGTCTTGAGCGATTCCCAAACGTCGTGTTTGCGCCAACCCGTAGCGCCGCCGATGGGAGAGGGATCGCCCTCTTTGGCCCCCAACTCCTGTATCCGACGTTCGATCAGCCAAGCGGACTCCGCGAACGCTTTGGTGTCCGCCAAAATTCTGATGTACTGATCACTATTCATTTCTATGAAGATAGAACGGGGCGGTCGGTAACGGACGGACGCTGGATAGCCAATCAACTCTTCCTGTCGCTGGCTGGATGTTCCGCACAGGTGACGAAGCCGAGACGTCCGGCGCCTCCTTCCTTATAGACTGAAGAAGGCTTCTCAACTGGTTCCTGGCGAATGCGGGGGTGGCTTCGTGGTCCAGCCACCGAACCGCAACTGCCTCGGCTTGGGCAAACTGCTTGGCCTTGTAGTGCAGCGAGGCCGCGCTTACCGCAGAGATGCCGAGCGTCCGCGTTTTGGATACATCCAGGTCGATAAGGGCACTTACCTCGGCATCGGCGGCACGGGCATACAAGTCGAAAGCGTCTTGCTTCCGACCTTCGCGCAGGGCCGCTTGTGCGTCAGAAGCCAGCCGCTCACTGACCTCGTGGTGTTCGATCCAGGACATGGTGTCCTTCGTCGCAGAGTTCAAAGTTTGGCCAACAGGATCAAACGCGCCCTGAAACCGACGACACCCGCGAGCGCGGGCAGGTTACTGTGCCCTCTTGCGGCTTGAGCGAGTTTGGTGCGAAGGCGCTGCATGACCGTGTCCTCTGGTCCACGATCCACACCGGATACTTCAAGCCGCCAACATTCTTCCAAATCAGACTGCGTTCTGCCCTTGGGCGCAACATAGTAGTCGGCGCCGGTTTCTGTTTCCGCCCGGCGGACGGCAACGAGGCCATTGGAAAGCTCAACCGCTGCCAAGATGCAAGCGTAGGCACCGGCTTCCGTGGTGTCCGTCTCATTGGCCCAGGCCCGCCGCACTCGTGCATTGGAGACTTGCCACTCGACCACCGTTGTTGAACGCGCGCCGCTGCTGTCCAGATGGAAATCCGTCGGTGACTTGTGATGCCGGTCCATGCATACGCTTGCGGCTTCTGTGTACGACTCCGCGATGGCCTCCGTCAAACCAAAGTGGCGCTGTTCCATGTTGTGAATAGGCAGGATTGGTTTGGTTATCAGATGTCCCCCTGTACTGGGTATCACGGTTGCGAACCACTGCAATAACTTCCATGCACTGATGGTTACCGTAGCCAGAGCGCAGTTGTTGAGTCAACCCCAATGTTGCGGAAGATGGGGTTCTGGAAGCGGCACCGGACGCAAAAGGAAGATTTGAGGTCAAGGACGGGCGACGTTTGCGGAAGCCGCGAAGCCGCCCGCCCGAGACACCGGTAGAGTCGAGGACTGGCGCGCCAGCTTTGGGGTTCGGTGGTGGTTCCGTCG
>JAPPNF010000049.1 GCA_028818755.1 Deltaproteobacteria bacterium | reverse complement strand
CGGTCGCCCACCCGCACCCCTGACACGCGCCTACCCACCGCTACCACCGTGCCGGCGCCTTCGGCGCCAGGTATATAGGGGAGCGTCCGTCCGTGATGTCCACCCCAGTGGAAACCCGAGCGATAGTAAATGTCCAGGTAGTTGACGCCGCAGGCCGCGACCTTCACCAGCGCCTCGTCCGCGCCCGGCTCGGGTGCGTCCACGTCCTCGTAGCGCAACACCTCCGGGCCACCCAACTCGTGCACCAGGACGGCCTTCATCGCGAACAGCACCACGCCTGCGACGGTCGAGCGGCTACGCGCGGCATCAGTCCAGCAGCGCCACCACCCTGGCCGGGGCGGATTCGGTCTTCCACTTGGCCGGGAGAGCGATGATCCTGGCGGTGGCGCCGATCTGGTCGAGGTTGATGAGGTTCTCTATCTGGCAGGTGACCCTAGGCAGGATGGTGCGGTGGACGGTCATGCCGCTGGTGAGAATCTCGTCGGCATGCTGGTAGTCCGAGCCTTTCTCTTCCTGGGCGAAGTCATAGCCGATGACCGCGGGCTGCTTGTCCACGACCCACTGGGCCGCCTCCCGGGAAAGGAACGGCGAGTCGTTCCACCATGACGGATCGGTGGTCTGATGCCCTTTGGGCCAGTCGGTGCGGAGCAGCAGGATGCCGCCGGGCTCGATCGTCACTCCCTGTTCCGCCAGCGCCGCTTCGGCCCGTTCCATGTCCTCGCGGGTGATGCGCGCTCCGGGCTGGCACCGGAACGACAGGTCCAGCACCACCGCCGTTCCCATCAACGGTTCCAGGGGTAGCTGCTCCACCGACGGCTTGTCGCGAAAGAAATGGTGCGGCGAATCGATGTGGGTACCCGCGTGAACCGTCATCTCCACGACATTGGAGACGAAACCCTTCTCTTCCCAGTTGATGATGGGCTTGATCTTGAAGTAGGACTCGTCGGGAGCGAACGGCGCCGAATCGCACTCCTCCACGGTCATGCTCAAATCGACGATGCGCATGGAAACGGCTCCTTTCCACGAAACAAACGGCTAGTGGCCTGTATTTGCATGTTGTAGGCCACTCGTGTCCTTATATCATTGCACGGCGGCGGAAAGTCAACGTGCCGGGAGCAACGGAGCAGTGCTCCGTGCGGCGTCCCGTAACTGCATCCCACAGGAGGTCACACCATGATTTACGAGGTCAGGTTCCAGACCGTCGATCCGGAGAAGCGCGACGAATACGTCAAGGCCTACAAGGAGGCCATCCAGTCCAGCAAGGAGGCCGGATGTCACGGCGGGCTGATCATGTGCAGCGACGACGCCCCCTCGAGGGTCATGGTCCTGCTCCACTGGCCGACCCGCGAGCACCACGAACGCTGGCGCGGCACGCCGACCCACGTAAAGTTCCGCGCGACCATCGATCCCTGGCAGACCGAGCCCAGCATCGGCGACTACTATGTCGCCGAGACCATCTGAACGATTGCCGCCGAGGTTCGCCATGGACGTCGATCCGATCCGCTACGAGATGTTTCTCCATCGCCTGTGGGCGGTGGGCGAGGAGGGGCGCTCCACCCTGCAGCGCGTCACCGCCTCGCCCATCGTGGCCCAGGGCGGCGAGGTCATGAGCTCGTTCTACGACGCCGAGGGCAAGATGGTGCTGGCCTGTTCCGGCCACCTGCGCTTCGCCGCCGCCACCTCGGACGCCATCAGGTACCTCATCGAATGGTACGGCGAGTCGCCGGGGTTCCACGACGGCGACCAGCTCTTCTTCAACGACCCCTACGTGGCCGGGTCCCACACCTACGACATGATGGTGATCAAGCCCATCTTCCTCGACGGGCGCCTGATCGCCTGGATCGCCACCAGCACCCACACCGCCGACACCGGCGGCGTGCTGCGGGGAGCGGCCCTGGAGATCTTCCACGAGGGCATCCGCATCCTGGGCGTGAAGGTGGTGGAGCGGGGCGAGTTCCGCGAGGACGTGTTCCGCACCCTCACCGAGCAGTGCCGCGACCCCCAGTACGTGGGGCTCGACATCAAGGCGATGATCGCCGGCAACAACGTCTGCGCCACCCGCTATCTCAGCCTGGTGGACAAGTTCGGCCTGGAGTTCATCGAGGCGGCGGGGAAGAAGACGCTGGCGGACGCCGAGGAGATGGCGCGCGCCAAGCTGCGCTCGCTGCCCGACGGCGTCTGGCGCTCGCGCGTCTACTACTCCGCGCGCGAGGCCGACCAGTCCGACGCCGACATCCTCGCCGTGGTGTGCGCCGTCGCCAAGAAGGGCGATACCCTGGACATCGACCTCGACGGCACCAGCCCCCAGACGTCCGGGGACACCAACTCGACCCTGCCCAGCACCGTGGCGCACTTGAACATCGCGCTCACCAACCAGCTCTTCTGGGACATCCCCTGGAACGACGGCAAGCTCGCGCCCATCCGCATGAGGGTGCCGGAGGGCTCGGTGCTGAACTGCACGTTTCCGGCGGCCTGCGGCCTGGCCCCCATGATCGGCGGGATGTTCGTGGCCGCGGTGAGCGAGTGCCTCGCCAAGATGCTCTACGCCGCCGGACGGAAGGACGACGTCAACGCCGGCTGGTTCGGCGCCTGGTACTCGGGGGGACCGGGCTTCATGTACGGCGGCCACAACCGCGAGGGTCTGGCCAACGCCCAGGGGCTCTACGACGTGCACGGCGGCGGTCTCGGCGCCACCCCGAACCGCGACGGCGTCAACACCGGCGGCCACATGAACATCCCGTCCGGGGGAATCTCCGACATCGAGCGCATCGAGATGCAGTACCCGTTCATCTACCTCGCGCGAAGGCACGTGAAGGACGGCTCCGGCTTCGGCAGGCATCGCGGCGGATACGGCAGCGAGCGCCTGCTGTTCGTCTATGGCTCCACCGACGTGTCCGCCAACTACCGCCCCTACGGCGCCGTGCCCAACGGCTTCGGCCTGTTCGGCGGCTATCCCGCGGGCTTCGGCGGCAACCGGGCGCTCTATCGCACCGAAGGCCTGTTGCAGCGCCTGCGCGAGGGCGCCTATCCCACCGGGGCGGACGAGTTGGGCGGCCTCGACTGGTGCCGTCTGGATCTGCCGGGCGGCTTTCGGCCGCGGGTGCCGATCCCGGAGATGACCTTCATCGCCGACGTCACCCAGAGCGGCGGCGGTTTCGGCGATCCGCTGGAACGGGACCCCGCGCGGGTGGAGCGGGACGTCCGCACCGGCCGGACCAGCCCCGAGGCGGCCGACCGGATCTTCGGCGTCCGCCTCGACGGCAACGGCGGCGTGGACGACGCGGCCACGGCAGAGCGGCGCAACGAGCTTCGGGCGGCGCGGCTGACGGGGAACTCGCGCCCCGACAATGCGGTCGACGGCGGCGGCCGCGACCTGGGCGGCAGCCGCGACGCCGGGGAGAAGGATGCCGACGTTGTGCTTCACCTCCACGAATATCTCGACCTCGTCCGGATCGACAGCCGCCACCTAGTGGTGCGGTGCCGCAAGTGCGCCCACGCGTTTTGCGCCGGCGGGGAGAACTACAAGAACGGCGCCGTGGAAATCGTCATGGACCTCGAGGAGCTGGCCGGGCAGCGCGTCCCTTCCGGCGAACCCTATCGCGGCGTGCTGCTGGGCTACGTGTGCCCCGGATGCGCGACGCTGCTGCAGGTCGACGTATTCTGCCCCACCCGCGACGACCAGAGACCTCTCTGGGACATCCAGCTCGACTGCTCCGGGCTGACATAGCACGGGCAAGGTGCGTTTCGGCTCGAACCCGGACAGGCTGACCGTCGACTTCGACGGCAGGCAAATTGCAAAGGACGGGGCTCCTGTGATAACCCCGGCGGTTGTGCGAGGCAGGTAGGCGAGAGTACATCGCTTACCGGTGCGTAACTCGGATTTGGCAAGTTTGCCACGGAGGTGAACCATGCGGAGAAGAACGAGTTTGCGGAAGTCTCTTACCGTGTCGGTCGCGGCCGCTGCCGCGCTATTGCTGTGCCTGTTCGTCGGCTCCAATGCCGGCGCTCAGAAGCTGCCGAGCAAGATTACCTGGATCGTCCCCTTCGGACTGGGGGGTGGCACCGGAACGTCGGCTCTGCTGCTGGCGCCGAAGCTGCAGGCCAAGCTCGCGGGCAACGGCGTCAAGGAAGTCAAGGTGGTGAGCCTGCCGGGGGCGGGCGGCACCGTGGGGACGAAGAGGCTCTACGGCTCGCCGGCGGACGGGAGCGTCATCGGCAGCATGCTGCCGGCCGGCGGACTGGCGCAGTCGGCGACTCGGGACGTGGGCTTCGACCTCTCCAAGTTCACCTACCTGGCCAAGATCACCACGGCTCCCCGGTTCCTGTTCGTCAAGGGGGATTCCCCCATCAAGTCGCTCGACGACCTCATCGCGGAAGGAAAGAAGCGGCCCCTGAAGTTTTCCTCCGCGGGCGCGGCGTCGGCCGGGTCCTTCGTGCTGGCCAACCTCATCGACAAGACCGGCATCAAGGTGAAGGACGTCACCGGGTACAAGAGCGGACGCTCGCTGGTGGTGGCGGTGGCGCGCGGCGACGTGGACACCACCATCAAGACCACCGGCGGGGTGATCACATTCATCAAGTCGGGCGAGGTCCGGGGCCTGGTGCAGCTCTCCTCGGAGAAGGACAAGGACCCGTTCTTCCCGGACGTGCCTTCGGCCGAATCCCTCGGACGCAAGGACCTCATGGCCGGCGGCATCCTGTACATCATCGTGGCGGCGCCGCCCAAGGTGCCGCAGGCCGTGGCGGACGTGCTGAGGAACGCCGTGCACCAGGTCATCATGGAGTCCAAGGCGGAGCTCGAGAGCAAGGCCCAGGTCATCCACTCTCCCGCCACCGGGAAAGAGACGGCCATGCTCGTGAACAACCTGATCAAGGACTATGCGAACCTGATCGCCCTCTACAAGGCGCAGCAGAAGAAGTAGGCTCGAAACAGGCTTGAAGCCTCCTACCGCACCGTCCGGCCCGGATGATCGGCGGATTGTCCTGTCCGCGCATCCGGGCCGGCCCTGGTGGCCCGGCCGCCAGGTTGGCGCACCACGCCAAGCCGCGCGTTCCATGGGCGTCGCGGCCAACACGCTGAAAGAGATGCTCCGTGATTGAGGCCATCGGCGAAGCGCTGCTCAACGTTTTCGGGTTTCCCAACGTCCTGGTGGTGCTTCTCGGCGTCACGGTGAGCATGCTCTTCGGCGCCCTGCCCGGCCTGGGCGGCATCGTCATCCTGACGCTGTCGCTGCCCATCATCATGGCGATGGAGACGAAACTGGCCATGATGGTCTTCGCCGCTTCCATCGGCGGGATCACCTTCGGCGGCTCCATCTCCGCCATCCTGCTCAACGTCCCCGGCACCGTCGCCAACATCGCGACGGTTTTCGACGGGCATCCGCTGGCCCGGCAGGGCCGCGCCGGCTACGCCCTCGCCATCTCCGCGACGGCGTCCGCCCTCGGGTCGGTGTTCGGCTACGTGATCTTCCTGCTGCTGCTGCCGGTGGTGCGCTCGGTGGTGTTCTCCTTCGGCCCGCCGGAGTTCTTCCTCATGGCGCTGCTGGGCATCAGCCTGATCGCGTCGCTGACCCAGAGCGAGCCGGTCAAGGGGCTCATCTCCGCGGGTCTGGGATTCCTGGTGGCCTTCATCGGGTACTCTCCGATTACCGGGGACGTGAGGTACGCCTTCGACCTGGACTATCTCTGGGACGGGGTCCACACGGGGGTTATCGCCATCGGCATCTTCGCCGTTTCCGAGATGTTCTTCCTGGCGGTGAAGGGCGAAGAGTTGGTCCAGGACACCGGGGTGGTGCGGCCCACGGTCAGGGACGTGCTGGACGGCGTCCGGTTCGTGCTCGCCAACTTCTTTCTGCTGGTCCGGAGCGCGGTGATCGGCTGCGTGGTGGGCATCATCCCGGGCGTCGGCGCCAATGTCGCGGCCTTTCTGGCCTATGCTCAGGCGCAGGCCACCTCCCGGAACCGCGCCAACTTCGGCCGCGGCGCACCGGAGGGCGTGCTCGCGCCGGAGGCTTCCAACGACGCCAAGGACGGCGGCGCGCTGCTGCCCACGGTGGCCTTCGGGATTCCCGGGAGCGCGCCCCACGCCATCCTGCTGGTGGGACTGCTGCTGCTCGGCCTGAACCCCGGCAAGGAGCTGCTGACCACGCACCAAGCTACGGTCTTCACCCTGGTGCTGGCGCTGATCGCCGCCAACGTGTGGACCTCCATCCTGGGGCTCCTCTTCGCCAACCAGCTCGTCAAGATCACGCGCATCCGGGTCACGCTCATCATCCCCATCGTCCTGGTGATCAGCTTCGTCGGCGCCTTCGTGCTGCGCAACAATCTCCTGGACGCGTTCGCCGTGCTCGTGTTCGGCTTCGTCGGCTACGGCATGAAGAAGTACAACTACTCCTTCATCACCTTCATCCTCGCCTACGTGCTCGGGGAGATCGCCGAAGTCTCGCTGTTCCAGACGCTGCTCATCTCGGACACGGGCTTCCTGATCTTCGTCACCCGTCCCATCTCGCTGGTGCTCACCCTGCTCATCCTCGTGGCCCTAGGCCTGCCGCTGGTCGCGCCGCTCAAGCGGGCGTGGACTCGGCGTCAACTGCCGGACGCCTCCTAGTGTCGTGTCCCATGACTTTCTACGCCGACCTGCACGTCCACTCCCGATTCTCCCGCGCCACCAGCCGCAACTGCGACCTGGAGCACCTCGCCATCTGGGCGCGCAAGAAGGGCATCGCTGTCGTCGGCACGGGCGATTTCACCCATCCGGCGTGGCGGGCCGAGCTGAAGGATCAACTCGTGCCCGCAGAGCCCGGGCTGTTCCGGCTGCGTCCCGACCTGGAGAGGGTGGTGGAAGACGGGCTCCCGCCGGCCTGCCGCGGCAGCCACTCGGCGGTGCGGTTCATGCTGTCCGTGGAGATCTCGACCATCTACAAAAAGGACGACAAGACCCGGAAAATCCATCACCTGGTCTACGCGCCCGACTTCGACTCGGCCGACAGGTTGGTGGCGGCCTTGTCCAGAATCGGCAACCTCAACTCCGACGGACGCCCGATCCTGGGCCTCGACTCCCGCCACCTGCTGGAGATGACCCTGGAGTCCGGACCTGGCTCATACCTGGTGCCGGCCCACGTGTGGACGCCGTGGTTCGCGGCGCTGGGCTCCAAGTCCGGCTTCGACGCCGTCGACGACTGCTACGGCGACCTAGCGCCGCACATCTTCGCGGTGGAAACCGGGCTCTCGTCGGACCCGCCGATGAACTGGCGGGTGTCGTCCCTGGACCGCTTCCGGCTGATGTCCAACTCCGACGCCCACTCGCCGGAAAAGCTGGGGCGGGAGGTGTGCGTCTTCCACACCGAAATGGACTACTTCGCGCTCCGCCGGGCCCTGGAGACAGGCCACGGCTACGGCGGGACGCTGGAGTTCTTTCCCGAGGAGGGCAAGTACCACCTCGACGGCCACCGCAACTGCAACGTCCGCCTGGAGCCGGACGAAACCCGCCGCCACAACGGCCGCTGCCCGGCCTGCGGCAAGGCCTTGACCGTGGGGGTCATGCACCGGGTCGAGGACCTGGCCGACCGTGACTCCGGCGCGACGCCGCCCGAGACCGCCGGGGACACCCAGGGCCTGATCCCGCTGCCGGAGATCCTGGGTGAGATCCACCGCGTGGGGCCCAAGAGCAAGCGCGTGGCGCAGGACTACGAGGGGTTGCTGGCGCGCCTCGGACCGGAGCTGCCGCTCCTGAATTCCCTGCCGCTCGAAGAGATCGGGCCGGTGGCCCCTTCGCTGGTGGCCGAGGCGGTGGCGCGCCTGCGCCGGCGCGAGGTGATCCGGGAGGCGGGCTACGACGGCGTGTACGGCACCATCCGGCTGTTCCGCGACGCGGAATTGGAACGGCGAAGCCGCGGGGCGTCGCTGTTCGGAGACGACCTCAAGCCCGTGACGCAAGCGGCTCCGGCCTCGGCGGACGAGGTCGATGCCCCTCCCTTGCAGGAACCGCCTCTTCCCGGGCCGGCTTCGCCTCCGGGCAGCGCGCGCTGGGACGATGCGACGTCCGGCCAACTTTCGCTCTCGGTAGAACTCCGGTCCGGCGGCCGGGATCCGCTGGCCGGCCTGGACGCCGATCAACGCCGGGCCGCGGAGACCGTTGACGGTCCATTGCTCATCGTTGCCGGTCCCGGCTCGGGGAAGACGCGGACCCTGACCCACCGCCTCGCCCACCTCGTGACGAGCCGCGGCGTTGCGCCGTCCCGCTGTCTGGCCGTCACCTTCACCCGCCGGGCGGCCGACGAGATGCGCGGCCGGCTGCGGGCGCTCTTGCCGGACGCGTGGGACGGCATACCGCTGCACACCTTTCATTCGCTCGGGCTGAGCATCCTCCGCGAGCACTGGAACGCCGCCGGGCTGCAGCGAGGGTTCCGGGTGGCCTCCGCGGCCGAGCGGCTGTCGTTGATGCACGACACTCTGGAGATCTCCGAACGGCAGGCCCGCGCGCGCTTGTCCGGCATCTCCCGCGCCAAGCGGACCGGCGCGCCCGCCGAAGACCAACAGCTCGCGCAGGCATGGGAGGCCTACCGGCGCGAGATGGAGACACGCAACTGGTGCGACTTCGACGACCTGATCATCCGCGCCGCGGACGCCCTGGAGTTCGATGACGAATCTCGCGCCAAGGTACGGCAGCGGTATCCGTGGGTCTGCATCGACGAGTACCAGGACGTGGACGAGCAGCAGGTGCGGCTCATCCGGCAGCTCGCGCCGCCCGACGGCAACATCTGCGCCATCGGCGATCCCGACCAGGCCATCTACGGCTTCCGCGGCGCCGACCGGCGGTTCTTCGCCGACTTCACCGAACACTTCCCCGGCGCCCGGGTGACGAGGCTCAGCCGCAACTACCGCTCCAACTCCAACATCGTCACCCTCTCGTCGCAGGTCATCGCCGCGGCGGCCTCGGCGGGGCCGTCCATCCCCGTGCTCGACGACACCCCCAACCGAGTCACCCTCCACGAGGCCCCGAGCGAAAAGGCCGAGGCGGAGTTCGTCGTGCAATCGCTGGAAGAGACCCTTGGGGGCCACAGCTTCTTCTCCATCGACAGCGGGCGCGCGGCCGAGGTCCAGGGCCACGACCTGTCCTTTTCGGATTTCGCCGTGCTCTACCGCACCGAAGCCCAGGCCACGGCACTGGCCGAGGCGCTCCAGCGCTCCGGCATGCCCTTCCAGCAGCGCTCCCACGATCCCCTGCTGGATCATCCGGGGGTGGCCGCGCTGGTGGACAGCCTGGGCAACTCCCCCGATGCCGGTTCGGTGCGCCAACGCCTCGAAACCGCCCGCGGGAACGACCAGACCGCACGAGAAGCCTGCGAACTGCTGAAACCCCTGGCCGATGCGTGCGGCGACGACCTGGAGCGCTTCCTGGCCGAGTTGCCCCTGGCGGCCCAGGTGGACACCTGGGACCCCCGCGCCGACCGGATCTCGCTGCTGACGCTTCACGCCGCCAAGGGGCTCGAATTCCCCGTCGTCTTCATCGTCGGGTGCGAGGACGGTTTGCTCCCCCTTACCTGGGGCAAACCGGAGCCGGACGGCCTCGCCGAAGAGCGGCGCCTGTTCTACGTCGGCGTCACCCGCGCCATGGCCCGGCTCTACCTCTGCCGCGCCCGCAAGCGGCTGTGGCGGGGACGAGTACGGGAGATGCCCCCTTCCCCCTACCTCGCCGACATCGAGGAACGGCTTCTCGAACAAAGTCGCAGCCGGGCGGCCGGAGGGCGGACCCGGAAGCAGGACAACCAACTGGACCTGTTCTCCTAGTGTCCTGTCCCACGTAATTCTTTACCGAGATGCGCAGGATTTCTTGTTGTCGGCAAGGCGCGATGACGAGCAGTGGCGGGCACCACGCGAGGAAGAGCAATGCAGCCGACGACGAGAAAGACAAGCATATCGGTAAAGAATTACGTGGGACAGGACACTAGCTTCGGACCCGGCCGGTACCGCTTTCCGGCTTCCGCGAACGCTACCCGCCGAGAGCTCTTGACTCTCGCCGAGGTTCTGGAAAACTGGTTAGTGTGAATGTGTGCGCTCCGGTCCCGGACCTGGGGAGCATCGACCGTGGAACTTGCCGCGACGGGGAATCGGACTCGGCGCCAAGCGTCGGACCCGAGCCCAACTACGAATAAGGAGACGCCATGCATGCATTCAGAATGGCACTTGTGGGCCTGATCGCCTTGACTATGGGCCTCGCCGGCTGCTCCGGCAATCCAGGTGATAAAGAAGCCCTCGGCACGATCCTGGGCGCGGTCGGCGGCGGGATTGCCGGTTCGCAGGTGGGCAAGGGCCGCGGGAAACTCGTGGCCACGGGCATCGGCACGCTCCTGGGCGCGGCCATCGGCAACGAGATCGGCAAGTCGCTCGACCGCGCCGACCGGCTGGCCATGCAGCGCACCACCCAACAGTCGCTGGAACAAGCGAAGACCGGCACCACCAGCACGTGGAAGAACCCCGATTCCGGCAACCAGGGCACGATCACCCCGAAGAAAACCTATCGGAAGCCGGACGGAACCTACTGCCGTGAGTTCCAGCAGACCGTTACCATCGGCGGCCGCACCGAGGAAGCCTACGGCACCGCCTGCCGCCAACCCGACGGAACCTGGAAGCTCGTATCGACGTAGAACCCCGAGCCGCCAACGCGGCGCAGGCAGCCTATCCCAGCCGCGGGGGCGACAGGCCGGTCGCCCCTGCTACAACCCCACCGCCTTCCACACCACCCCCTCGTGCAACGGGGCGCCCATGATGACGATGAAGACAACGTAGACGAACGCCCACGTCGCGACGGTGATGGAGAGGGTCATGAGCCAGCTCTCCGAGGAGCGGAGGCGCAGGAACAGGACCAGGAACAGGGGGATGGCCACGAGGTAGCCGATAAAGTAGATCAGCGCCATCAGCAGAAGCAGCCAGGCGGCGAAGTTGAGCTCGCGGCGGAAGACCGTGCCGGAGGGGCAGCTTTCCCCGGAGGGTGCGGCGGCGCGGCCGGTGTCGATGCCGAAAAGGTCGTACTCCTGCAGGAAGCTGAAGCGGCGCCCCACCGCGGGAACCATGTCGATCAATAGCTGAAGCAGGGTCAGCAGCAGCGTGGGCACCGCGATGATGAGCGGCACCAAGCGGGCCCGGGGCTGATAGTCCAGGGAGAGGACCAGGAACCCCAGGACGAGGACGAAGACGCCGAGAGTGAAGAGGGTCCGGTCGTTGAGCTTCACGGGTACACCATGGGGTCGAACGGGCGGCCTGTTCCGGTTCCTTCAGGCCTCTCTTTGCTCCAGCCGCAACGACAGGTCGCCCCGCTGGACATGAACCTGCCGCAACTCGCGGGCAGCCGCGAGCTGCTTCACGAGGACGGATACCGGACGGGTCGCATCGAGAAATTCCCTGGGAGCGCCCGCGGCCAGCATCTCCTTGACGGAATCCGGGCCGGCCACGACACGGATCACCAGTTCCTCGTCGGAGACCCCCGGGCCTCCGAACTTCTGTCGCACCTCGTCCAGCGTGGGCTCCGGCCAAGTCCAGCTTTCCCATTCCCGCGCTCGGGGCCGGCTCAGAATCTTGTCCTTGACCTCCGGGTCCATGAGCCGCGCGCCCTCCTCGCCCCAATATCCCAGGGCGTACTGGATGCTCTGGTCGGTGACCTCCTTGTAACGCTCCCCCGCCATGACGTTCACCGCCGCCTGGGTGCCCACGAACTGCGCCAGCGGCGTCACCATGATGGGATAGCCGTACTCCTCGCGCACGCGCCCTGCCTCCTCCAGGGTCTCCTCCAGCCTGTCGCCCATGCCCACGGTTTCGAGCTGAAAGCGCAGGTTGGAGATCATTCCTCCCGGCACCTGGTGCAGGTATTGGGCGTAGTCGTATTCACGGGGCGCGCCGATGGGGAAGTTCTCCTGCCGGGCCACGCGGGTGAAGTGCTCCTCCACGGGCTTGACCGCCTCCAGGTCCACCATGGGCGTGATGCCCAGGGCCTCGGCGTTGGCCGCCACGTTGAAAATGGAGGGCTGCGACGAGCCGTTGGCCAGGGGCGGAATGGCGGTGTGGAGCGTCTTGACCCCCAGCTTGAGGGCTTCGACATAGTTGAAGGGCGCGAGGCTGTTGTTGCAGTGGGCGTGGAACTCCACCGGGATGTCGTCGACGTTGGCCATGACGAGTTGGAGCATCTCGCGGGTGCGATCGGGCGTCAGCAGCCCGCCCACGTCCTTGAAGCAGACCCGGTAGGGACGCAGCGCCGCCAGCTCGCGGGTCTTCCGCTCGTAGTACTCGTTGGTGTGCTTGGGCGAGACCGAGTAGATGATGTTGCCTACCACCTCCATGCCCCTGCTTCCCAGAAACTCGAGCTCCTTGGCGAGCACACCGTAGTCGTTCCACGGGTTGGACGAGCGTGTGAGGGTTATGCCGTGGGCGATGACGCATTCCAGCAGGAGACGGCGAATGCACGGGGGAATGGGCTCGAAGCCGGAGCCGATGCCGCCGTGATAGCGCAGCCGGGTCCTGGAAAACTGCTTCACGCCCAGCCGCACCCAGTCCCAGGGATTCTCCTTGAGCTCCCGCACCTGCTTGATGATGCTGGCGAAGCCGAAGAATTCCATGGACTCGAAGCCGCAGCGGTCCATCTGCCGGGCGGCTCCCAGCATGTGGCCGATGCGCATACGGAGAGCCCACAGGCTCAAATGCCCGTCCCTCAGGGTGGTGTCGACGAAACGTATCTCGCTCATGTTCGTCCGTTCATGGGTGTCCTGCCCCGCGGCCGGCCCGTGAGGCAGAACGCCGCGTCAGGGGCGCAGCGACCGCAGCCAGGAAGCCAGGGAGTCGACACGCTCCAGAGTCCACAGCCTGTCCACGAACTTCCGCAGGCTGCTCCCCTTCCCGACCCGTGCGTGCTCGGCGCACTGCTGAAACTTCTCCTCCAGCGCCCGGCGGTCCGTGCGCCTGCCGGGATCCCCGGGCGCCGCTTCATAGTACCGAAGGCCGTCCGCTAAAACCAGTTCCACCGTCGCCGCGGCGCCCTGGCCGCCGGGAGGGTTCAATCCGGGGTCCTCCACCAGCTCCACCCGAGGCATCAGCGCCCGAACCGCCGCGTCCCGCACCCGGCCGTCGGTGTAGTGCGCAAGGGTGATGCCGCGGTCGAGAAGCGCCGCCGCGGCGGTGTACGGCAGGCTGAACTTGCCCTGAAGGCCGATTTCAGGGCGTTCGTAGACCAAAGGGCGAGTAGCGTCGGGATGCAGGCGGATGCGCAACCGGTCGACGGCGGCCGGGCGCACCTGGTGCTGCTCGATCAATGGCAGCAGGGCATCCAGCATCGGATGCATAACGCCGGCGCAAGGGTACCGCTTGATGGCGATGCCCGGTTTTTGCAGGAACCAGGGGCTGCCTAACCGCAGCAACTCGCGGTCGTAGCGACCGCCGCAGGCGGCGCTGAAGAACCCCATGGGATCTTCGAACACGCCGGCGGATGCGGTGAAACCCCTAGCCGCGAGGGTGGCCGCCACCACACCGTTCTCGGCCGCCCGTCCCGCGTTCAGCGCCTTCGCCATGGTGCCCCGATTGGCCCGCAGGCCCGAGCTCAGACCGCCGGCGATACCCAGCGCCCAACCGCTGCGCTCGCGGTCAAGCCCCAGGAGATAGCTGCACGCGGCCGCGGCGCCGAACACGCCCAGCGTGCCCGTTGGGTGGAACCCGTCCATGTAGTGACCCGGCTCCACCGCATCCCCTAACCGGCAGGCCACCTCCACCCCGGCCGCGTAGGCGGCGAGCAACTCCGAACCGCTCGCTCGGGTCTTCTCCGCCAGCGCCAGCGCCGCCGCCAGCACCGGCGTCGTCGGATGGACCTGCTGCCCGGAGGGCCGGCCCGGCGCCGTGGTGAGCTGGGCGTCGTCGTAGTCCAGCACGTGCCCCTGGACTCCGTTGGCCAGGGCCGCCATCTGGCACGGCACCTTGAGCGCCGTCCCGATGACCCGGGCCTCGCCCCGGCCGCCGACAGCTTCTACGTGTGCGCGGATCTTCCGGCTTGCCTCCTCCGGGGTTCCGCCCAACATGGTGGCGAACCCGTCCAGCAAGTGCTCCTTGGCGATCTCCCGAACGGCACGAGGCACGCCCCGGCTGTGTACCCGTTGGACAAAGCCGGCGATCCGATTCGCCAGGGGCTCCACGTGGAGAGACTCAAGACCGCGTTTTCTTCCCATGGTTCGGTGGCATCCGGGACTGTTCGCCGCGTCTGTCAGTGAAACACCCGCAAGGTTGTCTTGCAATTTACCGTTTGGCGTACTACGTTTCTGCCATGATTCGGTCTTGGCGCAACGCCGCTACCCAAAGAGTCTGGGACGGCGAACGATCCAGGGCCTTCCGCAACCTGGATACCGACATGGCCACTGACCTGCTACTGGCGTTGAATGCTGCCGAAACGCTTCGAGACCTCAGCCCGCTCAAAAGCGTAGGGCTACACAAGCTCAAGGGTGCCCGCAAGACACAGTGGGCAATGACCGTAAACGGACCCTGGCGAATCTGTTTCGAGTTTCGTAAGGGTGATGCTTTCAACGTCGAGATTGTCGACTATCACAGAGGATAATGCCATGCCCCCTGTTGTACATCCCGGTAGACTGCTGAAACGTGAGATCGACGCGCGGGGCCTCAGTGCCAATCGCTTGGCTCTGGCGCTCGGAGTTCCCTCGGGCCGAATTACCGACATCCTGAATGGCCGGCGGTCGATCACCGCCGAAACGGCTGTCCGTCTCGGCCGTTATTTCGGCAATCGTCCGGGCTTCTGGCTCACGCTCCAGAGCCAGTACGACATTGCCCTCGTCGAACGCGACTGCGGTGTGGAGATAGACAAGCAGGTGAGGCCGGCTGCCACCTGATGCGCGTGGCGTGGAGCCCGGACACCCTCGGAAACCGCGCCGAAGCCCCTGCGCCGTTCGGGTTTTCGTCGCGCGGCACGGGCCGATCTGGTAACATGGCGCCTCGTTGCGACTTGCCGGGAAGACCGGCGTGGCGTTGGGAAAGGAGATGCCGATGGCCGAGCAAGTGACCCTCGAGGTCTTCACGGATTTCGTCTGACCGTGGTGCTATCTCAGTACCGGGCGTATTGAGAAACTACGGCAGAATTATCATCTGAACGTCGTCTACACCCACTTCCCGTTGCATCCCGAGACGCCGCCCGAGGGCAAGCCGCGCAACATGAGCGGCCCGAGCCGGGTGGATGTCATGCTCGAGCGCGAGGGCCTGCCGTTCACCGAGCGCAAGTTCAGCTACAACAGCCGTTCGGCGCAAGAACTGGCGAAATGGGCGAAACGCGAGGGCCGGGAAGACGCCTTCAACGCCGCGGTGTACCGCGCCTATTTCGTGGAGGCGGCCAATATCGCGGAGCCCGACGTGCTGCTCCAACTGGTGGAAGAGGCGGGTCTGCCAGTGGAGGAGGCGCGCCGCGTGCTGTCCGAGCGCCCCTTCCAGCAGGCCGTCAACGACGACTGGCAGCGCTGCTACTCCCTCGGTGTGACGGCCGTCCCCACCTACCTTTCGGAGGGCCTGGCCATCGTCGGCGCCGAGCCCTACGAGCAATTGGAACGGCTTGTCACCGAGGCGAACGCCAAGCGGTTGAGGGAGGCGGCAGACGCTTGACCGGAATCCACCGGCGTGCCTGCGGGGGCGGAGCTTGTACTTGGGATCTGATTCTTAACTAGCGAGATTTACAGGCGCAATTGTTTTGTCGGATATCGGCCGCTCGTCGATAGCCGCGGCCTTGTACCGGGAACCGAACGTGTCGGGCATACCACAAGTCGACTTTGAACCATTCATGAACGAAGACGCGGAAGCGCGCCGTCGCGTCGCCGCCGAGATCCGCGCGGCCTGCGCCGAGTACGGCTTTCTCAACGTCGCCAACCTGCCGTTGCCGGAAGGCTTGCTCAAACGGGTGTCGATGAAGGCCAAAGAGTTCTTCTCCTTGCCGGGGGAGGTCAAGGAAGCCATCGGGCGGTCCGATCTCGACGTCATCTCGGGCTATGTCGGCGTCGCCGTGGAGCACCTCGATACCCAACGGCCCGGCGATCTCAAGGAGTCCTTCAGCCTCAACCAGGCCAGCCTGAAGCTGCTGGACCGGTGGAGCATCCCGGTGGCCGGTTTCCGTGAGACGGTCCTGGAACTCCACGAGGCCGGCGCCCGGGCATGCGCGGCGCTGGTCCAGGCCATGGCGCTCTCCCTGGGGGCGCCGGAGGACTTCTTCGTCGACAAGCACGCCCCCCACGCCAGCACCGTGCGGTTCTTCCACTACCCGCCCGTGGAGGATCGGCCCGACGCCGGTCAACTGCGCGCCGGGAGCCATTCGGACTACGGCACGGTCACGCTGGTCTTTCAGGACGCGGTGGAGGGACTGGAGGCATTGGTGGACGGCCGGTGGCTGACCGTCCCGGCGATTCCCGGCACGGTCACGGTCAACGTGGCCGACCTGCTGTCGCGGTGGACCAACGGCATCTTCCGATCGCCCCAACACCGTGTGGCCTTGCCCGCCGCGGACGTGAAACAGTCCCGGTACTCCACCGTCTTCTTCTACAACCCCAACAGCCAGGTGACGGTCCGGTGCATCGATTCCTGTTGCGGCGACCACCGTCCGCAGCAGTTCCCGCCCATCGAGGCCGGAGAATTTCTAAGGCAGCGTCGCGCCGCCCAATACGATTGAGGGGGATGTCGACCGGGGGATGGCACTGCCCAGCCTCCCCACCCCTGGATTCCCGCTTTCCAGCCAGTGTCAAATCCACCCCCTCTCCCTCCGGGAGAGGGTCGGGGTGAGGGTGCCCGGCGCCAGCAGCCTCCCACGGAGGGGCAGGGTCGCCGCGCAGCCCTCACCCGGCCTTCGGCCACCCTCTCCCAGAGGGAGAGGGTTTTGACACAGCCTGTTTCGCGGGAATGACGCAGTAGAGTGCGGGAATGACTAGCGGGACGCCAAGTTGCGCTCGAGAAAACCGAGCAGCACCGGCTGCACGGTGAGGTTGGGCTCCTGATCGACGCGGCGACGGTCGGGCTCGTTGGGCAGGTAGGTGAACCACGAGTGGCCGGCGTTGGGGACGAACAGGGTCTCCACCTCGGCGCCGGCCGCGCGGAGCGCGGCGATGAAACGCTCGGACTGGTTGTGGTGGACGATGGGGTCCTGCTCGCCATGGATGATGAGATAGGGCACCCCGGGCGGCACCCCCAGGGCCTCCACTCCCTGGAGCGGCGAGAAACTGCGGTAGTCTTCCGGAGCCTCGGCGGGCGTCCTGCCCATGAGCCTTCCTACCGGGTCGTCCTGCCGTTTCTGCGTCACCTCCCACCAGTCGAGGAGGTCGTAGATGCCGTACACTCCCACCACGGCCCGCAGGTGCGGCCTGACCCAGTCCTCCAGGGCCAGCAACGCCGCCATGTGGCCGCCCGCCGAGTCGCCTACCAGCCCGAGTCGCATTGAGTCCACGCGTAGACCGGGCGCCTCTTCCAGCAGCCAGCGCAGCGCCCGCCGGATGTCGTCGTGCACGCCCGGCCATGACGGCGAGACGTTCTTCGACAGCCGGTAGTCCACCGCTACCAGCACATACCCTCGCGCCGCCAGCCACGGCCCCCACTCCTGATACTGGCGGTGGCTGCCGTGGGCCCAGCCGCCACCGTGAAAGCACAGCAGCGCCGGATGCGGCCCCGGACCGGCGGGCAGGTACACGTCGTTGCAGAGCGTGCCGTCGGGGCCTCCCCCGTACGGAACGTCGAGCCTGATCTCCACCTGTTCGCTCATCGCTCGTCCCCTTAGTGTCCTGTCCGGCTCATTCGCACAATAATCGGTGTGACAAAGGGCTATCCGGCCGACAGGAAACGACGAATGGCTTCTGCACAAGCCTCCGGCGCTTCTTCGGCTATGAAGTGACCGCAGTCCAACGCAACCTCGGACACGTCGTCGGCCCATCGTTCCCAAACCGGGCGAAGCGGTTTGGGCTTGCGGGGCGAGCCCCGCAGCGCAAGGACCGGGCATTGGAGCTTCCTTCCCGCTTGGCGATCCTGCCGGTCGAGCTCGAAGTCAATCGTTGCGCCGGCTCGATAGTCTTCCGCCATCGCCTGCATCACGCTCGGTTTCCGAAACGCCGCCTTGTACGCCTCGACGGCGGCCGGGTCCAACACGCCCGGCCCTCCGGCCCAACGGTCCAGCAGGTGCGAGATGTAGAAGTCCGGGTCCGCGCCCATCAATCGTTCCGGCAGGGGCGCAGGTTGAGCCAGAAAGGACCAGTGATACCGCCGGATGGAGACCTGCATGTCCGTGGCCTCCCAGGAGTCGAGCGTCGGGACGGTGTCCAGGCTCACGAAATGGCTGACCCGTTCAGGATGATCGAGCGCAAGCCGGTAGCCGACCCGCGTGCCGCGATCATGCGAGACGATGCCGAACCGGTCATGCCCGACCTCCGACATGACCTGGACCATGTCCCTGGCCATCTCGCGTTTGGAGTAGTTGACGTGCTCCGGGTCGGGCGCGGGTCCGAGGCTTGCTCCGTAGCCCCGGAGGTCGGGGATGACCAGCGTGAATGCATCCATCAGCAGCGGCGCCAGCCGGTGCCATTGAACATGCGTCTGCGGGAATCCATGCAGCAGCAGGAGCGGGTCGCCCCGGCCGCCGACGCGGCAATGGATGGTGGCGTTCTCGCAGCGGACATCGTGTGTCGCGAATCCCTCGAACATCGGCGTCACCCGCAATAGTCCGTTGCCAGAAAGGGGATGAAAATGCAAAAAGCCTCCGTGGCGGACGCCTTCGGTCCATGCGTTGAACCCTCCGTCGACGACATCGCGGAAGGGTCCCCGAATCCTTGTCTTTAGGCTATATTGGAGGCTCTCCGCGCGGGCGCCATGCCCGACAGCGACAGATACAAAGGCAGATCAACTCCCATGAAGAAGCATTCCGCTGTACTCATCCCCGGGGATGGCATCGGTCCCGAGATCACTGCGGCGGTGCGCCGCATTCTCGAAGCGGCCGCCGCGCCCATCGAGTGGGTCGAGCGCCAAGCCGGCGTGGCCGCTCTCGAAAGCGGTCCCGACGTGCTGCCGGAGTCCACCACCGAGGCCATCGAGCACCATGGAGTGGCCCTCAAGGGCCCTTGCACCACGCCGGTAGGCGAGGGCTTTACCTCCGTCAACGTGCAACTGCGGCAACGCCTCAACCTGTATGCCGCCGTGCGCCCGGTGCGCTCCCTGGCCGGTGCGCCGACCCGCTTCGAGGACGTGGACCTCATCATCGTCCGCGAGAACACCGAGGGGCTCTACAGCGGTGTGGAGAACCAGGTCACCGACGACGTGGTGATGAGCATGAAGGTGGCCACCAAGAGCGCCAGCCTGCGCATCGCCCACTGGGCGTTCCGGTTCGCCACGCGCCGCCAGCGGCGCAAGATCACCGTCTTCCACAAGGCCAACATCATGAAGGTCACGGACGGCTTGTTCCTGCAGTGCGCCCGCCGCATCCACCAGCACGAGTACCCGAACATCGAGTACGAGGAGAACATCATCGACGCCGGCTGCATGAAGCTGGTGCAGGATCCCGGCCGCTTCGACGTGCTGCTCCTGGAGAACCTCTACGGCGACGTCATCAGCGACCTGTGCGCGGGGCTCGTGGGCGGGCTCGGGGTGGTGCCGGGGGCCAACTTCGGCGAAGAGCGCGCCGTTTTCGAGGCAGTGCACGGCTCGGCGCCGGACATCGCCGGCACCGGCGTCGCCAACCCCCTGGCGATGCTGATGTCCGCGGTGATGATGCTGAACCACCTGGCGGATACGCGCGAGGACGAGCACTGCCGTCGGGTCGCGGAACGCATCAAGGCCGCCTACGACCGCGCCCTCGACGACGACCGCAAGACCCGCGACCTGGGCGGCGACCTCGGCACCGAGGCCTTCGCCGACGCCGTCATCGAACGGTTGACCGGCTGACCGACTCTCGACCGCACCGCATTCACATCTTCTCTTGACATCCGATCCCCGGCGGCGATAATGACCCCTAAGGGTCAGACCTTGAACTGTGCCGTCTGGGGAGTAACATGGCACGACCGTTACGGATCGAGTACCCGCACGCGCACTACCACGTGACCTGCCGCGGCAACGACCGGCGGAACGTCTTCCGGGACGACGACGACCGGCGTGCCTTCCTCGAACGTTTGCGGAGGTCGCTGGAGATCTACGAGATCCGGCTTCATTCCTACGTGCTGATGAACAACCACTTTCATCTCGTCGTGGACACCCCCAAGGCCAATCTCTCCGAGTTCATGCGCCACTTCAACGTGGCCTACACGTCCTACTTCAATCGACGGCACCGCCGCACCGGCCATCTCTATCAGGGCCGTTTCAAAGCGATCCTTTTACAGCCTGACGCCTGGCTCCTCGCGGTAAGCCGGCATGTCCATATCAATCCGGTGCGAACGCCGCGCCTGCGGCGGGGGATCGTGCCCGAGCAGGTCCGGCAACTCTGGCAATACCCCTGGAGCAGCCTCGGCGGGTATGTCTCGGCGCGGCGCCGGGAATCGTGGGTCCACTATGAGGAGGTGCTGTCGCGAGTCGGCAACTCCCGGCGCCGCTACGGCCGGTTCGTGCAGGACGCACTGGAGCAGGGAGTGTCGAGCCCCTGGAAGGAGTTGCGCGGGCAGGTCATCCTGGGCGACGACCGCTTCTGGGCGAGTTCCAGGCAGCAGTGGGCCGGCATGACCGGGAGTGCCGGACAGGCGGCGTTGCCGCCTCCGACGCCGCGGTTGGAACCCGCCCGGATCACGGCCGAGGCGGCAAGGTACTTCAACCTTGCGCCCGAACGGCTCCGGCGCAAACGTGGCCGCTGCCGCGACCAGCGCGGCATCCTGATGGAGTTGCTCTATCGCCACGGCGGCCTGACCCAGCAGGCCATCGGCGTGCACCTGGGCGGTCTGGACTACACCGCCGTGAGCCATGAGCGGCGCAGGGTGCGGGAACGAATGGCCCAAAGCGAGGCGATGACCAACTGGTGGCGCGAGCTCGACTCCGCCCTCGACGCCGTTCAGCCGGCCCTCACCCGAGGGCCGGCATGACCTCCCGGGCGAAGAGGTCGAGGGATGCCATGGAAGCGTCGCGGGAGATGCCCGGGACGGAGAAGCGGCAGACCAGGTGATCGAGGCCGATCTCCTGCCGGAAGCGCGAGATCTCCCGGACGCAGGTGTCGGGGTCGCCCAGGATGATGCGGTTCTCCGCCAGCCGCTCGATGGTGAGCTCGCCGGCAGGCCGCTTGACGACCGGGTGAGGCCAGCGGAAGTACATGTCCTCGAAAGCCCGGATGAAGGACCCGCCGGCGGTCTCCAACGCCTCCTCCGTGGTGCCGGCGACGAAGACGTAACGGAACGCCGCGATGGTGCCCGCCTCCTTGCCCAGCTCGGTGCGCCGCTGACGGTACGCGGCCACGCACGACGACAGCTCGGACAGCGCCGCTGACGGCCCCGCCAGCCAGGCGTCGCCCAACCGCGCAGCGCGCTCGATGGCGGGAGCGGTCCAGGCGCCGAACCAGATGGGCGGCGCCGGCTGCTGCACCGGCCTCGGTCCCACCGTGGCGCCTTCCACGTGATAGTGCCGGCCGTGATGCGTGACGTCGGTTTCGGTCCAGAGCCGGCGGACCAGGGCGGCGCCTTCATCCAGCCGGCTGCCGCGCTGCTTCACCGAAAGGCCGAAGGCGGCGAACTCCTCGGGCGCGTATCCGGCCCCCACCCCCAGGATAAGGCGTCCGCCCGAGATCATGTCCACCATCGCACCCTCTTCGGCCACGCACATGGGATGGTAAAGGGGCAGAAGCAGGACGCCGGTTCCCAGCGATACCCGGCCGGTGCGGGCGGCGATGGCGGCCAGCCCCAGCAGCGGCGCCGGATAGAGGACGGGGTTGTTGTGATGCTCGCCGAGCCACACCGAATCGAACCCCGCCGCCTCCGCGCGCTCGCATTCACGGATGGTTTCCTCGAAGCTGTCGGTGCCCTGCAGGGGGCTGAGTCCCAGTTTCATTCTCTCTCCCGTTTTCGTCCGCCGGCGCCGCGTCGGAACGCCCGTTTCCGCGGCCTACGGATGGCGCCGTCCGACTTGTCAGCCGGACTGGTCCGCGAGCGCGGCAAACGCTTCTTCCGCCTCGGCCACGAAGGCCCGTACGCGACGGGGATCCTTGCGGCCATTCCGATCTTCCACCCCGGTATGGACGTCGACCCCCGCGGGCCTCACCGTTCGTATGGCCCGGCCGACGTTCTCCGGCGTCAGCCCTCCCGCCAGTATGACAGGACGCGGGCTCAGTTCCACCAGCCGGCGGCTGGCGGCCCAGTCGTGGGTCCTGCCGGTGGCGCCGGACGCTCCGGTGGCCGGGTCGAAGGTATCCGTGATGAAGCCGTCCACGTGCGGCGCGAAGGCCGCCACTTCGTCCTCCAGCTCCGCGGGGTTGTCGTCCCGCACAATCAGGCTCTTGACCACCTGCAGGCCGGGACGCAACGCCCGGAGGCCCGCCACCCGGCCCCTGTCGACAGGGCCGTGCAGTTGCACGCCGGCGCAGCCGAGCCTGTCGCACAGGACGGCGATGGAGCGCGGATCGTCGAGGTAGGTGATCAGCCAAGCGCACGGACCCAGGCCCAGCGTCCGGATGATGACCGCGGCTTCGTCTGCCGGAACATCCTCGCGGTGGACCTCCAACCCCAGGGGAAAGCCCAGCCGTTGAACGCCGCTGTCCGCCAGCATCTGCGCTTCCGCCCGGTCCAGGATGCCGGCTATCTGGACGATGGGGTCCGGCACTAGTGTCGCGTCCCGTAAATTCCTAGCATAAGTTGCGCAGGAATTTTTGTTGTCGGCAAGGCGCGATGACGAGCAGTGGC
>JAPPNF010000150.1 GCA_028818755.1 Deltaproteobacteria bacterium | reverse complement strand
CGCTCCTCGTCGGCGAGGGCATCGAGACCGTGCTGTCGCTCGTCACCGCCGTGCCTGAGATCACTGCGGCTGCGGCCCTTTCCGCCGGCAGCCTCGGCGCCTTCTCGCCCCCGCCCGCCTGCCACCGCCTCGTCATCGCCCGCGACAACGACTTCGAGGGCGCTTGGGCCGCCGAACGCCTCGCCCGCCGCTGCGCGCAGGCGGGCGTCGCGGCCGCGGTCATCGTTCCGGAAGGTGGCGATTTCAACGACGACCTCGCTTCGCTCGGCGCCGCCGTCCTCGCCGCAAGGCTCGGGCCGCTCTTCCGTTCCGCGGGAGGCGGAGAGGAGCAGGCCTGAGCAGGCGAAGTCCTGGCGAGAGGAGAGAGAGTATGGACGCCGTCATCAACCTCAGACACGAACCCCGGCTCCGCGACATGTTCGAGCACGCGCCCGTGCACGACAACACCGTCCTCATCGACCGCCGCACCAAGTGGGGCAACCCGTTCCGCATCGGGCCGGACGGAACGCGCATGCGGGTGATTGCGCTCTACCGCGCCGATCTCTGGTGCCGCATCCGCAGCGGGGCGATCACGATGGAAGAACTCGCCGAACTGGACGGCATGCGGCTTGCCTGCTGGTGCGTTCCTCTGCCCTGTCACGCACAGGTGCTCGCCCGCGCCGCGGCCTGGGCCGCATCCATCCTGGCCGAGAGGAGGAGTGCATAATGGCCTGCGTCACCTTCAGGCGGCTGACCCCGCACGAGTCCCGCATCTACGCTGACGGCGACCATGTAGGCGACGTCTACCGCAGGGACGACGTCCTCGCCCCCGGCCGTGTCTTCTACGTCGTACACCTCCATGAAGATCCCCGAGGCCCTCGGCGCGTGCACGACCGCCGCCGCATCCGCGACGTCGCCCAGCGCCTCGTCGATTCCCACCCGCTCTGGCCGTAAGAGCGCGGCGTTCTCTCCGGCAGTCGAGTTGTTGCCAGGTCTCCGAAGGAAAGTTTGAGCGTCAAAGGGGTACAGTGCAGTATCCAAACAAGTCCTTCCTACGTGATCTCCCATCTTGTCACACGTGCTCTCTGCGCCAACCCCTAAAGGGGTCCTCCTCTCCGCTGCGCTCCGTTCCGGCCGGACCTTGGGATGGCCATTGCGGGCGCTACGTACCCCCCTGCCTGCTCCCATGCGTTCTGCCTCCTACAAGAGACCCGCAATGGCCATCCCAAGGCCCGGTGGCTCCGTTGCGCGCGCGTGAAAAGAAGGGACATCACTTCGGGGCGGACGCGCCCCAGTTCCGGGCCTTGGTGGGTCCTTAACAGGAGAAGGAGGAGATCATGACCAGCATAGAGAACATTCCGGATCACGGTCAGTCCATCATGGACATGGCTTGTGAGCATGCTCAGACCTTCGGACTCACTCCCGAGCCCGACGAGTTCGATTCCAGGGACGTCTGGGACGAAGACGACGCCATCGACGCCGTACACGCTGCCTTCGAGCTCCTCGCGGCCGGCATCGGTCCCGACGGCACACAGCTCGCAGACGAACGCGAGAGCCTGCTGTGGGGCTTCGTCAACATGCTCGACGCTCAGACCCAGCGCCTCGACCGCTCAGCGGACCGCCTCATGCCCGACCTCCGCGACCTCCAGCGCGAGCAGGACGGCTCCGAGATCAAGTCCCGCGAACTCGAACTCATCACCGACCGGGCGCAGAACTTCACCGCTCGCCGCGACGCCTTCGAGAAGATGCGCGACGCAGCGGCCCAGGACTACCAGCTCCAGACCGGCAACGTCTGGCGGCCCCGCTCAGGCTCCCACACCAGCCAGACCGGCAAGCTCACCTCCGCCGCCGTCGACGCCCGTGACTTCATGCGCGCACGCCAGGACCGCAAGACCCAGGCGCACCTGCCCGAGGGTACACTGGTGGCGGTCACCGGCGGCAAGGACGTGAGCCAGCCGGCCGCGGTCTTCCAGCGCCTCGACAAGGTCCGTGAGAAGTACACCGACATGGTGCTCGTGCATGGTAAGCGATGCGAGCGGCCCATCTACCTAATGGCGGGGATGAGGGGATAGGCTGG
>JAPPNF010000091.1 GCA_028818755.1 Deltaproteobacteria bacterium | reverse complement strand
GACGAGGACCTGCGCATGGACCGGCAGCCCGAGTTCACCCAGCTCGACATCGAGATGTCGTTCGTCCAGCCCGAGGACATCTTCGCCATGGTGGAAGGCATGATGGCGCGGGTCTTCCGGGAGGTCAAAGGGGTCGAGGTGGAGACGCCGTTTCCCCGCCTGAGCTGGGAAGAGGCGCTGGGGCGCTACGGCACCGATAAGCCGGACCTGCGCTTTGGCCTGGAGCTGGTGGAGCTGTCGGACCGGTTCCGCGACTCCAGGGTGGCCATCTTCACCCGCGCCCTGGAGGCCGGCGGCATCGTCAAGGGCCTGTGCGTGCCGGGGGTCGGAAACCTGTCGCGCAAGGAGTTGGATGACCTCACCGAACTGGTGGGGCGCTACGGCGCCAAGGGTCTGGCTTGGATCAAGGTCACCGAGAACGAGTGGCAGTCGCCGCTGACGAAGTTCCTCAGCGAGGGCGAGAAGGAGGCGCTCGCGACCCTCACCGGGGCGCGGCCCGGCGACATCATCTTCATGCTCGCCGACGACTTCGACGTCGTCAACGAGGGCCTCGCCAACCTGCGACTGGAGATGGGCCGCAGGCTCGGGTTGGTGGAGGAAGGCCTCCAGGCCTTCTGCTGGGTCCTCGACTTCCCGCTGGTGGAGTGGAAGGCGGCGGAAGGGCGATACACCGCCGTGCACCATCCGTTCACCGCGCCGCGCGAGGAAGACCTGCCGCTGCTCGAATCGGATCCCGGCCGGGTGAAGTCCCGCGCCTACGACCTGGTGCTCAACGGCATGGAGCTGGGCGGCGGCAGCATCCGGATCCATTCGCCGGAGCTGCAGCGCCGGGTGCTGTCGCTGCTCGACGTGAACCCCGACACGGTGGAAGAACAGTTCGGCTTCCTGCTGGAGGCGCTGGATCTCGGCGCCCCTCCCCACGGCGGCATCGCCTTCGGCGTCGACCGCATGGCCATGCTCCTGAGCGACTCGCCGGCGATCCGCGACGTCATCGCGTTCCCCAAAAGCCAGCGGGCGGTGTGCATGCTCACCGAGGCGCCCACGCCGGTGGATGCGCGGCAGCTCTCGGACTTGTACATCCATACCTTGGAGTATCCGATCAAGGGCAAGGCAGGGAACTAGCCTTGGTATTTCGACGTGTAGATTATGGCTAGGTCTCGATAAGACGCCCCTTAGAACTGGTGTATTTTTTCTATTTCGACGAGTCGGGATCGCGTGATCCCTCCGTCGGCAACGACGCGAAGCCGAAGGATCATCTTTATGTTCTCTTGGCCGTTGGAATGTTCGAACGACAGTGGCGGCCTTTCGAAGTCGACCTTTCCCGCTTGAAGCTTGAACTTGCTTATTTCCTTAAGCGGGATGGCAAGGGCGACTTCCAACTCGCGGATTGCGAGGTCAAGTCCAACTGGGTGCGAATACCTGCCGAGCGTGCGAAGCGAAGCCCCTTTCTCCATGGGCTCCATCCCATGGATCTGACGCGCCTCGCCGAGGCCTACTACGAGCAGGTCATAAAGCGCAAGACCGTTATTATGGCGACTGTGATCGACAAGCGCTATCTTCTCGATTACATGAATCATGAGCAACTTCACAAGAAAGCCTACGAACTTCTATTAGAGCGGATACAACACTACATGAGGGAATATCACGCGAGGCACCAAGCGTTGATCGTGATGGACGACACAAGTACGCAACTCAACCGTGCCGTCGCGATGAAACACGCTTTCTTCCAGCGGGCAGGCAACCAAAACATGGTGTTCCCGTCGATTGTCGAATACCCCTTCTTTACGCGCAGCGAACTCTCTAACGGCGTCCAACTTGCCGACCTGCTAGCCTACGATGTGTATCGCGCTTTCAGGGAGGAAGACTTTGAGTATCCCTACTTCAAGAGACTACTGCCCAACTTCTACTGGCGAAGAGATGAGTCAGAGTTAGCCGGACTGAAAGTCTGGCCAAACGCTTCACCGTTGGTTGGTCGAGCGAGAGAGGTAGGGGCCAAGCAAAGACCCAGACCCTTGAGAAGAGAGAACAGGTGATGTCAGGCTGGGCGAACCATATCGAGCCCATGAAGGGCACCCGACGACCATAATTTTGCGTCTCGGTGCCGAAATGTCAAGAGGATAGCCGCGAGTTTCGAAACCAAATTGAGGGGTTCCTACCGGTTCGCCCAATAACGTGACAGCTCGGTCAGGTAGGTCAGCGTCGATAGGTCGGGCATGCGGTCCAGGTAGACATGGCCGCGTAGATGATCGACTTCGTGCTGGATGACCCGCGCGTGGAAACCCTCCGCGACGAAATCGAGATCGTTCCCTTCGCGGTCAAGCGCGATCACCCGCAGCCGTTTGTAACGAGGCACCAGCCCGCGGATCTCGGGGATGCTCAGGCAGCCCTCCCAGTCCTCCTCGGTTTCGTCTCCCAGGGGCCTGATGGTCGGGTTGATGAGGACGGAAAGGGGCAAGGCAGCCTTGCCCGGATAGCGGGGATTCTCCGCCACCTCCAGCACCGCCACCTGCAGGGATTCGTGGACCTGCACGGCGGCTAGTCCGACGCCGTCGTACTCGCGCATGGTGACTACCATATTGTCGATGAGCCGCTGGAAGTCCGCTTGGCCCACCGCTTCGGTAGGAACTTGCCCGGCAGGTGTGCGCAGCACTGGATGGCCAAGGCGGGCGACTTTCAGAATAGCCATCGCGCCTTGGTAGCACGGTGATCTAGGGCTCTTCAAGATTGTGGGCACCCCCCTACCTTCATCGCTTCACTTCCTCGACGGCCTTCGGCATATTTGACGATATCTTGACGGTTTTTTGCCCTAAATCACCAATTCTCCCTTGCAGCGGCTCTTGCTGGCTCAGGCAGGCGCTCCGATAGGCGGGTTATAATGAAGATCATCTCCAACGCCGGAGCGGATCGCGTCATCGATCTCATCCGCCCTTGGCTTCGACGAGGAATTTGTATCGATATCGCCTCTGAGACGTGGTCTCTCCACGCTTTCGGTGAACTCGCTCCACGTCTCGCGACTATGGCTAATGCGCGTGTAATGTTGCCGCCGGGTGACGTTGATCTTCAACTCTTGGGGTCCGCTGCGGATCGTGCAACTCGCAACCGCCTACAAGGTCGCTGGTTGGCGCAACGCTGCGCAACGTGGTTCGAGACCAAGGTCGAGGTACGCAGGGCCAACGGCCCGGTTCCCCAAGGGGCGGTGGTGCTGCGCAACGACGATGGAGGCCCAGGACAGGCTGTACTCGGTTCTTTCGCCTTCAGCACAGACGGGCTCGGCCTCACGCCGGGGAACCCGCTCAATCTGATCCAGGCCTCGGAAACCCTGGAGGAAACTGCGCGCCTATCCGATTGGTTTGAGGCGCAATGGTCTGCGCTGGATGCAGACACGGGGGCAAAAACCCGACTGGTCGATCTCTTAGGCACCTTGGCGGCCCACCGCGACCCCCACGGGATCTACGCGCTCATCCTGCATCATCTATTCCGAGCCCAAGCCGACGAACTCGATGAAGACAGGGTGATCCGGTCCGCGACCGGCATTCGCGACACTGTCGTATGGAACAAGCTCTTTAAGTTTCAGCGCGATGGTGTTGTGGGTGCCCTTGACAAACTCAACCGGTTCGGTGGATGCATCATCGCTGACAGCGTTGGCCTGGGTAAGACGTTCGAAGCGCTCGCCATCATTAAGTACTACGAGTTGCGCAACGACCGCGTTCTGGTGCTTTGCCCGAAACGGCTGCGGGACAATTGGGGCCTCTATCGTGCCAACGACCGCCGCAACGTGCTTGCCAGCGATCGCTTCAGCTACGACATTCTCAATCATACCGACCTGTCGCGCGACCGTGGAAAGTCAGGCGATATCGACCTTGCCCATGTGAATTGGGGCAACTACGATCTCGTGGTCATCGACGAATCGCATAATTTCCGCAACAAAAACACGCCTCGTCAGGATGGCGAAACGCGCTACGACCGTCTCATGCACCGGATTGTCCGGGACGGCGTCAAAACCCGCGTCCTCATGCTCTCAGCCACGCCGGTCAATAACCGGCTGGCGGATCTGCGCAATCAGATCGCTTTTCGCAACTGAGGGCAATGACGCTGCACTGTCCGATCACGGCGTACCCAGCATCAACGCTACGACCCGGTTGGCGCAGAAGCAATTCAATCGCTGGCTCGATCTGCCGGAGCCTGCGCGCACGCCGACGCGACTTGTCGATCTACTCGGTTTCGACTACTTCAGACTCCTGGATTGCCTCACCATCGCGCGCTCGCGCCGCCATATTGAGAAATACTACGGCACCCAGGAGACTGGTCGCTTTCCGGAGCGCCTCAAACCCATCAATCTCAAGCCTGACGTCGACCTTGCCGGCGACTTTCCCTCCATTCGAGAGGTCAATACGGAGATCCGTCGGCTGCATCTTGCGGCCTACGCGCCACTTCGCTATGTGCTGCCGCACAGGCAGGAAGCCTACGACAGGAAATACAGCACGCGACTTCGAGGCCGTGATGGGCTCTTCCGGCAGGCGGATCGCGAGGAAAGCCTGGTCCAACTCCTGCGTGTCAATGCGTTAAAGCGCATGGAGAGCTCGGTGGCCTCCTTCGCCCTGACAGTACGACGGCAACTCGACGATGTTGAAGCGACGCTCGCTCGCCTCGACCATCAGGCGGAGGAGCTGGAAGAAATTGACATCGGGGACATCGACGTTGAGGACCCGGTTTTCGAGAGCCTGCTCGTGGGTCGCAAGGTCAAAGTTCTGCTGCAGGATGTCGACCCGATCCGCTGGCGGCAGGATCTGTTAGAAGACCGTAAGCGGCTCACTCGCCTTCACGACGCAGCCCAACGCGTTATCCCTGAATGCGACGCCAAACTCACCACGTTGCGTGAGGTCATCGAACGGAAGTTACGCGATCCTGTGAACCCCGACAACCGCAAGGTGATCGTGTTCACGGCCTTCGCGGATACGGCGCGATACCTTTACGACCAGTTGGCCCCATGGGTCCGCGATCACCTTGGTGTCGAGTCGGCACTAGTGACCGGCACTGGAGGCAATCAGCCTACGCTGCCGCAACTGCCGCGGGATTTGGCCTCGATCCTGTCTGCATTCGCACCCCGTGCTAAGGAACGCCCAGAGGATTTGGCAGGGGAGGGAGAGATCGATCTGTTGATCGCCACGGACTGTATATCGGAAGGTCAGAACCTCCAGGATTGCGACTATCTCATCAACTACGACATTCACTGGAATCCGGTGCGGATCATCCAGCGCTTCGGGCGGATTGACCGCATCGGCTCGCCCAACGAGCGCATCCAACTCGTCAATTTCTGGCCCAACATGGAGTTGGAAGAGTATCTTCGCCTGGAGCAGCGCGTTAGCGGTCGCATGGTGCTCCTGGACATTTCCGCCACTGGAGAGGAGAATCTGATCGAGCAGAGTTCTGGCGACACCATGAACGACCTCGGGTACCGACGGCGGCAGCTTCTGAAGCTCCAGGACGCCGTGATCGACCTGGAAGACCTGTCATCCGGAACCTCCATCACCGATCTCACCCTCACCGACTTCCGTATTGATTTGGCAGACTACCGTAAGCGCGACCCCTACGACCTGGATGCCGTACCGCTGGGCGTCTTTGCCGTAACGACCGCCGCTGATACCGAGACGCCACCTGGCGTAATCTTCTGCCTGCGCGCGGAGGGCGATAAAGCAGAGCGTAGCTTCGAGCCGGGTTATCCCTTGGCCCCGCACTACTTAGTCCATATGGGCGCGGATGGAAACGTCTCGCTCCCCTTGACCCAGGCGAAGGGGATACTGGATCGCCTCAAGCGGGTCTGCCAGGGAAGAAGTGTTCCCGACACTGATGCCTGCTCACGTTTCGACGACGCCACACGGCAGGGCGAGGACATGCGTGCCACGCAAGGGCTGCTGGCGGGTGCCGTAGCATCCATCGTCGGGACCCGCGAGGAGCGGGCTGTCGCGAGCCTGTTCTCGCCCGGAGGGACACACGGCATGGCTGGTGAGTTCACCGGTGTGAATGACTTCGAGGTGGTGGCGTTCGTGGTAGTATTGGCGGAGGACGCGGCATGAAGACCTTCGACCCCGTTGCCGCTCTGGCGCTCCCGCCTGACGCGTTCGTCGACCGCCGTGTGCCCAAAGCGTTGTTGCTGGACAACGGCGCCCCCACCGCGCCCGACAAGCACTGGATCCGGGAGCACATCAAGCAGCTGCACTGGCTAGCTGCGCTCAAACCGAACACCATTGGCGTGGCCAAATACCGGGATGAAGAGCGCGAGTATCTGGAGATCGCCGTCCTGAAGCTCGTTCTACGGGCGGCGCCGGGCGCCGCCCGGCCCGTCGAGTTACTCCAACTCCCGAACGGACGAGTAGACCGCCTCGTGGAGATCGTTCATCGGGCCGTTCCGTATCCAGTATTGCTCGTGACGTGGCGTGGGAAAGAGCCCGAGATCTCAATGGCACACAAGCGCCGATCGCGAGCCGATGCCGCCGAGACAGTGCTTGACGGCGAAGTGATCGTGGTGCGTCTCCGTGGTGACTGCGCTGACCAGCCCGTTGCCGCCTTTCGCGAGGCGCTTGCACTTGTCCGTCAGCCCCAAACCACATTGTACGCCCTCTACCAAGGCTGGCTCGATACCCTACACGCACTTCGGGCCGCCAACGTTACGGGGGAGTTTTCGCTCCCCACCTCCGGTGCAACCGCGACAACGCGAAGAAATGCGCTAGAGGAGTACCAACGTCTAAACGAGCGAATTGCGGAGGTACACTTGGCGGCCAACAAGGAACTGCAACTGTCGCGGCGCGTCGAGTTAAACCTGGAGCTTGCGCGACTGCGCAACGATCGTGACGTCGTGCGATCGAGACTTTGAGGGCCTAGCCAGCACTGCGCGAATCGAGCCGATTGGTGAGAATCAACAAGAAGGAATTGGTCGAAACACGAGACGACCGACTACTGCTGGAGAGGACGCTGTGAAGAAGATCGCTGCAGGCGACCCGGAGACTCGCTCCCGGGACCTCATTGCCGAGAACCTGGAAGAAATGAAGGAGTTGTTTCCTGAGGCCTTTACCGAGGGTAAGGTCGACTTCGATGTGCTTAAACAATTATTAGGCGACACCGTCGATCAGCGCGATGAAAAATATGGCCTCAACTGGCACGGCAAGCGCCAAGCAAGACGACTGGCCTTGACGCCCTCCACTGGCACCCTGCGCCCCTGCCTCGAAGACAGCGTAGACTGGGACACGACCCAGAATATCATGATCGAGGGCGACAACCTGGAAGCGCTGAAGCTCCTGCAGAAGAGCTATGCGGGCAAGGTGAAACTCATCTACATCGATCCGCCGTACAACACCGGACAAGATTTCATTTACCCGGACGATTACCGCGACAGCATCCAGAATTACTTGGAGCTAACCGGTCAAGCAACAAGTTATGGTGGCACAACGCGTAAATTGTCGTCGAACACCGAATCGTCCGGCCGTTTTCACACTGCATGGCTCAATATGATGTATCCGCGACTCACTCTTGCCAAGTCCTTGCTGTCAACAGATGGCTTCATTGTGATATCGATCGATCACAATGAAGTTCATAATCTCAGGTGTATCTGTTCGGAGATCTTCGGCGAGGAGAATTTTCGCAACATGATAGTTGTTCGCAGGGGCGTCAAGAACGTACAGTCGCAGTTCGAAAATATCTCAACACTCGCTTCGGGCCACGAATATTTGCTTTGTTTCAGCAGGTCCTCGTCGTCTCGGCTCCCCAAGCTGTCGTACGGTGCAGACGTCACCCACGCCGGGAAGTGGGACACGTTTTGGCGTGGGACAGATAGGCCTAGTATGCGCTATGATCTATTCGGTCAAACCCCAGACACCGGACAATGGCGATGGAGTCCCGACAGGGCGATGACTGCAAGAGACAACTATGACAGGTTCTTGGACGAGAAGCGTAACGGGAGTACCACCTTGGACTTGGACGACTATTTTTTGGATCATAAGCAGGCGACCAATGTGAGTATGGAGTTTCTCCGATTGAATGATGATGGCGTTATACAATATTATGTGCCTCCTAGAGACTATAAACTGATTGGTGACAACTGGATGGACGTATCAATCAAGGGTAATGTAGTGTCGTTTGACACCGAGAAGCACGTCGATCTTATGGAACGTATTATAGACTGGATCGCTGGTGACTCGGACATAGTCTTAGACTTCTTCGCAGGGAGCGGGACCACGGCATATGCTACGTATTCCTTGAATCGGAAGCGTGGTACCTCGCGAAGGTGGATTCTCGTGCAACTTGATGCACCGACGGCATTAGCTGACGAAGGACGGGAGCAAAAGGAGCGACTTTCAGATATCACTAAGGATCGCCTGAGGAAGGGAATAGGGGAACTACTTAAACGGACGGAAGGACATAGAAAACCCCAAGGGAAACAACCTCCTTTGAGTGCCGGCAATCCAGCGTACGCTAATGGTGATCTTGGATTTCGGCTTTTCAAATTGGAAGACTCCAACATCCGTTCTTGGAATCCGACCCCCAGCACCGCACAAGATCTTTCGGAACAACTTCTCAACAGCATCGAGAACATTAGGCCGGATCGAACGGATCAGGACCTACTCTACGAGCTACTACTTAAACTTGGCCTTGATCTTTGCGTGCCCGTGGAAGCGCGCTTCATCGAGGGCAAGTCGGTTTACTCGGTTGGCGCGGGCACCTTGTTTGCCTGTCTCGAAGACGCCATCGACCGCGCAAGGGTGGAACGACTGGGAGCGGGCATCGCAGACTGGTGCGATGAGCTGGCACCGGCTAGTGACACTACGGTAGTTTTCCGCGATAGCGCCTTCGTAGACGATGTCGCAAAGACCAATTTGGCTGCAATACTGGAACAACGCGGTTTGCGCGATATACGAAGCCTATAAGTATCCTTGCGAGGCAATGGGCATCCGTTCTGCCCGTCACCGAGACTCGTTCCAGCGCAATGAAAATCCGCTTCGAACCTGACCTTGACTTTCAACTCCAGGCCGTGGACGCCGTGTGCGACCTGTTTCGCGGCCAGGAGGCGTGTCGCACGGAGTTCACGGTCACACGTGCCGGCGTGGACAGCGTGGGTCGATTTGCCTTTGCGGAGAGCGACCTGGGCATCGGGAACCGGTTGATCTTGCTCGACGACGATGTCCTCGCGAACCTGAATGAGATCCAACTTCGCAATGGGCTGCCACCGTCCGAATCGCTTGCGTCGGGCGACTTCACCGTGGAGATGGAGACGGGAACGGGGAAAACCTATGTCTACCTGCGTACGATCTTTGAGTTGAACAAACGCTACGGCTTCACAAAGTTCGTCGTCGTTGTCCCATCGGTGGCTATCAAGGAGGGCGTCTATAAGTCGCTTCAAATCACCGAGGACCACTTCCACGCGCTGTATTCCGGGGTACCGTTTGAGTATTTCCTCTACGATTCGGTGAAGCTCGGACAGGTGCGCAATTTTGCTACGAGCCCACAGATCCAGATTATGGTGGTGACCGTGGGTGCTATCAACAAGAAGGATGTCAATAACCTCTACAAAGATAGCGAGAAGACCGGCGGCGAGCGACCCATCGATCTAATCAAGGCCACCTACCCCATCTTGATCGTCGACGAGCCGCAGAGCGTCGATGGCGGGTTAAGGGACAGGGTAAGGCGGCGCTCGACGCCATGAATCCTTTGTGTACGCTGCGCTATTCCGCGACGCATGTAGACAAGCACCATATGGTTTACCGTCTCGACGCGGTGGAGGCCTACGAGCGCAAGTTGGTGAAACAGATCGAGGTGGCGTCAGCCACTGTGGAAGATGCACACAACAAGCCCTATGTCAGGCTCGTTTCGACGAACAACCGCCGTGGAGCTGTCAATGCCAGGGTCGAAATTGATGTGACGACATCATCGGGTGGCGTTCGGCGTCGAGAGGTCATTGTCCAGGACGGCGACGACCTCGAGCAGACGACACGTCGTGCGGTATATCGCGGCTGCCGTATCGGTGAGATTCGCGTGGAAAAGGGGAACGAGTTCGTTGAATTACGCGTGCCCGACGGCCAGCAGTATCTGCGTCCCGGACAGGCGTGGGGCGACGTGGACTCCAATGCCGTACAGCGGCAGATGATCCGGCGCACCCTCCGCGAACATCTCGATAAGGAAAAGCGCCTGCGGCCCTTGGGGATCAAGGTGCTGAGCCTATTCTTCGTGGACGCGGTGGATCGCTATCGAAGCTACGATGACGCGGGGAACCCGGTCAAAGGCGATTACGCATTGATGTTCGAGGAGGAGTACCGCCGTCTGGCCAATCATCCCGACTACCACACGCTGTTTGGCGAGGTGGATCTCACCGCCGCGGCCGAGGAAGTGCACAACGGGTACTTCTCTATCGACAGGAAAGGTGTCTGGACGGATACGGCAGAGAACAACCAGACCAACCGGGAGAACGCCGAACGGGCTTACAATCTCATCATGAAGGAGAAGGAAAGACTCCTGAGCCTCGACACCTCGCTCAAGTTCATCTTCTCCCATTCAGCGCTGCACGAGGGTTGGGACAATCCTAACGTCTTTCAGATCTGCGCCCTGCGCGACATCCATACGGAGCGCGAGCGGCGGCAGACGATCGGGCGTGGCCTGCGTCTGTGTGTCAACCAGGAGGGCGAGCGGTTGCGCGGCTTCGAGACAAATACCCTGACCGTGGTAGCGCGGGAGAGTTACGAGCAGTTTGCGGAAAATCTACAACGGGAGATCGAGGAGGATACCGGTATCCGATTCGGCATTGTCGATGAGCATCAGTTCGCGACTATCCCGGTGGTGGGTCAGGACGGAAAGACGGTGGCTCTGGGATTGCAGGCGTCGCAGACCCTGTACCGGTATCTTCAAGGATTGGGCTATCTCGACGCTCAAGGGCGAGTACAGGATTCCTTGCGGGAGGCGCTCAGGGACGACGCCGTTGATTTGCCCGAGCAGTTTTCGACTCAGCGTACGGACATTCTCTCGCTTCTGCGCAAGGCCGCCGGACGCCTCGACGTCAGGAACGCCGACGAACGCAAGGCCGTGCGTCCACGCCAAGCGATGCTAGACAGCCCAGAATTCAGAGAACTTTGGGACCGTATCAAGCATAAGACCACTTACCATGTGATGTTCGACAATAAAGCTCTGGTGGCGAAGTGCGTCGCTGGGCTAAGGGATGCACCGGCGATCCCCAAGACCCGGTTGCAATGGCGTAAGGCGGATATCGCCATCGGTCAGGCCGGCGTGGAAGCGACCGAAAAAGTCGGAGCGGCCACCGTGACGTTGGAAGAGCCATACATCGAGTTACCCGACCTGCTCACTGAGCTTCAGGACCGGACGCAACTCACACGCCGTAGCCTCTACCGGATTCTCCGTGAAAGCACACGCCTCGATGACTTCAAGAGCAACCCGCAACAATTCATCACTTTGGCTGCGCAAGTCATCAATCGTTGTAAACAGCAGGTGGTGGTGGACGGTATCAAGTACCAGCGCATCGGGGACGATGCGTACTATGCCCAGGAACTCTTCGGACAAGAAGAGATCATCGGCTATTTGAAAAACATGCGCGATACCGCCAAGTCGGTTTACGAGAAGGTGTTGTACGAATCCGATACGGAAGCTCGCTTCGCCGATGAGCTAGAGAAGAATAACGCAGTTAAGGTCTACGCCAAGCTTCCCGGCTGGTTCACCGTGCCAACGCCGCTGGGGAGCTACAACCCGGATTGGGCGATGGTGATCCAGTCCGACGAGGGCGAGCGATTGTACTTCGTGGTGGAGACCAAGGGCAGTGCGTTGCTGGGTGATCTCCGGGGCGTGGAGAAGGCCAAGGTTGAGTGCGGTAGAGCACATTTCGAGGCGCTCGAATGCGGAGAGGCACCGGCCCGGTACGAAGTGGTGTCCAGCCTCGATCAGGTGCTCGCGGGTCTTGAATCATGAGGGTGTATGAGCTCGGACAGGGCCGAAGGACAGCGAATTCGGCTCGGGAGTTTGAACCCCAGCCCCAAAACATTACGGCCAGCGTTAAACGGTTAAGGGCTTCTGACAAGAAATAGAAGTTGCGAGAACTGACGGGATTACCTGTCGATCCTTCATCTTCTTACCAATAAGGTACCAGTTCCTCACCGCTGATAATCTCTCTGACCTGCTCCCCTTGAATGTCCTCACTCAGAGGTTAGTCTCTGACCGAAGAGGGGGAGGCCCATGCGCAAGAGCAGGTACAGCGAAGCGCAGATCGTTGGGATACTGAAGGAGCACCAGGCGGGACTGGGGGCGGCGGAGCTGTGCCGAAAGTACAGCATCAGTGACGCGACGTTCTACAAGTGGCGCTCGAAGTACGGGGGGCTGGAGGTGTCGGAGACGAAGCGGCTGCGGAGCCTGGAGGCGGAGAACGCCAAGCTGAAGCGGCTGTTGGCGGAAGCGATGCTGGACGTGTCGACGCTCAAGGAGATGGTCGGAAAAACTTCTGACGCCCAGGTCGCGGAGGGAAGCGGTGGACTGGGCGATCAACGAAAGAGGCCACTCGCAACGGCGGGCATGTGGTCTGGTGGGGATGGAACCGCGGGTGTACCGGCACCGGTCGACCCGACCGGGCGACTGGGATCTGCGAGGGAGGCTGCGGGAGTTGGCTGGGGAACGTCGCCGCTTCGGGTATCGGCGGCTGCACATCTTGTTGGCGAGGGAAGGCGTGGTGGTGAACCGCAAGAAGCTCTACCGGCTCTACAAGGAGGAGCGGTTGGTGGTGCGCAAGAGGGGCGGCTGCAAGCGGGCGCTGGGCACCCGGGCGCCGATGACGATCCCGCAAGGGGCGAACCAGCGGTGGTCGGTGGACTTCGCCTCCGACGCCCTGGTGGACGGCCGGCGTTTCCGCGTGCTGTGCGTGATCGATGACTTCACCCGGGAGTGCCTGGGCACCATCGTGGACAACTCCATCACCGGGGAGCGGGTATCGAGAGAACTGGACCACATCGCCCGACGGCGGGGGTATCCTTTGCTGGTGGTGTCCGATAACGGCACCGAGTTCACCTCCAATGCGATGCTCGGGTGGCAACAGGACCACGGGGTCGAGTGGCACTACATCGCTCCGGGCAAGCCCATGCAGAACGGCTTGGTGGAGAGCTTCATCGGCCGTCTGCGCGATGAGTGCCTGAACGAGCACGTGTTCACCAGCTACCGCCATGCCCGGGAACTCATCGAAGAGTGGCGAGTTAACTACAACGCCAGGAGGCCGCACACGAGCCTCGAAGGACTTACACCCATGGAGTTTGCATCCCGGTTCCGCAAGGACCACAACCAGAAACCACTAACTTATAGGTGAGGACAAAACGGGGAGCAGGTCACCAGTATACGCGCACGGTTGACGGGCCTCTGGCGGACGCTCGCTGTCTTCAACGTAACACAGAAAAGCTCCCTCCTGTGAGTCAGGTAGGGAGCGGCATCAAGCTGGTCAGAAGATCGATAACGGTGTCAGTTTGGAGTTGACGGATGAGGCTTGTTGAGCACCTGTCCTTCTCGAACATGTTCAATGGACAAAGACCAACCTGCGTTGTGGATACCGAAGAGAGCCATAGCCTCCCGGCTGCGTTTGTCAGCTTCCAAGATACGCAGCTGTCTAGACAATTCCTTATTCTCTTCCTGGACGGACTTATACAGGTCATCAGTCGTCGAAGAAATCAGCTCTTCGATTTCGAGTCGGAACTTCAGGTCCGCAATTTCTTTGTTCGCGGCATCAAGTTTGTGCTCAAGTTCACTCTTCCCTTCGGCATAAGGGCACTCACCGCCAAGGCAATATTCACAACAGTGATTTATACAGCTCATGGGAGGGTCCTTTCTCTTCATAAGATTGGAGAGTAAAGAGACCTTAACCTAAGTAGCCGACCAGATCAACCTAAGTATTGAGAACCCTTGGATAAGCCTCTAACCGTTTAACGCCTCACGGCCAGTTTCTTTATTTGCCTTTGGGCGTTAGCCTGTGTCGGCGGTTTGACAATGTGGACACATTAGGTCTATATTTATTCAACGAATAATCGAAGACTTGCGCACACGTGACTTTGCCTAGATGAGCGATTCATTGAGTTCTGACGATCAGGGGATCCGACATGCAAGAAGTCGCTGTGAACACGATTCGGGCCACATCCGACCGAAGCTCGCTGATGAATATCGGCAGGAAGGTCGACTATGCCGTGCGGGCGCTTTCGTATCTTGCTGCCCAGCCGGAGCGATGGGTGGTGGGGAGCAAGGAGATCGCGGCGCGGCAGGACATTCCGACGCATTACATGTCGAAGATCATGAAGGACCTTGCGGCGGCGGGGCTGGTCCACTCCCACGTGGGCCGCAAGGGCGGCTTCAGTCTGGCGCGACCTCCGGAGTCCATCAGCGTCAAGGAAGCCTACGAAGCCGTTGAGAAGCCGCTGAGCCTGATGGACTGCCTGGATAATCACTGCTGTCCCTATGACACGGTATGCACGCAGATTTCCGTCTGGGAGCGGGCGCAGATGCTGCTGGTGGAATACCTGGCGGGGGTCTCCATCGGGAGCCTTGCCGACCGGGAGGGCCTCAAGGGCCGCTTGAACGGCCTGCACAGTTGAACCCTGTATGCCGAAGATGGACATCCCGCTTCGGCGCGCGTGAAGGAAATGGCAAACATGGAACTCGACAACGAACTGGTCAGCAGCGAGTACAAGTACGGCTTCGTCACCGATATCGAGGCCGACCACGTACCCCCCGGCCTGAGCGAAGACGTGGTGCGGCTGATCTCGGAGAAGAAGGGCGAGCCGGAGTGGCTGCTGGACTGGCGCCTCAAGGCCTACCGCTACTGGACGAAGCTCGAGAAGTCGGAGGCCGAGCCCAAGTGGGCCAACGTCCACTATCCACCCATCGACTACCAGAGCATCATCTACTACTCCGCTCCCAAGGCAAAAAAGGACGCCCCCAAGAGCCTGGACGAGGTGGATCCGGAGCTTCTGGCCACCTACGAGAAGCTCGGCATCCCACTGCACGAGCGCGAGGCGTTGGCCGGGGTGGCGGTGGACGCCGTGTTCGACAGCGTATCGGTGGCGACGACCTTCAAGGACAAGCTGGCGGAGATGGGCATCATCTTCTGCTCCTTCTCCGAGGCGGTGCGGGAGCACCCGGAGTTGGTGCGTCAATACCTCGGCTCGGTGGTGCCCTACAGCGACAACTTCTTTGCCTCCCTCAACTCCGCGGTCTTCAGCGACGGATCGTTCTGCTACGTCCCCAAGGGCGTGCGCTGCCCCATGGAGCTGTCCACTTATTTCCGCATCAACGCGGCCCAGACGGGCCAGTTCGAGCGCACCCTGATCATCGCCGAGGCCGGCAGCTACGTGAGCTACCTGGAAGGGTGCACGGCGCCCATGCGCGACGAGAACCAGCTCCATGCCGCGGTGGTGGAGTTGGTGGCGCTGGAGGACGCGCAGATCAAGTACTCCACGGTGCAGAACTGGTATCCCGGCGACAAGGACGGCAAGGGCGGCATCTACAACTTCGTCACCAAGCGCGGCAAGTGCGCGGGACGGAAATCCAGGATCTCGTGGACGCAGGTGGAGACCGGCTCGGCCATCACCTGGAAGTATCCGAGCTGCATCCTGCAAGGGGACGACTCGGTGGGCGAGTTCTATTCCGTGGCGGTGACCAACAACCGCCAGCAGGCGGATACCGGCACCAAGATGATCCACATGGGCAAGAACACCCGCAGCACCATCGTTTCCAAGGGCATCTCGGCCGGCCACGGCCAGAACAGCTACCGCGGCCTTGTCAAGGTGCTCAAGGGCGCGTCCAACGCCCGCAACTACTCCCAGTGCGATTCCCTGCTGATGGGCAGCGAGTGCGGCGCCCACACCTTTCCCTACCTGGAGGTGAAGAACAACTCGGCCCACATCGAGCACGAGGCCTCGACCTCGAAGATCGGGGAGGACCAGATCTTCTATTGCCGGCAACGGGGAATCAAGGAAGAGGACGCCGTGGCCATGATCGTCAACGGCTTTTGCCGTGAAGTCTTCCGCGAGCTGCCGATGGAGTTCGCCGTGGAGGCCCAGAAGCTCCTCGGGGTCAGCCTCGAAGGCAGCGTCGGGTAGGGGCGACCGGCGGCTCGCCCAGCTCGGTTTCAGAAGGAATGACAGGTGGTTCACCCACTAAGGTAAAAGGGATGCTTAAAGTTCGAAACCTGCATGCGCGCGTCGAGGGCAAGGAGATCCTCCGCGGCATCGATCTGACGGTGGCGGCGGGCGAGGTCCACGCCATCATGGGGCCCAACGGCTCGGGCAAGAGCACCCTGGCCCAGGTGCTGGCGGGGCGCGACACCTACGAGGTGACCGCCGGCGAGGTCCGCTACAAGGGACAGGACCTGCTCGACATGGCCCCGGAACTGCGGGCGGTGGAAGGGATCTTCCTGGGTTTCCAGTATCCGGTGGAGATTCCCGGCCTCAATAGCCTGTATTTCCTGAGGGCCGCGGTCAACGCCGGGCGCAGCCACCGCGGCGAGGAGGAGTTGGACGCGGTGGACTTCATGGTCCTGGCCAAGGAACGGATGCAGGCGGTGGAGATGGGCGAGGACCTGCTGCGGCGCCCGGTGAACGCCGGCTTCTCGGGCGGCGAGAAGAAACGCGCCGAGATCTTCCAGATGACCATGCTGGAACCCACCCTGGCGATCCTGGACGAGACCGACTCCGGCCTGGACATCGACGCCCTCAAGGTGGTGGCCCACGGCATCAACCTCTTCCGCGGCCCGGAGCGGGCCATCATCCTGGTGACCCACTATCAGCGGCTGCTCAACTACGTGGTGCCGGACGTGGTCCACGTCATCCACAACGGACGCCTGGTGAAGTCCGGCGGAAAGGAGCTCGCCCAGGAGTTGGAGAACACCGGCTACTCATGGGTGGAGGAAGCGGCCGGCGAGCAGCCGGACGTCTCGGCGGATCGGAGCCAGGGGGCATGACCCGGACGGCAACGGAGCAGCAGGGCTACCTCGACGATTTCGAGAAGCTCAACGCGCGGGTGTCGGCCAACGGTGGCGGCTGGGCCGGAGATCTGCGCCGGCGCGCCATGGAGTGCTTCTGCTCCCTGGGTTTTCCGTCCACCCGGCACGAGGAGTGGAAGTACACGAGCCTGGAGGCGCTGCGGAAGGCCCGCCTGCGCACGCCGGATGTTTCGGGCGGAGCCGTTGCTCGGGGCCGCGGCCCCTTCGATTCGGAAGGATGGGAACGCCACGCGCTGACGTTCCCGTGGGACGGCGACGACGCCGGCCCGGACGGTAACGGCGATGACCTCTTTATCGGGCGGCTGGCCACGGCCATGGAAAGCCGGCTCCCCTGGGTGGAAGCCCATCTCGGGCGCCACGCCGACTATGACGGCCACGCGCTCCGGGCGCTCAACACCGCCTTCCTGGAAGACGGCGGCGCCGTCCGGCTGGGTCCGGGGCGGGTGCTGGAGCGGCCCGTCCACCTGGCTTTCGCCGCGGTTCCGGAGCAGGCGTCCGGGCGCATCGTCCACCCCCGGACCCTCGTGGTGGTGGGGGCCGGCAGCCGGCTCACCCTGGTGGAGACCTACTCGGGGGCGGGGGACGGGGTCTATTGCACCAACGCCGTCACGGAGATCGTCCTGGAGGACGACGCCGAGCTGGACCACTACCGCCTGCTGAGGGAAGGCGGCGGGGCGTTCCATTTGGGCACCGTCCAGGTGCATCAGGCGCGCAACAGCCGCTACCGGTCGCTTTCCGTCGCCTCGGGCGGGAACATGACGAGGGTGGAGATCAACGCACTGCTCGACGGTGAGGGAGCCGACTGCCAGCTCCGGGGCCTCTACGTGGCGGGCGGCACGCAGCACGTGGACAACCGCACCGCCATCGAGCACGCCAGGCCTCACGGCACCAGCCGCGAGCTCTACAAGGGGGTGCTGAGCGGGCGTTCGCGGGCGGTGTTCAACGGCAAGATCGTCGTGCGCAAGGAGGCGCAGAAGACCGACGCGCAACAGTCCAACAAGAACCTCATGCTTTCCCGCGACGCGGAGATCGACAGCAAGCCGCAGTTGGAGATCCTGGCCGACGACGTCCGTTGCTCCCACGGCACCACCATCGGGCAACTGGAAGAGGATGAGCTTTTCTACCTGCGCTCGCGCGGATTGAACGAGAGTATTGCCAGGGAGCTGCTGGTCCACGGTTTCGCCGGGGAGGTCCTCGACGGCATCGCCATCGAACCGTTGCGCGCCGGTCTCGAGAACGGAGTCCTCGCCGAATTGGGGGTCTGACGGCCCGGCCAAGCGGAATGAACGTGAAACAGTCCAAGACAGCGGAGCGGAACAACACGGACGGCTGCTATGACGTGGAGCGGGTGCGGGAGGATTTCCCGGTCCTCGGCCAGACGGTTCACGGCAAGCCGCTGGTCTACCTCGACAACGCGGCCACGGCCCAGAAGCCGCGTGCGGTGATCCGGCGCGTCGCCGAGTACTACGAGACCGAGAACTCCAACATCCATCGCGGCGTCCACTGGTTGAGCGAGACCGCCACGCGCGCCTACGAAGGGACGAGGACGGCGGTCCGGAAGTTCCTTAACGCCGCGGAGGAGCGGGAGATCGTCTTCGTCCGGGGCACCACCGAGGCCATCAACCTCGTCGCCCGGTGCTACGGCGGCGCCCGTCTCCAGGCCGGCGACGAGGTCGTCATCTCGGCCATGGAGCATCACTCCAACATCGTCCCCTGGCAGCTCATCTGCCAGGAGAAGGGAGCGGTCTTGCGGGTGATCCCGGTGGACGACCACGGCGACATCGTGATGGATGCGTACCACCGGCTGTTGGGCCCCAGGACCCGGATGGTGGCCCTGCCGCACGTCTCCAACGCCCTCGGCACGGTGAACCCCATCAAGCAAATGATCGACGACGCCCATCGGGCCGGCGTTCCGGTGCTGGTGGACGGCGCCCAGGGGGTGCCCCACGCCCGGGTGGACGTGCGGGCCCTCGACTGTGACTTCTACGCCTTTTCGAGCCACAAGCTCTACGGCCCCACGGGTGTCGGCGTGCTGTATGGAAAGGCCGCCCTGCTGGAGGAGATGCCGCCCTACCAGGGTGGCGGAGACATGATTCTATCGGTCAGCTTCGAAGAGACCGAATACAATGTGCTGCCCTACAAGTTCGAGGCCGGGACCCCCAACATCGCCGGCGTCATCGGCCTGGGGGCGGCGGTGGAGTACGTCACCGCTCTCGGCATCGATGCGGTGGCGAGCCACGAAGACCGGGTGGTGGCGTATGCCGTGGAGCGCCTCGCGCGGGTTCCCGGCGTGCGCCTGGTGGGGACGCCCGGGCGCCGGGCGTCGCTGGTGTCTTTCGTCCTGGGCGATGTCCATGCCCATGACATCGGCACCATCCTCGACCAGGAAGGGATCGCGGTGAGGACCGGACACCACTGCGCCATGCCGGTCATGGAGCGGTTCGGAGTGCCGGCCACGGTGCGCGCGTCGTTCGCGTGCTATAACACCGAGGCCGAGGTCGATGTGCTGGCCGACGGGCTGGAAACGGCATGGAGGCTGTTCAGCGGTGTCTGACCTGAGGGACCTCTACCAGGAGTTGATACTGGATCACAACCGCCGGCCGCGCAACTTCGGCCCGCTGGCGGAAGCCAATCGAAGCGCCAGGGGGATCAATCCCCTTTGCGGCGACAAGGTCACGGTCCATCTGCAGGTGGAAGACGGCCAGGTGAAGGACATCCGGTTCGAGGGTACGGGCTGCGCCATCTCCATCGCCTCCGCGTCGGTGATGACCGAAAGCCTGAAGCGGCAAACGCGGGAAGACGCCGTGGCCCTCTTCGAGCGCTTCCACCGCATGGTCGCGCCCGCGGACGGCGCGGAGTCCGACCCCCCGGGCATGGGCAAGCTGGCGGCCTTCGCGGGCGTCCGGGACTACCCGGCGCGTGTCAAGTGCGCTACGCTGGCGTGGCACACGTTGCGGGCGGCCCTGGACGGCGAGGAAAAGGCGGTCAGCACAGAATAGCGGAGCGGGAGAGAGTTCGTGGAAACCGTCGCAGACCAGAAAGATACCGAGAAGCGGGTCATCGAGGCCCTGCAGACAGTTTATGATCCCGAGGTCCCGGTCAACATCTACGAAATGGGTTTGATCTACGGCGTGGAGCTGGATCCCCTCGGGAACGCCGCCATCTCCATGACCCTCACCGCGCCGAACTGCCCCGCCGCCCAGTCCCTTCCCATGGAGGTGGAGGAGAAGGTCAGGGCGGTGGACGGTGTCAACGACGTGCACCTCGAGATCGTATGGGAGCCGCCCTGGGATCCCAGCCTCATGTCGGACGCGGCCAAGCTGCAGCTTGGCATGCTGTGATTCGGCCGAGCCCCCATCCCCCTCATCACATGGACGAAGTCAACGAACAGGTGGCGGCGCGCCGCGACAAGGTGGCGCAACTCAAGGCAGGGGGTCTGGCCGCTTATCGCAACGACTTCCGTCCCAGCCATACGGCCGGGGAAATCCGTAACCGCCACGGGGATCTCGCTCCACCGGAACTGGAAGCGTTGTCGGAGGAGTTCGCGTTGGGCGGCCGGATACGGGCGCTGAGGCCGCACGGCAAGGCGGCGTTCTTCGAGGTCGAGGACGGGACCGGAAGGCTGCAGGTCTACGCCCGCAGGGACGGCCTGGGGGACGAGGCCTACGAACGGGTCCGCTCCCTCGACGTCGGCGACATCGTGGGGGTGTGCGGGAGCCTCTTCCGGACCCGCACCAACGAGCTCACGATCCAGGCCAGGGAGGTCACCCTCCTGACCAAGTGCATTCGGCCCCTGCCGGAGAAGTGGCATGGCCTGAAGGACGTGGAGACGCGCTACCGGCAGCGTTACGTGGACCTGATGGTCAATCCCGAGGTCCGCGAGGTCTTCCGCAATCGCTCGCGGGTCATCGGGCTCGTGCGCGGCTTCCTGGAGCAACGAGGGTTCCTCGAGGTCGAGACGCCGATGATGCAGCCCATGGCGGGCGGAGCCGCGGCCAAGCCTTTCGTGACCCATCACAACGCCCTGGACCTCGACCTCTATCTGCGGGTGGCGCCGGAGCTGTTTCTCAAGCGGCTGCTGGTGGGGGGTTTCGACCGCGTGTTCGAGCTGAACCGGAACTTCCGCAACGAGGGCATTTCCACGCGCCACAACCCCGAGTTCACCATGCTCGAGTTCTATCAGGCCTACGCCGACTACGAGGACATGATGGAGCTTACCGAGGAGCTCTTCGTGACGTTGGCGGAGGAGATTCACGGGAGCCTCCGCATCCCCTGCGGCGAGCACGAGGTCAACCTGGAGAGGTCGTGGCAGCGACTTTCCCTGACCGAAGGCGTGGCCCGGTACGCCGGCGCGGAGGAGTCGGAGCTTGCAACCCCGGAAGGCCTGCGGAAGGTTGCCGGCAGGCTCGGCCTCGATCTCGATCCCAAGCTGGGCCATGGCAAGCTGCTGGTGGAGATCTTCGAGCGCCTGGTGGAGCCGCGCTTGATCCAGCCCACCTTCGTCACCGGTTATCCCCTGGAAGTTTCGCCCCTGGCGCGCCGGAACGACTCGAATCCCGCCCTGGTCGACCGTTTCGAGCTCTTCATCGGCGGCAGGGAGCTGGCCAACGCCTTCTCCGAGCTGAACGATCCTGATGATCAGCGGCGACGGTTCGAGGAACAGGCCGCCGCCCGGCGGGCCGGGGACGACACCGCCTGCGAGGTGGACGAGGACTACGTGCGCGCGCTCGAGTACGCCATGCCTCCGGCCGCCGGAGAGGGCATCGGCATTGATCGACTGATCATGCTGCTGACAGACTCGCCTTCGATCCGTGACGTGATCCTTTTCCCGCTTCTGCGCACCTGACGATGCGGTACGAGTTGTTCGTAGGGCTGCGCTATCTCCGGGCCCGACGCAGCGAGCGGTTCATCTCCCTGCTCACGCTTATCTCCATCCTCGGGGTGATGATCGCGGTGGTCACCCTGAACGTCGCGATCGCGGTGATGACCGGGTTCGAGGAGGTGTTCCGGGACCGTCTCCTGGGCCTGCACTCCCACATCGAGCTGGTCAGGCCGGCGTCCTACTTGCGGGGCTACGACGAGCTGGCGGCACGACTGGAGAAGCGCGATGACGTGAAGACGGCCTCACCGGCCCTTGCGGGACAGATCATCCTGACGGCGGGAAGTCGTGTCACCGGGGTGTTGGTGCGCGGCATCGACCCGGGCCGGTCCCACGTGGATCTCCAGTCATACCTGCAGCAGGGCCGCCTGAGTGCCCTCGGGGAGCGCACGCCGGTGGTCGTGGACGGGCGCCCGCTGCAGCTCCCCGGAATCATCATCGGCGATCGGTTGGCGACCAAGCTCCGGGTAAAACCGGGCGACGCGCTGCAGGCGGTTTCGCCCATCGGGAGCCCCACCGCGGTGGGCATCGTCCCGCGGATCAGGCGCTTCGCGGTGGTCGGCATTTTCGACTCGGGCATGCGGGAGTACGACAGCGGCCTGGTCTTCCTGGGCCTCGCGGATGCGCAACGGTTCTTCGGGATCGGCAAGGTCGCTACCAGCATCGAGATCACCGTCGACGACGTGGGAGACGCTCGGGACATCGCCGAGGAGATTCAGCGCGCGGTGGGCGAGAGGTATCTGGTGGAGGACTGGACGCGTCTGTGGCCCAACCTCTTCGCGGCCCTGCGGCTGGAGAAGACCGTGTATTTTCTGGTGCTGCTGCTGATGGTGATGATCGCGGCGTTCAACATCGTCTCGACGCTGATCATGGTGGTGATGGAAAAGCGCAAGGACATCGCGGTGCTGCGCTCCATGGGCGCCTCCCGCGGCGGCATACGGCTGATCTTTCTCTTGAAGGGGTGGGTCATCGGCGCCGTCGGCACGCTGTGCGGGGTGGTCATCGGCTACGTGCTGGCGCTGGCGCTTCAACGCTATCAGTTCATCGAGCTGCCGGAGGGCGTCTTTCCGGTCTCCACGGTGCCGGTGAGCATCTCCCCCTTGTACTTCGGGCTGGTGGCCCTGGCCTCTCTTGCGATCTGCTGTCTCGCCAGCATCTACCCCGCGCGGCAGGCGGCCAAGCTGCACCCGGTGGACGTCATTCGATACGAGTAGCGAAACGTGGCGGCGTTGATCGAAGTACGGGGATTGGCGAAGTCCTTCAGCGGAGGCGGCAAGCAGGTGGACGTGCTGGCGGACCTCGACCTGTCATTGAGTCAGGGCGAACGGCTCGCCATCGTCGGCGAGTCCGGCGTCGGCAAGAGCACGCTGCTCTACATCATCGGCACTCTCGAGCGCCCCGACCGCGGTACGCTGCACTACGAGGGACGCGACGTGACCGCCTGGAGCGATGACGAGGTCTCGGGCTTGCGCAACCGGACCATCGGCTTCGTCTTCCAGTTCCACCACCTGCTGCCCGACTTCAGCGCCCTCGAGAACGTCATGATGCCGGCCCTCATCGCGCGCTGGGACCGTCCCAGGGCGCGCGCGTCCGCGCTCGAGTTGTTGGAGACCGTCGGTCTCGGACATCGGCTGACGCACCGCCCGGGCGAGCTCTCCGGCGGCGAGCAGCAGCGGGTGGCGATCGCGCGCTCGCTGATTCTGGGGCCGCGGGTCATGCTTGCCGACGAACCCACGGGCAATCTCGATCCCGCCACCGCGGGCGAGATCGAGGACCTGCTGTGCGGACTCAACGAGAAACGCGGACTGGGCCTGATTGTCACGACTCACAACCGCCACCTGGCCGCCCGGATGAACCGGCAGCTCGAGCTTCGCGGCGGCCTGCTGCATCCCTTTACGCCGTGACCAAGGGAGCGTTCTGACGCGACCAAGGGAGCCGTCCGAAGCGCCCTGGGAACCCTTCCGCGGCGGCGCCTCCGTCTCGAATACATGCCTTCCGGCGGCGCTCCATGCTGTCAAACCAAAGCCAAAATGTCCCCTTTTGACAAAGCAGAGATGTCCCCTTT
>JAPPNF010000180.1 GCA_028818755.1 Deltaproteobacteria bacterium | reverse complement strand
ACCGCACCCCCCAGGTCCTCATGCTGTCGGGCATCGGCCCGGCCGCGGAGCTGGAGCGGATGGGCATCGAGGTGACCCACGGGCTGGAGGGCGTCGGAGGAAACTTCCAGGACCACGCCGTCGTCCACGTGACCTTCGAGGCCGCCCAGGACTTCGAGGTGGCGTGGACCCTGTCGAGGCTTCGCCTCCTGGCGCGGACCTCCCCCAGCATCGGTCACGGCGACTTCAGCGCTTCGCTGCGGCCGCCCACCAGGATCGAAGGAGTCGGCACGCTGCTGCCCTTGTCCGTTCAACTGCTAGAGCAAGGGGCCTCGGGACGGATCCGCCTCCCCAGCCTGGATGCCAGGGATTTCCCCGTGGTGGAGACGGGGCTGCTGGAAGACCCGAAGGACGTGGAGAAGACGGTGGCGGCCATGGAGTTCCTCCGGGACCTCGCCCGCACCTCGCCGATGCGCGAGTTCTACGGCGCGGTACGCAACCCGGCGCCCGACGAGGACTGGGCGACCTTCGCCCGGTCCACCTACGACAGCTACCACCACGCCTCCGGCACCTGCAGGATGGGACCGGCGGAAGACCCCGCCTCGGTGGTGGACCAGCGCCTGCGCGTCCACGGGCTCGACAACCTGTGGGTGGCCGACGCCTCGATCATGCCCGAGGTAACCCACGCCAACACCAACGCCACGGTCTATGTGATCGCCGAACGGCTGGCGGAGTTCCTCGGGAGCGGCGCCACGAGTTCGGCTCGACCCGCACCCGCCAGAAACCCGGCTCGACCTTCTCCGGGCTACTGATGCCGCGGTGCGAGACCTCGAACACCGAAAAAGTACTATCCGACTTCTAAAACACACGATCATTATATTTATGTGTGCACAGAGTAGAAGGTCAGGTGATCGGTGTGGAGGGCAAGGACCATGAACGCCCGTGGGTGCGATGGTAAATGTCCCATTCGTGACAATCGAAATGTCCTACAGTGCCGTGTCAGGATTTGGTACAATTTGGTACACAACCGTGCTTGTCCCCGGACCGTCCGGTCATCCGGCCTCTTCGAAGCGTTTCTTCGTTGCGCGCCTAGTGCTCCTCGCCGTCTTCGTCGCCATGCTCCCGGCGCACGCGTATCCGGGGTCGGCCGAGGACATAACCGTGACGGCGGCGCCGCCCGCGGCCGCACCCGCCCCGGGGATGCGCCCGCCGACCGGCTGGCGGGTGCAACTCGGGGCGTTCAGGAGCGAGACCCGTGCGGCGAAGGCGAGGACGGCGCTGGCGCAGACGCTCGCGGACTTGTCCCGGGCCGGCATGCCGGTCATCGACGATTCGAAGGGCGACGGGCTGTTCCGCGTGGTGCTCGCCGATGCCTTCGCCCACCGCGGCGAAGCCGCCGCCACGTGCGCCGCCATCACTGCCCGCCGGGCGCAGTGTTTCGTTGCCCGCGCCCCCGCCAAGACCGCAGGCGCGGCGAGCGTGCCCGCGGCCCGGCCCCCACCGGAGTCTGCCGGGCGCAAGCCGGCGCCGTCACTCGTGGCGGCGCCGCCCGCGGCCGCACCCGGCGTTCTCGAGCGGTTCGACACGCTGGAAGCGGAAAACCGCCAACTGCGCAAGGAATTTGAAGCGCTCAAGGCGGAACGGACAAAGCCGTCCCAGGCGGCGCCTTCTCGGGCCGATCCTGCGGCGGAGACGACCGCCGCTCGATTCGTGCGGACAGATTCGAAATTCGGCTACGACGTCCTCGACCCCACTACCGGAATCAATCGCAAGCAGCGTCTGATTCTCGAACGCCGGAATGACGGGACGCTCGCGCCGGACAGCTTGCACGTGCACGGGGCGGTGACGGCGATTGCCAACTACCAGGGCAGCAACCGGAACGACAAGTTCGGGTATCTGATGCGCCACCCGACCGCCAAGAACCAGGTCGGAGATAGGGTGTCGGAAGCAACGATCCATTCGGCGCAGCTCGGGTTCACCGGAACGCTCGGCGACTGGCTCACCGGCCACGCGGAAATGTTGTTCGATCCGGAACAGAGCTTCGGGGATGGCACGAATACCGACATCGATCGCAACCAGCTTCAGGTGCGGCGGGCCTATGTGCTGTTCGGCGATCTCGACCAGTCCCCCTTCCACGCCAGCCTCGGCAAGATGGCGGTGCCGTTCGGCCTGACCGACACCGTCAACCCGTTCAGCGC
>JAPPNF010000152.1 GCA_028818755.1 Deltaproteobacteria bacterium | reverse complement strand
GCACCACGCGAGGAAGAGCAACGCAGCCGACGGCAAAAAAGACCCGCAGATTATCATGCGAATTGACCGGGCAGGACACTGACTCATCGAGGTTGAGACATGAACGCGTCCTGGGATCAGGAGACCGACGTCGTCGTGGCGGGCTACGGCTACTCCGGCGGAGTGGCCGCCATCGTCGCCCACGATCTCGGCGCCAGCGTGACGCTGCTGGAGAAGATGGAGCATCCGGGGGGCAACTCCATCCTCTCGGGCGGCTTCTTCAGGATCACCGACGACGTGGAAAAGGCCTTCGCCTACCTGAAGCGCATGTGCCTCAACACCGTTCCCGACCCGGTGATCTACACCTTCGCCAAGGAGCTGCGCACCCTCTCGGGTTTCATGAAGGAGCTTACTGACGACACCGGCATTCAGGTGCAAGAGCGGCACGGCACCGGCGGCACCTACCGTTTCGACGGCGGCCCCCCCGGAGACGCCATCGGCCTCCTCGCCGTGAAGAGCGAGGAGGCCCAGTGCTATCCCTGGCTCCAGGTCCACGGCACCGGTTGGATCGCCTTCAAGGTGGTGGACGACAACGTGAGCAAGCGCGACATCGACGTCTCCCTCTCCACTCCGGTGCGGGAACTCGTGTCGGACGAGCAGGGCAGGGCGGTAGGCGTGGTGGCCGAAAAGGAAGGCAAGACCCTGCGGATCCGGGCGCGCAAGGGTGTCGTGCTGGCCGCGGGAGGGTTCGAGCACAACGAGCAGCTCAGGCTCCAGTACCTACAGGCGCAGCCCTTCTACCCCATCTGCGCCCTCGGCAACACCGGCGACGGGCTGCTGATGGGGCAGAAGGCCGGCGCCGGCCTGTGGCACATGTGGCACGTCCACGGCGGCTACGGCTTCAAGACGCCGGAATACCCCATCGCCTTCCGGCACCGCATCCAGGGGCGGCACGGCGCCAACCACCGGCCGAAGCCGGGCGAGGAGTTCTCGCTCAAGAGCGGCGACGAGGGGCCCAAGATGATGCCCTGGATCGTCGTCGACAAGTTCGGCAAGCGCTACATGGACGAGTACCCGCCGGCGCCGCAGGACAGCCCCTGGCGCGACATGAGCCTCTACGACGTGCATATCAAGGACTTCCCGCGCATACCGTCGCACATGATCTTCGACGAGAACGGGCGCATCACCGGGCCGATGTTCACCCCCATCAGCGATCACCCGTCCCGCCGCTACGAGTGGAGCGAGGACAACTCCGTGGAGCTGGCCAAGGGCTGGATCAAGCAGGCGTCCACCATCGAGGAGCTGGCGCGGGCCATCGGCGTTCCCGAAGACAACCTGACGGCCACGGTGGCACGCTGGAACGAGATCTGCGACCGGGAGGAGGACACCGACTTCCGCCGCTTCGCCGGCAGCCTGTTCCCCATCTTCAAGCCGCCGTTCTACGCGGTGGAGGTATGGCCCATCATCACCAACACCCAAGGCGCGCTGGCCCACGACAAGGACCAGCGGGTGCTGGACGCCCACGACAATCCCATTCCCGGCCTCTACTGCGCCGGCGAGATGGGCGGCGTGTTCGGACACCTCTACCTCAATTCGGGCAACAACTCCGAGGCCTTCATCACCGGCATGATCGCCGGACGAATGGTCGCCGGCGAGTCATGACCGGCGGACCCGCCCGCTGAACGCATGAGCATCCTGGTCACCGGCGGCACCGGCTTTGTCGGGATACACGTCATCGCCCAACTGGCCGAGCTGGGCGAACCCGTGGTGGCGTTGTCGGCCGAGGACGGCTTGGACGACGCGGCGCGGGACTTCCTGGGTCCGGGCGGGGAACGGGTGGCCTGCGTCAAGGGCGATGTCCTGGACCTGGACGCGGTGCGCGCGGTGATGGAACGGCACGACGTCGACCGGGTCATCCACGGCGCCGCCATTACCGCCATCGGCGACCTGGAGCCCGACGCCGCCCGGCAGGCCGCGTTGGTCAACGTGGGCGGCACCGCCACGGTGCTGGAAGCCGCGCGTCTGGCAGGAGTGAAACGGTTCGTTCACCTCAGCTCGGCCAGCGTCTACGGCGCCACCGACCCGCACGTTCCCCTGGAGGAGGATGCCGTCCTCGAACCCCGCGGAATCTACGGCATCACCAAGCGGGCCGGAGAAGACGTGGTGCGTCGTTACTTCGAGCTGTTCGGCATTGCGGGAGCGATCCTGCGCCTGTCGGCCCCCTACGGCCCGCTGGAACGCCCGAATCCCTTGCGCACCGTCATGTCGCCGGTGTTCCACTGGTGCCGGGCGGCGTTGAAGGGCCAGGAGGTGGAGTTGGCGGACGACCTGCCGCGCGACCTCACCTACGTCTCGGATACCGCCCGCTGCGTGGTGCTGGCGTTCCTCGAACCGCACCTGAATCATCAGGTCTACAACGCAAGCTGTGGAGAAAACCATCGTTTCTCTGATATCCTTGCCGCTTTGGCGCGAGTCAGGCCGGGTTTCCGCTTCCGCCTCGAGAAAAGCGGGGCCCTGTCGCCGTTCTTCCGCGACAGCCTCCGGGGCCCCCTGTCCATGAAGCGCGCGCGGGAAGATCTGGGCTTTACGCCGCAATACGACATCGAGACTGGATTGGGCCGTTATCTCGAATGGCTGGAACGCCACCCGATCTGACGGCATGAGCGGTCTTCAAGCGGGAGCTTATTCATGATCCCAAGGGCGTTCGAATACTTCGATCCTCCGACTCTGGAGGAGGCCACGGGTCTCCTCGAACAGTACGGCGGCGACGCCAAGCTCATGGCCGGCGGCCAGAGCCTGCTGCCGATGATGAAGCTGCGGATGGTCTCGCCGGCGGTCGTGGTGGACCTCTGGCGCGTGCCCGAGCTCGACCGTATTCGGCGGGATGACGGCGTCATCCGTATAGGGGCCATGACCACCCACTACGCGCTGCACAGCTCGGAACTGATCCGGAGCACGCTGCCGGTCCTGGCCGATGCCGCCCGTGTGGTGGGAGACCCGCTGGTGCGAAACCTCGGCACCATCGGCGGCAGCGCCGCCCATGCCGCCCACAACGCCGACTACCCGGCGGTCCTGGTGGCCCTCGGAGCCGAGATCAAGGCGGTCGGGACCAACGGAGAGAGAAGCATCGCGGCCGCCGACTTTTTCACCGACACGTTCACTACATGTCTCGAACCTGCTGAAATCGTGACGGAAATAACGGTACCCATTCCGGGAGACAGAGACCTCGGCGCATACCTGAAGCTGAGCCGCCGCGGCACCGATTTCGCCATCGTGGGCGTGGCCGCGGTGCTCACGAAGGGAGAGGCCGGACGTTGCACCGGAGCCCGTGTCGTGCTCACCGGCGTGGGAGACACGCCCGTGCGCGCCACGGAAGCGGAGGAGATTCTCCAGGCCGGACCCGTCGACGCGGATCGCATCCACGAGGCCGGCGAAGCCGCCAGGCGGGACCTCGATCCTCCCTCCGACGTCCAGGCGGACGCCAATTACCGCCTCGACATTTCCGCGGTTTACGTCCGGCGCTCGGTAACCGCCGCGTGGGAGCGCGCATGAACCGCTCTCTCCAAGAGAGAGGGTCGAAGTAAGGGACACGGTATCACTCAGGAGCAAGCGATCATGGCAAGGACCGTCCAGGCGACCGTCAACGGCCGCAAGTACTACGAGGAGAACGTCGAGCCGCGCCTGCTGCTGGTGCACTTCCTGCGGGACCGGCTGGGCCTCACGGGAACGCACGTGGGCTGCGACTCCACCAACTGCGGGGCGTGCACGGTGATGTTCAACGGCAAGGCCGTGAAGTCCTGCACGGTGCTGGCGTTGAGGGCCGACGGCGCCGACATCACCACCATCGAGGGGGTGGCTGGCGAGGAACGGCTCCATCCGTTGCAGGAGGGCTTCTGGGAGAAGCACGGGCTCCAGTGCGGCTATTGCACGCCGGGGATGATCATCTCGGCCATGCAGTTGCTGGAGCGGCACCCCGACCCCGACGAGGCGACGGTGCGGCAGGAGCTGGAAGGGAACCTGTGCCGCTGCACGGGCTATCAGAACATCGTGGAGGCGGTGCTGTGGGCCGCCGAACGGATCAAGAGCGCGAGCGCGTGAGGGTGAAGCCATGCCAATGATCGGTCAGAGCATCAAGCGCCGCGAGGACCTCAAGTACGTAACCGGCTCCGGCACCTACGTGGACGACATCACCCTGCCGGGGATGCTCTACGCCGCCTTCGTGCGCAGCCCCCACGCCCATGCCAGGCTGCTGGGGGTGGACACGACGAAGGCGCTGGAGCACCCCAAGGGCATCGACGCCGTCACCGGGGCCGAGGCCTACGCGCTGGCGGGCTCGATGCCCGTCTACAGCTACCGCGAGGCGGCGGTGATCAAGAAGCCCGACTACCGGTGTCTGGCCCACGACCGCGTGCGCTTCGTGGGCGAGCCGGTGGCGCTGGTGGCGGCGGCGGACCGCTACGCGGCGGAGGACGTGGCCGAGCTGGTGGAGGTGTCTTACGAGCCCCTGGAGCCGCTGATGGACCCGGACGAGTCCATCAAACCGGACGCGCCGAAGCTGCACGACAACCTCGACAACAACGTGGGGCTGCGCATCGAGCGCCGGGGAGGTGACATGGAAGCCGCCTGCCGGGAGGCCGACTTCGTCTTCAAGCGCCGCTACCGCATGCACCGCCACACCGGGACGCCCATCGAGACCCGGGGCTGCATCGCACAGTACAACACCGGCACCCAGGAGCTGACCCTGCACTGCTCGACGCAGATCCCGCACATCCTGAAGACCCACCTGTCGGAGATCCTCGACTTCCCCGAGTTCAAGATCCGGGTCATCGCACCGGACGTGGGCGGGGGTTTCGGCAACAAGCTGCAGGTGCCGCCGGAGGTGGTGGCGCTGTGCCTGATGGCCATCAAGACGCGCCGGCCGGTGAAGTGGATCGAGACCCGCCGGGAGAGCCTGATGGCGTTCCTGCACGCCCGCGAGCAGACCCACGACGTGGAAATCCCCATGAAAAGGGACGGCACCATCCTGGGGATCAAGTCGCACGAGATCGTCAACGGCGGCGGCTACCTCGACGCCCGCATCAGCGGCCCGTCCCTGGGCGCCGGCATGTGGCTCCCCGGACCCTACATGGTCAAGGGCTTCCACGTGGACATCGACGTGGTGATGACCAACAAGTGCCCGTACGGCGCCTACCGCGGCTTCGGCAGCCAGATGGGGGCGCTGGTCATCGAGCGCTCCGTGGACATCATCGCCCGGCAGCTCGGCCGCGACCCGGTGGACCTGCGCAAGCAGAACGTCATCAAGGAGACGCCCTACAAGTGCGTCACCGGGCACGAGTTCGACAGCGGCGACTACATGGCCGGGCTCGAGAAGGCCCTGGAGATGGTGGACTACCCGGCCCTCAGGGAAGAGCAGGCGCGGCTCCGCAAGGAGGGACGCTACATGGGCATCGGCGTGGCCATGGCGGTGGAAGGCGCGGGCTGGAACACCTACACCGCGGCCATGGCCCAGCACTACGTGCCCACGCTGGATTACGCCACCGTCACCATGCGCATGGACACCTCGGGCAACGTCAAGGTGCTCATCGGCGACGTCGCCTGCGGCACCAGTCACGCCACCACCGCGGCGCAGGTCGCGGCGGACGCTACCGGGGTTTCCATCGACACCATCGAGGTCGTCGAAGGGGACACCGCGGTGACGCCCTACGATTCCGGGACCCGCGCGGCCCGCTTCAGCGCGGTGGTGCTGCCGGCGGTGGCGGCGTCGGGCATGGCGCTCAAGAAGAAGGTGTGCCGGGTCGGCGCCCATCTCCTGGAGGGAGCCGAGGAGGACATGGAGATCGTCGAGGGACAGGTGCAGGTCCGCGGCGTGCCCGGCAAGAGCCTGCCGGTGAGCCGGGTGGCGCGGGTGGCCTACTCGGAGGTCGCGACCCTGCCCCATGAGATCCCCGCCGGCCTCGAGGCCACCGAGTCTTTCAAGGCGCCGATGAGCGGGCTGTGCATCACCTGGCCGTACTCCATCCACATCCCGGTGGTGGAGGTGGACATCGAGACCGGCACCGTGAAGTTTCTGCGCTACGCCATCGTCCACGACTGCGGGGTGGAGATCAATCCCATGGTCGTCGAGGGACAGGTGGTGGGGGGCACCGCCCAGGGCGTGGGCGGCACGCTCCTGGAGGAGATGGTCTACGACGAGGACGGCCAGCTCCTGACCACCAGCTTCATGGACTACCTCATCCCCACCGCCACGGACATGCCGTCGTTCGACGTCTGCCACCTGCAGACCGCGGCGCCGCAGATCCCGGGCGGCTACAAGGGCATGGGGGAGGGCGGCTGCGTCTATGCCTACGCCGCGGTGGTAAACGCCGTGGCCGACGCCATCGAGTCCCTTGGAGTGGAGATCACGTCAACGCCGCTCTCGCCCAGCCGCATCCTGGAGCTCTTGCGGGAAGCGAAGAGCCGAAACGGAGGAAACGCCTGATGCGCATCCGGGAGCTTGTAAGCGCGTGCCGCGAGCGCGACGACCTGTACACGGTCAGTGAAGCCGTCGAGCGGGAGTCCATGCCGGGACGCATCCAGGACGAGGAGAAGAACGGCAACCGCGCCATCCTGTTCGAGCGCGTCAACGGCTACGACGTGCCCGTGCTGGCCAACCTCTACGGCAGCATGGAGCGCTACGCGCTGGGCCTGGGTACGGATGTCGCAAGGATGTGGGAGCACTTCGACCACGCGGTGGCCCATCCCGAGCCGGTGGTGGAGACCGCCGACGCCCCCTGCTTCGAGGTTGTGCACGACAACCCGGACATCACCAAGATCCTGCCGCTGGCCCAGTACTCGGAGCGGGACGCCGGCCCTTACATCACCTCGGGCGTGGTGTTCATGAAGGACCCGGACTCGGGGCGCGTCAACATCTCCTTCATCCGCCACATGGTCAAGGGACCCAGGAAGCTGGGTTTCAACCCCAAGTCGGTGCACAACCGGCTCTACTACAACCGCATCGCCCGCAAGGGCCGGCGCATGGAGGTGGCCATCACCCTGGGGCCGCCATCGGAGATGCTGGCGGCGGCCGCGGGCTACATCCCCGAGGGGGTGGACGAAGTGCAGGTGGCCACGGCCCTGGCCGCGTCCGAGCATCGCGGAGAGCTGGCCATGGCCCGGTGCGGCGCGGTGGACATCCAGGTGCCGGCGGGGTGCGAGTTCGTCATCGAGGGGGTGGTGTCCACCGACCTGGAGGCCGAGGGCCCGTTCGGCGACTGGACCGGCTGCTACGCGCGCCCGCAGCAGAAGCCTACCCTGGACATCCTGCGGGTGTCGCACCGCAAGGACCCGGTGTACCAGACCATCCTGCCGGTGGACTCCAAGGAGCAGATCCTGCTCACCATCGTGCGGTTCCTTCCGGAGCTGGAGGCCATTCGGCGGAAGTACCCCGAGATCAAGCGCTACTCGGTGCCGGAATACGCCTTGGGGAGGCTCGTGGTGGCGGCGGTGGAGCCCACGGAGCGGACCCGGGAGATCATGGACGACTACCTGCGCATCCAGTGCATCAACCGCGCCATCGTGGTGAACGAGGACGTGGACATCGACGACCCCGCGGACGTCCTGTGGGCCGTGAGCAACCGCATCCTGGAGCCGGAGAAGGTGGTGGACCGGGGCTGCGACGACGAGTGGTGGAACAACCTGAAGCTCGGCATCGACACCACGGTGGACATCGACGACATCCGCCACGTGCGGCCCAGGATCATTCACCGCTGACCGCGCGGCCTTTCGACCCCGCACACCGGTAAGACACGCACTTGCCGGGGCGGGTTCCAGACCCGCCCCGGGCCGTACGGTCGCCCGTACGGGCCGGACCGCAGCCAAGGAGCCAACCATGTCCAAGCTCATCGACCTGAGCCTGCCGCTGACCGCCAACGTGACCGTCGTGCCGGGCCATCCGACCCTGTCCTTCCACCCGATCCACCGGCACGAGACCCACGGGCGCTCCAATACCGAAATGCGCGCCAGCATCCACACCGGCACCCACTGCGATCCGCCGTACCACTTCGTTCCGGGCGGCAAGACCATCGACCAGATGCCCCTGGAGCGCTTCATGGGAGCCGCGGTCAAGATCGACCTGCGCCGCAAGGTAAAGCCCCGGACCGGCATCACCATCGACGACGTCCGCACCTCTCCGGGCTTTCGGGAGCGGGACCTCAAGGGACGGATCGTGGTGTTCCACACGGGCTGGAACAGGAAGATGTTCGGCGAGCCCAACTACTACTTCGACAACCCCTTCATCACCGTGGAGCTGGCACGCTGGCTGGTATCCAAGCGCATCAAGGCGCTGGCGCTGGACTCGCCCCAGGACCAGGTGCAGGGGAAAGGGGAGCCACGTCCGGGCGACTTTCCCGTCCACCGGACCTTCCTGGGCAAGGGGATCCCGTTCATCGAGCACCTCGCCAACCTGCACAAGGTGCGGCAGCGCACCTTTACGCTGATCGCCTTTCCCATCAAGATCGAAGGGGGGGACGGGGCGCCGTGCCGGGCGGTGGCAATGGTCTAGAGCTGGATGCGGAACCGCCCCTCTCCGGTTCCGAAAAGGGGCGGTTCACGGTATGGCCACGCCTGCAATGGCCCATGTATTGGTCCGCATCGGGCGCGGGCGGGTTTGAAACCCACCCCTACGGCAGCCCGTTTCAGCAAACCATCATTTGGGCAGCATCCACTTGAGGCGCTCCTTGGTCTCCGGCGACATGGACAGGATCGTGTCGGTGTGCTTCTCGGCTTCCTCGCCGGACACGTACACGACGTTCAGCTTGGACTTCTTGGCGTCCGCCAGAAAGGCCGGGTCCTTGAGGGTCGCGGCATAGGCATTGCGCCAGGCCGCCACCCGGTCCTTGGGGGTGCCCGGCGGCAGCGTCACCGGCCGCTGGAAGTTGTACTGCACCGCCCAGGCGTTGAGCATCTCCACGTTGTCCTTGCCCTGGACGAGGTCCGTCACCCTGGGCAGGCCCTGCACCTCCTTGTCCGGGGGGCTGCCGTGCACCAGGATCGGGATCAGCTTGTCGTCGCCCTTGGCGTCGAGCATGGAGCGTGCGGTCACCCGCATGGACTCGAACGCCATACATACGCCGCCCAGCTCTCTCGCCTGCAAGCCCAGCCTCACGATCGCCGTCCCCTTGTAACCGGTAATGACGTCGAAGAGCTTCTTGCCGGAGGCGATATTCAGGATCGTCGGCAGCGTGGTGCCGGTGCCGCCGGCCGAACCCACCTTGAGAGGCTTGCCGGACTTGAGCAGGTCGTCCCAACTCTTGAGGCCGGTGAACCCCATCACCGCGCAACTCGGCCAACCGGTCACCGGAGCGCCGACCCAGCCGTAGTTCCGGCCCTTGAAGTGCACCCGCCGGGAGCCCAGCGCCTCGTGCAGCAGGAACACGTTGTTCCACACGCCGACGGTCAGGCCGTCGGGCTTGACCTTGTTGTAGAGGTAGTTGGCGACGATGAGGCCGCCCGCGCCGGTCAGGTTCTGCACCACCGGAGTCGGGTTGCCGGGGAAGTGCTTGCTGATGTGACGCGCGGCGGTCCGGGTGTAGGTATCGTAGCCCCCGCCGGGCGAGGCTCCGACGATGAACCGGATGGTCTTGCCCTTGAAGAACTTCTCGACGCCAAAGGCATTGCCCGAGACGCCCAAGACGAGCGCCAGTACAATGCTCAGGGTGATGGTTCCAACAAGTGCTCGCTTCATGTGTGGACTCCTTCTCGTTGGTCGTTTTGTCTGACGGTCGGGGCGACCGTTCACCCATCTACTTGGGCAACATCCACTTCAGCCGCTCCTTGGTCTCCTCGGACAGGTTCAGCATGATTTCCACGTACTCGTCGATCCGTTCGCCCGACACATACTCCACGTTCAGCCGTGACTTCTTGGCGTCCGCCAGGAAGGCCGGGTCGCTGAGGGTGGCGGCGTAGGCCTTGCGCCAGGCGGCCACGCGTTCCTTGGGGGTTCCCGGAGCGAGAGTCAGCGGCCGCTGGAAGTTGTATTGCAGCGCCCAGGCGTTGAGCATGGCCACGTTGTCCTTGCCCTTGACGAGGTCAGTCACACGCGGGATGCCCTGGACCTCGGGGTCCGGCGGATTGCCGTGAACGAGGATCGGGATGAGCTCGTCGTCGCCCTTGGCATCGAGCATCGAACGGGCGGTCACCCGCATGGACTCGAACGACATGCAGACCCCGCCCAGCTCTCTCGCCTGCATGGCCAGCCGCACCGGCGCGGTGCCCCGGTATCCGGGAATGATCTCGAAGAGCTCCTTGCCGGTGGCCATGTTCAGGATGGTCGGCAGCGTGGTGCCGGTTCCACCGGCTGATCCTACCTTGAGGGGCTTGCCCGACTTGACCAGATCGTCCCAGCTCTTGAGGCCGGTGAACCCCATCACCGCGCAACTCGGCCACCCGGTGACGGGTGCGCCGACCCAGCCGAACTTCCGCGCGTCGAACTTGACCCGCCTGCTGCCCAGGGCCTGATGCACTACGAACTGGTTGTTCCACACGCCCACGGTCAGCCCGTTGGGCTTGGTCTTGTTGTAGATGTAGTTGCCGGCGATGAGGCCGCCGGCTCCGGTGAGGTTCTGCACCACCGGGGTGGGTTTGCCCGGAAAGTGCTTGGTGATGTGGCGGGCCGTGGTCCGGGTATAGGTATCGTAGCCGCCGCCCGGCGCATGCCCTACGATGAACCGGATGGTCTTGCCCTTGTAGAAATCCGCCACGCTCCACGCCGGTCCCGCCAAGAGCGCCACAGCGATGCCCGCCGTCATCGCGGCAGTGAGTATCCGCAGCATAATAGGCTCCCTTCCTGAGTGTTGGAGTTGCCCTGGTCTGAAGGCACACACAATGCAAGACGGCATGAGGATTGTCAAGAACGGGCCATGGGCGGCGGCCGGCTGTTGCCTATTCGGACCCCATGTTGTAGGTGCTAGTGGCCTGTGGGACACAGGTGGAAAGGTACCGACCATGCTTAGTCAGCAAGAGATCGCGCAAACGGTGACCGCGTTGTGGAAGAGCAACCAGTATGATCTGCCCGAGGACTTCAAGTCGTTCCTGCGGGAGCAGCACGACAAGGAGACCAGCGAGTTGGGGAAGGCCCACCTCAAGGCCAACCTGGACGCGGTGGCCACCGCCTCGGCGCGGAGCATGCCTTTCTGCGCCGACACCGGACTGCTGACCTATTACATCGGCCTGGGCACAGCCGTGATCGGCGAGATCGAGGGCGGCTACCGGGCGCTGGAGCGGACCCTTCGGGAAGTGAGCGCGGAATGCACCTCGGAGATTCCGCTGCGCCCCAACGCGGTGCATCCGCTGACCCGCCACAACCCCAACACCAACCAGGGACCGGGCTGCCCGGACATCAAGGTGCGGGTGGTGCCGGACGCGGACTACCTGGAGATCACCAACGTCGCCGTCGGCGGCGGCCCGGAGCTGGTGGGCAGCAAGTTCACGGTGCTGCCGCCCACCGCCGGCGAGAAGGGCGTGCGGAAGTTCGTGGTGGAATCCACCATCAACCTGGTGCGCCTGGGCGCCACCTGCTCGCCCAATCTCGTGGGCGTGGGGCTGGGCGGCACCTTCGAAACCTGCACCCGCATGGCCAAGGAAGCGGCGATCCTGCGCCCGGTGGGCGACCGCAACCCCGACCCCGAGCTCGCCCGGCTGGAAGACCAGCTCATGGACGACATCCTGAGGCTCAAGCTCGGCCCCATGGGCATGGGCGGTTCCACCTCGGCCTTCGACGTCCACCTGGAGATGGCCTACTGCCACATGGCCACCCTGCCGGTGGCGGTCTACCTCCAGTGCGCAGCAATGCGCCGCACCACCGTGCGGATGTATGCCGACGGCCGGGTCGAGAGCCTGCCGCTGTCGAGCTGGATGGAGCGGGAGACGCCATGAAGACGGTTCACCTGACAAGTCCGGTGAGCGAAGAGGCCCTGCGGGACCTGGACGCCGGCGATTCGGTTACCATCAGCGGGCGGCTGTTCACCTGCAGGTCGCTGACCTACGATCGCCTGATCGATCCCGAGGGAGGGGAGCGGGTGCGCAACCGCCTGAAGGAGCTCGGCGCCGAAACGGTGTTCCACAGCGGTCCGCTGGTGAAGGAAGGGCCGGACCACACCGAGATGATCGCCATGGTGCCCATGCCGAGCTGGCTCGCCGGACGCGAGAAGATCGAGAAAGCCGTCGGTCTGCTGGACCTCAAGCTGATCATCGGCAAGGGCATGCTCGAAGGCCTGGAAGAGTTCTGCAAGAGGTCCGGCTGCGTGCACCTGGTATGCGCGGGCAACTACAACGAGTACGCCTCGCGGGTGGTGAAGGTCATCGACTGCGCCTGGCCCGAGCTGGGCCGACCCGAGGCCATGTGGATCGTCGAGGTGGACGGACTGGGCCCGCTCATCGTCGACGCGGACACCAAGGGCAAGAGCCTTTACCAGGACATCGACGAGGGTTTCAAGTCGGATGCCGCGGCGTTGTTGGAGGAGCTGGATATAAAATTGTAGGGGCGGCCGGCCGGTCGCCCCTGCTAGAACCCCGGGGCCGCTTTCTTTCGCTCCACTCCCTCCCACGTATCGATGACTTCCCGGTGGGACGCCACCAAGCCGAATTGCCGGCGGGTGTTCTCCAGCGTGCCCTCGTGGAGCACCGGGTCGGGACCGGCCATGCAGTCCTCCACCATGGTGACGTAGTAGTCCAGCATGAAGGCGTCGCGCATGGTGCTTTCCACGCACACGTTGGTGGCCACGCCGGTCAGGAGCACGCTCTCGATGCCCTTGGCCTTGAGAATGGTGTCCATGTCGGTGTTGATGAAGGCGCTGTAGCGGTGCTTGATCACCACCCGCTCGTCCGCCCGGGGCTCGATGCCGTCGAAGAAGTCGACACCCCAGGAGCCCTCGCGGCAGGTCTCGGTGTCGGCGCCCTCGGGCTTGCGGTAAAGCCAGGGCTCGGTGTCGGTCCAATCGCTGTGGACGGTCTGGATGTAGATGATCGGCAGGCTCACCTCGCGCGCCTCATCGATGAGCTTGTAGAGGTTTGGCATGATCTCCAGACCCGGTTTGATGTCCATGCCGCGCCTGGCGCACGCCCCCTCGGGGCTGCAGAAATCGTTTTGCACGTCCACCACGATAAGCCCCGCTAGTCCCGGGTCGCAACGCTCCTTGAGACTCCGTAATACGCTCATGTCAGGCCTCCTGGGAATGATACTCGGGTAGGGTCGTTCTGCGGATACGGGCGGGGTTGAAACCCGCCCGTACACCGTTCAATCGGCCATCATCTCTTTCTGCATGGGGGTGAGGGCATTGGAGCAACCTACCATGCTGTTGCGGGTGACCAGTCCGGCCAGTTGCTCCTCGCTCCATTCCTCGGTCCCCTCCGGGCGCCGGGGCACCACCAGGTAGCGCGTCTCGGCGGTGCTGTCCACGACCCGGACTTCGGTGGCTTCGGGCAGGTCGAGCCCCATTTCCTTCAGCACCCGCCGAGGATCCACCACCACGCGGGTGCGGTAGTTGGTGCTCTTGTACCAGTCCGGCGGTTGGCCCAGCAATTGCCGCGGGTAGCACGAGCACAGCGTGCACACCACCACGTGGTGCACCGAGTCGGTGTTCTCCACCGCGATGAGTTGGTTGGCCGTGGACATATCGACGCCGAGTTCCTCGGCCGCCGCGATGCCGTCGTCGAACAGGAGCTTTTTATACTCGGGGTCCAGCCACGCCCGGGCCACGACACGGGAGCCCTGGTGCGGAGACACCCCCTCGTTCTCGTCGATCTTGCGCCGCACCTCGTCCGTGCTGATGATGCCCTTCTCGCGCAGGAGGTTGCCCATGGCCAGCATCTGCTTCTCGAACAGCGTGTACTCGTGCTCGGTGGTGTCGATGGGGTTGTTGGCGTGGAGCTGCTCGAACACGTCGTCGTGGCTGTGGTCGTGTCCGTGGCCGCGTTTGACCTGTCTCGCCTCGTCGGCGGTCAGGACGCCTCTTTCCACCAGGAGGTCCGCGGTGGCGCGAGCCCGCCGCTCGAAGTAGCCGGGCTCCTCGCCAGATGCGGGTTCCGTGCTCGTTTCCGGTTTTTCCTTGGCCATGACGTTCTCCCGTAAACTTCTTCCTGAAACGTTTACCGCGGCTCCAGCCATTGCTCGAAGATGTCCGCGTAGATCTTGTTGACGCCCTCGGGCGGGGGCCTGTCGTCCCACACGTGGGCCAGTTCGAACTCGATGGAGTACAGGTTGGCCATCGGCAGGCCGTCCTTGCCGAAGGAAAGCAGCTCCGGGTCCTTGAAGCTGCCGCGGATGTCCGCCACCACGCCGTCCTTGCCCCTGAGATACTGGGGCGAGCGGATGTGGTGCCCCAGCGTCAACGTGTCCAGAACCCGTACCGGATCACCCGGCTTGTAGCGAAAAGCCATGCGCGCCAGTCTCAACTTTCGCACGGTCGTTGTCAACTCACGGTGCCAGTCGGCAGGGCTCGGCCACTGCCTTGTACTCCAGGGAAACCCTGGTCCATCGTCACCGAGCAGGATGGCGCCTTTCGACTCCGCTTCGCGAAGCCTGTCCTGAGCCAGTCGAAGGGCTCAGGACGAACGGGGGAATGACCCGTAAGGTTTGAGCCGCGGGAGTCAGGCTTTCGCGGTTCCGCCGGAGAACCAATCCAGCCAGACCCCGCTCAGCAACCACGAATAGCCCCAGGTTCCGACGATGACCAGCACGAACGCGATGCCGATGTCGGACGCGCTGCCGTCGAGCGTGAAGGCCGGGACGTAGCCGAAGATGAAGGGCGCGAGATAGAGGAACTTGGCGAACTTGAAGGCGCTGAAGGCGGTCTTCCACATGTCGGCCTGGGCAATGGTGGCGCCGGTGAAGGCGGCGATGCATACCGGCGGGGTGATGTTCGAGTCCTGGGACAGCCAGTAGACGATCATGTGCGCCGCGATGGGATTGACGCCCAGCTCCGTCAACGGCGGCACCGCCACCACGGCGGTGATCAGGTACGCCGCCGTGACCGGCACGCCCATGCCCAGGATCAGGGACGCCAGGGCGATGAGCAGGATGGTCAGCCACAGCCTGCCGTCCGCCAGCGCGATCACGATGTCGGCGAACGTGAGCACCAAGCCGCTGTAGGTCAGCACGCCGATGATGATGCCGATGACGCCCAGGGTGGCGCCGATCTTGAGGCTGTTCTCGGCGCCCGCGCGGGAGGCCTCCAGAAAGCGCCGCGGTCCGATCCTCGTGTCCTTGCGCACCCAGCTCACGGCGATGCAGGTCAGCATCCCCAGTATCGCGGAATAGGCGGGCGAGTACCCCATCAGCATCAGCACGGTGATGACCGCCAGCGGCAGGACGTAGTACCAGCCGCGCCGGAAGATCTCTCCGGCGCCGGTCTGCGACTTCTCGCCCCGGATGCCGTGCTGCCTGGCCTCGTAGTGGACCATGACGTAGACGCTGAAGAAGTACATCAGGGCCGGGAAGACGGCCACGAGCATGATGGTGGAGTAGGGCACGCCGGTGAGCTCCGACATGATGAAGCCGCCGGCGCCCATGATGGGCGGCATGAACATGCCGCCGATGGAAGCGGCGGGCTCGACGGCGCCGGCCACGTGCGGCTTGAAGCCGGCCTTCTTCATCATGGGGATGGTGAAGTTGCCGGTGGAGACGGTGTTGGCGATGGCGCTGCCGGAGATGGAGCCGAACAGACCGCTGGCGATCACCGCCACCTTGGCCGGGCCGCCGACCCGGTGGCCCACCGCCGCCAGCGGGAAGTCGACGAAGAATCGCTGCGCCCCGCTCGTTTCAAGGAACGCCCCGAAGATGACGAACAGGATCACGTAGGTGGCCAGCACGTTGGCCATGATCCCGAACACCCCGTCGCTCTTGTAGAAGATGCTGGTGCAGAGGGCCGGAAAGGTGTCTCCCGCGTGGGAGACGAGGTCCGGCATGTAATCGCCGTAGACCCCGTAGAGCAGCATGACGGCGCCGAGTACGACGAAGACGTTTCCCACCACTCGGCGCGCCAACTCGACTCCGATCAATACGCCCGCCACCGCGATCCATTGGTCCAGGACGGTTTCCGCGCCGACCCGGTAGTTGATGGCCTCGAAGTTCCACATCCAGTAGCCGATACACACGATCGACGCGGCCATCAGGAAATAGTCGGCGATCCTCCCCGGCACGCTCCGGGAGCGGTGGAGGAGAAATACGAGCACATAGGTGATGATGACGTAGACGCCGCGGTGGTACTGCGTGGCCGCGGGAACGAGGACCGCGGAGTACGAATAGAAGATCACCAGGACGAGCGAGAGGATGTCGAACAGCCATCGCTCCGCGGTGTTCAGTTTCTCGAACATGCGCCTCGCGTTCGTTTATGCAGGCGACGGCGATTCACGCCGCCACCGCGCATGTGTGCCCGTTGGAATAGCGAAACGAGGTCCTGCGCCCTTTTACATCACGCCCTTTTCCTTCCAGAAGCGCTGGGCGCCGGGATGCAGTGGGGTCACAATGCCCTTGGTCCCGTCCTTGACGCTCATTTCCTTGAAGGTCTTCTTCTGGTTGCGCATGTAGGCGAGGCCTTCGTCGGTGTATATCTTGGACAGCAGGTCATGGACGATGTCTGCGGACACCTTCGAATTGGCGACCCATAGCGTGGAGTCCTGGAACGAGGGGGCAGCCTTGTCGACGCCCCGGTAGGTGCCGGCGGGCACCGCCAGTTTGGCGAAGTAGGGGTACTTCTTGAAGAAGCCGCTCTCTTCGGCGTCCCTGGCGAGATCGATCAGCTCGATGTCGTTGGTTTGCGCGGCCATGATCACGGCGCCGCTGGGAAACGCGGTAAACAGCCAGAAGGCATCGAGTTGGTTGTTGCCGAAGGCGGCGGCGGCGTCGTTGTAGCCCATGGCATTGCGTTTGACCTTGTCCCAGATGCCCATGTGGGTGAAGAACAGCTCGCAGTTGGCAAAGGCGCCGGAGCCCGCGTTGCCCACGCCGACCCGCTTGCCCACCAGGTCCTTGACGCTGCGGATGTCCGATCCCTTGCGCACCACCAGTTGCGCCGGTGCTCCGTACAGGTACGAGACGGCGAGCACGTCCGTGTACTTGCGCGTGTCGTTCTTCATCCGGCCGTTGTGTCCGAGATAAACGTGGCCGGAATAGACCACGCCGAACTGCATCCGGCCCGCGTTGACCTTGCGCAGGTTTTCCACCGAGCCAGCCGAGGACTGGGCCCTGACCCGGTAGGCCTTGGATTTCTTGACCGGACCGTAGGTCTGGATGGAGTTGGCCACGACCTGGAAGGTGCCGCCCGCCGGGCCGCCGCCGAAAACGATGCGTTGGGCGGCCGAAACGGTAGAGGTGGAGGTAAACGCGCAGGCCGCCAACACGACCCCCGCAACAACCATGGCCGTACGGCTCAGTGTCATGGTCCATCTCCTTTCCGGGTTCCTGACTCTAACCGTACCTTCTGTCACGGTACCATAATGAACGAGCCATGTGCCAAGTCAATACTCTCTCAGCCGCGAAATGGGCCTTGAACGGCACTTGGCGTTGATGTATCGTCCGGGCCAACGCCGAATGAAGGGAGCGCATCGTGGGAGATTTACGGCCCATTCCGAGCCCGGCAGCCCAGGCCATCGGCAACCTCCTCGACGATTGCGCGGCCGTCCAGCGCGACCAGCACGTGGTCATCCTGGCAGCCGTGGACGGGCTCCACGGCGGCGTCAACATCGTCGACGAGACCGCCATCGCCTGGGTCCAGCAGGGCGTCGAGTCCCGCGGCGCTCACGCCACGGTGATGTGGGTCGACCTGCCCGTCCGCCGTACCGTCATCTGGCCGGACATCCCCACGCGCGAAACCGTGTGGCGTATCCCGGCGCCGGTAAAGTCGGTGATGCGCGGCGCGGACCTTCTCATCAGCCACGTGCTGGATTTCTCCACCGAGGAAGAACTGAAGGAATGGCCGGATCTCCTGGCGGAGACCAAGGTGCACTTCGTGCGCAACATGGCGACGACGGCCGGCCTTCTCACGACGGCCTGGGCGCGGACGCCGCACGAGTACGTCACCGAGCTTCGATTGCGCACGGCGGAACTCATCCATGCCGGCAGCCGCTGGGAGCTGACGAATCCCAACGGAACGCACCTGGAAGGCACGGTGGGGCCGGCAACCTCCAACTGGGGTTCCTATACGGCGCCGCGCGGGCGCAGGGGTTCCTTTCCCGAGGGCATTTACCCGGCCATCAACCCCGTCGGCATGCAGGGAGAACTCGTATTCGACCGGATGCTTCCGGTGTGGGCCCGCGACATCGGGGTTCCGCCGAGCTTTGACCGTGCCGTGACCGTCACGATCCGAGACAACCACATCGTCAAGTTCGAGGGCGGCGCGGAAGCGAGGACACTCGAAGCGTTTTACGTAGAGCTTGCCAAGGTGCTCGGAGAGGACCATGGGTACGAGATGCGTGCGCCGCACGGCGGCATCCACCCGGCGGCGAGGATTCGCCCGGTGTTGTGCCCCGACGAAGAATACCGGGAGTTCCTGCACTCCTTTCACCCATCCAGCATTCACCTTCACTTGGGCAACCACCGGTACAACGACGACTTTCCCTATTGCCTGCACTCCGCGCCGGAGCTTCGGGGCTCCACGTTGAAGGTGGGCGGGAAGGTCCTGCACGACGGAGACCGGTTGGGAGTCATGGATCATCCCAGCGTGACGGCTTTGGCGGCGAAATATCCGGATCGTCCGGCCGGTGATGCGGAACGATGGATCTGATCTCCGAGCACACGGGAAGCAGTGCGGACGGAAGTCTCCGGCGGTGCCGCGAGCACGCGGAAGGAGAGATCGGGCATGCCTGACTGGAAGCTGTTCTCGGCTGACGATCACGTGGACCTTCCGTACCTGCCGGGAGATCTCTGGGAGAAACGGGTTCCTCCGGCGTATCGCGATCGCGCTCCGCGGCTTGTGGAGACGGCCACCGATTGGCACTGGGAAATGGACGGCCGTTTGCTGGGGACACCCCAGAGCAAGGACGCCGTGATCACCACGAGCTTCGGCCATTGGAGCACTCCGGTGGAGCACGAAGGGGGAAGGTGGCGGCCCACGACACCCGAGCTTCGCCTCGCCGACATGGACCGGGACGGCGTGGAGACACAGGTGTTGTATGGCGGGCTCACCAGGGGTTTCGGCGTCAAGGACCCCGATCTCAACACCGTGGTGACACGAGCCTACAACGAGTGGACCGCCGACTTCTGCGCGGCCGCACCCGAGCGCCTCGTCGGTCTGGGCTGGCTGCCGAGTCACAGCGTGGAAGCCGCCATCGAAGAAATACACAACTGCGCGAGGCTTGGGTTGAAGGGGGTGCAGTTCCAGGCGTTCTTTGCGGAAAAGCCGCACTGGGACGTGCTCTGGGAACCTCTGTGGGACGCGGCGGAGGAGACCGGACTCCCGGTCTCCTTCCATGTAGGCGGCGGTCAGTGGAGCACTCAGGGAGAGAAACCCCCCGGACGCGGCGTCCAGACGACCTCCACGACCGTGGCGCCGATACAGCTCGACGAAGTGCTCGTCTCGGTGGTCATGTCCGGGATCCTGCACCGGCACCCCGGGCTCAGGGTGGTGCTTGGGGAAAGTTCCATCGGATGGATTCCTTTCGTGCTGCATCGGATGGACTGGGAGTACGACGTTCGCATGAACAAGGGGCGAGGGGGCGACGCGGCGGTCCTGGACATGCGTCCGTCGGACTACTACCGGCGCCAGGTCTACGCGACCTTCCAGTCGGACCCCGTCGGGGTGAAGCTCCTGGAAGAGGTCGGCGTGGACAATGCCCTGTGGGCTTCGGACTACCCTCACGGCGACTCCGTGTGGCCGCGGTCCCAAGAGACGGTCGACGAAGAGTTCGCGGACGTGGACGAGGCCGTGGCACGGAAGGTCACACGAGACAACGGCATCAAGCTCTACCTTGGCAGGGAATAGCCGATTCGGAAGCGAGGCGGTCATGGGCATCTCCGGCATCGACCACTGGGTCATCATCGTCAAGGACATGGACGCCTCGGTGGCCTTCTATCGCAAGCTGGGCCTCAAGGAATCGTGGCAATCCAAGGCGGGAGGAGAATCGTCGCGGCCCGTGTTCCGCATCAACGACACGCAGCTCATCAAGTTCTACGCGGCGGATCGCTACGAGATCGAGAGTCCTTCAGGGGCGCCCAACTACGCCCCGGGGTCCATGGACTTCTGTCTCACATGGGACGGGACGGTGCAGGAGATTTTGGACTTCCTGAAGGAGAATGACATTCCCGTGCGCTCGGGACCGGCGCCCCGGTCCGGCGGCAGAGGGCGGGCCACCAGCGTGTACATACGGGATCCCGATGACAATCTCATCGAGATCATGTCCTACGAGAATGGGTGACGCGCGGGGAGGACGAACTTGGCAAACAGCCACCGAGTCGCAGTCGTAACCGGCGGGGCGAGCGGTATCGGGCTGGGTATCGCGCGCCGCCTCGCCGAGCAAGGAATGGCTGTGGTAGCGGCCGACTGGAGCGCGTCCGCGTGCACGGCGGCGGCGGAGGATCTGGCCGGCTGCGACGCTCCAACGGTGGTCGTCGAAGCGGACATCGGGACCGAAGCAGGCGCGGCCGAGGCCGTCGGGACGGCCGTCACGCGCTTCGGCCGCATCGATCTCCTGTGCAACAACGCCGCCATCCACCCCATCGCCACCATCGAAGAGATGGACGTGGAAGCCTGGAACGAGGCCTTCCGGGTGAACGTGACCGGCGCCTTCCTGTGCAGCCGGCGGGCCTTGCCGCACATGAAAGAGCGGCAGGCGGGAACCATCGTGAACATGGGATCGGTCAGCGGTGTTTCCCCGTACGTGGGCGGGGGCGCCTACGCGGTCACCAAGGCGGCGCTGGCGATGCTGACGCGGGTGCTGGCGCTCGAGGCCGGACCTTTCGGAATCACGGTGAACTGCATCGCTCCCGGTTCCATCCGGCACCGGACCGAAGCCGGCGGGAACACGGCCCACATACCCGTGGGCCGGGGCGGTGCCATCGATGACGTGGCTTCACTCGTGATCTACCTCGCATCCGAGGAAGCCGGGTACATGACAGGGGCGACACTGGTGCTTGACGGGGGAGCTACGGCCGGCCGCAAACGGGCCGGAGTCGCAGTCGAGAGACTGCCGGACCAAGGAGGTGAGAGATGAACCTTCGCAAACGTCACAACATCGTTTCCATGTTCATGCTCGCGGCATGGCTCGGTGCCGCTGCCGCCCTGACCCTTGCCAATCCGGCCACGGGCGAGGCGGCCGCGAAACCGGAGGCATGGGAAAAGCGCCAAGGCGGGACCCTCGTCATCGGCAGCTCCAAGGACATGAACACCAAGCACCCGTTCACGCGGGTGACCTCGGTGGACGAGTTCATCAAGATGATGATGTGGGAACCGATCACCATGTACGACCTCGCCGGCAAGCTGCACGGCATCCTGGCGGAGAGCTGGGAACCCAACGCCGACGCCAGCGAGTGGACTTTCCGGCTGAGGCGCGGCGTCAAGTTCCACAACGGCGCCGAAATGACCTCCGCCGACTGGGTCTGGTGCTACAACTACATACTGAATCCGGCCAACGGCGCCTACGCGAATACCGTGTTGTCCGACAACATCGCCAAGGTGGAGGCGCTGGACGATTACACGGTCAAATTTCACATGGTGGGACCGCGGGCGCTCTTTCCCCATGTCCTGAGCACCATCCAGAACGGCACCATCGTTCCGAAGAACTCGCTGGGCAGCAAGGTAGGGGAGATCGAGGGAAATCCTCCGCCGGGCACCGGGCCCTTCCAGTTCGTGAACTGGACGCCGGGGACGCAGGTTGAATTCAAGCGGTTCGACGACTACTGGGACGGCGCGCCGTACCTGGAAGGGCTGCGGTTTCGGGTCATCACGAACAAGGCCGCCCGGCAGAACGCGTTGCGCGCCGGCGACGTGGCCATGGCGGACCGCCTGCGGCCGTCGTTCGCGGAACGGGTGAAGAAGGGCAGGATCACGGGCATCAAGACCAGGGCCGTCGGAGGCGCCGGCTTCCGGCAGCTCTACTTCAACACCAAGGCGAAGTGGACCGGCGACAAGCGCGTCCGGGAAGCCATCATCCTCTCGCTTGACCGGGAAGCCACCGTCGAGGAGGGTTTCCTAGGTGTCGGCGATCCTCTTCCTCTCGCGGTGCCCCCCGACTCGGACTGGCTCCGCTCGGGTGCCGCCAATCTTCCCTCGTACGAACGGGACGTCAAGCGCGCGCGCCAGTTGCTCAAGGAAGCCGGCTACAACGGTGAACCCTTGTCGCTCAACATGACGCTGGGGCAGGAGGTCGCCCTTGGCGAAGCCATCGTGCGCCAGGCGGCGGAGGCCGGCCTCAATATCAAGATGGCCCCGGTGGAATCGACCATCTTTTACGAACGACTCGGCAAGGGGGATTTCAGCCTGCTGATGTCGAGCGGCCGTTTCAGGGGTGAACCGGGCCTGGAAGAGACCATCAACTACGTGTGCGAGAAGGGCAAGGTGCGCCGTTCGCGCACGGGATACTGCAATCCGGCCCTCGACAAGTTGATCTCCGCCTATCCCACGGCTTCGGACCGGGCCGAGCGGGTCAAGATCTACGGCGAAATCGTCAAGTTCGTGTTCGCGGACGAGATGATGCAGTACGGAATCGGGTGGTCCAACAATCGCAATTTCGGCTGGCGGGAAAAGGTCAAGGACTGGCAGCGGGGACCCGGCCAGGAGTACCGCAACGCCCGGGGAGGGCTCCATCGGACCTGGATCGAGAAGTAACCACTCTCCGCACCAGAACATAACGCTTTGCTCTCCTCCTGAAAGTGGAGGCCGCCGCGCGGACAATGACTCGCGGCGGCCCCCACAAAGCGCATGATCCGCTACACGCTGCTCCGCGCTCTCCAGATGATTCCCACCGTCCTGCTCGTGACGGTGGTGGTCTTCGTCCTGATCATCATCATCCCGGGTGATCCCGTCCTGAGCATGCTCGGCTACTACTCCGACGACATCACCGCGACCGCGGTGCCCCACGAGGTCTACGACCGGATGTTCCGGGAGCTTCGCCTGGACCGTCCGATACCGATTCAGTACCTCTACTGGCTGGGCGATGCGTTGCAGGGGGACTTCGGCAAGTCCGTGGTCTTTCGGGTTCCGGTGATCGACGTCGTGCTGTCCAGGATTCCCGCCACCCTTTACCTCGGAACCGCCTCCCTGCTCATCGCCATCGCCGTATCGGTGCCCTTCGGCGTCTGGGCCGCGGTGAAAAACGACACCTGGGTCGACCACATGGCGTCCGGCTTCGTGCTGTTCGGGGTCGCCGTGCCGGGGTTCTGGTTCGGCATGATCGTGATACTGGTGTTCGCCATCTATCTGGGATGGCTACCCTCCATCGGCTACGTGCCGCCCCAGGAAGACTTCGTGCGGTTCCTCAAGCATCTGATCATGCCGGCGACCGTGCTCGGGCTCGACGTGGCGGCCAACATCCTCAGGTTCCAGCGTACGGACTTTCTCGACCAACTCCATCAAGACTATGTGCGCACCGCGCGCGCCAAGGGGTTGCCGGGGCAACTGGTGATCTGGAAGCACGTGCTCAAGAACTCGCTGATCGCCACGGTGACCGTGGTCGGCCTGAATACCGCCCGCCTCTTGGGGGGCTCCACCATCATCGAGACGCTCTTCAGCTATCCCGGTCTCTCCCGGTTGCTGATCGAGGCGATCTACGCCCGCGACTTCCCGGTCATTCAGGCCGTCGTCCTGTGGATGGTAGTGCTGGTGGTCATCGTCAATTTCTTCGTGGACCTGATCTACGCGTACCTGAACCCGCGAATACGGTACACCACGGCGTAGGACGGAGTCGGAGACAACTGGTTGCCTTCAGCCATGGAAGGTCCATGAACGCGAACCCAGGGGATGCGGCTTTCGGCGCCGGGCAAGCGGCGCCGGCACGGCGCCAGGAAACGCTTACTCGGCGCGTCGTCGGGTTCTTCCTTCGTGACCGGCGCGCCATGGTGGGCATGATCCTCCTCGTGCTCATGCTGTTCGCCGCTTTCGCGGGGCCGCGGCTCGTCCCCTACGAACCCGATCAGCCCAACGTCCGGAACCGTTTCGCGGCCCCGAGCTGGTCCCATTGGATGGGCACGGATCGCAGCGGAAGGGACCTGCTGGCCAGGGTCCTCGCCGGCGCCTCCATCAGTTTCCGGGTTGCCATCGGGGCGGCCTTGTTGGCGCTGGTGATCGGCGCGCCCCTCGGCGCGATCACCAGCTACATCGGCGGTCTCGTGGATGACGTAACCCAGCGATGCATGGATGCCATCATCGCGTTCCCCGCCCGCCTCCTGGCCATTGTGCTGGTGGTGCTGATGGGTCCTTCGGTCGTGTCACTGTGGTTCGCCATCGCTTTCAGCTCGATCCCGCGCTACGCGCGCATCGTCCGCGGCAGCGTGCTCGACCAGAAGGAGAGGGAGTACGTCGAGGCCGCCCATGCCATCGGTGAAGGACGGCTGGCGATCCTTTTCCTCTACATCCTGCCCAACGTGCTGCCGCCCCTGGCCGTGCAGGTGACGCTGGACTTCGCCAGCGCGGTGACCGTGGAGGCTTCCCTGAGCTTTCTGGGTCTCGGCCTGGTGCCCCCCACCATCAGTTGGGGCGGCCTGCTGAACGACGCGCAACAATGGCTGGAGGAGGCTCCCTGGCTGGCGATATTCCCCGGGGCGGCGCTGGCGCTGACCGTGCTGAGCTTCGTCCTGATCGGAGACGCGATACGGGACCACCTGGACCCCCGGACCCGCCGGCGGGGAGGGTTGCGCTGATGGCGTTGCTCGACGTGCGGAACCTGACCGTCGACTTCGACCTCGGCGTCGACAGCTTGCGCGCGGTTGACGACGTTTCGTTCACCGTGGAGCCCGGCGAGGCCCTGGGCATCGTGGGGGAATCGGGATC
>JAPPNF010000027.1 GCA_028818755.1 Deltaproteobacteria bacterium | reverse complement strand
CGACCCCACGTCTACAAAATCCCCCTCACCCGATGGGTTTTGCAAGAGGCTCACTGGGCCGTCGGGACTTTATGCACGATACGGAAACCCTTGTCATCCCCGGCTCCGCCTTGACTCCCTTCCCTCCTGCCTCTATGACTCATGAGACCCATGCAACGATCCTGGCGAACCCCGGTCGTGGTCCTCGTCTGCGGCACCCTGGTGATGATGCTGGCCTTCGGCATCCGTCAGACCTACGGCCTGTTCCTCACTCCCATCAGCGAAACCTTGGGCTGGCCCCTCGGCATCTTCTCCTTCGCCGTGGCGCTTCAGAGTCTCATCTGGGGGCTGGCGCAGCCTCTGCTGGGGGGGTTGGCCGACCGCTACGGCTCCGGCCGGGTGGTGGCCCTGAGCGCGGTGTCCTACGTCGCCGGCCTGTATCTCATGTCGATATCCACGGACCCGTGGAGCATGACCTTCAGCACGGCGCTCCTCACCGGCGTGGCCATGAGTGGCACCAGCTTCTCCATGGTCCTTGCGGTCATCGGCCGCGCCGCGCCGCCCCACCGGCGCGGCCTCTACCTCGGCATCGGCAGCGCAGGCGGCTCCCTGGGACAGACCCTGGTGGTGCCCTTCGGGCACTTCCTCATCTCGGCCTACGGCTGGGGCGACGCCCTGGTGCTGCTGGCGGCGACCGCCGGACTCATCGTCCCGCTTTCCGCGGCGCTGGCCGAGAAGCGGCCGGCGGCAGGCACGGCGCAGGCGGACCAGACTCCCTGGCAGGCCCTGGCGGAAGCCCGGCGCCACAAGGGATACCTTCTGCTCACCGCCGGGTTCTTCGTCTGCGGCTTCCAGACCCTGTTCATCGCCCAGCACCTGCCGCGGCTGCTGCTGGACAACGGACTGTCTCCCGCCGTGGGCGCCACCGCCATCTCGTTGATCGGCCTGTTCAACGTCATCGGCTGCGTGGGCGCCGGCGTGCTCGGCAACCGCTACAGCAAAAAGAACCTGTTGAGCCTGATCTACTTCGGGCGAGCGGTGGTCATGACGGGCTTCTTCCTGGTTCCCATGACCCATTTCACGGTCGTGGTGTTCTCGTCGCTCATCGGCCTTCTGTTCCTGAGCACCATCCCCCTCACCAGCGGCATCGTGGCGCAGGTGTTCGGCACCCGCTACATGGCCATGCTCTACGGCATCGTGTTCCTGGACCACCAGATCGGCAGCTTCATCGGCATCTGGCTGGGCGGCGTGCTGTTCGACTACACCGGCTCCTACGACATGATCTGGTGGACCGCCGTGGGCCTGGGAGTGGCCGCCGCGATCATCCATTGGCCCATCGACGAACGTGCCATCACCAGAGCGGTCCCGGCCGCGGCAGCCGGAACGTCGTCTCCGTGACAGCGGTTTTCCGCGCGGCAATCACCGAAAAAGATTGGAGCAACGTGGCACTACTGATTCGAGCCGAAGACGCACCCGACATCATCACCATGGAGGAAGCCATCGACGCGGTGGAGGCGGGTTTCCGGGAACTCGGCGACAACGGGGAGCTCAACGCCCCGCGCCGCCGGGTCATGACCCGGGAGGGGGCGCGTGTCAGCGTGCATCCGGGCGGCGTACCCAGCCTGGGCGGCATCGGCGTGCTGGCCCACTCGGAGTTCGTGGCCACGTCCACGGAGAACCAGACCTACGACCACGCGGGGCGCCCGTGCGTGGTGCTGTTCGATACCAGGGACTCTTCCCTCAAGGGAGTCCTGGTGGGCCGGTTCGGCGTCACGGGCGTGCCCGCCACCCGCGCCACCCAGTTGCGCACCTCCGCCACCAGCGCGGTGGGCACCCGCCATCTCGCGCGGGAGGACGCCGCGGTGCTGGGCCTGCTCGGGGCCGGCGCCGAAGCCCAGTACCACCTGCTGGCCTTCGCCGCCATCCGCCCCTTCAGGCAGGTCAAGCTCTTCTGCCGCACTCCCGAGACCCGCGCCGCGTTCTGCAAGGAGATGCAACCGCTCGTGCCGTGCGAGCTGATCCCAGTGGACAGCGCCCGGGAGGCCGTCGAAGGAGCCGACGTGGTCCTCACCGCCACCAACTCCAACGTGCCGGTGTTCGACGGCTCGTGGCTCGAGCCCGGCGTCCACGTCACCTCCATCGTCGGCGGCAACGTCGGCCTCATGAACGCCGGCCTCATCAAGCAAAGGCGCCGGGAGATCGACGATACAACCGTGCAGCGCGCCGACGTCATCGTCGCCAACTCCCGCGAGCAGGCCGTCCAGGACCAGCAGGGAGACTTCTACGAGCCGGTGGAAACGGGAATCCTCCGGTGGGACCAGGTCGGAGACCTTTGCGACCTGCTGACGGGCGGGATCCCCGGCCGCACCTCGCCGGAACAGATCACCCTGTTCAAGAACAACGCGGGACAGGGGGTGGCGGATATCGCGATCGCCAGCCGGATCTTCGAGCTGGCGAGTTCGAGGGAGATCGGGATCGAGTTTTGAGGCGGTCGAGACAAACTCTCAATCCACCGAACATTACCGGAGTCCGACGGTATTGTATCAGTCCGCCAAACCTACGCCGACCAAAAGTCTACGCGCCCTTCGAGCCTTCAACTCCGGATACCGCTCCGGCGGCTAACTTGATTGAGCCGCTGCTCAAACAGTCGGCGGAACACATTGTTTTCGGGATACCCGAGTGGGTCTTCCCATATCGCGCCGAGACGACCTACGAGCCCCGCGACCCAATCCGCTGCCTGTATTGTTTGGTAGCGATGGCTTTCGAGATGGAACGGTGGCTCGATAAGTTGCCGCCGCGGGTCACTCGTCCCATACATGATTCGAGCTGCCTCTGCGACTAGATTGGACCGCTGGTCGTGTTCGTCGAGGGCCAGCACAAAGTTATCTCGCGGATAACAGTCCTCGGCACAAAAAGCATTGATCCGCTTAATGGCTTCGAGAAGGACCTTCGCGTAGAGGCGATTCGGGTTGTGTCGGTCCGGTGGGGCAGTCTTCCTGATCCCGACGTAGAACACAAAACCGTCGAGTCTGCTGATCTTGTTGAACATACGGTTGGTGAACTGTCGGAGTTCAATATACTTAGTGACGTTACTCACCGTATAGAGACTAGACCCCTTCTTTTCCCACACGGCAGGATGTGCCCCCGCGCGTTTGATCTCGAAGTCAAGAAGCTCACACTTGCGCTGGAAGAACCACGTTCCGAATCCGCGGACTTCCGCAGATGGCAGGACGTACCCGGCGAGACCGAACACCGGACTGTCGTTGTGCCTCAGATCTGTTCGACTAATGTAAGGACCTATGTGCCCAAATTCGTCGAGATAGGCGAAGTATGTCAAGCCCGGTCTCCAGATACGCGAAAGCCCGCGCCGGAGCGCGGGCCTCGGAAAGAGGGCAATGCAAGATTGCGTCTCACCACAAACCTTACGGTAGCGTCGGTGGAATGTCAAGACTCATGAATTCGAACGCCTCGTACTTGGCGGTCACGCGAGGTCGCCCTTTCTTGCGCCACTCGTGGACAGTCACCGCTTCCAGACACGGGTGTCAGTGCCCTTACTCGCCACACCATCCCCGGCGCCGTCCGCCATCGTAAGGCCGTCCATGCTTGGTCCGAATCAGGAGCTCCGTCAAGTCGGTTCCGTCCACCAGCCTGATCCGTGCGACGACGCGCCCAGCGTACTTTCCCTTGGTAACGTTCACCAACGTCACCCGCTTGCCTGCCCGTTCCCTGACGAAATCGCGGGCGGCCGGGGCCGCCCGCTTCTCGGCTTCGCATTTGCCCCGGCGTAGTTCTGGGGTGTCCACCCCCGGCGACACGCACGCTTCCCGTCTAGGTCAGACCCGGCCACATGGCTGCTTCGACCTTTACGGTGTCGCCGTCGTACACGGACAGCACGCGGGCCGGGGTCTGGATGCCCTCGGCTTCGGACGCGGGCTTCGCCGCGCTCTTGCCTTTGATCGGCGACGAGCGGGCCGCATCACTGGCCGCTGCCGGGAGATGGCCGAGCCCGAGAAGGAAAACAGAAATGCCGACGGAGGACCCGACACAGGAAAGTGACGATCCCCAACGACGCTTGCTAAATTAACGACTAACCGATCCGGAATCTGTCGTCAAAGGAAAGCCTGAGCCTACGCGGCTGGTTCCGGCCCGAAACCCGGCGTCTTCCCCTCCAGCAGCGACCCCAGCGCTTCGGCGCGGAACTGAAGCCCCAGATAGAACGGGCCGAACAGCCCGTAGAGCGCGCTGGCCTCGTCGAAGCGCATCTCGTAGACGAGTTTCTTGAAAACCACGGGATCGTCGGCGAAGAGATCGACGCCCCACTCCCAGTCGTCGAAGCCGATGGAGCCCGAGATGATCTGGGTCACCCGGCCGGCGTAGCCGCGGCCGATGAATCCGTGGTCCGCCATCATCCGCTGGCGCTCCGCGAAGGGTGCATCGTACCAGTTCTTCTCCTCGCCCCGCTTCTTGTCCATGGGATAGAAGCAGACGTAGCGCCGAGCGGGTATGTCGGGCCAGAGCCGCCCCACCATGGTCTTCCGCGCCTGGGCCAGATAGGCCTCCACTTGCTCCTTCCACTCCGGCGTCCCAGGGGCGATGTCTTTCTCGCGCAGGGAGCCGTAGAGCTGGCCCGACGCGCTGTAGAGCCCCAGTTCCACCACCGAAAGATAGGACGTGGTCTGCTCCAGGAAGGGCGCCAGTTGGAGTTGCGCCAGCGCCAGCTCGACATCGTTCAGGGCGTCGAACGAGTCGCGGAAATGGATGAGCATCAGGTCGCCCTTGTGGCCGAGCAGGGACACGAGCCCGCTACGGCCGTTAGGAGTGTACTCCATGGACTTGAGGGCCGCCGCCGCTTCGTCGACGGCTCTCTGGCGTGGCGCCGGGGCCACCGCGTTCCACTCCGGCCAGCGGATGCGGAACATCTGGTGCAGGACGCTCCAGCCCTCAAGGGTGAGGGGGACGGGGGGGAGTTGTTCGGCGCGGGCAGAGGCTCCTTTGCGCTTGGAATCACCTTCGGACACGACGCCATCAATTAACCCGCTTCGGTGCACATTTTCAAGCTGAAGCCGTCCCGGCCTTACGGCCCCGGGGCCCGTTTACGAGGGGCAACCGCATGGAAATTGACGGGCAGTGTCACTTTCCGAACTGTTCATAATTTTTCTTAAAACTCAAAAATAATTCGGAAAATAGAACTTATGAGCACTGCCCATTGTCACCTCCCTGACACTTCCGCCGATCTCAACATCGTCCTCCCTCCACTTTTTCACCCTACGCGATAAAATCGCGCACAAATTCATTGTCGGGTGACGATGGCCCTACTCTTGCATGATTATGGTACATGCAGTTCAAAAATGCGCCAAAGGAGGGCTCGAATGGGGCTACAGAAGAAACGCCCAACGGACGAACCGGATTGCCACACACTTGGCTCCATGATCGGGAAAAGCGAAGCTATGCGAAATGTCTTCGATCTCACGCTCAGGATCGCCGCCAGCGATTCGACTGTCCTCATAACCGGCGAGAGCGGCACAGGCAAGGAACTCGTCGCGCGGACCATTCACGACCGAAGCAGGCGGGCGGAGCAGCCATTCGTTGCCGTCAACTGCGGAGCAATACCCGAGGATCTGCTCGAAAACGAGCTCTTCGGCCACGTCAGGGGGGCGTTCACGGGTGCACAGAACTCCCGATCGGGACGGTTCATGACCGCCAAGGAAGGGACCATATTTCTCGACGAAATCGGCGAGACCACCCCGAGGCTGCAGGCGAAGCTCCTGCGGGTGCTCCAGGAGCGCGAATTCAATCCGCTGGGAAGCGATGTAGCCATGCGCACCAATGCGCGCTTCGTCGCGGCCACCAACCGCGATCTGCGGGAAGCGATACCCGCGGGACAATTTCGTGAAGACCTCTACTACCGTCTGGCCATACTCTCCCTGGAGGTGCCGCCGTTACGGACACGCCGGGAGGACATACCTCTCCTGGTAGCACATTTCCTGGAACGCTTCAGCGGCGACCGCCGGCGCACCATCGCCGAAGCCGCAATGAACCGGCTGAAGGCCCATGACTGGCCCGGCAACGTGAGAGAGATGGAGAACCTCATCGAACGGTTGGTGACGCTGACCGACCACGAGGAGATTCACGTGGACGACCTGTCGGAGCTGGGAGGCGACATGCAGCCAAGCCCGCGCGACACGAACCTGGCCCAGTTCACGCTTCCGAGCGACGGCATCGACATCGACCTGTGCATCCAACGCTTCCAGCGCGAGATGATGGTGCAGGCGCTGGAGCGCTGCCACGGGAACAAGACCGCTGCCGCCAATCTGCTGTGCCTGAACCGCACGACGTTTATCGAACGGATGCGCCGTCACGGGCTGGGCCTGCTCATACCGAGGCGGTTGGCTTCGCCCAACGGCCACGGATCACGGGACTCGGACGATCCTTCCGGAGCGTCCTCGTGAACCCTGTTGCGCTCGAACAACCGGACCGCTATTTTCAAACTTATGGACTGGACACACCGCATCGCCGGCCTGGCCTTGGCCACCCTGCTTCCCGCCGTCGCCGGCGCGTCAACGCCCAAGGGGATGGTCGAGGTACGCGAGGAAGTCCTGGACAACGGCCTCAAGGTCCTCCTCCTGGAGAACCACCGGAGCCCGGCGGTCACCTTCCAGGTGTGGTACCGGGTGGGGTCGCGGAACGAGGTGGACGGCAAGAGCGGCATGGCGCACTTCCTGGAGCACATGCTGTTCAAGGGCACGGACAAGGTGGCGCCCGAGGAATATGCCCGCATCATCAGGAAGCACGGCGGCCGATCCAACGCCTTCACCTCCCACGACGCCACCGCCTACCACGCCACCATGAGCCGGGACACCATCGGCATCGCCGTCGAGCTCGAAGCCGACCGCATGGTGAACACCCGCTTCGAGGAGAAGTACTTCACGCCCGAGAAGAAGGTGGTTCAGGAGGAACGGCGCATGCGGGTGGACCGCCCGCGTGCCGCGCTGGCCGAAATCACCAACGCCGTGACCTACGCGGTGCACCCCTACCGCCGCCCCATCATCGGCTGGCCCGAGGACGTCCAGCGCATGACCCTGGAGGACATGAAGGAGTTCTACCGGACCTATTACTCGCCCAACAACGCCTTCATCGTGGTGGCGGGGAACTTCGACAGTGACGAGATGCTCGAGAAAATCCGCGAGACCTTCGGCAAGATCCCCCGGGGAACGGAGCCGCCGGAGGTGGGGCTCACCGAGCCTCCGCAGCGGGGCGAGCGGCGGGTCCTTCTCAAGAAGGAAGCCCAGCTCCCCTCGCTGGTAATGAACTACCACGTGCCCAACGTCGGCCACCCGGACAGCTACGCGCTGGACGTGCTGGAGATGATCCTGTCGAGGGGGCGCACCTCGCGGCTCCACCGCGATCTGGTCTACGAGCGGCGCATCGCCCGCTACGCCTGGGCCGGCTACCACCGGGTTTCCGCCGACCCCACCACCTTCAGCATCGGCGCCCAGGCCATGCCGGGCAAGGACATCGCGGACGTGGAGGCCGCCATCGACGAAGTGGTGGCCGGGGTCCGGGACAAGGGCGTCACCAAGGCGGAGCTCGACAAGGCCAAGAACCAGGTGGCGGCGGCCTTCATCTTCGCCCAGGAATCCAACCGCGGACAGGCCATGAGGATCGGCTTTTATGAGATTACCGGAGGATGGCGCCGGATGAACGAATACCTCGGAGGCATCCAGGGGGTCACGGCCGAGGACGTCCAGCGGGTGGCCCGGCAGTACCTTGACCGCGACCGCCGCACCGTGGGGATACTGGTGCCCCAGGCGAGGAAACGCTCATGAAGCGCTGGCTGCCGCTCCTGCTGTGCTCGGTTCTGGCGCCGCAGGCCGCCGCCTTCGCCGCCATGAACGCGCAACGCGAGATTCTCCCCAACGGGATGGTGCTGGTGACATCGGAGCAGCCCGCGCTGCCCATCGTCGCCGTGCAACTGCTGGTCCGCGCCGGCTCCCGCTACGATCCCGCGGACCGGCACGGCCTCGCCAACCTCACCTCCCGGCTCCTGACCCGGGGCACCCCCGCGCGCGACTCCATGGCCATCAGCGGTCTCGTGGAGGGCATGGGCGCCCACCTGGGCGCCGACTCGGGCCGCGAGCTGGCCACGGTGAGCCTCAGCATCCTCAAGAAGGACCTGGACACCGGTCTGGCGCTGCTGGGCGAGGTGCTGACGGCGCCGTCGTTTCCGGAGCGGGAGCTGGAGCGCACGAAACAGTCGCTCATGGCCTCCCTCCGGGCCAGGAAGGACCGTCCCAGCACCATTGCCCGCGAGGCGTTCCGGGAGGCGCTCTACCCCGACAGCTTCTACGGGCGCCCGGTACAGGGATCGGAGGATTCGGTCCCAACCCTTGACCGGAACGCGGTCGTGGACTTCCACCGGCGGTACTACCGGCCCGACCGTACCATTGCCGTGGCCGTGGGCGACATCACCCACGAGGAAATCAAGCGGAAGCTCACCGCGGCCCTGGCGGGCTGGAAGGCCGGCGGCGGCGAGCCGGACGCGCCGGTGACGCTGCAGCAGCCCAAGCGGGCGCCCGTCAGGCTGGACCGCGATCTCACCCAGTCCACCATCATCATGGGCCACGAGGGTCCGTTGCGGACGAACCCCGACCACTACGCCATCCGGGTGATGAACCAGATCCTCGGCGGCGGCGACCTGACGTCGCGGCTCGGGGAGGCCATCCGGAACCGGCGCGGCCTCGCCTACTCGGTCTACAGCTACTTCGTCGCCGGCAGGAATGCCGGACGCTTTCAAATGGCCATGCAGACCCGCAACGAGAGCGCCAAGGAGGCCATCGAGGTGGCCCGGGCCGAAATCGAGCGGGTGCGGCGGGACGGCGTCACCGCGGAGGAACTCCGGGACGCCAAGAGCTACCTCACTGGCAGCTTCGCCCTGGGGCTGGAGACCAATGACGACATCGCCGACTTCCTGGGCCAGGTGGAGTACCTGGGACTCGGGCTGGACTACGTCGACCGCTACCCCGACATGATCCGGAAGGTGAGGCAGGAAGACATTCTCCGGGTCGCCCGCAAGTACCTGCAGCCGGAGAAGCTCATCCTCGTCGTGGTGGGAAACCTCGAAAAGGCCGGTCTCCGGAACTAGCGGGCTGTTGGCCGTTTCTCCCAAGGCCGCGCCGCACAGGATCGGTCCCGTGCCGCTTTACGACAAGGCCCTCCACATCGTTCAGCGCCTCCGCGAGGCCGGACACGAAGCCTATCTCGCCGGCGGCTGCGTGCGCGACCGCCTCCTGGGCAGGCCCCCGAAGGACTACGACGTCGCCACCGGCGCCACTCCGCGGGACGTCCAGGCCATCTTCCCGGACACCGTCCCGGTGGGATCGCGGTTCGGCTCGGTGGTCGTGGTGCTGGAGGGCGATCCCTTCGAGGTCACGACCTTCCGCTCCGACGGCCCCTACAGCGACGGCCGCCGTCCCGTCCACGTCCGCTACGGCACCCTGGAGGAGGACGTCCGGCGGCGGGACTTCACCATCAACGCCATGATGTACGACCCGGTGGACGACCGGGTCATCGACCTGGTGAACGGCCGCGAAGACCTCGACCGGGGCCTGGTCCGGGCCATCGGCGATGCCGACGAGCGTTTCGCCGAGGACCGCCTGCGCATGGTCCGGGCGGTGCGGCTGGCCTGCGGCCTGGGCTTCGCCATCGACGGGCCGACACTTGGGGCCATCCGGAACCACGCCGCGGCTGTCACCGAGGTGGCCTGGGAACGCATCGGCGCGGAGATCACCCGGACCCTCACCGAAGGCGGCGCCCGGCGGGGATTCGAGCTGCTGGACGAGACCGGGCTGCTGGAGGTGATCCTGCCCGAGGTGGCGGCCATGAAGGGGTGCGAGCAGACACCGGACTACCATCCCGAAGGGGACGTCTTCGTCCACACCCTGCTGCTGCTCCAGCACCTGGAAAACCCCGCCGAAACCCTGGCCTACGGCTGCCTGCTGCACGACGTGGCCAAGCCCCCGTGCCGCCAGCCGGCGGGAGAGCGGGTCACGTTCTACGGCCACCCCGAACTCGGCGCCGAGATGGCCACCGAGATCCTGCGCCGGCTCAAGCGCAGCCGCGCCGTCACCGAACGGGTGGCGTGGCTGGTGCGCTGCCACCTCCACTACACCCAGGCGCCCAAGATGCGCCTCAGCACCCTCAAGCGCTTTCTCGCGGAGGACGGCATCCACGAGCTGCTGGAGCTCTGCCGCATCGACGCGCTTTCATCCAACGGTGATCTGGGCTACTACGAGTTCTGTCAGCGGAAGCTCGCCGAGCTGGGCGAAACGGAGGTGCGGCCGGAGCCGCTGTTGCGCGGGCGCGATCTCATCCGGCTGGGCTACGCGCCTGGCCCCTCCTTCTCCGCGATGCTGGGAGCAGTCGAGGAGGCCCAGCTCGAAGGCGCCCTCGGCACCCGGGATCAGGCCGTGGCGTGGGTGCGCGAGCACTATCCGTTGGACAGGAACGGAGGGAACGACGAACCATGAGCAAGGCGGCGAAACACCAAGTCATCGGCAAATCCCACCAGCGGGTAGACGGCGTGGTCAAGGCGACCGGCAAGGCCGTCTACGCCATGGACCTCGAGCTTCCCGGAATGCTCCACGGCAAGGTGCTGCGCAGCCCCTTTCCGCACGCGCGCCTGCTCCGCATCGACGCCTCCAGGGCGGCGGCGCTGCCGGGCGTGTCAACAGTCCTCACTCGCGAGACCCTCGGCGGCCTGAACCCGTACTACGGTTCGGCCTACAAGGACCAGACCATCGTCGCGCTGGACAAGGTCCGCTACGCCGGCGACCCGGTGGCCGCGGTGGCGGCCGATGACGAGGCCACCGCGGCCGAGGCCCTGACCCTCATCGAGACGGAGTTCGAGGAGCTTCCGGCGGTCACCGACATCGCCGACGCCATCGCGCCCGACGCGCCGCTGGTGCACGAGCAGGTGGCGGACGCCGACGAGCTGCACGGCCACGCCTACCGCGTGCCCGAGGAATTTCGCGGCACCAACACCTGCTACGCCTACAACTACGCCCGCGGCGACGTGGACAAGGGCTTCGCCGAGGCCGACGAGATCTTCGAGGACACCTTCATCTTCCCGCAGATCCAGCACTACCCGCTGGAGCCCCACATCACCATCGCCCGGGTGGAGGACGGACACATCACCCTGTGGGCCTCCACCCAGGACCCGTTCACGCTCCAGCGCCATATCGCCGAGTTCTTCTCCATTCCCATCAACAGGGTACGCGTCATCGTGCCCCACGTGGGCGGGGCCTACGGAGGCAAGCTGTCGGTGAAGAACGAGCCGCTGGTGGCGGCGCTGGCATGGAAGACCGGGCGGCCGGTGAAGATCACCCATACCTCGGAGGAGACCTTCCGCACCATCACCCGCCACCCCGCGCGGTTCCGCATCAAGACCGGCGTCACCTGGGACGGCAAGCTCGTGGCGCGGGAGTGCGAGGTCCACATGGGCACCGGCGCCTACGCCGACTACGGGCCGCGGGTGTCCCAGAAGGCCGGCTACAGGGCACCGGGCCCTTACCGCATCCCCAACGTCAAAGTCGACGCCTACACCGTCTACACCAACGCCGTGCCCGCGGGCGCGTTCCGCGGCTTCGGTACCCTGCAGGTGACCTGGGCCTACGAGTCTCAGATGGACATGATCGCCCGCAGGCTCGGCATCGATCCGGTGGAGTTCCGGGTGCAGAACCTGCTGAAGAAGGGCGACACGTATACCAAGGGCGACACCCCCGTGGACTGCGACCTCGAAGCGGGGCTGCGGCGCACCGCCAAGGCGCTGGGCTGGGGCAGGAAGCGCCCGGGCAAGAACCGCGGCATGGGCCTGAGCTGCTGCATGAAGGACGGCGGCGGCACCTACAAGGTGGCGTCCGCGGCCGTCAAGATGAGCTCGGACGGGAGCGCCGTGCTGTTCACCGGCTCGGTGGAGATCGGACAGGGTTGCCGCACGGCCTTGGCCCAGGTGGTGGCCGAGGAGCTGGCCCTGCCCTACGAGGCGGTCACCGTGGCCCAGCTCGATACCGACTCCACCCCCTACGACGCGGCCACCAACGCCAGCAGCTCCATGGTCATCATGGGCCTGTGCGTGGAGCGGGCCGCGGCCGAGCTCAAGCGGCAGTTGAGCCGCGCCGCCGCCAGGCTGTTCAAGTGCAAGGCCGACAAGATCACCTTCAAGGACGGCCACGTCCATGCCGGCAAGGGGAAGCGCCTGAGCTACGAGCAGGTGCTCAACCAGACTTTCGGCGCCAAGGGCGGCGAGCTCCTTGCCAAGGGCACCTACCAGGACGTTCACAGCAAGAAGGCCGTGCTGGGCTCGCCGACGACCTTCTGGGAGACGAGCTGGGGCGGCGCGGAGGTCGAAGTGGACCCGGACACCGGCGTGGTCAAGCTCCTGAAGTACGTCTCCACCGCCGACGTCGGAAAGGCCATCCACCCGCTCCTGTGCGAGGGCCAGGACGAGGGCGCGGTGATGTTCGCCATCGGCCACTCGCTGATGGAGGAAATGCAGTACGACAACGGCCACCTGCTGAACCCGAACCTCATCGACTACAAGCTGCCGTCCTTCCACGACATCCCCGGCACTTTCCAGACCATCATGGTGGAGGAGGCCAACGGCCCCGGCCCCTACGGCTCCAAGGGCCTGGGCGAGGGCGGCCTCATGCCCGTAGCCCCCGCCATCGGCAACGCCATCGAAGACGCCGTCGGCGTGCGCGTGCGCGAACTCCCCATCACGCCGGAGCGGATGTGGCGGGCGATGCGGGAGAGCCGTTAGCCGACATTCGTTGCCAGGCTTGGCTTGACTACAAGCTGTGGTCGGTTAGCTTGGGAAGGCTCGAAGGGGGTCGGTAGCCCTGTTCAAGCGACCATCGGACCCGCTTCGCCACGAAGCCGGCGAAGGGTTCGATGTCCATCCTGACGCTGGCCGCGTCAAGTGCCGCGAGATAATCGTCCCTGTCCTCGACCCTGATCACCGTCCACGGATAACCGCCCGACGCCAGCATGACGTTCATGAGAAAGCGGGCCACGCGCCCGTTGCCGTCCGGATAGGGATGGATGTAGCCGAACAGCCAGTGGCCGAGCACGGCGCGCGCTGACGGCTCGGTTTCGTTTTCCAGCAACTCGAACAAGGCTGGCATGGCGTCGCGCACCGTCTCCGAGCGCGGCGGTACGTGGCCGGACCCGCGCAGAAACACGGCGCTGTCGCGGTAGCCGGCCAGAGCCGACGCCGGGATCAGGCCGGCGGCTACGAGGGGTTGGAACAGCTCGATATACCAGTTCCGATGCGCGGCGCGGACAAGTCTGCCCGGGTCGCGGCCGGCGATCACGTCACCGACCGTCGCTCTGACGAGTTGGAACGCCTGCCAGTAGCCCCGCGCGGCCAGGGCGTCGCGGTTTTGCCGATCGGCCTCGTGGCTTTCCGGGCTCCAGTTGCCGAGGCGAACCCGTTCGACCAGATCAGCGGTCACGCGATAGCCTTCAATCGACAACGAGTGGTAGGCATCGCTCCGGTAGATTCCGTCCACCGCCCGCAGATAAGCGTCTGGGTCTCGAGGCAAGCCGGGGGGATCCGGGAACGCCGCGATCACCGGCCGCCGGGAGGCTTCCCACATGGCTTGCAGGCGCCCCACGATGGGCGCCGCGGCATGGCTCAACACTCCGAATGTTTGTTGCGGCACGAACGGATCGCTCTCGCGCGCGTCGTAGCCGGCGGCCTTCATCGCCCGGAGAATGTCGTCGGCCGGTTCGGTCCGTCCGATTCGGCGGAAGGCCCCGGCAAGCCGTCCGGCGATAGCCGAATGGCCGCCGTCAAGAAGACGGCGAAGCAGATCGGATGCGTCAAGAATGCTGGCGAGCACCACCTGCGCTTCCACCGGGTTGCGGGCGAAGAAGCCTTCCGAGACCTTGACCAACGCCGCTTCCGGCTTGAAGAGCCGTAGCCCGTCCTTTTCGCAGAGATCGGCCTCCGGCGGCATCTGCCTTTGTTTCAGGTCGTAAAGGGAGGTGCCGAAAAGGAGCTCGACCGTGTTGTTGGCGCCCTTCGGAGTATAGACGATGAGCTGTTGGGGGATCACGGTGTTTTCGGCATGCAAGAGCAGCGATTCCTCCGGCGAGAGATGCCACCGTTCCTCGAACCGGGCAGTACAGTAACGGGTGCAGAACTCCCAGAAGGAGGCGAACCAGGGCGTCGTATCTCCAGAGTCGGTGCCCGGGCTGGATGAAATCAACCATCCTTTCAGGACCTCGCGGAGAAAACCGTTCCGTACCAGGCGCTCACGATGAACGCGCGTCAACTCGTTGGAGCGGAAGACGCGCCTTCCTCCCCTCTGTAGTTCTTCGAGCCGCGCGAGCGAGGCGGCAAGTCTATCGTGTGGCGTGCTCATCATCTTGTCCGCGCTTCCACAAGTTTATCGTGTAGTGCGACTGCAAGTATATCATGTCGAGCAAGTGCAAGTATACAGCGCCGTGCAGTGACAAGTATATTGCGCTGTGCGAATACAAGTCAAAGTTGTATCGTCTCGCCTGGCAGGCGAGTAGAGCGGGAGCGAGCAGTGGCAGAGTCAGCCGGCGATCTTGAGGACCAGCGCCTTCGGCCCGGCGCCGTGCCGGGCATACGCGCCCACCGGTAAGTGGTGAACCTGGAAGCCCGTCTTCTCCAAGTGGGCGGCGATGCCAGGGCAACCCTCGGGCAGGACCACGTTGCGGCCGGCGACCAGCGCGTTGCATCCCAAGTGCCGCGCTTCATCCGTGTCGACGGGATCGAGCCGAGGCACGTTATCCTGGAGGTCCTTCCGAGCGGCGGGGTCGAAAGCGTCTGGAAGGAACAACGCGCTGCCGTCGCCCAGCGGGCACAGGCACGTGTCAAGGGGCCAGTCCCAGGCGTCGGACAGGCCCAGGGAACGGACCTCGCAGCCGAATATTCCCGAAACGGCCTCGTGCGCGGCCAGGTCGTCCTCCGAGCGATATCCCGCGAACATCGTCCCGCCCACGGCCACCAGATCCCGCTCGCCTTCGAAGCGACAGCCTTCCGGGAGCGCCGGCATGGCGTAACCCCGGACCAGAAAGAAGTTCTCCCAAGCCTCGGCTTCGGGTCGCCTGGAATCTTCCCGAAGCCGGCTTGCGATGAAGGAGTCGTTCCAGACGAAGCCGCCGCTGGCCGCCAGCACGAGCCCGGGCATGTCCGGCCTGGGCTCCAGCAGGTCCACCTCAACGTCCAGCTCGTCGCGCAGGAGCCGGTAGAGCCCGCGCCACTCGGCCATGACCGTGGATGCGTCCTCGCCCTCGGCGGGCTCGTAGTAGAGCGGCGGGCACATCAGGACCTTCATCGCACCTCCCCTGCCCCGTCCTCAGCAAACTTCCCCAGGGAACAGCCTGGCGACATTTTCTCCCAGCAGCTTGCGTTTGGCGGCTGCGCCGGCCCTCACCGCCTTCACGATGGCGACCGCGTCGCCCAGCCGGTCGATGGTGGGGAAGTCGCTGCCCATGAGCACCTGGTCTTCCCCCACCATGTCCATGGCGAAACGGATCTCGCCCGGACGCCAGAACGGAGGGGCGGTGTCGATGAAGATGCGCTCCCGGAAGCGGTCGAAGTAGCCCTGCTCTCGCTTGTCCCAGAAGGATGGGTTGAGGCGGTTCCGGAGCGCGAACCAGGCGCCGCCGAGATGCGTGAACACGAACCGGAGCCGGGGAAACTTCTCCAGCGTGCCGCTCAACATGAGCCGCACGATGTTGATGGTGTTGTCCATGGCGCGGCCGAGGTTGCGGGTGAGGTTGAACTGCTCCATGCCGTGGGGGTGGGCCAGCGGAAGCTCGGAGGACGGGTGGACGAAGATCGGGATGTCCAGGTCGGAGACCAGCCGGTAGAACGGGTGGTATCGCTTGTCGTCCAGCAGCGCGCCGCGGATGTGGGTGTTGATGCCGACGCCGCGGAACCCGAGCTTGAGCACCGCGCGCTTGAGCTCGCGCCGTCCCCCAGCCTCCAGCGCCGGCACGTGGGCCAGTGGGATGATGCGGCCGGGGAACCGCTCGGTGAGCCTGGCCATCTCGTCGTTGATGAAGCGCGCCGCCGAGACGTCGATCCAGTCCACCCAACAGCCGACGTGGAGCACGGCCCGGTCGACCCCCACCCGGTCCATCTCGTCGATCTGCGCGGCCATGTCCGCGGTCATGGCGGGCGGGCCGAAGAGCTGCACCCCTTCCCGGCGTATGGCGAGCCGGTCCGGTTGCCGCACCACGGTCTCGCCGGCGCGGATCAGCGGTTCCGGGTTCCGGTAGTGTTCCTCGGGCATCCAGTGGTGGTGCGCGTCGATGATTAGCGTCTTCGCCATGGCCTCTCCCTAAAACACGACTGGTCTCGATTTGCGGGTCACAGTCCGCTAGGCATCCGCCCCCTTGCTCGGGGCCACGACCCAGATGCACACCAACGATAGCACACACAGGACGATACCGATCCAGCACGAACTGGCATAGCTGCCCGAAATGTCGTGGAGGTAGCCTGCCAGCCAAGGGCCGATGCCCGCGCCCATTCCGATGCTGAAAGCCAGGAAGCCGATGATCGAGCCGAAATGCTCGCCATGAAAGATGTCGGCGGCGATGGTCGGGTAGAGCCCCTGGCGCGACCCGAAACCCACGGCGAACAGCGGCGGGTACAGGAACACCACCAGGACCTCCGGCATCCCGTCGAGGTAGAGGATCATCAGGATGCCGCCCACCAGGGCCAGGCTGCCGATGGTGTAGGCCCGCTCGCTGCCGATCCGGTCCGAGAGGGTCCCCATGCCGATCATGGTGAAGGTGGTGAAGAACCCGGTGAGGCCCAATACCCAGGCACCGAACTCCCGCGAGAGTCCCGCGTCCACCATGGCGGCCACCTGGTGCACGAGCACCATGTGCACGGGGATGGCGCCGAACACGAACCCCCCGCACAGCGCCCAGAACCGGTAGTTGCGGAGCGCCGCGGCGAGAGTCACGCCGCCTTCCCGCGCCCGGCGCGGGCCACCGCTTCCCTCTGCCGCGGTGGCGCCGAAGTCCGGCAGCAGTCCCATGTCCTGCGGCCGGCGCCGCTGGAGGAACAGGTTGAGCGGTACCACCGCGGTCAGCATCACTCCGGCCAGCATCAGGTACGCGTTGCGCCAGCCCAACGCGCCGATCAGCCACTCCGCGGCCGGCACCACCAGGAAGATCCCGACGCCGATCCCCGAAGCCGCAAGGCCCATGGCCATGCCGCGCTTGCGAACGAACCAGTTGCTGATGACCGTGGCCTGCGAGGTCATGGGCAGAGCGGCGAAACCGAGGCCCACCAGAAGGCCCATGCCCAGGTAGTAGTGCCAGACGGTCTGGGTCATGGCGCTGACGGCGAATCCCGCCGCCATGAGACCGGCGCCTGCCGGGAACACGAACCTGGGGCCGAGCCGGTCCAACATGTGTCCCCACGCCGGCGCGGAGACGGTCCACGCCACCGAGCCCAGAGTCAGCGCGCCGGCGGCCAACCCGCGGCTCCAGTGAAACTCCTCGATAACCGCCACGAAGAACAGCGCGAACGCCGCGCGGCACCCGAAGGCGGCGGCGACGGTCATGAACGAGATGCCCAGCACCACCCACGGGTAGGTGCGGTTGAGCCGCGCCGTGCGGGCGGAAGCGGGGTCGGCGACTGAAGCGTTCAAAAGGACGGACTCGTTCGTCTCGCGCAGAAACGACGTTACGACAACCTGGGAATGACCTCGTCGCTCAGGAAACGGATGACCGAAGCGTAGTCCCGCCCGAGCTTGGCGAACGAGATCTGCTCGAACCCGAGGCGCTCGGCTTCGGCCGCCAGCTCCAGGATGGGCTCCACGCAGTCCGACGGCCGGCCGGCGACGAAGCAGGCGCGCGGCATGGCGTCGGTCACTAGCTCCCGCGAAGCCTGTTCGATGGTCATGCCCGAGTGAAGCGCTTCCCGGATGCGGTTGACCCGCTCATAGTCAATGCCGATGCGCTCGAACTCCTCGGGGCTGTAACCCAGGGCCTGGAGGCTCACCATGTGGTGGGCCGAGTACTTCTTCGCCTCCGCCAGCGCCAACTCCGGTTCCTCCGACACCGCCAGGTTGATCTCGCACACCTTGCGCAGCTTCTTGTCCGGGTCCACCGCGTGCGCCGCGGCGTCCGCCCCCGCCATGGCCTGCTCCAGCCTCCCTAACTTGTGCATGGAGATAAAGTAACCGCCCATGAGCACGCCTTCCATGGTCTCGCCTGCGATGGCCAGGAAGCGCGGGCCCACGCCGCCGCCGTAGAAGCGCACGGGCGCCGCGGGCGGGCGCACCAGCTCGATGTGTCCCCGTGGGTTCATGTGGAAGTAGTCGCACAGCGCGGGGTACTCTTCGAACCGCACCTCCTCGCCACGGAACAGCCCGCCGAGAAATCCCACGGTCTCGCGCACCACCCGGAACGGCTTGCGCATCTCCAGGTACTGCGGCACCTGCCCCTTGCTGCCCTTGGCGATGCCGAGGCTGATCTCCCGGCCGTCGGTCAGTTCCGAGATGGCCAGGACGGCGTCCGCTACGTCGATGGGGTTGCGGAAGTAGGGTACCAGGATGGCAGTGCCGACCTTCAGCGGAGCGCGGGCGGCGATGGCGGTGGCGACGCTGAGAACGTTGCGGTAGCGGAGCGAATCGCTGAGCCAGACCTGCTTGAAGCCCCGTTCCGCGCCCAACTCGGCCAACTCCACCAGTTCCCGCGTGGTGTAGTAGGACGCTGCCTGGAGCACGAACTGGAGCCCGAACTCCCCGGAGAATATCGCCATTCCGCTCCTCCTCGCTGTTGGCTCAAACGTGGGATGTATCCGGATTCCGAAGCGTCGGCAAGCACGGGGAGCGCTGGCGGCACCGCGTAGCCGATACACGCAGGGTGGCGGAGACTTCAACCGTCGCCGCCATGGCGCCTGGATCCCGGATCAAATTGCCCCGAGCTTGACCCGGGGTCCGGAGAACGGGTTGTTGGAGAACCCGCGCGGGAGGAACGCCGGCTCAGGTGCCGGCGGCGTGGCGTTCTTCCCGGAGCGCGGCGATGCGGTCCTCGATGGGGGGATGGCTGGCGAAGAGCCTCCGCAGTCCACCCTTGCGGACGCCCGAGATCCCCATTGCCTCCAACTGTTCCGGCATGTGCTCGGGCTCCACGCTGCGCTGGAGCGCTTCGAGGGCGCCGATCATGTTGGCCCTGCCGGCCAGATACGCGCCGCCGGCGTCGGCCCGGTACTCGCGCCGGCGCGAGTACCAGGAGACCACCATGCTGGCCAGGATACCGAGAAGGAGTTGCGTGACGATCACGGTGACGAAGTAGCCCATGCCGTAGCCCCCTTCGCCGTCCCTGTGGAGCGCGCGGTCCACGACGTACCCGATCACGCGGGAAAGGAAGATCACGAACGTGTTGAGAACGCCCTGGATCAGGGTCAGCGTCACCATGTCGCCGTTGGCCACGTGGCTCACCTCGTGGCCCAGCACGGCCGAGGCCTGTTCCGGCTTCATGGCCCGCAACAGTCCCGTGCTGACCGCCACCAGGGAGTTGTTGCGGCTCGGGCCCGTGGCAAAGGCGTTGGGCTCCGGGGAATCGTAGATCGCTACTTCGGGCATGGCGATATTCGCGGCCCGGGCGTAGTTCTGCACGGTGTTGACAAGCCAGCTCTCGGTGTTGTTCCGGGGCTCATCGATGACCGTCAACCCCATCCATCTCTTGGCCGTCCACTTGGAGATGCGCAGCGAGATGAACGCGCCGCCCATGCCGAAGATGAAGGAGAAAGCCAAGAGCGGCCAGAAATCGATGCCGTATTGAAAAAGCAACCACTCAAGGCCGAGCACTTGGAGCGCAACCGCCAGCACGAAAACGATCGCAAGGTTGGTGATCAGAAAAAGAAAAACGCGTTTCATGGACCTGTTCCCTTCCTCTCGCGAATGTCAGCCCTCAACGACAAATCTACAATGCAGACCCTGTCGAATCAATTTCGCCGGGCAATAGTGTCGCGTCCCATGATTTCCTGGGACGCGACACTAGGGACTTCGGTAAATTTAATCATCCGCGCCGGCGAGTAAAGGGATCGTCCCGTTCCGGCTATTCGATCTCTCGGACCGTAGGCAGCCGCAGCATGCCGTAGACGGCCATCACCGCCACCAGGAACCCGCCCATGGCGACGGCGACGGGAGCGCCGGCATACTCGGCCACCGTGCCCGATACGGCGCCTCCCAGCGGCATGAGGTCCCAGGTAAGGCCGAACAGCCCCAGAACCCGGCCGCGCAGTTCATTGGGAAGGTTCAGTTGGAGGATGGTGTTGATGGAGGTGAGATAGACCTGGTTGAAGAGCCCGAGCAAGAAGATCAATGCGAGCGACAAGGAGAAGGAGGTCGAGAAGGCAAACAGCACCAGCAGCGCGCCGAACGCCGCCGCACCAGCCAGTACCTGCCACCCCCGCCGTCCCGCCTGGGCCAGGTACGCCACCGTCAAGGTGCCCAGCAGCGCGCCCACGCCCGAGACGGACTGGAGCAGCCCGAAGCCGCGGGAGTCCACCAGCAGGATGTTCCGGGCGAACACCGGCAGCAGGATCACGTAGGACATGCCGAAGACGCTGTTGAAGAACGTAAGCCCCAGCAGGCTGTAGAAGAGCTGGTTGCGGCGCACGAAGTCGAGGCCGGCGACGATATTGCGCCACACGCCGCCCTGGGCAGGCGCAACGACGGGGCGGGTGCGGATGAACGCCCACAGCGCCACCGCCGCCGTCGAGCTGACGAAACAGGCCAGGAAGGCTTCGCCGACGCCGAGCCAGTAGATCAGTGCGCCGGCGAGCCCGGGCCCCACCAGCCGGCAGGCCTGCCACACCGAACTGCCCAGCGCCACGGCGTTGGCCAGCTCCTCCCGGGGCACCATCTCGGGCAGCAACGCGTAGCGGCTGGGGCGGTCGAAGGCGCGCAGGAAACCGGAGTTGAACGCGAACACCAGCACGTGCCAGAACGCGATGCGCTCCGTCAGCACCAGCAATCCCAGCACCAGATAGGCCAGGGCCAGCAGCGACTGCGTGACCACCATGATGCGCCGCTTGTCGGCCCGGTCGGCAATAGCGCCGCCCACGAGCACCAGGGAAACCCGCGGCACCGCGTAGACGATTCCGGCCACGCCCAGCATCAGCGGCGAATCCGTCAGCAGGAACACCAGCCAGGCCTGCGCCGCCAACTCCATGTTCAGGGCCAGCACCGAGGAAAGCTGGCCCAGCCAGTAGTAACGGTAGTTCCGGTGGCTCAGGGCCGCGAACAGCCGGCGCAGCATGGACTCGGATTTCATGGGCGGTTTTGTTTCCGGAAGCCTTTTGGGTATAGAACTCCGTGGGCGCGCCGTCCACCGAGGATCGCTTTACGGAGAATCCATTGATGAAGGTGAGCCTTTTTACCGAAGTGCAGTGCCCGTCGGGAAGCGTCCCGGCGGAACTGCTGGAGCAGTTCCTCGAGCAGGCCGAACTGGCCGACACCCTGGGCTACGACGGCTACTGGATCGCCGAGATCCACTTCACGCCCAGCTTCTCGCTGCTGTCCGCTCCCTACGTGGTGCTGGGGGCGGCCACCCAGAGGACCCGTAACCTGCGCCTCGGGGTAGCGGTCAATACCCTGCCCGTCCATCACCCTATGCAGCTTGCCGAGCAGGCCGCCACACTGGACGTGCTGAGCAACGGCAGGATGTGCTTCGCCGCCGGCGGCGGGCACCCTCACACCCGGGCCTACGAGTGCTTCGGCGTGGAGCACGAGCACGTGCGGGCCCTCATGCGGGAGAGCATCGAGGTGATCCGGCTCGCGTGGACCCGGGACGCCGTGGACTACGAGGGGCGGTTTTTCCAGATCCCCGGCATCGTCGCCAACCCCAGGCCCTTGCAGCAGCCCCACCCGCCCATCTACACCGCCGCCAGCTCCCTGGACGGGGTGAACTTCGCGGCGCGCATGGGCCTCAACCTCTTCATCCCCGTGCACGTGCGGACCGCGGAAGAACTGCGGGAGTTCGCCGCCACCTACTGGAAGGCGCTTGCGGACCATGGCCATGACCCGGACGAGCACGAGCTGGGCCTGCTCCTGCCCATGCACGTGGGCGGCACCGCGGCCGAGGCCGAGGCCAGATCGGAGGCCGGGGTCATGGGCTATTACGACGTGATCCGGGAAACCCGCGGAAGCTACGCCGAATGGCTGACGGCTCGGGGACGGCCGCTGCCCGAACGGCTGCGCAGGAATGCCGCGGCCGGCGGCCTGAGCTTCGACCGGGTGTGCAGCGAGTTCGCCGCCATCGGCACGGCCGGCCGGGTGGTGGATCGGGTCGGCGACCTGGCTCGGGACACCGGCGCGGCGCACGTGCTGGCGTGGATGAACATCGGCAGCGTCTCCCACGACCACATCAAGGAATCGATGCAGCGCTTCGCCGAGGACGCCCTGCCGGCGGTGCGTGCCATCTAGTGGCTGTAATATGCCACGGGTCCTGTCGCCCGCACCTGGACCGGTGCAGGAGACGACAATGGATATCGACCCTCAGAAACTGTTGTCTTTCGCTCTACCCATTGTTCTGGCCATCGCCGCCAGGATCATACGAGGGTGGAAGACGAGGCAGGAATATGCACTACGCTGGGTCACGCTGGCGCCGACCCCCGTGCCGGCGTTTCCCGGGGACGCGCCCGAACCCGCGGATATGACCTCCGGCGGCGAACCCGTCACGAGGCTGACCAGGTTTTACTTCGTACTCCACAATTCAGGCGCCAACCCGCTCGACGCCGCGTCGATCGTCGAACCCTTGACATGGACCGCTCCGGGCAAGGTGCTCGACGCCAACGTCGTCGAGACGCAGCCCGCGGTCAAGCTCGATCTCGAACCTTCCGCTGACAGCCTCAAGATCACCTGGCGGCTGTTCAACCAGGATTGCAAGGCGTTGATCGAGGTGGTCTGCGACTGTGGCAGCGACGCCGGCCGTGGCAGGATCGACGGGCAGATCCGGAACGTTTCCGAGATCAGGTCCATGGAGTCCTCCTACGCGGACAAGGAGGAGGTCAGGCAGGCCGTGAGGGAGAAGCTGGCTCAGTCACCGAAGTCTCTCCAACGTTTCCAGTCGGAGGGGCTGAACGTCTACCTCAAGCTCCATTCCAAGGACATGCTGTTTGCAGCAGGCGTCTTCTGTTGTGTTGTCGTCGCTGCTATTTGGGGAGCGGTCTGGCTGGGTCTGGGCGGCGCGGGGCTGATCGTTCTGGTCTGGCTCCTGCGCGACCCGGACTATGCGCTACTCCGACGTCTTTCGGCACACAGGGTCCGGCCGCGTCTGGAATGATCCCGTCATTTCCCCGGCGTCGTCTCGCGCTCCGTGGAGCCTGAGAGCGCGCGCATCGTACGTCCAAGACGGCCCAGCATCAGCACGAGGAAGCCGGCGCTGACCGACACGGTGGCGATCAACAGCGCGATGCCTGCCTGCGTCAGGTGGAAGGTACTCTGAGTCGTCAGGGCGGCCGACGCCGCGTATGCGCCGTACCCCGCGGCCACGGCGCCCCACCCGAACAGCACGCATGCCGCCAGCGCGACCATGGACCCGAACCTCACACAAAGCCGCCGGGGAGTCAATCTGGACCCGCTCCATCAAAGTTGCTAGTGTCCTGTCTCACCAATAGCGTTATGAAGATGCGAGGGCATTTTTGTCGTCGGCAAGGCGCGATGACGAGCAGTGGCGGGCACCACGCGAGGAAGAGCAACGCAGCCGACGGCAAAAAGGACCCGCAGATTCATAACGCTATTTGGGAGACAGGACACTAGGGTCCTGAAACGAAATATCGGAAAGAGGACCTCCGGGACATTCACATCGAGGCTTGAACACATGGCGGGAACACTCGAAGGCATCAGGATTCTGGAGCTGTCCAGCTACGTCACCGGCCCGTTCGCTTCGATGCTCATGGCCGACCTGGGCGCCGAGGTCATCAAGGTCGAGGACCGGGAGCGCGGCGACCCCTTTCGGGGCTGGGGCGGCGGGAAAATGTACTCGGCCACCTTCTGCAGCCTGAACCGGAACAAGAAAAGCATCACGCTGGATCTCCGCAACGAGGAAGGTCAGGAAATCTGCCGCAAGCTCGCCGCCGCGTCGGACGTCCTCGTCGAGAACCACCGTCCGGGGGTCATGGACCGCCGCGGGCTCGGCTACGACACCCTTCGCGCGCTGAACCCGAAGATCATCTACTGCTCCATCTCGGGCTTCGGCCAGGAGGGGCCTTATCGCGACCGGCCCGGCTACGACACGGTGGGGCAGGGAATGAGCGGCCTTCTGAGCCTGCTGACGGATCCGGACGATCCCAAGGGCATGGGCATCTCCCTGTCCGACCACCTCACCGGCGTGTACGCCTGCTACGGGGTGCTGGCGGCGCTGGTGAACCGCATGATGACCGGCGAGGGGCAGATCATCGAGACCTCCCTGCTACGGGCGTCGGTGTCCTTCACCGCGGAGAACTGCGCCCGCTACTTCGAGACCGGCGTCGTGCCCAGCCGGGCCGACCGCACCCGTACCGCCGGAGTGTTCGCATTCGTCGACCGCGACGGCAGGCCCTTCGTCGTGCACCTGTCCTCGCCCAACAAGTTCTGGCTGGGACTCGTGGCAGTGGCCGGGAGACCCGAGTGGGGGGAAGACCCTCGCTTCGCCGAAAAGGAGGGCCGCACCGAACACCACGACATGCTGGAGCGGGAGCTTCAGACCATCTTCGGGCGGGACTCGCGCGACGTGTGGCTGAAGAAGTTGAGGGAGCACGACGTGCCATCAACCCCGCTGAACAACCTGGAGGACATGTTCAACGACCCGCAGGTGAAGCAGTACGGTTTCCCCATCGAGGTGGAGCATCCGAAAATGGGAAAGGTGAAGCTCGTGGGAAGCGGCGTCAACATGAGCCGGACGCCGCCGGAGATCCCCACCCCGCCGCCTATGCTCGGCGAGGACACCGACGACATCCTGCAAGGGCTGGGATACGGCGCGGATACCATCGAAGGGCTGCGCCGCCGGCACGTAATCTAGTGTGGTGTCTGGTTAATTGGCAGCATAATCTGCGGGTCTTTTTCGCCGTCGGCTGCGTTGCTCTTCCTCGCGTG
>JAPPNF010000104.1 GCA_028818755.1 Deltaproteobacteria bacterium | reverse complement strand
GCAGAACAATCATTTACACGACTTCATGTCGCACGTCCGTGAAGTAGAGGCACACCCCCGGCTGTATCCCCTGTTCGTCGAGCCATTCGAAGCCCGGGCGGAAGTCGGTGCCGCCCCGGCCCTTGAGGGCGATCTCGTCGGGGAGTTCGTCGGGCGCGTACTCGGCGGCGTCCTGCAATGCGGTGTCGACCTGGAGCACGATGACCCTGGCGGGGCGGATCTCGGCCGCGACCTCGCGCAGTTCCGCCCAGAAATCGGCGAGGATCTGGGCCGGGACCGAGCCCGAGGTGTCGATGATGACGGCGACCGTGTCGATGCCTTCGGAGCGGATCGAGGGCAGATAGAGGCCCGAGTCGATGAAGCGCCGGTTGGGAACGCTCCAGCTATAGTCGCGGCTTGCGGCGTCGGTCATGTAGCGGCGCAGGAGCGTCCGCCAGTCGAGCTTGCTCGCATGGGCGTTTCGGACGGTCTCCTCGACACCGCCCGGCGCCTTGCCCTCGGCCCTGGCGATGTTGAGCGCCTGGTGCATGGCCTCGTCCCACGCCTGCTCCTCGGCAGTGACGTCCATCGGCGCCTCGCCGGGATCGGAGCCGTCGTCCCCGTGGGCGCCGGCGTCCATGACCTCTCCGGTGCCGGACGGATCGTGGCTCGGCGGCGCGTCGGATGAGCCGTCCTGGCCCTCGGGGTTCCCGTCGTGGCCGTCGCTGCCGTCCCCGTCCTGGCTGTCCGGATCGTCACCGCCGTCCTCGTCGTCCTCGCCCTGATCGTCGCCGTCTCCGGCGGGATCGGAAGGATCGCCGGATTCATCGTCGTCGCCGGAGGGCGGCTGGCTGTCCACGCCGACGCCCGCGTCGTCGCCATCCTGGGGTGTGTCGTCGTTGTCGCCGGAGTCGTCGTCCCTGGGGTCCGGCAGGCGGTCGTATGCCTGCTCCACGCTTTTGTCTATCAATGTACACAGAAGTGCACGTGAATGGACAAAAGCACTATAAACAGAGGCATTAAGCTACTTGATCCAAGACGATGGCAGGGCATGCGCATCCCTGTCCGCGCCCCGATTTCTTTCCTGGTGTTGAATATCGTGTTGAATTCAACTCCCGGTTTGCTACAATACCCCCATGGACACCCTCGAACCCCACACCGCCAAACGCACCGCCAGGCTCAAGACCACCCTGACCAAGCGCGCCGTCGAGGCCCTCAAGCCCGACCTCAAGCCCTGGATCGCCTGGGACGATCGCCTCACCGGCTTGGGCGTCAGGGTCCAGCCCTCCGGCGCCAAGACCTTCGTCGTCAACTACCGCTCGGGCTCCGGCGGCCGAAAGGCTCCCAACAAGCGCGTCACCCTCGGGCGCTTCGGCCGCATCACTGCCGAACAGGCCCGGCGCATGGCCCAGGAACTGCTCGGCAAGGTCGCCTCGGGTGAAGACCCCGCGCAGGAGCGTGCCGAGGCCAGGGGCATGCCCACCCTCGCCCAAGCCTTCGAGGGCTACCTACGCGCCAACCCCAGGCGAAAGCCCCGCACCGTGGAGATGTACCGCATGAACCTCAGGATTTGCTTCGGCGACTGGCTCTCCCGTTCCCTTGAGACCATCGACCGGGGCGACGTGGAGACCCGCTTCCACCGGGTCACGGAGCGTCACGGCTGGGCCACCGCCAACCAGGCCGTCTCCATGCTGCGCTCCATCTACCGCCGCTCCAGCATCGACCACGAGGGGTTGCGCAACCCGGTCGAGCTCTGGATCGCCGGCGGCGGGCGATTGAACCGCAAGCGCCGCCGGCGCATCTCCTCCCCGGCCGAGGTGCTGCCGCGCTGGCGCGCCGGGGCGGAGGCGGTAGGGCTCCCGCCCGACCACCGCGACATCTTCACCATCGGAGTCTATACCGGCATGCGCCTGGGCGAGGTTCTCTCGCTCCGTTGGGAGCGCATCGACCTGCAACACCGCATCCTGCGGGTCGAGGAGACCAAGACCGGGGAGCCCCTGGAGCTTCCTCTGACCCGTCAACTCGCGGCCGTGCTGGAGCGCCGCCGGGCCGAGGCCGGAGGCGCGGACGAAGGCTGGGTGTTTCCGTCCCGCACGAGCGCCACCGGCCATCTCAAGGGCCTCGACCGCTACCATGCCGGCATCAGCAAGGCCGCGGGCACGCGTTTCTGGTTCCATGGGCTGCGCAACGCCTTCATCACCGTTGCGGAGCGCGACCTCATGCTGCCCCGCCCGCTGACCAAGCGGCTGGTGAACCATGCCCGCGACGACGACATCACCGAGGGCTACGCCGCCGACTGGACCGTCGAGCAAC
>JAPPNF010000031.1 GCA_028818755.1 Deltaproteobacteria bacterium | reverse complement strand
AAGGGGACATCTTAGCTTTGTTGAAAAGGGGACATTATCGCTTTGCGCTAACACCGAAGGGAGCTTTGTTGACTTTCCCGCCTGCCTCTGTTAGCTTCTATCCGTGACGGCACGTCGTCTCCGGCGCGTGCCGATCCTCCTGTCATCGGTCACCGATCCCCCCTTATGACAACCATGATTCCGTCGCGGGCGCCCGTTCGGGGGTGCTTATGAAATTGACTCGCATCAAGGGATTCTCCGACGTTCCGCCGGGCGAAATAGAGCTCTGGCAAAGGATCGAACAGAGGGCAGTACAGGTATTTGCCGCTTACAACTTCAAGGAGATTCGAGTTCCCATCCTGGAGAAGTCCGAGCTCTTCTCGCGTTCGCTGGGGGAGAGCACCGACGTCATCGAGAAGGAGATGTACACCTTCGCCGACCGCGACGCGAAGGCCACGCTGTTGAGCTTGAGGCCGGAAGGCACGGCGGGCGTGGTGCGGGCCTACGTCGAGGGAAAGCTCCACCAGGTGGAGCCGGTGAGGAAGCTCTACTACCTCGGGCCCATGTTCCGGCGGGAACGGCCCCAGAAGGGCAGGCTGCGCCAGTTCCACCAGATCGGCGCCGAAGTGTTCGGCCGCACGGATCCCTTCGTCGACGCCGAGCTTCTGCTCATGCTGCGCGACCTGTGGGAGGAGCTCGGGGTGTCGGGGACGGTGCTGGAGGTGAACTCCATCGGCTGCGTCGAGTGCCGCCCCGGGTACCGCGCGGCGCTCGTGGCTTTTCTGGAAGGACGCCGAGGCGAGCTGTGCGCCGACTGCGACCGGCGGCTGGAGACCAACCCGTTGCGGGTGCTGGACTGCAAGCGCGAGTCGTGCGCCGGCATCGTGGCTGCCGCGCCGTCGATTCTGTCCCATCTCTGCGCGGAGTGCCGGCAGCATTTCGATTCGGTGCTGGAGTTGCTGAAGGACATGCGTCCGGAACCGGTGGTCAACCACCGCCTGGTGCGCGGACTGGACTACTATTGCCGGACCACGTTCGAGTGGAAGGCCGGAACGGGTCTGGGGAGCCAGAACACCGTGGCCGCGGGCGGACGCTATGACGGCTTGGTGCAGTCCCTCGGGGGGCCTCCGGTGGCCGGAGTCGGGTTCGCCCTGGGCGTCGAGCGCCTGGCGCTGCTGCTGTCGGAAGGCGGCGCGAGCGAACCGGCGGCGGCGCTGCTGTATCTGGCGTGGATGGGAGAGGAGGCGCAGCGGTGGACCTTCGCGTTGGCTCAGCGCCTGCGCCGGCGAGGCGTCCGGGTGGATCTGGACGGGGAGACCAGGAGCCTCAAGAGCCAGATGAGGCGGGCCGACAAGCTGGGGGCGCGCGCGGTGCTCATCGTGGGCCCCGACGAGATGACGAAGGGCAGGGCCGTCCTGCGTCATATGGCGACAAGGGAACAGATCGAGGTGGATTTCGCCAACGTCGACGACAGTCTGGCGGAGCCGTTCGGCCCCGCCTCGGCATGAGCCCTTCGGGCGCACGGGAGCCCTCCGGGCAAACAGGTGAACCTCCCAGGTGAACAGGTGAGCTCTTGAGCGAACAGGTGAACAAGCGGAATGTGGATTTGATGGGCGACTGGCAGCGGAGCTGCCGCTGCGGAGAGCCGGGCGAGAAGGACGTGGGCCGGGAGCTGACTCTGATGGGTTGGACCCAGTCCCTGCGTGACCATGGTGGGCTCCTCTTCATCGACCTCCGGGACCGTGCCGGTGTCGTGCAGGTGGTGGTGAACCCCGAGGTCACGCCGGAAGCTCACGAAAAGGCCAAGCGCGTGCGCTCCGAGGACGTGCTGGCGGTGCGCGGCACCCTGGTGCGCCGATCCGAGGAAACCGTGAATCCGAACCTCGCCACCGGCGCGGTGGAGCTGATGGCGCAGGAGCTGCGCGTGCTCAATCCTTCGCGGGTGCCGCCGTTCCCGGTGGACGACGACGTGGAGCCCACCGAGACCAGCCGTTTCCGCTACCGCTATCTCGACTTCAGGAGGCCGCGCAGCCTGCGTCCGCTCGAGGTCCGCCATCGCATGCTGACCACCATCCGCGCTCATCTGAACGAGCTGTCGTTCATGGAGGTGGAGACCCCGGTCCTCACCAAGAGCACGCCGGAGGGCGCCCGCGACTACCTGGTGCCCAGCCGCATGCATCCGGGCAAGTTCTACGCCCTGCCGCAGTCGCCCCAGCTCTTCAAGCAGATACTCATGGTCGGCGGCGTGGACCGGTACTTCCAGATCGTGCGCTGCTTTCGCGACGAGGACCTGCGCATGGACCGGCAGCCCGAGTTCACCCAGCTCGACATCGAGA
>JAPPNF010000153.1 GCA_028818755.1 Deltaproteobacteria bacterium | reverse complement strand
AAAGGGGACATCTCTGCTTTGTCAAAAGGGGACATTTTGGCTTTGGTTTGACACAAAGCTCCCTTCGGGAGGCTCTCCGCAGGAGCCCGTAGGCGCACGTGGCCGCCGTCAGGATCGCGAGGTAGATGAGTCCCACCATGGGCCAGTCCGGGCTCGGCACGGACAAGGAGGCCATGGGAACCCCGGCGAGCAGCTCGACGGCCCTCAGGAAGAGCGCCACGAAGGGTTCCAGCACCCTGGCCAGCAGCGTCGATGCGGCGGGAAACAGCAGGCACAGAAAACCCATGAGGAGAGCCGAGGGCACGATCAGGAATCCTACCAGCGGCACCAGCAAGGGGTTGGCGATGAAGCCCGCCAGGGACAGGTAGCCGAAGTGGTGGGCCACCAGCGGCCCGGTGCCGACGGCGGCGAAGAACGGCACGAGGAACGCCAGCAGGACGGACGGCCACAGGCGGTGCAACCGTCCGCCCGCCGGCGAATCCGCGGAGCGCATGGAGGGAGTGTGCCGGAAGAGCCGGAGAGCGGCGACGATGGCCAGCACCGCCAGGAAGGAGAGCTGAAACGACACCTCCATGACCGCGCCGGGCCAGCACAGCGCCGCGATGACGGCGGCCCACGCCAGGGTCACGAAGATGTTTACTTGCCGCCCGCACAACACGGCCAGTTGGTACAGTCCGATCATTATGGCGGCCCGCACCGTGGGGATCCTTGCCCCGGCCACCACGGTATAGAGAACGACCGGCACCAGGGAGCCGAAGGCCGCCAGCTTGTAGACCGGCAGGGACAGGAGCAGGCGGGTGCTGCGGGACGCGAGCCCGCGGAGGAGGACGAACACCGCCAGGCCCAGCATCCCCACGTGCAGGCCCGATATCGACAGGACGTGCGACATGCCGACGGCGGCGAACCGCTCCCGCGTCTCACTGGAGAGGCCGCCGCGGTCCCCCAGCACCAACGCCTTGAGGAGCGCGCCGCTCTCCGGCTCGAAGCGGCGCTCCACGAACCGTCCTATCCGCCGCCGTGCCGTCTCGATCCAGCCCCGGACGCCCTCGCCCCGGCTCACCCGCTCCGCCTCCCAGTCGTTGTGGAGGTACGCGACCCGATAGATCCCCCGCCGGGCCAGGAACGCCCGGTAGTCGAAGCGGTCGCCGCGGTTCTTCGGCGCACGCAGGCGTAGGGGGACCCGCACCACGTCCCCGCGGTGCCAGTGCCGGTAGGCGTTGCGGACCGTTACCAGGACGTTGCCGGAAGCTTTCCGGGGACCCGCCGGCGTCCACACCCGCTCCGCCGACAGGTGCCAGCGGCTCCAGCTCCCCCGCGCTTCGGGCTCGCGATAAAGCCTTCCCTCGACGACGGCCTCCTCCGTCCCGGCGAGGCGGCCCACCTCGTCCGGCGAAGACCGCGGATGCAGCAGCCGGTGATGGGCGGTAAATCCCCAGTGGAACGCCAGCGCGCAGGCGAGGCCTAGAAATCCCCAGCGCCGCCTCTCGAAGCACAGGGTCAGGGAGACCACGGCCAGGAACATCGTGAACGGCCACACACCGCCGAGACCGGACACGGTCGCCACGGCTTGACCGGTGAGGAGAGCTAGAAGCGGGACGACCAGGGGGATCATGGGGCGCCCGGCGAGCGCACCCTCACCCCGACCCTCTCCCGGAGGGAGAGGGGGTCAGAGGACTCGGGAAGGCCGTGGCGACGGAGCCGTATTTCGGATAGGGCCCACACGATGCAGGTACCCGCCACCGCTAATCCGCGGCCTGGAAGGACTCGACGATGCGCCGAGCCACCATCCGGCTGATGGACGGCACCTCCAGAAGCTCATCCAGGGTAGCGCTCCGCAGCCGCTTCATGCTGCCGAAGCGCCGCAGCAATGCCTTGCGGCGCGCCGGCCCCACGCCGGGGATGCCGTCGAGGTCCGAGCGCAGGGTCTCGCGCTTGCGGACGCTGCGGTGGTAGGTGATGGCGAACCGGTGCGCCTCGTCGCGGATGCGCTGCAGCAGGAACAGGGCGTTGGAATTGCGTCGAAGCACCACCGGATTGCTGCGGTAAGGCAGGAAGATCCGTTCCTCCGAGCGCTCGATCTCGGCCAGGCGCGGAGACGCGGTGACCCGCATCTTGGCCATGGCCACCACCTCTACCCCCGTGACCCGAAGGTCTGCCAGCGCCGTCAGCGCCACCTGCAACTGCCCCTTGCCGCCGTCCACCACCACCAGGTCCGGCAGGTCCGTTTCCCGCAGGCCGCGCTGAAAGCGCCGCTTGACGACCTCGTACATCATGGCGAAGTCGTCGCCGCGGGTTTCGGGAGCGACGGTGCGCACGCGGTAGCGCCGGTAGTTCTGCTTGTCGGGCTCGCCGTCGAAGAACGACACCCGCGAACCCACCGCATGGGTGCCCTGGATCATGGAGATGTCGTAGCACTCGATCCGCTGCGGATACCGCCGCAGCCGGAGCCTGGACTGCAGCTCGAGGAGCATCTTCTCCCGTTCCCGCTCCTGGTCGTGGCGCTCGCTGAAGCCCTGGCGGGCGTTGTTCATGGCCATCTCCAGAAGCTTGCGCTTCTCGCCCCGCTGGGGCTGGTGCACCGTTACCCGCCGTCCCTTGCGCTCCTCCAGGTACTCCTCGTGCACGTTCCGGTCCTCCAGATCCACCGGCACCAGGATCTCCTCGGGAACGAAGCGGTTGCCCTGGTAGAACTGGGTCAACAGGGCGGCGACGATCTCTTCGTCGTCGAAGTGGTGGTCCTCCAGGGAATAGGCCTGGTTGCCGGTGAGCTTGCCCTGGCGCACGAAGATGACCTGGGCCTCGATGAAACCGCCCTCCCGGTAGAGTCCGAAGATGTCCTGGTCGGCGCCCCAGTGGGACACCATGCGCTGCTTCTCCAGGGTCTTCTCCACCGCCCGGATGCGATCCCGCAGCTTGGCCGCCTGCTCGAACTCCAGCGCGTCGGCGCGCTCCCGCATGCGCGTGCGCAACTGCCGCAGCAGATCGGCGCTCTTGCCCTCGATGAACAGCACCGCCTGTCGCAGGTTGCCGGCGTACTCCTCCGGAGCCACGGGATAGACGCAGGGCGCCGGGCAGCGCTTGATCTGGTACTGCAGGCACGGGCGGTCGCGGTTGCGGAAGTTGTAGTCGGTACAGCTCCGCAGCAGGAAGTGCTTCTCGATCACCTCCAGGGTCTCGCGCACGGCGACGGCGGAAGCGTAGGGGCCGAAGTAGCGGCTGCCGTCCTTGACGATGCTGCGGGTGGCGAGGATGCGCGGCCAGTCGCCGGCGGTGACCTTGATGCTCAGGTAGCTCTTGTCGTCCTTGAGGCGGATGTTGTAGCGCGGCTTGTACTGCTTGATGAGGTTGTTCTCGAGGATCAACGCTTCCTTCTCGTTGCTGGTCACCAGAGTCTCGATATCCACCACCTGGCGCATGAGGAACGCGACGTGCGGGCGTCCGTCGCCGCCCCGCAGGTAGGAGCGCACCCGCGCGCGCAGCTCCTTGGCCTTGCCCACGTAGACTACCTTGCCGCCGCCGTCCCGCATCAGGTAGACGCCGGGCCCGGTAGGCAGCGTGTCCAGCTTGTCCTTCAGCTCCTCGACGTTCATGGCTTGCAAGTACCGGTTTCAGAGCCGCCCGGCGGCACCGCGCGAGAGGTACGGCCCGGACAGCTCCTTCTCCTGCAGGTTGCGGATGCGGTCCCGGATCTCCGCCGCCTTTTCGAACTCCAGCCGGTCCGAGGCCTGCTTCATTTCCTTCTTGAGCTTCGCCACCATGCGCGGGATCTCGCTCGGCGCCGGTCCGTCGTCGGCCACCAGCGGCACGTCCACGTAGTCGGCGTCGTAGGGCTGGATCAGCGGCTCGTCGATCTGCTTGACCACGCTCCGGGGCACGATGCCGTGTTCCTCGTTGAAGGCCTTCTGGACCCCGCGCCGGCGCTCGGTCTCGCCGATGGCCAGTTTCATGGAGTCGGTCATGACGTCGGCGTACAGGATCACGGTGCCGTCCACGTTGCGCGCGGCGCGTCCGATGGTCTGGATCAACGACCGTTCCGAGCGCAGGAACCCCTCCTTGTCCGCGTCGAGGATGGCCACCAGCGAGACTTCCGGGAGGTCCAGTCCCTCCCGCAGCAGGTTGATGCCCACCAGCACGTCGAACACCCCCTTGCGCAGGTCCCGGATGATCTCCACCCGCTCGATGGCGTCGATGTCCGAGTGCAGGTAGCGGACCTTCACGTTGAGGTCCTGGTAGTAGTCGGTAAGGTCCTCGGCCATGCGCTTGGTCAGGGTGGTCACCAGCACCCGTGCGTTCACCGCCGTGCGCTTGCGGATCTCCTCCAGCAGGTCGTCCACCTGGGTGGCCGCGGGCCTCACCACGATCTCGGGATCCGTGAGGCCGGTGGGACGGATCAACTGCTCCACCCGGACGTGCCCGCTCTTCATGATCTCATAATCGGCGGGAGTCGCCGAAACATAAATGGTCTGGTGCAGAATTTCCTCGAACTCCTCGAAGTTCAACGGCCGGTTGTCCAGCGCCGAGGGCAGCCGGAAGCCGAACTCCACTAGCGTCTCCTTGCGGGAGCGGTCGCCGCGGTACATGCCGCCGATCTGCGGCACGGTGACGTGGCTCTCGTCCACGAACAGGACGAAGTCGTCGGGGAAGTAGTTCAGCAGCGTGGGCGGCGGCTCACCGGGGCGCCGGCCGGTGAGGTGGCGGGAGTAGTTCTCGAGGCCCGGACAGTACCCCATCTCCTCCAGCAGTTCCAGGTCGTAGAGGGTCCGCTGCCGCAGGCGCTGCGCCTCCAGCAGCTTGTTCTCCCGCTTGAGCTCGGCCAGCCGCTCCCGGAGCTCTTCGCGGATCGCGGTCACCGCCGCCTTCATGCGTTCGGCGGTGGTGACGTAGTGGCTGGCCGGATACACCGTAGCCTTGTCCACGCGCCGGCGCACCTTGCCGCGCACCGGGTCCACCTCCAGCAGCGACTCCACCACGTCGTCGAAGAACTCCACGCGCAGCGCCGACCTGTCCTCGTAGGCCGGGAAGATCTCCACCGTGTCCCCCCGCACCCGGAACGTGCCGCGATGGAAGTCGTAGTCCACCCGCTCGTACTGGATGTCCACCAGCTTGCGCAGCATGCGGTCGCGGTCGATGCGCATGCCCTCTTCCAGGTAGACCATCAGGTCGAAGTAGGCTTCCGGCGAGCCCAGGCCGTAGATGCAGGAGACGCTGGCGACGATGACCACGTCACGGCGCTCCAGGAGGGCCATGGTGGCGGCGTGGCGCAGCTTGTCGATCTCGTCGTTGATGGAGGCGTCCTTGGCGATGTAGGTGTCGGTGGCGGGAACGTAGGCCTCGGGCTGGTAGTAGTCGTAGTAGCTGATGAAGTAGCGCACCGCGTTGTCCGGCAGGAGCAGCCGGAACTCGTTGTAGAGCTGCGCCGCCAGCGTCTTGTTGGGGGCGATCACCAGCGTGGGCCGGTTGATGCGGCTGATGACGTTGGCCATGGTGAAGGTCTTGCCGGAACCCGTCACCCCCAGCAGCACCTGGTGGCGGCGTCCTCCCTGCAGTCCTTCTACCAGTTGCTCGATGGCCCTGGGCTGGTCGCCCTGGGGCTGGAAGTCCGCTACCAGGCGGAACTGTCCCTCCTTCCGTTCCTTGAGCATGTCAAAGAAATATCACCGCGGGCGTGCGGTGTGCAAAACCGCGCAAGCCGCCGACGCCCCGCGTCGTCATTCCCGCGAAAAGCCCGTGTCAAAACCCTCTCCCTCTGGGAGAGGGTAGCCGAAGGCCGGGTGAGGGCGCCCGGACTGACTGCTCTTTCCGGGCACCCTCACCCCGACCCTCTCCCGGAGGGAAAGGGAGTGGTTTGACACGGGCTGTTTCGCGGGAATGACCTATTCGCCACGCCTCCGCCGACCGCCTTCCCTGGACACGCGCGGGACCGAGCTGTTAAGGTTTCCCGTCGCGGAAGGTCGCCTTGAGTGACTCGGCGGCGGCCTCCAACTTGTCTCATGGAAAATTTCGATCTGACGGTCATCGGCGGCGGCATCGTGGGCTTGGCGACCGCCATGCGCATGACCCGGGACCGCCCCGGGTTGCGTTGCGCCCTGCTGGAGAAGGAGCCGGAACTGGGCATGCACCAGACCGGTCACAACAGCGGCGTCCTCCACTCCGGCATCTACTACCGCCCCGGGTCCGTGAAGGCGCGGACCTGCGTCGCCGGCAAGAAGGCGCTGCAGGAGTTCTGCGACGAGCACGGCATCCACTACGACCTCTGCGGCAAGGTCATCGTCGCCACGCAACCGGAAGAACTGCCGCGCCTGGACGAGTTGAACCGGCGCGCCCAGGCCAACGGCGTGGACGGCGTGCGCATGATCGGCCCCGAGGAGCTGCGAGAAATCGAGCCCCACTGCACCGGCCTGAAGGCGCTGCACGCCCCTTTCACCGGCATCATCGACTTCGGCGACGTGGCGCGGGCCTACGCGCGCCTGTTCGCGGAGGCCGGCGGCGCCATCCGCACGTCGTGCGAGGTGACCGGCATGACGCGTTCGGGGCGCGGATTCGTCATCGAAACCTCGCGGGACGCGGTGGAGACGCGTACGCTCATCAACTGCGCGGGGCTGTTCGTCGACCGGGTGGCCGCCATGACGCCGGGCTTTGCCGACAGCGTCGGCGGCGGCATCGACGAGCCGGTGCGGATCGTCCCGTTCCGGGGGGAGTACCACCGCCTCCAGCCGGACAAGCAGGGACTCGTCAAGGGGCTCGTGTACCCCGTGCCCGATCCCCAGTTCCCCTTTCTGGGAGTCCACTTCACTCCCACGGTCCATGGCCGCGTGGAGGTGGGACCCAACGCCGTGCTGGCGTTTGCGCGGCAAGGATACCGGCAAAGCGACGTGAACGTGCGCGACCTGTACGAGGTCTTCTCCTACGGCGGCTTCTGGGCCATGGCGCGAAGGCACTGGAAGACCTCGCTGCCGGAGCTGCGGCGCTCGTTCGACAAGCGCGCCTTCACCCGCGAGCTCCAGCGTCTCGTTCCGGAGATCCAGTCCGGCGACCTGGTGTACAGCGGCGCCGGCGTGCGCGCCCAGGCGGTATCGGCCAGCGGCAAGCTGGTGGACGACTTCGTCATCGCCGAGTCCGAGGGCGCCGTCCACGTGCTCAACGCGCCCTCCCCGGGCGCCACTTCGTCGCTGGGGATCGCTGACACCATTTGCCGCGCCGCGGCGCGACACCTGGACACCTGAAATCCCGCAGAGGATGGCGTCCTTCGACTTCGCTTCGCTACGCTCAGGACGAACGGAAGAACATACACGAAGGAAAGTGTTCGGACCTTTTCCATCGGTCCCGAGTGCTTCGACAGCTCTGTCCAGAGAACCCAAGGGGGTATCCTGCCCAACCGAAATGGTCAGAGTCTTCTGAATGAAAGCCCATCCTATCGAAGGAGTCACTCATGCTCATCCAGTACAAGGGGCACAGCCCCAAGGTTTCGCCGGAGGCCTTCATCGCCCCCACCGCCGTGCTCATCGGCGACGTCACCGTGGAGGCCGGAGCCAGCATCTGGTTCGGCGCCGTGCTGCGCTCCGACGAGAACCAGAACCCCATCGTGATCGGCGCCAGGACCAGTGTCCAGGACAACTGCGTGATGCACTCGGGCGAGGGAGCCGTGATCATCGAAGAGGACGTCACCGTGGGACACGCCGCCATCATGGAGGGAGCCACCGTCCGGCGGTCCGCCATCATCGGCATGAACTCGACGCTGCTGGAGGACACCGAGATCGGCGAGGAAGCCCTCATCGCCGCCGGCAGCGTGGTGGTGCCGCATACCCGCATCCCCCCGCGCTGCCTGGCCGCGGGCAGTCCCGCCAAGGTGAAGAAGGAAATCAGCGGCGAAGCCCTCAACTGGATCAAGATGGGCTCCGCCACCTACACGGAGCTGTGCCGGAGCTACCTGGGCGGCGACTACAAGATCATCGGCTGATTACCGCTGGCACCGGGGGCAGTAGAAGGCGCCCCGGTTTCCGAGCCCGATCCGCTTGATGGCGGCGCCGCATCCGTAGCAGGGCGCGCCTTTCCGGTCGTAGACCTGGAGCCGCCACTGGAATCCGCCGCGGTGGTCGTTGCCGTCGCGGTAGTCCGACACCGAGCTTCCGCGCCAACGGATGGCCTCCCGCAGGAGCGCCCGGGTTTCGCGCACCAGCTCCGCGGTGGCGAGCCGTGACAGGCGGTGGCTTCGGCGGGTGGGACGAATCCCGATCCGGAAGAGCACCTCGTTGATGTAGATGTTGCCGAGCCCGCAGACGATCTGCTGATCCAGCAGAAGGTCCCGGACGCTCCTGCGGGAGCGGTGCAGCAAAGGATACAGGTAGTCGCCGGTGAAGCGGCGGTCCAGGGGATCCGGCCCGAGTCTGGCGAAGGGCGGCCACGCGTCCAGCTCCCGGCTGGGCAGGACCACGCAGAGGCCGAACCGGCGCGGGTCGTGATAGCGGAGCTCGGCGCCGTCATCGAGGGTGAACACCAGGTGGTCGTGCTTCTCCACCGATGCGTCACGCTCGCGGAAGGTCAGCTTGCCCGACATCCCCAGGTGCGAGACCCAGCTCCAGCCGCCCTCCAGGTCCGTCACGATGTACTTGCCGCGACGGGACACGGCTTCGACCTTCCTTCCTTCCAAGCGGGCGGCGAAATCCGCCGCCACCGGCTGCCGCAGGCGGCCCTCGATGACCCGCACGTGGAGGATTCTCGCCCCGCGCAGCCTCTTGCGCAGCGTGCGGCATACGGTCTCGACCTCAGGCAACTCCGGCACTGCCGCCGCTCCCTTCCGGGCCGGGACCGTCCTTCCCGCCGGCCACTTCCCCGTACGCGCGCGCCAGGCGGGTGAACTCCTCCAGCTCCAGCGTTTCGGCCCTGCGCCGGGGGTCGATCCCCGCCTGCTCGAAAACGGCACCCGCGCGCGCTTCGAAAAGACCCGCCAACGCGTTGCCCAGCATCTTGCGCCGGCGCGAAAATCCCGCGCGCACCACCGCCCGCAGCAAGGGTACCTCGTCGCCGGCTACCATCGGTTCCCGGTGCAGCTCGATCCTCAAGAGCGTGGAGTCGACCCTGGGCCTGGGCGTGAAGGCCTCCGGCGACACCGCTACCTTCCGGGTGATTCTCCCGTACAGCCGGCACCAGACCGACAGGCCGCCATAGGCGGAAGTCCCGGGCTGGGCCGCGAGCCTGTGCGCGACTTCCTTCTGCAGCATGACCACCAGCACGGAGAAATGCCGGCCCGCTTCGAACAATCTCAACAGCGCCGGCGCGGCCACGCTGTAGGGAAGATTGGCCACGACCTTGACCCCGTCCTCGGGCAGGAGCCGGTCGAAGTCCGTCGTCAGGACATCCCCCTGGACGAGGTGGAATCCAGGGCAAGACCCCAGCGGACCGTCACCCAACCACCGCACCAGCAACGGGTCCACCTCGACGGCCCAGACGTTGCGGCCCTCGCCGACCAGACAGCGGGTGACGAAGCCCAGCCCGGGTCCCACCTCGAGGATCCGGTCGTCTTCACCCAGGTCGAGAAGCTGGACGATGGTATCGATGACGCGCCGATGGACGAGAAAATTCTGACCGCGCGCCCGGCTGGGAGTGAATCCCAGCTCTTGCCAGGCAGTCCTCGCCTCTTGATGGAGGGTGGCCATGTCCTTCGACTTCGCTCGGCTATGCCTCGCTACGCTCAGGACGAACGGAGGTGCAAGCTATTCCTCCGTTCGTCCTGAGCCCTCCGACAAGCTCAGGACAGGCGTAGCGAAGCGTGAGCGGAGCGGAGTCGAAGGACCGGCTTCGAGGATGACTTGCGATCGGGGGACTCCTCAGAGGATCAGCGCGGGATCGGCGTTGAGACGGGGACCGCTTCGGTCGCCCTGCTCCAGCAGATGGCTTCCCACCAAAGCCACCATGGCGCCGTTGTCGGTGCAGAAGCGCAACGACGGGCAGTGGAGCTCCGCCCCCGCCTCGCCGGCCTTTTCCGCCAGCTTTGCCCGAAGACGGCTGTTGGCGGCGACCCCCCCGCCCAGGACGATATTCCTGATGCCGAACTCCTCCACCGCCCGGAGCGTCGGGGCGATCAGCATGTCCACCACCGCTTCCTGAAAGCTCGCCGCGATGTCCGCCATTTCGTCGCGCCAGCGGTCCGGGCGCTTGCGGGTCAAGTAGTGCCAGACGGATGTCTTGAGGCCGCTGAAGCTGAAGTCGTAGGGGGTGCGAAGACGCGCCCGGGGAAAGGCCACGGCGCGGGGATTTCCCTGCTTGGCCAGGTCGTCGATGACCCTTCCTCCGGGGAACCCCAGCCCCATCATCTTGGCCACCTTGTCGTACGCTTCGCCGGCGGCGTCGTCGAGGGTGCCCCCCAGGTGTTCGTAGGCGCCGAACCCTCGGACGACGTAGAGTAGCGTATGCCCGCCGGAAGCCACCAGCGCCAGGTACGGGAAGCTCACCTCCTTCTCCAGGAAGATGGACAGCACATGCGCTTCCAGGTGGTTGACCCCCACGTAGGGGATGCCGGTACGAAACGACCAGCCCTTGACGAAGGACAGGCCCACCAGAAGCGAGCCGGTCAACCCGGGCCCGTGGGTGACGGCAAGGCCGTCCAGTTCCCCGGCGTCGACTTCGGCCTTCTCCAGAGCGCGATCCACCATGGGCTGTATGGCCTGTATATGCTGGCGCGACGCCATCTCCGGGACAATGCCGCCGAAGGGCGCGTGCACGGCGTCCTGGGATGACACCAGGTTGGCGCGTACGGACCTGCCGTCTTCGAGAACGGCGGCCGCGGTATCGTCACAGGACGTCTCGACGCCTAACACGATCACGAATCACCTCCATCCAGTGTCCTGTCTGGGCTACCATGACTTTGCCTTCGAACGTTGCCGGGCCCACGACAAGCCGCGATTGGCCGAGGGGTTGGCCGGGTCCATGGAGAGGGCCCGGCGGTAGGCCGCCTCGGCGGGACCGAAGCGCCCCAACGCCCGAAGGTTGTCCCCCCGCAGCACCAGGGTCTGCACCAGCCACGGAAGATTGTGGCCCAGGATAGGCTCCGCCACCTCAAGAAAATCCAGCGAGGCCCTGAAATTGCCCAACCGGTGGTGAGCCACCGCGATGTAGTAGTGGGCATAGGGATTGCTGCCGTCGGTGGAAAGGCTCTTCTCCAGCTCGGTGAGCGCCCGCGCGTAGTTCCCGGACCGGAGCAGCCGGCGAGCCCGCTCGGTCATGCGCACCGACGCGACGCGCTGGGGGGACGAACCGGGCCGCGTGCGGAGGCCACGGTCCGGAGCCAGGGGCGACGGCGGCACGTCCAGGGTCTCGGGCAGGGCGCGCGCCACCTCGGCCACCGACGGTCCGCAGGCCGACAGCATGGAAGCAACCGCCAGCCATGCCGCAGCCCGCAACAAACCCTTCAACCACATCGTGCCGCGCGGGCAGGTTGGCAAGCGGTCCTCTACCCGCATATCTCCACCGACGCCGTCGAGCCGGTTCCTTCCATTCGGGGTTTGCCTTGCGGAACGCCGTCCGGACACCGCGGGCCGCCGCCCGCGCGCGGGTCGGCCTGGAAAGAGGAGACCCCCGGGGGCGTCACGAAATCCGTTACCGGAAGCCTGCCGGTGGCCTTCTTCATGAAATCCGTCCAGATCGGAAGAGCCGCCCGGGAGCCCGGCAACCCCAGCTCCGACTGGTGGTCGAAGCCCACCCAGACCAACGCCAGCAGGTCGGGCGTATATCCCGCGAACCACGCGTCCCTGGCGTCGTTGGTGGTGCCTGTCTTGCCCGCCGCCGGGCGGGTGAATCCCTGCAGGCGTACGCTGCGGGCGGTGCCCCGTTCCACCACCCCGCGCAGCATGTTGTTCATGTCGTGGGCCACCTGGGGCGAGATCACGCGCTTCACCCGGATGTTGCGCTTCTCCAGGACGTTGCCGTTGCGGTCCACCACGTTCTTGATGGACAGCAGATGGGTACGGACGCCGTTGTTGGCCAGGGCGGAGAAGGCGCCGGCCATTTCCAGCGGCGTGACCTCGACGGCGCCCAGCGAAAGCGACGGCAGCAGCGGCAGACGGCTCTCGATCCCCATCCGATAAGCCATCTCGCGGACTTTCTTGATGCCGACGTCCTGCGCGATGCGGGCGGTGGCGGCATTCAGGGACTTCTCCATGGCTTCGCGCATGGTCACCCAGCCATAGTACCGATGCTTGTAGTTTTCCGGCGCCCAGCTCTGGCGGCCGTAACTCCAGGTGAACGGCTCGTCTTCCACGAACGTCGTGCTGTGATAGGGCTCACGACCGTGGGCCGAGCCGTGGGTCAGGGCGGCCAGATAGACGAACGGCTTGAACACCGAGCCCGGCTGACGCTTGGCCTGGGCCACCCGGTTGAACTGGGACTTGCCGTAGTCCCGCCCGCCGACCATGGCCCTGATCTCGCCGGTCTGCGGCTTGATCACCACCAGGGCGCCCTCGAGGTCGTCGGTCTTGGCGATCTTGCGGAGGTGACGGTAGTCCTTCTCCAGCCTCGTGAGGCCCTTGGACAAGGCCGTCACCGCCGCCTGCTGCAGCTCCAGGTCCAGGCTGGTGAAGATGCGCAGCCCCTCCGCCGTCAACACGTCGTTGCTGTAGTGGGCGGCCAGCTCCTTTTTCACATAGTCGGTGAAATAGGGCGCGCCGTTGGTGACCCGCACCGGCTCCCGTTTCTCGAAGACTTCCCGCAAGGCCCGTTCGTAAGTATGGCGTGTGATGATGCCGTCACCCACCAGCTTGGCCAGGATGACGTTGCGCCGCCGGGTCGCCTCCTTGATGTCCCGGTAGGGGGAGTAGCGATTGGGCGCCCTGATGAGACCCGCCAGCAGGGCCGTCTCGCCGACGGTGAGCTGCTCGGGTTCCTTCACGAAGTAGAATCGCGCGGCTTCCCAGATGCCGAAGATGCCCTGGGAACCGTTCTGCCCGAGATAGATCTCGTTGAGATAGTTCTCGAGGATCTGGTCCTTGGTGTACATCCACTCCGTCACCAGCGCCATGAGCGCTTCCTTGACCTTGCGCTCCAGCGTGCGGTCGCTCTCCAGGAAGAAGTTCTTCATCAACTGCTGGGTCAGGGTGCTGCCGCCTTGAACGACGCCGCCGCGCCGCAGATTGGCCACGAAGGCGCGCAACACCGCCACCGGGTCCACGCCGCGGTGATAGTAGAAGCGCTCGTCCTCCACCGCCAGCACGGCCTTCCTCACCCTGGCGGGTACCTCCTCCAGGCGGACGACGCGGCGCTGTTCACGCACGCGATCGTAGAATCCGGTCACCACCTCCGGTTCCAGCTCGACGGACGGCAGAACATCCCCGTTGTCCAGCCGCTGTATGCGATGGATAACGCCGGACTTCAGGGAGATGCGTACCGGAAAGCCGTGGAAATCCCGCAACGGATACTGAAAGTCGTGCAGAAACGCCTCGACGACCGCGGCCTTGCCGTGGATACGGTATTCACCCCTGGCCCGGGGCTGGTGCCTCGAGGAGCGATAGCCCAAGCGCCGCAGTTTCTCGCGGAGCTGGGCCACCGGTACTCTCATTCCCGGATACATGATCTTGCTGTCCGCGTAGATCTTCGAGGGAAACTCCCACTTGCGCCCCTCGAACTTGGCCTCCACCACGTCGCTCAGGTGCCACACGTACCACCCGCCCAGACCCAGCCCCCCCAGCACCAGCAGCAACAGCAACGCCGCCGACACCTTGACGAGCCGTATGAGCGCTTTCTTGAAGCCGCGTTTCATGGCCGGGCCTCTTCAACGAGGAAGACGCAGCGCGAGGAAGATGGTCGTGTCCTCCCGCCGTACCAGAAAGAGGATGCCGCTCCCCTTCTTCAGCTTGCCGACGATCCGTGTGAAGTCCTTGATGCCGCCGATGCGCTTGCGATCGATTTCAAGTATCACGTCACCGACCCGGATGCCGGCCTGTTCCGCCGGGCTGTCCGACTCCACCGCCGTGACCACCACGCCTTCCCGTTCCCGGTTTCCACGGCGCCCCGTGGAGTCGCCCGCCAGGTCCCGGACAGTGAGGCCCAGCTCACTGCCCTCCTCGACCACCACCACCGCCTCGTCCTCACCGAGCCTGCCGACCTCCGCCTTCAGGGTGACGCGCCGACCGTTCCGTACGACCGTGACATCCACCACCCGCCCCACCCCGGTCCGGGCCACGATCAGCGAAAGCTCGCTGGACTTTCCCACGGGAGAGCCGTCGAACGCGACGATGACGTCCCCCACCTGGACGCCGGCCTGTTCCGCCGGGCTGCCCTTGCCCACGTTCGCCACCAACGCGCCGCCGGCTTCATCCATGCCCAGGGCCTCGGCCATCTCGGCGTTGACGTCCTGTATGACCACGCCCAGCCAGCCGCGGGTCACCTTGCCCTCGTCCTTGAGCTGGGAGAGCAGTCCCTTGACCAGGTTGATGGGGATCGCGAAGCCGATGCCGATATTGCCGCCGCCGCGGCTGAAGATGGCGGTATTGACGCCCACCACCTCGCCCCGCAGATTGATCAGCGGCCCGCCCGAGTTGCCCGGGTTGATGGAGGCATCGGTCTGGATGAAGTTGTCGTAGGGGCCGGCGCCGATGCGGCGTCCCTTGGCGCTGACGATGCCCGAGGTCACCGTGTGCTCGAGGCCGAAGGGATTGCCGATGGCCAGAACCCACTCGCCCACTTCCAGGGCGTCCGAGTCGCCCAGCAGCACCACCGGCAACTCCCGGTCGACGTCGATCTTGATCAACGCGATGTCGGTCTTGGGGTCCCGCCCGGCGACCCGGGCCCGATGCTCGGAGCCGTCCGCCAGCTTGACCGTGAGCTCCTGTCCCTCCTCGACGACGTGGTCGTTGGTGAGGATGTATCCGCTGGGATCCACCACGAAACCGGACCCCACGCTCCGGCGCGGACCCGGTGACGGGCTGCGCGGGAGGCGCTCGCCGAAGAACCGCCGCCAGAAATCGCTGAAAGGATCGTCTTCCCGGAAGGGACTCTGTGTCGAAGGCGACTGCGTCGAAGCCGTCGAGGAAATGTGCACCACCAGCGGCCGGACCTGTTTCGAGAGCCCGACGAAATCCGGGAGGCTCATTCGTGGAGTCGTGGCCGCGTGGGAGATCCCCACCATCAGCGCGACCACGCAGGCCGGCAACCAGGCACGCATGTGTGCAGGTCTTCGCGACACTCGTGTCATGTGGTGCGAACGGCCTCCACGTACTTCATCCTCAGGTTGTACAGGACTTCCCGTACGAGCTGCTCCTCGGTCTCGTCCAGATTCCCCTTGCTCTTCTCGCCGAGCATGCCGATGATGTCGATGGTCTGCTTGGCCACCTCCACGTCCTTTTCCACCTCGCCCGTAACCGGATTGCTCATCTCTCCGAGATGCATGAGGGCCTGGGTGCTCAGACTGATGATGAACGTGGAGAAGTTGATGGGCGGCAGCTCCTGCCGGCGGTCCCCGGGCTCCGGAGCCGGCTCCGCGCCCGGCGCGGGTCCAGGTTCCGACGGGGGTTCTTCCCCAGGCTCCCGCGGCTGCTCCGCGGCCGTTTCCTCACGCACCTCGCCCTCTTCGGTGAAGCGGCGTTTGTCGTGTACCTTGAACCCTTTCTCGTCGCCGGTTTCCTCACTCATGCGCTCTCCTTCGCGGCGGCCCTGCGTGTTACATTATTATTGATTCACCTAAACGGGGTGTCAAGGAATGCGTGACGCAGATCGCTGCGAAGGCCCGCAAATGCACGAGCCCACTGCCATTGACATTGCGCCGGACGGACTCTATCATACCCCGCGCAGGCAACTCTCACCTCCATGACGACAACCTCCAAGTGTTCAAGGTCCGTGCTCGATCTGATCGGCTCCACCCCCGTGGTGCGCCTGACGAAGCTGCCGGGGAGTGAACTCGCCGAGATCTGGGGCAAGCTCGAGTCCCTCAATCCCGGCGGCTCGGTCAAGGACCGCATATGCCGCAGCATGGTCGAGGACGGTGAACGCAAGGGTTTGTTGAAGCCCGGCGGAACCATCGTCGAGCCCACCAGCGGCAACACCGGCATCGGCCTCGCGCTGGTAGCCGCGGTCAAGGGATATCGTCTGATCCTGACGATGCCGGACACCATGAGCGAGGAGAGGCGGAATCTGCTGGTGGCATACGGGGCGCGGTTGATCCTCACGCCGGACACCAAGGGGATGGGAGGCGCCATCCGGAGGGCCGAGGAGCTGGCTTCGGAGCATCCCGACTTCTTCATGCCCCAGCAATTCACCAATCCCGCCAATCCCGCGGCTCACCGGGAAACCACCGCGATGGAGCTGCTGAACCAGTTCGAGCACATCGACGCCTTCGTCAGCGGCGTGGGAACCGGCGGCACCATCACCGGGGTGGGCGAGGTGCTGCGGGACAAGTTCCCATCCGTCAGGATTTACGCGGTCGAACCGTCGGCCTCCCCCGTGCTCTCCACGGGCGAACCCGGCTTCCACAAGATCCAGGGGATCGGCGCCGGGTTCGTGCCGCCGATCCTCAACACGGGGATCTACGACGAAGTCATCACCGTGAGCGACGAAGACGCCGCCGCCACCACGCACCGGCTCGCGGTGGAAGAAGGCATCTTCGTAGGTATCTCATCGGGCGCCAACTGTTTCGCCGCCATGCAGGTAGCCAAGGCCATGGGCAAGGGCCACCGGGTCGTCACGATGCTGTGCGACAGCGGCGAGCGCTACCTCAGCACCCGCATCTGAACCCCCGAACCTCCCGCGCCTTTTCAAGGCCAAGGTTTTCTGTTAACCGTTACCGTTCGTGTTTCGAGCGGTCCCCGTCGTCTAGCCTGGCCCAGGACACCGGCCTTTCACGCCGGCAACACGGGTTCAAATCCCGTCGGGGACGCCAGCCCCACGGCCCGCGCCGGCCTCTCACACCACTCCTCGGGCAACCAGCGCTTCCGCGAACAGGATGTCCTCCGGATAGGTCACCTTGAGGTTGACGGTGCTGCCGTCCACGACCCATACCGGCGCTCCCATGTGTTCCACGAGCATGGCGTCGTCCGTCGCCTCCACCCCTTCCCTTTCCGCCAACGCGTACGCTTCCCGGAGCGTGCGCACCGGAAAGGCTTGAGGGGTCTGTATCTCCCACAGCCGGCTCCGGGGCAGCGTCTCCTTTACTCGTCCGTCAAACACCGTCTTGATGGTGTTGCGCGCCGGCACCGCCGCGGTCACCGAACGGTCCCGCCGGGACTCCCGCACGCAGCGATCGATCAGGTCGGCGGCGGCGAAAGGGCGCGCGCCATCGTGGACGATCACGAACTCGCAGTCAGGGTCCAGCGCTTCCAGCCCCGCGCGCACGGAGTCCTGCCGGCGGGCGCCTCCCGGACGAACGCCCACCTCCAGTCCTTCCGGCGACGACCCCTTCAGGAGAGCTTCGTATGTCCGCACGTCTTCGGGCGGCACCACGAGGACTGCCCGGTCCACCTCCCGCGAGCTTCCGAAACGATCGAGCGTGTGAAGGATCAGCGGCCGCCCGGCCACCGGCAACAGGACCTTCGATCCGCGCTCTCCCATTCTCGTCCCCCGGCCGGCGGCCAGGATGATGGCGTTGACTCGCACGAAACCTCCCGCGAAAAAAAAGAGCTGAAGGAAGGAACTCCCCTCAGCTCTTTCTCCACAGTTCGAAGTCTCCGCTACTGGGTAAAGATATGGCTCAACTCCTCCATGATCTTCTCCTCGGTATGGGAGCGGGCGATGGAAAGCTCCTTGACCAGCAGGTTCCGGGCCGTATCCAGCACCTTCCGTTCACCAAAGGAAAGCTCCTTGTCGCCCTTCAGCAGGAACAGGTCCCTGAGCACGGCGGCTATCTCGATGACCGAGCCGGTCTTGATCTTCTCGGTGTATTCCCGATAGCGGCGGTTCCAGGTCTGCTGGTCGATGGGCGCCTTCTTCTTTTCCCGGAGGATGCGGTAGACGCGAGTGACGGTCGTCTTGTCGATGATCTTCCTCAGGCCCACCGCCATGGCGTTGTCCACCGGCACCATGATCTTCATGTCCGTATCGAGGATGCGAAGCATGTAGAACTTCTTTTCGGTCCCGGAAATGACCTGACTGCGTACCGCTTCGATCTCACCGACTCCATGTGCAGGATAGACGACCTTCTCTCCGACCTTGAACATTCTTTCCTCCTTGAACGTCAGAAACCGTACGCGGAAGAGGGGTAACCAGAAATCGACCGGCTAGGCCGGAGGAAGGTGACTGCAAGGGGAAAGGCCAGGACTAGAGATGCGCGTTTCAATGACGGTCTCTTTCATAACCGATGGCTCCCCACTATATACAACGCGGAGCAGGAGGGTGTCAAACGATGGCGATATAATTTATAGCCCTGTAATAGCAGTAAGTTATCATATATTAATTAAATGATACAATTAATTCTGCAGAGGCTCGTTGCGCGACGGCGCGAGCTTGCGCTCCATGACCCAGGCATCCTCGCCGTTGTCGGAGTAGTAGCCCTTGCGCAGGCCGCAGACCTCGAAACCCAGCGAACGATACAGGGTCTGCGCCGGGTCGTTGGACTTGCGGACCTCGAGCGTCATGCGCCGGAAACCCCGGCTCGTCGCGCGTTCGATGATGTCGGCGAGCATGGCGCGCGCAACTCCCTGACGCCGGAATCGCGGATGCACGGCAACGTTATGGATGTCCAATTCGCCGGGGAGCTCCCAGTAAATCACGTAGCCGATGGGCTTTCCGTCCCGCTGGCACAGAACGGACTTGGCGTGCGTCGCCTGCAGTTCCTCGAGAAAGAACTGCCGGCTCCAGGGACTGGCGAACGCCGCCGTCTCGATCGCCATCACCTCGTCGATGTCGGCGACCGTCATGCTCCGGAGGTACAGCTCTCCGCCGGCCTGTACGGACATTCGTAATACTCGCGGTAGTGCTATTCTGCGCCGGTGTCGCGCGGCGCTAGGCGATCCAACCCAGCCTCGCGGCGCTCTCTTTCAGCAGAAGGACGTCCAGGACCTTGCTGCTCAGATGGTGTGCGAAGCCGTAGACACGGTCCTGCAGGGGAATGACCGTCGTGAACTCCGGTGGAAACGCGCCGATGCTCGAGGATATCTGCCGGATGCGGGAATCCAGCAGCTTGCCCCTGACGATCAACTGTCCTTCCTTCAGCATCAGGTCGTAGTCATAGTCCGGCATGCGCTCGGGCAGTCGCGGCGCGATGGCGATGCCAAGACGCGGCACCTGGGTGGGGAACTCCAGCCGGAGATGATACGCGCTCCCCAGGTCCTCCACCGTGTAGGCATGGCCGTAGCGGCGTTCGCGCTCCACCTTCTCGACGAAACGCGCGTCGTAGAATCCCTCGACGGGAACCGGAATGCGGCGCAGCAGCTTGCCCCGATGCGACAGCAGCGGCCGCAGCAGCAACGCCAGGGGAACGCCGTACAGCGCCGCGCTCACCGTGACCTGCTCCACCGGCACGGCGTGGAAGACGCTGTGGCGCAGGCGATACAGCACCTCCCCCAATGCAACCAGGAAACCCACCAGGATGTACATGTTGACGCCCTTGCCGAACGCCAGACCCAGCCCTTCGACCGCGACGCCCGCGACGATGAACACCACCGGGTAGAGGATCATGTTGAGAATCATGTTGAGGGTGATGGCAGCGCCGTCCACGAAGTAAGGCCGGCCCGTCAACTCCCCCAGATCGTCCCGCGAAGCCGCGGGCAGAGCCCCGAGCAACGGCTGCAGAAGGAGTACCGAGATTCGCAGCAGCCTGGATTCGCTGGTCTGGATGCGCTGCGCCAACTCGTCGAAGCCCATGGGCAACTGGTCGGGAAAGACCTTGGGCTCCAGCGGCTCGGGCTCCTCCACGGGCTCTTCGACAGGTGCGGGAGCGGCCGCCGCCACCGGCGCGGGCGCGGCAGGGGCCGGAGCGGCTGCCGCGGGCGCTTCCGCGACCTCCGCCGACGCCTCCGCGGCTCCGTTGGCCGTATCCGCAACCGCCGGGGCCGCGGATTCCGTGGCGCCGTCGCCGGTACGGAACCGCGACTCGAACTCATCGCCGAAATCGACGTCCGTATGCAGTTCCCGCGCCCGTTCGATCAGCACGCCTTCCGGCTCGACGTTGTTGGGATCCGTCACGCAGCAATCGACCGGACAGACTGCCGCACAGGCCTCATAGTCGTGGAAACCGACGCATTCGGTGCACAGGATCGGGTCTATGACGTAGAGGTCGTCCTGTTGGGTGATGGCTTCGTTGGGACATTCCGGCTCGCAAGCGCCACAGTTGATACACTCCTCGGTTATCATCGTAGCCATGGAAGGGAACTCCTGAATCGAATCCGGCAGTCGGGAAGCGCGCCGCGGGCCTTACACGGCCTCCGACAACCTGTTGAAGGTCAAAATAGTTGATTTTTCGTGTTTCTTCAACGTCTCGGCGCGGCTTGAAATTCGAGGATCGGGTGTGTTAAAAAACATCTCTTCGTTCGGGCGGCGTACCCAAGTGGTTAAGGGAGAGGTCTGCAAAACCTCCATGCGGCGGTTCGAATCCGCCCGCCGCCTCCAGCCCGCCGGATCACCGTCGCCGTCCACCAGCAGCTACTTCACCATCTCGTCAAGCAGGTCCGCGTAGCGTTCCATCACGATGCGCCGCTTCAGTTTCAGACTCGGCGTCAATTCTCCGGTGTCGGTTGAGAAATCTACCGGCAGGATACGGAAATCCCGCACGGCTTCGAACGCCGCCAAGTCCCTGTTGCGTTCGCGAATTCGCTGTCTGATGTGTGCCACGAGCCGGGAATCCGCCACCACTGCCTCCAGACTCTCCCATCCCAGACCCTCCTTCTCCGCCCAACGACGCGCTTCCTCCGCGTCCAGCGTGACCAACGCCACCAGATGGCTGGTCCTGTCGCCCCACACCATGGCCTGGCTGATGAGCGGTTCCTGCCGCAGGTGGTTCTCGATCATCTGAGGAGCGATGTTCTTGCCGCCGGAGGTTACGATCAGGTCCTTCTTGCGGTCGGTGATGCGCAGGAACCCGCCGTCCTCGATCTGGCCCACGTCGCCCGTGTGGAACCAGCCTTCCGCATCGATGGCTTCGGCGGTGGCGGCCGCATCCTTGAGGTAGCCTTTCATGATATTGGCGCCCCGGATCAGGATCTCGCCGTCGTCGGCGATGCGGCACTCGACGCCGTCCATGGGCAGGCCCACGGTGCCGACGCGGTAGCGATCGATCCGGTTCGCGTGGGTCACCGTGGAGGTCTCGGTCAAGCCGTAGCCCTCGACGATCCACACCCCCAGCCCCTGAAAGAAATCCGCGATAGGGTCCGACAGCGGCGCGCCCCCCGAGATGGCCAGACGCAGCCGCCCTCCCATGCCCTGCCTGACCTTCGAAAGCACCAGGGCGTCGGCGAGCCGATAGCGGCACCGCAGCCACGGGCTGATGGGATCGCCTCTCCTGGCCGCGTCGTTGTAACGCTTGCCCACGCTTACCGCCCACCGGAACAGCCTCTGCTTGAGGGCGCTGCTGCTCTCGACCCGGTTGTGGATACGCCTGTGGGCGTTCTCGTAGACCCTGGGCACGGAGAAGAGCATCGTCGGCCGGATCGCCTGCAGGTCCGCCGACAGAGTCTCGATGGAGCGCGCGAAGGCGCAGGTGTAACCTTTGGCCACCACCACGAAGTGTTCCAGGCGGCCGAAGGAATGGGCCAGCGGGAGGAACTGGAGCGCCACGTCGTCCTCGCTGACGGGTATGGCGGCAAGGGAGGAGGCGATGATGAACAGGTAATGTTCATGGGTCGTTACGACCCCCTTGGGCTCGCCGGTGGTGCCCGACGTGTAGATGATGGTGAGGTCGTCGGCAGGTTCCCGCGCCGCCGCCAACTCACGGAATATTCCCGGATGCCCGCGTCCGTGATCCCGCCCCGCTTCCTTCAACGCCTCCAGCGACAGCACGTGCGCGTCCGTGCCGGATGCGGGCGGCGCCCCCCCGGCCGAAGGTGCGTCCAGGGCCACGACGGTCTTGACCGAGGTCATGGCCGGCGCTTGGGCCATGAGCCTTTGCAGGGCTTCGTGCGAGTCCACCACCAGCACCACGGCCTCGGAATGCTCGACGATGTGGTGGATCTGCGCCGGGGTGCTGGAGGTGTAGAGGGGCACGGTGAGGGCGCCGATGCAGATGTTCGCCCAATCCAGCAGACACCACTCGACGCGGTTGGCCGCATACAGGGCCACGCGGTCGCCTTTCTTCACTCCCGCCGCCACAAGCCCCAGGGCGATCTCCTCCACCTCGGCGGCCGCTTCCGCCCAGCTCTGGTCGCGCCACTGGCCGTCGCGCCAGAATCGGTACAAGAGGCGGTCCCGATGCGCCTCCGCCTGGGAGAGAAAAAGGTCGGCAAGGCTCCGATACGCCATGCCGGCACTATAGCACAAAGGGCTCACCTCATGCCCCCCCGGATTTCGCGGTGCCCGCTCAGCCCTGGCAGAACCGCTGGATCTTCGCGCAAACGTATTGCTGTTGCGCCACCGTCAACTCGGGATAGATGGGCAGGGCCAGCGAGTTCTGCGACGCCTCCTCCGACCGGGGAAAATCCCCCCGTCGATAATTCAGTGTTTGGAAGCACTCCTGGAGGTGCAGCGGCAGGGGATAGTAGATTTCCGTCGCCACTCCGTGCTCCGCCAGAAACGACCGCAACCGGTCCCGTTCCGGTGAACGGATGACGAACTGGTTGTAGACATGGCCCGGGCAGTCCTGTGGCAGGACAATGCGTTCGGCGGACCCCGCCTCGGCGAGAAGCTCCCGGTAGCGCCGGGCGTTCTCGCGCCGCGCCTCCGACCACTTCCCGACGTGCTTGAGCTTGACGCGCAGCACCGCGGCCTGGAGGCTGTCGAGCCTGAAGTTCCCGCCCACGAGCCGGTGATGGTACTTGGGCGCTTCGCCGTGGACCCGAAGCATTCGGATCCGCCCGGCCAGCTCTTCGTCGTCGGTGATCACCATCCCGCCGTCGCCGAAGGCGCCGAGGTTCTTGCTGGGGTAGAAGGAGAAGCATCCCGCGGCGCCCACCGTCCCCGCCACCCTGCCCCGGGCGTCGGTGGCTCCGAACGACTGCGCCGCGTCGTCGACCACGGCCACCCCCGCCGTCTCGGCCAGCTCCAGCAGCGGGTCGAGATCCATGCAGCGCCCGAAGAGATGGACGGGCATGATCGCCCGGGTCCGGGGACCCATGCGCTCCGCCACCGCGGCCGCATCCATGTTGAAGGTGTGCGGCTCGATGTCGACGAAGACAGGCCGCGCGCCCAGCCGCGCGATGACCCCGGCGGTGGCGAAGAACGAGTACGCCGAGGTGATGACCTCGTCGCCCGGACCGATCTCCAGCGCCATGAGCGACGCCAGCAACGCGTCGGTCCCGGACGAGACCCCGATGGCGAAACGCGCCCTGGTGTGGGCGGCGACTTCCTTCTCCAGTTCCTCGACCTCGGGACCCAGGATGAAACGCTGTGACGAGCAGACTCTCAGGACCGCTTCCTGAATCTCCTCGCGAATGGTCTCGTACTGAGCTTTCAGGTCCAGCAACGGCAATTTCATGGGATTCGTCCGCCTGCCCTCCTAGTGTCGCGCGCGGTTGATGGCGCAACCGGCACTTGATACAGGAACAGGGCATGGTGCCGCAAACAGGTTCTTCGCACGCGGCCAGGGTCCTTGGGTTGACCGGCGGCATCGCCACCGGGAAGAGCACGGTTTCGGCCATCCTGAGCGATCGGGCGGCGATCGTCGACGCCGACCGGTTGGCCCGGGAGGTGGTGGAGCCCGGCCAGGAAGCGTGGCGCGAGATCGTCGAGCTGTTCGGCCGCGAGGCGCTACGCGAGGACGATACCCTCGATCGCGCCTACCTGCGGGGCATCGTCTTCAAGGACCCCGACAGCCGCAAGAGGCTGGAAGCCATCACCCATCCGCGGATCCGAGCGCTGGCGAGGAGACGCATCGTCGAGCGCTCCCGGGACGCCGAATTCGTCATCTACGACGCGCCGCTTCTGTTCGAGGCCAGGATCCATCACTGGCTGCGGCCCGTCATCCTGGTGGCATGCGCGCGGGATACCCAGGCGCGGCGCTTGCGCCGGCGGGACGGGCTCGATGACGCCGGCATCGAAAGGCATCTGAAAGCGCAGATGTCCCTGGCGGAGAAGCGCCGGCTTGCCGACTTCGTCATCGAAAACGACGGCACGCTCGCGGACCTGAAAAACACCGTGGCAAGAGTCTGGGAAGACGTCGAGGCTACTTCGCCCGCTCGATATATTTTCCTTCAGACGGATCCACCCGAATCCGGTCACCGATCTGAATGAACGGCGGCACCTGGACCGTCACGCCGGTTTCCAGCGTGGCGGGCTTGTAGGAAGCCGAGGCGGTCGCGCCCTTCATGGAAGGCTCCGTCTCCACCACCTCGAGCTCCACGGCCGAAGCGAGGGTTACCCCCACGGGACTGCCCTCGTACAACTCCACGTTCACCACCTGCGTAGGCAATAGATACGGCAGGATGTCGCCTACCTCGTCCGACGAGAGCTCCGTCTGCTCGTAGCTCTCGGTGTCCATGAACGTGTGGCGGTCGTCCTCGGCGTAGAGATACTGCATCTCGCGGCTCTCCAGGGTGGCCCGGTCGACCCTGTCCTCGGAGCGGAACTTGTGCTCGGTGCCGACCCCGGTCTTGAGGTTCCTGAGCTTGGTCTGCATGAACCCGTGCCCCTTCCCGGGGGTGAGGTGCTTGACCGCGGTGACCCGGTAGAGGTCGTTGTCGTAGATGATGATCATTCCGGTCCGAAGCTGTGTCGCGTTGATCATTGCCCGGCTTGTCCTTTCCTGAAAACAATACCACCGGCGCCGCTACGGCCGCCGGTGTTCGAAGCATCACGGCCCTTCGAAGCGCCGCTGTCCGTGCGCGCCGGACACCTTTCGCCCGCGCCGCGCCTCCTTTAGCCCGGCGGCCAGGACAGCGCCCTGCCCCCGAGCAGATGGAGATGAATATGCTGGACGCTCTGGGCGGCGTCCTGCCCGGTGTTCACCACGATGCGGAATCCGCTCTCGGACACGCCGCTATCGGCCGCGACCCGCCGCGCCACCGTCATCGCCTGCCCCATGATCGCGCCGTCCTCATCTTCCAGGTCCATTACCCCGGCGACATGCTTTCGGGGAATGATCAGGATATGGACCGGCGCCTTGGGATCGATGTCCCTGAAGGCCAGCACCGAGTCGTCACGGTAGACCACATCCGCCGGGATCTCTCCGGCGGCGATGCCGCAGAACAGACAGTCGGCCACTACTCGTCCACCTCCCGCGGGGCGCTTCCAGGACAGAACGCCCGCACCGTGCCGGCCTCTACCTTCAGAGGCACCCGCTGCAGCCAGGCGCCGGCGCAGGGGCCCCAGACACACTCGCCCGTGGTGGGCTCGTAGAGCGCCCCGTGATTGGCGCACACCAGATACTTCTCGTCCACCGAGAAGAACTGGTTGTCCAGCCAATCCATGGGCAGAGGGATATGACGACAGCGGTTCAGGTAGGCGTGGAGCTCTCCCTTGAAGCTGAAGGCGAAACCCTCCAGGCTCTCGCCGCGGCAACGCAGGATGAACTTCCGGCTCGCGCCGTCGGGAAAGTCCTCCCTGCGGCCGATCCGCTTGCCTACCGGACTCTTTGCCATAACACTAGTGTCCTGTCCGGCTCATTCGCACCATAATCTGCTGGTCCTTTTCGTCGTCGGCTGCGTTGCTCTTCCTCGCGTGGTATCCGCCCTGGGGCGACCTACGGGCGCCCCCACTCGTCATCGCGCCTTGCCGACAAC
>JAPPNF010000170.1:53351-126865 GCA_028818755.1 Deltaproteobacteria bacterium | reverse complement strand
ACAACTACGCCGCGCCCATCGGCTCCCAGGCGGCCGGCGCCGCCTTCAAGGACACTTGGGGTCTGGATGACATCAACCTGGCCTGGCACGGCGAGATCAAACACGAGTACCCCGGCCTTTACTCCCTGCTGACGGCCACCAGGGAGATTCACGGCGACTCCATGATGTCGTACCTGATCTATATGGCCGTTCGTCTCATGGAGATGAGGCGCGTGTTGAAGGAATCCGGGTGGATCTACCTGCACTGCGACCCGACGGCTGCCCACTATCTAAAAATGGCAATGGACGCACTGTTCGGAACCGGATGCTTCCAGAATGAAGTCATCTGGAAACGCTCAACCCGAAGCGACGGCCAGCGATTCGGGGCAACCCATGACACCCTGCTTTCCTACGCCGGCGCGGATGCGGTCTGGCATGATGTGTTCGCGCCTCAAGACGCATCCTATCTGCGTCGGTTCTATCGAGAAAAGGACCGTCGCGGACATTACAAGCGGGCCGACCTCACGGGACCAAAGACCTCACGAGGCGAGAGCGGCGCTACATGGCGCGGTCACGATCCCGGAGCGGGCGGGCGGTGTTGGTCCGCCCCGAAAACTGGGAACTATGCAGCGTGGATCGAGCAGAACGTCATTCCGGGCTACACTGCCATCGCGGGCGTCTTGGATCGCCTGGACGCCCTGGAGTCTGCCGACATGATCCACTGGCCGAAGCGCGGTAAGGGCTGGCCGATGCTGAAGCGGTATGCAATCGCAAGCCAGGAGCGCAAGGTAAACGACGTGTTCGACGATATCCGGCCAGTGTCGAATCTCGCAAGAGAGCACGTTGGCTATCCTACGCAGAAACCCGTTGCGCTTCTACGGCGAATCATCCAGGCGAGCACCGACACAACCAGCGTGATCCTGGACCCATTTTGCGGATGTGCCACAGCCTGCATAGCAGCGGAGATCGAAGGCCGGAGCTGGGTAGGTATCGACATAGCGCCAAGGGCCGCAGACCTGGTGAGAGACAGGCTCAGGACCGAGGTGGGATTGTTCTACCAGGGTGCACACCGCGACGATATCCCGGCCCGGACGGACATGGGCAAGGTGATACCCTACAACCACGCCGACAACCGCAAGCACCTGTACGGCGAGCAAGGCGGCTACTGCAACGGCTGCGAGACGCACTTCCCGCCGCAGAACCTCACGGTAGATCACATCATTCCCAGGTCGAAGGGTGGAACCGACCATATCAGCAACCTCCAACTGCTCTGCTCGCACTGCAACTCCGTCAAGGGCGACCGCCCGCACGAGTATCTGCTATCGTGCCTCACGGACAAGGGCTGGATCAAGCGAAAAAAGGCCGCATAATGCTATTTTATACTTGCTTTCTATCATAAAGCAAGCTATAAATAGCAGTATGAACACGTTGCCACGACACAAGAAAGTGCTCATCATCCGGTGTTTGACCGAGGGCATGAGCTTGCGGGCGGTTGCACGGATCGCGGACGTATCCCGGAACACGGTCGCCAAGCTGCTGGTGGACGCGGGCGCGGCTTGCGCAGAGTACCAGGACCGGACCCTTCGCAACCTGCCGTGCCGCCGCATCCAAGCGGACGAGATTTGGAGCTTCGTCTATGCGAAGGCCAAGAACGTGCACCGCGCCAAGTCTGCGCCGCCGGAAGCGGGTGACGTGTGGACGTGGACGGCCATCTGTGCGGACACCAAGTTGGTGCCGTCGTGGAGGCTCGGGGACCGGTCCGCCGGAACCGCGCTCGACTTCATGGACGATCTCAAGGGGCGGCTCGCCAACCGGGTGCAGCTCACCACGGACGGACACCGCGCCTACCTGGAGGCGGTTGAGGAAGCGTTCGGGGCGGATGTGGACTACGCCATGCTCGTGAAACTCTACGGCAAGGCCGGAGACGAGCGCAACCCGGAGACGCGCTATAGCCCGTCAGAGTGCACGGGGACCAAGCGGGAAGTCATCGAGGGCGATCCTGACGACAAGCACGTCAGCACGTCCTACGTGGAGCGTCAGAACCTCACCATGCGGATGTCCATGCGGCGGTTCACCCGGCTGACCAACGCCTTCTCGAAGCGGCTTGAGTACCTGTCCGCGTCCGTGGCGCTCCACTTCATGCACTACAACTTCTGCCGGATTCACCAGACCCTGCGAGTGACGCCCGCCATGGAGGCCGGGGTAACGGATCGGCTCTGGGAGATCAGCGACATCGTGGACCTAGTGGACGCCGCCGCGCCGAAGCCCAACCGCCCGGCGACCTACCGGAAGCGTGGCGAGATTTCAAACTGAGCCACTACCAATCCTTTCCCTCGCTGCCTCTTTCAAGGACTTGATGAGCGTGGGGTCTCCGTCTATCAAACCTTGCCGGTATAGGTACCATAGCCTAGCTTGGGCGAGCGGGTCTCCTTTCCTCGCACGCTCCCGGACATTCTCTATCGCCGCTTCGTGACAACGTCTGAAGGACCTGTCGCCGCACGAAACCCACCTCGTGTCTTCTTGGTGCCATCCGAATCCCCTGAGACGCTCTGCGCAAAGCACTGTAGCCATATTGGAAAAGGCTCGGAACATCATACCGACTACCCGCCCGCGAACATCCAATGCAGGGGAGCCGCTGGCTGACCCGAGCTCGGGCACGTCGACCGGCAACCGAAATTCCCAACCAAAACGGTCCCGGCTTGCCGGGCCGATTTGTCTCATTGTTCTTTGTTTGCCCCCTCCGGGGTAGCCAATGGCAGTGAGGTCCGTGAGGTGTCTCGAATCAGGGGCCACTTTCAGCCAGTGTGCTTGCCTTTCTTCGGTTGTCACCAACGCCAAATCGTGAATCTCGGATAAACGTATGACTCTATCGATGCGTCGAATGACCGCGGTCGCACCCTGTCCCCGGGTGACCACGAGCCCCGGTATGGGCACCTTCCTGTCGACGACCAGATCCTGGAGACCGTGGGTAGTCATCACCAAATGCCGTGGGCTCAAGTAGAACCCGGTTGATATGCTATATTTGGCGTATTTCGCGTTCTGTATTGGTTTGTCGTTGTGTATGCGCCATACGGCCAAATGAGCATCGTTCAGCCCGACTGTACCAGCCCGTAGCGGGGCCGTAAGGCTCAGGGTGAGAAATACGAACACCGAAATGGAGATTGGAGTGAGTCTCGTTGCCCCGGCGAATTGTTTCACGAAGGCCACCTCCCTCCTCAGGCTCCCGGCTTCATGACCTGAAGCGAGGCTGAGGAACTGTTATACAGGGCGTACGCATGGGTACGCCTTGCGTATACCAAACGGACTCGCCGGGTCAAGTATGAATTCGCGGCTGTAGGCCTGGGGCAGAGGTGTAGGCGAGCTTGACAGCAGAGTGCAGAAAGGGGAAATTTCTCCAGAAAGAAAACTCTCACCTTCTGTTGCAGAGATGAACAAGTCACGCAGAGCAACACGTCGGGCTCATATCCTGGACGTCGCGGCCAAGGTTCTGGCCGAACGGGGCTATCGCGACACCACCATGCTTGAGGTGGCGCAACGGTCTTCCGCGTCGAAGGAAACACTCTATGCCTGGTTCGGCGACAAGCTGGGCCTGTTCGAGGCAGTCATCCGGCGAAACGCGGGCCAGATTCGGTTGGTGCTGAACGGCCATCTCGATGGCGAGACTTCGGTGGAGTCCGCATTGACCGACTTTGGCAGGGAACTGGCGGCCCATTTTCTGTCTGACAACGTGGTCGCGATCAACCGGGCCGCCATCTCCGAGGCGTCGTCCGGCCCCTCGCTTGCCGCCAGCCTGACCAAACTGGGACGCGAGCCGATGCACCACACCTTCGCCCGGTATCTGGAACAGTGCCACGCGCGTGGGCTCCTGAAAGTTGAAGATACCGACGAGGCGGTCGACACTTTCGTCGGGCTTCTACTGGGCAATGCCCAGACCCGACGCTTGCTTGGCGTAACAGACCCGCCAACTGAAACCGACGTCGAGGAGATGGCCAAGCGGGCAGCACAGAAGTTCCTTCGGCTCTACGGGATCTAACACGCCGCGAGACCATAGTCCGTTAACGCTCAAACCACCCCTCCCTCCGAAACCCATAGTTCTCGTGAAGTAAGGAGACGAAGGGATCGGACTTCCCTTCGCGACCCGGAAATGGTTGCATAAGGTCCTCACGCGGGAAGTTCGACAAGGAGAGCGACATGACCAGAATTCTACTCGCCGCCGCGACGGCGTTGCTGATTTCCTCCGCGTCCTGGGCCGCGGATTTCAAGCCGGCGGTGGTCTTCGACAAGGGCGGGAAATTCGACAAGAGCTTCAACGAGGGGGTCTGGAACGGGGTCCGGAAGTTCGTGGACGAGACCGGCGTGGAGGTGCTGGAGTACCAGGTCACAAACGAAGCCCAGCGCGAGCAGGCCATGCGCCGGATGGTCCGGCGCGGGGCCACCGTGGTGCTGGCGGTGGGCTTCTCCCAGGCCGACGCCATCAACGCGGTGGCCGCGGATCATCCCGACCGGCAGTTCGCGATCATCGACGTCTTCTGGCTCGACCGCCCCAATCTCCGGCAATACGCCTTCAAGGAGCACGAGGGTTCCTATCTCGTCGGCGTCGCCGCCGCGCTCACGTCGAAGACCGGCAAGATCGGTTTCGTGGGCGGCATGGACGTGCCGTTGATCCGGAAGTTCGCTTGCGGATACGTGCAGGGGGCCAGGGAAGCCAGGTCCGGCATCCAAGTGCTCCGGAACATGACCGGCACGACGCCCGCAGCGTGGAACGATCCGGCGAAGGGGGCGGAGCTGGCCCGCGGCCAGATCGACCGGGGCGCCGACATCGTCTACCATGCGGCCGGCGCCACCGGCCTCGGCGTCATCCGGGCGGTGGCGGATGCCGGCAAGCTCGCCATCGGGGTCGACTCGAACCAGAACGGGCTGGCCCCGGGGCAGGTGCTCACCTCGATGCTGAAGCGCGTGGACGTGGCCGCCTACCAGACGCTTAAGGACGCCATGGACGGGAAGTTCACCGCCGGAGTGGTGACCCTCGGCCTCGCCGAGGGCGGCGTCGACTGGGCGCAGGACGAGCACAACGCCGATCTCGTGTCCGCGGAGGTGCGTGCCGCGGTGGAACGGGCCAAGGCGGACATCATCGCCGGCCGCATCACCGTGCACAACTACGAACGCGACTCCAACTGTCCGTTCTGACCGAGACCGGATTCGCGTGGTCCGTTCCCGGCCTGCTGGAGGGCAACTCGGGTGAGCGGAAACACCGCGCCGGCCGTACGCCTGCGCCGGATCTCAAAGCGTTTCGGTGCGGTGTTGGCCAACGACGCCGTCGACCTGGACGTCGGCGCCGCCACCATCCACGGCATCATCGGCGAGAACGGCGCCGGCAAGTCCACTCTCGTCTCGATCCTCTACGGCTTCTACGCGGCGGACGAGGGCGAGATCGAGATCGAGGGCCGATCCGTCCACATCGCGTCGCCCGCCGACGCCATCGCCCTCGGCATCGGCATGGTCCACCAGCACTTCATGCTGGTGCCGACCTTCACGGTGCTGGAGAACGTGATGCTCGGCGCCGAGAAGCACGCGCTGCTGAAGAGCGGCGCCGCGGAGGCGCGCGCGGAGCTGCTGCGGCTCGAGGGCAGCTACGGGTTGGAGGTTGATCCGGATGCTTTGGTCGGGGATCTGCCCGTGGGCTTGCAGCAGCGTGTCGAGATCCTCAAGGCCCTCCGCCGCGGGGCGCGCATCCTGATCCTCGACGAGCCCACCAGCGTGCTCACGCCGGCCGACGCGGAGCGGCTCTTCGAAATCCTGCGGGGCCTGCGCGAGAGCGGCGTGACGATCCTGCTCATCACCCACAAGCTCGCGGAGGTCATGGCCGTCTGCGACGCGGTCTCGGTGATGAGGTCGGGCAGGATGGTGGGACACCGGACCCCGTCGCGGACGACGCGGGAACAGCTCGCCGAGCTGATGGTCGGACACACGGTAGCTCTGGAGCCCGAGCGCGAGCACGGGGAGCCCGGCGCGGTGGCGCTGAGTGTCGAGGACCTCACCTGGCGTGATGGGGCGGGGACGGCGCGGCTCGACGCGGTTTCGTTCGAGCTCCGCGCGGGCGAGGTGCTGGGCGTGGCGGGGGTCTCGGGCAACGGCCAGTCGGTGCTGCTCGACGTGCTGGCCGGCATAACGCCGATGCAGGAAGGGCGCCTGACCCTCGCCGGGCGCGCCATCGAGGGCGGGCGCCGCCCCGACAGCGCGCGGATGCGCCGGCTGGGCGTGGCGCACGTGCCTGAAGACCGGCAACGCCGGGGGCTGGTGCTGCCCTTCGAGGCGCGCGAGAACACCATGCTCGGCCATCCCGAGCAGTTCGGCGACGGGATCTGGGCGTGGCCCGCCGACATGGATGCCCGGGCGTTGCCGATGATGCGGGATTTCGACGTGCGGCCGCCGGATACCCGGCTTCGGGCCGGCGGTTTCTCGGGCGGCAACCAGCAGAAGCTGGTGATTGCTCGCGAATTCACCGCCCGCCCGGAGATCCTGCTCATGGGCCAGCCGACCCGTGGGGTGGACATCGGCGCCATCGAGTTCATCCACGCCCGGATCCTCTCGCTCAGGCGGCAAGGCTGCGCCATCCTGCTCGTCTCCGCCGACCTGGACGAGATCCTCGCGCTGTCGGACCGGGTCATGGTGATGAACGCGGGGCGCGTGGTCGGCACTGTGGACCGGGAACATGCCACGCGCGGGCGGCTCGGGCTGATGATGGCCGGCGAGGCGACGGAATGACGCGTCCTTCGACCACCCCCCCGTTCGTCCTGAGCCCTTCGACAAGGCTCAGGACAGGCTACGCGAGGTCTGCTGAGCGAAGTCGAAGGACGCCACTAGACTAGGACAGCAGGATGCCGTTGCCGCACTGGCTGGAGATCTTCGTCGTTCCGCTGGTCAACCTGGCCTTGGCGCTGTTGGTAGTGGCGCTGGTATTCGTCGCCATCGGCGAGGATCCGTTCCGGGCCTTGGCGGTGATGGCGCAGGGCGCCTTCGTCTATCCCGGTTCTCTCGGCTACACCCTCTACTACACCACCAACTTCATCTTCACCGGCCTCGCGGTCGCGGTCGCCTTCCACGCCATGCTGTTCAACATCGGCGGCGAGGGGCAAGCCACGTTCGGCGGGCTCGGCGTCGCCCTGATCTGCCTCGCGCTCGACCCGTTCCTGCCCGGTGTCTTGGTGATCCTGCTGGCCATCGGCGGCGCGGCGGCGTTCGGAGCCGCCTGGGCGTTCATCCCCGGCTGGCTCCAGGCGCACCGCGGCAGCCATATCGTCATCACCACTATCATGTTCAACTTCATCGCCGCGGGACTCCTGGTCTGGCTGCTCTCGGGCATGCTGATGATGTCGGGGCAGGGATCGCCGCAGACGAAGAGCTTCGACGAGGCTACCTGGCTTCCGTTCGTCCACGACATCCTGCGCGCGGCCGGGCTCGAGGTCGAGCGCTCGCCGTTCAACCTCTCCTTCTTCATCGCGCTCGCGGCCTGCGTCGGAGTCTGGCTGCTGATCTGGCGCACCAAGTTCGGCTACGCGCTGCGCACCATGGGCCACTCGGAGCCGGCGGCGGTCTACGCGGGGATCCCGGTGCAGCGAATCACCGTGCTGGCCATGGCCATCTCGGGCGCGCTGGCCGGCTGCATGGCGTTGAACGAGATCCTGGGGGCGCAGCACAGGCTCGTCCTCAACTTCTCGGCCGGCTACGGCTTCACCGGGATCGCGGTGGCGTTGATGGGACGCAACCATCCCGTGGGAATCGTCATGGCGGCGCTCCTGTTCGGGGCGCTCTACCAGGGTGGCGCCGAGCTCGACTTCGAGTTCAGGTCCGTCACCAGTGAAATGGTCCTGGTGATCCAGGGATTGATCATCCTGTTCTCGGGCGCGCTCGCGCACATGCCGGTGCCTTGGCTTGTCCGGTTGATCGCCTGGTGGAGGCCGGCCAATGCTTGAGGCGTGGGTCGACACCCTCCGCGTCCTCGACGGGACGCTGCGGCTGGCGACGCCGCTGATCCTTTGCGCCGCCGCCGGGTTGGTGTCCGAGCGGTCGGGGGTCATCGACATCGGCCTGGAGGGCAAGCTCCTGGCGGGGGCCTTTGCCGCGGCCGCTGCCGCCAGCCTTAGCGGCTCTCCGTGGATCGGACTCGCCGCGGCGATCGGCGTCGCGGTCTTACTCGCCCTCATGCACGGATTCGCCTGCATCACGCAGCACGGTGAGCAGATCATCTCCGGGGTCGCGGTCAACATCCTCGCGGCCGGGCTCACGGTGGTGGCGGGCATCGCGATCTTCCGGCAGGGCGGCCAGACGCCGCTGCTCGGACCGGCGGAGCGGTTCGGCCCCATCCAGCTTCCCGGCGTGGACGCGGTGGCGGGGGTGCCGGGGGTGGGGCCGCTCTATGCCGAGTTGATCTCGGGCCACAACGTCCTGGTGTATCTCGCCTTGGTGGTGGTCCTCGCGGTCTGGTGGCTGCTCTATCGCATGACCTTCGGTTTGAGGCTTCGGGCGGTGGGCGAGGCGCCGGAGGCGGTGGATACGGCCGGGGTTTCAGTCCCCTGGCTGCGCTACCGGGCCGTGGTCATCACCGGCGTCCTGTGCGGCATCGCCGGGGCTTATCTCTCGACGGCGCATGGCGCCGGCTTCGTGCGCGAGATGTCGGCGGGCAAGGGGTTCATCGCCCTTGCCGCGATGATCTTTGGAAAGTGGCGTCCGGGCCCCGCGCTCGTGGCCTGTCTTCTCTTCGGTTTCCTCGACACCATCACGCCGCGGCTCGAAGGCGTGCGCATGGCCTGTTCCGACGGAAAGGCCATCGAACTCCTCATCACGCTGCTCGGCAGCGCCTGCGACGAGCCGCCGCTCAGGCTGCCCACCGCCCTGATCCCGACCCTGCCCTATGTCTTCACGGTGGTTCTGCTCGCCCGCTTCTTCGGGCGCGCCGTTCCGCCGGCCGCCCTCGGGACGCCGTATGTCAAGAAACACTGACACGACTTCCTCGACACACGGTCCGCGTGCGGCCGGGAGAGGTGGTAGAGGCCGCCTTCAACGGGGTTCAGCGCAAAATGAAACCCCCACTTTGCAGCCGGGGCCGCAACTATGCACGTTGCTTCCGGTCAGCATCTCTCGCCTCGCTGCTGCTTTTGTTGCTCCGACGCCATAACCGAAATAGCCGGCCGCATCGTGGCGTCCGAAAGCGATACAACCGTTGATCACGAAAGCCTTTAGACTGCATTTGTCATGCTTGTCACAATGGCGTTTTGCACCATTGAGCGCGGCCGCCAGATTCCTGTAGTTGTACGCATTACCGCCCGAGCTTTCGCCCATTACCAGCACCGCAAAAGACAACCCTCCGATTCGTTCGACGGCCTTGTCGATACACTCGCTGAAGATCCGGTCTTCCTCTTCTACCGAATAGCTCCGCATCGAGTCGACAAGACAACGATTATACACCTGTTCAATTTTCCGGTGCGCAGTGCCGTCACCGGAATAAAACAGGTAGGCTGTCGCTGTCGTCGAATACTGGGCGATCGTCCACGCTGTGCAAATTATGATGAGGATTGTCCTGGAGGTGTGCTTCCAGAGGGATATGCTGTCATACGAGCCCATGGACGTCCTTCTTGCGGATGAAGTCCCTTTGCCGTATTCCACGTGGTGGTGCACGGTAGCCTCTCACGCTTCTATCGCGATTCCTCCAAGCGCTCCCTTGCAAGAACGAGACCTCGCTCGGCGAGACGCTGCAGCATCGCCCGGGCACGGGTTGGATCGGACCGCCGGATAGTGAGCGCCAGGTTGTATTCGGCGAGAGGACTGCCCTCCCGCGTGGCCCGTCGATACCAGAGATCACGTTTGCTTCGGCTTGGTGCGACGAAATCTCCCTCGTGATACGCAAAAGCAAGTTGGAGTTGAGCGAAACGGACATTCTGCTCCGCTGCTTCCTTCAGGGAGTCGAGGAACGCGCGGTTTCCGTTTATCACACCTTGAGTGTATAGTAGCCATTGCCTGCCCTGGGCGATCGGGTCCTTTTTCCTCGCGCGTTCCCGGACATTTTCCAACGCCGCTTCGTGACAACGTCTGAAGGATCTGTCGCCGCACGAGACCCATCTCGTGTCCTCTCGGGTCCATCCGAACGGCCTGAGACTCTCTACGGATAGTGCTGTAGCCATATTGGAAAAGGCTCGAAAAAATACGCCGACTACCCGCCCGCGAGCATCCAATACAGGAGACCCGCTGCCTGACTTGAGCTCGGCCACATCGACCGGCAACTGGAATTCCCAACCAAAGCGGTCCCTGCTTGCCCGTCCGACTGGTCGCATTGTTCTTTGTTTGCTCCCTCCGGGGTAGCCGATTGCGGTGAGGTGCGCGAGCCTCTGTGAACTAGGGGCCAATCTCAGCCAGTGTTTGACCCTTTTCGTGGTTGTGAACAACGCCAAGTCATGAATCTCCGATACACGCAATACCCTATCGATGCGTAGAATGACGGCCGTAGAACCTTGACCCCGAGTAACCACGAGCCCCGGTATGGGAACCGCCCTGTCGACGCTCAAGGCCCGGAAACCGTGGGCGGTGCCCACGAAATGCCTAGGGCTCACGGCAAAAACCGTTGACACCTCATATTTTGCAAATTTCGGGTTCTGTATTGGTTCGTCGTTGTGTAGTCTCCACACGGCCAGATGAGCATCGCTCAGGCCGACGATACCCGCCCGTAACGGGGACGCAGGGCTTAGCGCGACAAATACGAACAACGAAACAGATACCAGGCCGAGCCTTGTTGTCCTGGTGAATGGTTCCACGAAGAGCCTACTTCCTTACAGATCCCCGCATTCTAACCGTACCATACGGTACGACTTGTGCGTACACCAAGTGGCCTCGCCCAGTCAAGTGCGGAAATCGCGTTAGGGTGAAGTCCTGAATTTGCTGGAAATTGGTAGGGGAGTGCATCCTGGTCGAGGATTCACCAACCGGCGCCGGTAGAGGCTGGCGCTACAAGGAGGCAGCCCATGGCGAAGAGAGTACCGGGATCGATGCGTACGCGCAGGTACCTTTCGAAACTGATCGAAGGACGACTGGATCGAGATCGACGGCCGGCCCTCGGCCATCGCCGCGCCCGCCGACGCCATCACCTACGGCATCGGCATGGTCCATCAGCATTTCATGCTGGACATCGAGTTCATCCACGCCCGGATCCTCTCGCTCAGGCGGCAAGGCTGCGCCATCCTGCTCGTCTCCGCCGACCTGGACGAGATCCTCGCGTTGTCGGACCGGGTCATGGTGATGAACGCGGGGCGTGTGACCAGCCTGGCGGTGGGGGTCGCCTTCCAGAGTACCTGAGAGTACGGGAATATTGACACACGTACGGGTTCTGCTAGAGTTGGTCCGGGAGGATCTAGGCGTTGCCGGAGGGAAGCGTGAGTGAAAAAGTCATCCCGCACACCGCGCCGGGGTCATATCCTCGACGTCGCGGCCGAGGTTCTGTCCGAGCGCGGATATCGCGACACCACCATGCTCGAGGTAGCAAAACGAGCTTCGGCATCCAAGGAAACCTTGTATACCTCGTTCGGAGACAAGCTGGGCCTCTTCGAGGCCGTCATCCGCCGAAACGCCGTCCGGGTCCGCGTAGCCCTGAACGGCCACCTGGACAGCGACACCTCGGTCGAAACCGCGCTCACCGACTTCGGCCGGGCACTGGCCACCCACCTCCTCTGCGATAACGCTGTCTCCATCAACCGCGCCGCAATCTCCGAAGCGTGCTCCGGACCTGCGCTGGCCCACAGCCTTGCCACAGTGGGTCGCGAGCCGATTCGCCGCGCCTTCGTCCAGTATCTGGAGCAGTGTCACGCGCGCGGCCTTCTCGATGTCGAAGACACGGATCAGGCCGTTGATACGTTCGTTGGGCTATTGCTCGGCGATGTCCAGATTCGGCGGCTTTTGGGTTATGTTGGCACGCCTTGTGAAGCCGAAGTTGAGGGGAGGGCAACGCGAGCAGCCGAGATTTTTGTCCGGCTCTACGGAGTCTAGGGAGCCGGTCCGTCTTCTCGGTGCCTCACTTGGAGAAGAACCCACGTCTACGGTCGAGGTGCACCTGGAGATAGTCGGAGAACGTCCTGGTGTCGGCTTCATCCGCATCGTCGGACATACTCTCTATATCGGAGATACGGAGCGCCCTGAGTTCGCCGGGGTCGCGGAAGCCACACAGACGGGTGACCGCATCATCCAGGATATCATTGAGGTTGGAGAGTTGCACGTACAGGGCTCTCTCGTCGGGATCCCCGGTTCCTTCCCGAGCCTCGGCCGCGGAAATTAGATCCAGATAAATCCCCGCCGCCAATGATCGTACATCGCTTGCCGGAACTTCCGCGTTTCGGGACCAAAGCCGCTTCAATGACGCGCCACCATGCCTCTCCACGAAGCTATGTTCGCGCCCGGAAGCCCCCGATTGAAGCACCGACCACACCGCCTGGGGAATCGTCCCGTCATCGGTCGATCCATCGACGAAGAAGAGGTGGTGAAGATACGTTGCCATTATGGACAAATAATAGTTCATGGGAAAAAGGCGATGAATCAAGGAGCCGATCACCTTTTCCATTCCCGAATGCTCTTCAGCAACCGCTTCAGCGCCGCCTTCCTGCTCATCTCGCTGGTTTGGCGCGTCGGTGTCGGTGTTGCCGAAAGTCACCTCTTGAATCATCATCTGTTGCCACGCGCCCACGGTGTCGATGGTCACAATACGAAAAAGCCTTGAGCGCCCACGGCCGTCAATGGTTCTAAGCAGATCCCCCGGCCGGTTGTTGCGCCAGACCGGAAGTGACTCCGTGTAGCGCGCCTTGGCCGAAATAACATCGTGTCCACCGTATTTTGTCGGCGGCATCATCACCTCGACGGATCGCACGTCGAAGCGTCGGCAAACCGGGACGTAGTTGTCCGTGTCGCCAGTGGTTTCGAGGCGCCACGCCGACCCGGTCTGGGCAGCGAGCAGGTAGTCTTGTTCGGACTTGTAACTTTCCACCACGGAGGTAACTTCGCTGCCGCTTTGCTCGAATCGAAGGTTGCTGGGACTGAGATCCGCAAAGAACTTGCCGTGGTTCCTGATTCTACCGATCATTTGAACGAGTTGGCGCCACCTCAAGGCGGCTTTCACGATGCGTTTTCGGCCTGTGAGTTTCAAGGAATCATGCATGTCACGGAGGAACGTGGTGGCCGCTTCGCTCGTTTCGCTTTCCAGGCGTTCGCCGGCCCAGATGGGGTTGGTATTGACCATGATCGGAACTTCACTGCTGCCTCCGAGGTGCGATAGATCGTCTTGAATGGCGGAGAAGAGTTTTTTGCGGTCCACGACGCCGTCATCCGCCAGGGCGGTGCAATAGTATGAATCGGGTGCTTGAGAAAGCATGCATCGCAGGAGTACGGTTACTATCTCGGCGGACGGAAAGCGCCCCTGGAGATTGTCGCGAATCTGCTCGAAGAGCGGCGCGAGATCGGATGATGTGGAGTTGGCGCTGGCGGTGGCGCGATATCGCTCCACGATCAGGCTCACGGCGGGAACCTGGTTCTGGTCGGTGCGGTCGAATGGACGCAGGTAGTCGTAGAAGCACTCAGGGGACCGCCCGGTGGTAAGGAGGTCGAAGAGCAAGGCTCCTACGCCGAATACGTCGGTACGGAGCGATGGTTTCTTGTAAAACATCACTTGCGTTCGTGCATCCTCCGCCTCCGTAGCGCGTTCCGGGCGCAGGTAGATGAGTGATTTCCGCTCGGGAAGGTGCTCGACGTGGCGTACTTGGTATCCGGGACCGTCGAGTTCCTTGGAAAAGCGAGCGATGTCCCCGGTCTCGATGAGCGTGTCGCGAAACTTCCTGTCCAGGGTTTCCAAGACCAGATGCTCCTTGTCCCTGCTGGGAAATACGGTCACATCACAAACGTCGAAGTAGTCCTTCTGTTCCGGTGAGCGGTAGTGGCGCGTGCCGAAGGGAAATTGTGCCGGATAGCCTCCGTCTCCGCGGTCGACGGTGGGCTTCAGAAAACCGAAATCTGCGAGAGCGACATCCACATGGAATTGAGTGCTTCGCAACATCACGTTCGACGGCTTTATATCGTGGTGGAAGAGATTGGCGGCATGGAGGGCACGCAGGCCGGTGACAACCTGACTGACGATGCCGATCACGTGGCGCTCGCGCTCGCTTACGGCGAGGCTTCGGAGGATGTCATAACCGGGTGTCCCGTGGTCGCGATAGGGGTTGCCCCGCACCAAGCGGTTGGCGGGAGCTCCCGCCTCAAGGACGTCCTTTAAGGTGCACTCGTAGTGCGGCATCACCAACGCGTTGTTGGACACCTTGATGTTGAGCTGACCGAACGCGTCCTGGAGGTTGTCATACGCGGGGCTGCTCAGAAAATGCTCCGTCCATGCCTTTGAAAGGACCAGATTCGATATCAAGTTTTCCTCGTTGGTGATGCGGAGCGCTTCCAGCACAGTAACGCCGGACCTCATTTCGGCGGCGGTGCGTTCGGCTGACGGGGAGTTTTCGGCGAAAGGATAGAAAATCTTCACCGCGCACCTTTCATCGCCTGCACCTTGGGCTTCGAATACGACGCCGTATGTACCGTCACCCAGTTTACGAGGCTGGCCGTCATCATCCACGACAAAGCGGTACTCGATAGGCGCACTGTTCTCAGCATCGGAAGTTGTTGCGACAAAGCTATAGTCCGGACTGGGCATCGTCGTCTCCGTTTTCCTTTTGGTGAAGCAGCAGGTAGTGCTCCGGGAACGTGCCGGGGGGATGCAGGTCGCGTTGAGTGAGCATCCAAGCGGCGTCATAGACATCCCCCAAAACGGAAATCAGGGTCTGGGGCAATGTTGGATTGCGGGGATCCGTTTCGATCCGTTGAGGTCGATTCAAAGAGAAGGGCTTGAAGGTCCAACGCTGCTTTTTGGTCGTGCCCCAGGTGAGCGTTCGGCGGTTGAACGGAATGCGGCGACCCCCGAGCCTCAGAGCGATCGGTCGCGAATGTTGATCTGCGTCGAGGTAGAGCCGTTGTGTTGTTTCGAGGCCGTCACAGCGCACGAAGTCCATGGTAGGTGCCTTGCGAGACAACAGTATTTTGGCGCGGTCGGCGACCTTGAACTCGTCGAGTCCCTCAACCGGACGATCGAAGACGAGATGGGGTTCGAGGTGGTAATGCATGGGCTCTTCGTGAACTTCTTCACGTGATGGCGATGATTGGATAAGGGGTGTTGTCTCGGCAATCTGAAGATCAAACTTCGCTCCGTCGCGGGTCTCGATGGTCAACGGCAGGACCGGTGTACGCTCCGAGGAGAGGCGATGATTGTCGACATTAATGGTGAAATTGGCGATGTGCATCACTCTGGCATCGGTGAAGTTGAAGTTTAGGCCGAAAAGGCTCGGGGCGGGCCCGGTATCTTGTATGCGGATGGCCCTATGGCAGAGGAGGAACCGCGTCAGGAGAAACAACAAATGCTCGAAATCCATGGTAGTTGGACTCCTTGGGACACCGCCGGTGCCCGCACGACTTTGTGGAGCGCAGTTGCTGGGCGTTCGATGACTAGTTGTCTACAAGCCTCCACACATTCGGCCACCCATGCCGTACCGGCTCGCGTGTGCGGTCCCGGGAGTCGGGCGGCAGCCCGTCGATGCAGTGGCGTATGTCGTCATTAACCGCACCGCAGTTGTAGTAGCTGTGCTCGACAATCCCGCTGACGAGACGGCTACAATCGACTTGATGCACGCGGTCGGGAAGATAGGCCGGCCATTCGGCGCCGTCCCAACCGAGACGGTCGGTGTTTCCCTTGGTGTAGTCGGAAACGGGCATGGTGAGGTCGCCGCGGTTGTGGTAGATGGTGACCCCCTTTGCCATTTGAGGAAGTCGATGGAAGGGCTCTCCGGGCTGGAACACGTCGGCAGCGACATCGGCGGCGCAGAGGAAGATGTGCTCGAAGATTCGGGGCAAGCGGCCCCCTATCGAGTAGCTGGTGAGTCGTTCCAGAGCGTTCAACAGGACGTAGTTGCCCATGGAATGGCACAGCAGGTATACGGACCGGCGGCAGGACGGTTCGCCCCTGTGGCGACGGAGGCGGCGTGTGTCGATGAGATAGTCTCTGAGTTTGAGGAGACCGCGGCCGAAAGCGTACCCGGAGACCTTGGCGTCGCTGCGGTCGGAGAAGTAGGACCAGTAGGGGATCGCGCGGCCGTCGGAAGGCCAAGTAAACAGGACGACGTGCACCGGCGTCGAATCGTTTGCGGGGTCGGGGCTGCAATGGCGGTTCAGCATGCATTGCAGGCTGGCGGCGGATGCGACGGCCTCCCACCAAGAAACGTTGAAACCGTGGACGTAGATGAGGACATGGTCGCCGGCGACCATCTTGTCGCGTAGTTCAGAGAAGGCATGCGTCGAGCCGAGGCTCTTTCGCGGTTGGGTGGACTCGTTTTGTTCCTTCCGAAGATCTTCGCGGAACGCCTCGATGGTGGCGATGCGCCGCTGTTGAATGAGGTATTTTTCGAGCCGAATGCCGTCGCCGGTTCCGAATCCACAGTCCGCTTCGAGGCATTCGGCGACCTTCCTGCCGTCACAGGGGAGCGTCACCATGCCGAACCGCAGGTTCTCGGTGCCGTCCTTGCTCGGTTCGATGCCGTATCCGGTCGGCTGCCAGCGGTCGAGTCCGCGGTGACGCCGATTGGTCGCATAGTAGACGTGGATGCGGTCCATAGGCTGGGCTGCTGCATCCATGGTTTGAAGGTCCGGTGACCGCTCCTTTGTTCGAGTCCCTAACCGTACCCATGGGTACGGTTAGGGTTGTGATAAACCACAAGCGTAGCGGTCTGTCAAGAATTTTTTAGAGAGCGACGGTGGTCAGTTGCTGACCTGGAATTGCAGCAGTCCGGCAGGCGTCTTGTAGTACGCGGCGCGGGCGTCCGCCTCCGAGTCATACTGACCGGCCGGCATACGCCGCGCGCGCACCGTAACCTGGAGCGGCGCGATGTCGAAGGGGTAGGGATCCATCCGCACCGAACCGTCCGGGTTCGGGGTGATGCGCAGGTCGACGCTGTTGTCGGGTGCGTAGCCTGCGGGAATGGGTGCGAGGCACTCTTCCTTGAAGCCGTTGTCGCGGTAGCCGTCGCAGCAGAAGTAGAGGGACAGCAGGTCGAAGAGCTGAAGCATGCGGTAGTTGATCCACAACTCCTCTTCGAAACCGGCGTTGCCGGGGGCGAGCGTGGCCTTGTCCTGTCGCTGCTGTGCTTCGAGGCCATCCAGCGCTGCCTGCACCGAGGCGCTCAGCTCGCGCACCCGCGGCTTGGGGCTGGTAAGGACGTCGTAGCGGCCGCGCCACAGGCCGGTGCGGTGCATGGAAACCAGCACGCCTGCGTAAAGATCGTGGCCACGCACCCAGTCCACGTTTCGCCGGTAGGCGGTCAACTCGGTGGCCTCGAAGTCCGGGATCCGCTCGCGATGGCCGTAGGGCCGCCCCTTTGCCGCGTCCATCGGCGGCACTCCTTCCCATTCGCGGTAGCCGCTGTCGTGGTACGTGGTGGCGAAGACCATGGTGTCGTAGGGCCGGAGGCGCTCGAACCGGTCGTTGCCCCAGTGCGCGGCGAACTGCGCCGAGAGCTCGGCGTGCTCTTCCTGCGTGCTTACGTAGGTGGAACCGTCAGCGACTTCACGTATCACCATGGTCGGTCCTCCTTTGACCGCGGACTGTATTCCTCATCTCAAATTCCCTTCGGCGGAGTCAAGGTCTCGGGGCGTCAGGGGCGACGGTTGGTTGCCCGGCGGTTGTCCCTGTTCTATCGTTTGAGGGTGCGAACGGCCGTTGACAGCAGCGCCGACCAGAGTGCCCGCATCCTCGACCGCCTCCGGACGGCCGGGGGCTTCCATTTCCCGGACTACCGGGGCGGCTCTCTCGTGAACCTGCTCTCGTCCATCATCCGGGCGTTGGGCGGGATCTCTCCTCACCTCGGGCTGCGCGCGCTGGACGAAACCACGCTCAACGGCGTCCGGCGCATCACCTACCTTGTCCTCGACGGCGTGGGCTACGAGCAACTGGACCGGTTCATGGGCGCGGGCGGCGGCAGTCACTTCTTCTCCCGGCATCCCTTCGAGCGCATCACGACGGTGTTCCCCTCCACCACCGCTGCGGCGGTGACCACCCTTTCCACCGGCGCCACCCCTGCCGAGCATGGCCTCTTGAGCTGGCATCTGCACCTCCACGACCTGGGCTTGGTCGGCGCGGTCTTGCCGGGGAAGACACTCACCGGAACGCCGCTGGCAGGCAGCGACTTCAATCTCAGGCGCTACCTCGGCCTGCCGTCGTACCTCTCGTCGGTGCGCCGCCACAAGCGGCTGCTGTCCTTCGGCACCTTGGGACGGAGCCCCTATTCCAACGCGGGCACCCGCTGGAACGGGTACGGAGCCTACAACACGCTGAGGGGAATGGAGCGGCAGACGGCGCGCTTCGCCCGGCAGGGACGACCCGGCCTCGCCTATGTCTACTGGCCGCTTTACGATACCCTCTGTCACCGCAAGGGCGTCCAGGCCCGGGAGACGAGGCGTCATCTGGCCGAGATCGACGCCTCCCTCGGCCGTCTCACGAGCCAGCTCGCCGGTACCGGGACCCTTCTCCTGGTGACCGCGGACCACGGTGTGGTGGACTCGCCTCCCCCCAAGCGGATCGATCTGGCTGCGGTGCCGGGGCTGCTTGACTGCCTCGCCATGCTTCCCGCGGGGGATGGCCGGCAGGTGTCGTGCTTCGTCCGACCGGGGCGAGTCGGGCGGTTCCGCGAGGTGTTGGCCCGGCATCTGGCCGACGCGTGCGTGTGCATCACCGGAGAGGAGCTACTGGAGAGCGGGCTCCTGGGGCCGGGCCAACCCCATCCGGCCCTGCGGAGCCGAGTGGGCGACTATGTTCTGTTGGCCCGTGACGACTACGCATTTCAGGTTGCGGCTTCCCAGACCAAGGCCCGGGTCCACAAGGGCAACCACGGCGGGCTGTCGTCCGATGAGGTGTATGTACCGCTCTACGCTCTGCGCCTATGATCCCGAGGCCTCTTGATGAAGCTTCAGGAACTCGCCGACCTCTCCGTCCGGGTAACCCGGAGCGCCGGCCGGCTGGCCAAGATCGGACACTTGGCCGAGTGCCTGCGGCGTCTGGAGCCGGCGGAGATCCCCGTCGCGGTAGCGTACCTGTGCGGTGAGCTGCCCCAGGGGAAGATCGGCATTGGTTGGTCCATGCTGAAGGACGCGCTGGCGGGCGGGCCTTCCGAAGGCGGCGTCCTGACCCTGGCGGATGCGGACGCGTGTTTCGAAAATGTGCGCCGGACCACGGGCTCCGGATCGAGCGCGCGGCGGACGAAGATCCTGGCCGGGCTGCTCGGGCGGGCCTCGGAAACGGAACGGGAGTTCCTGCAACGCCTGGTAATGGGAGAGATGCGCCACGGCGTCCTGGAGGGGGTCATGATGGAGGCGGTGGCCAGGGCGTCGGGGCTGCCGTCCCGCGCCGTGCGGCGGGCCTACTTCGTCAACGGTTCCCTCGGGCAGGTGGCCTCGGTTGCGTTGATCCAGGGAGAAGCCGGCCTGAGTGGTTTCCGACTGACACCGGGGCGGCCCATCCTGCCGGCGCTCGCGCAACCCTGCGACGATGTCGCCGACGCGATGCGACAGCTCGGAACCGCCGCCCTGGAGTACAAGATGGACGGGGCGCGTGTGCAGGTCCACAAGGTCGGGTCGGAAGTGGCGGTGTTCACCCGGGGACTGAGGGACGTGGCGGCGGCCGTGCCCGAGCTGGTGGAGACTGTGCGCGGGTTAGGCGCCGGGGATCTGATCCTGGACGGCGAGGTGCTGACCTTCCGGGCGGATGGCAAGCCCCACCCGTTCCAGACCACCATGCGGCGTTTCGGCCGCAAGCTCGACGTCGCCGAGCTGCGCCACGAACTGCCGTTGACGCCGTACTTCTTCGACTGCCTCTACGTGGAGGGCGATACCCTTCTCGACGCGCCTGCACGGGAACGCATCGAGGCCCTGGCCACGAAGGTGCCGGCGGCCCTGCGGATGCCCCGGATGATCACCGACAGCCCGGCAGCGGCCGAGGCCTTCTTCGCCGCGGCCGTCTCGGCCGGCCACGAGGGAGTCATGGCCAAGGCCCCGGACGGCCTCTACGAGGCGGGCGAGCGCGGCCGGAGCTGGCTCAAGATCAAGCGCGTGCACACCCTGGACCTGGTGGTCCTCGCCGCCGAGTGGGGCCACGGCCGCCGCAGGGGGTGGCTCAGCAACCTGCACCTGGGCGCCCGGGATCCGTCCGGCGGCTCGTTCGTCATGCTGGGCAAGACCTTCAAGGGCTTGACGGACGCCATGCTCAGAGAGCAGACGGAGATCCTGCAGCGGCTTGAGACCGCCCGGGACCGGCACACGGTCTACGTGCAACCGGAGGTGGTGGTGGAGGTGGCCTTCAACGACCTTCAGGCGAGCCCGCAGTACCCCGCCGGGTTGGCGTTGCGCTTCGCCCGGGTCAAGCGGTACCGGCCCGACAAGCGCGCCGAACAGGCTGACACCATCGAGACCGTGCGAGCGATCTACGCGGCCGTAGCCGAATAGGGACCGTCGGTTCCGGCTCCCTAACCGTCTACGAGACGCCAGACATTCGGCCAGCCGTGACGGGTGGGTTCACGGGTGCGGTCGCGCGAGTCCTGCGGCATCCCCTCGATGCTTTGGCGAATGTCGTCGTTGACCGCGCCGCAGTGGTAGTAGCTGTGCTCGATGAGACCGCTCACGAGCCGGCTGCAATCGACCTGATGGACACGGTCGGGCAGATACGCGGGCCATTCGGCACCGTCCCACCCAAGTCTGTCGGCGGCGCCCTTTGCGTAGTCGGAAGACGGCAATGTGGGGTCACGCCTGTTATGGTAGATGGTGACGGCTTCCGCCATCTCCGACAGCTTGTGGAAGGGCTCTCCGGGCTGGAACACGTCGGCAGCGACATCCGCGGCGCACAGGAAGATCTGTTGAAAGATGCGCGGCAGCCTGCCGCCGACGGAGAACTTCGCGGTTCGCTCCAGGGCGTTCTGCAGGACGTAGTTCCCCATGGAGTGGCAGAGAAGGTGTATCGGCTGTCCGGAAAGGAACTCGCCATTCAGACGCGCGAGGTTCCGTGCATGGAGGAGGTAGTCCCGAAGCTTGAGGAGGCCGCGTCCGAGGGCATAACCGCACACCTTGGCGTCGGTGTGGTCGGAATAATAGGACCAGTGCGGGACTTCCCGGTCGCCTGACGGCCACGCGAACAAGACGACGTGAACCCGCGGCGGCTGATCCGGGGACGCCTCGCCTCCGTGGTGCCGGTTCAGCATGCATTGCAGGCTGAGGGCGGACGCAACCGCCTGCCACCAGTTCATGTTGGGACCGTGGACGAAGATGAGGACGTGGTCGCCACTGTTCATCTTTGCCTGCAACTCGGAGAACGCCCGGCTGGAACCGAGCTTCCCCCGCGGCTGGTCGGATTCGTTGGCTTCCTTAGAGAGCTCTTCGGTGAAGGCATTGATGGTTGCCTTGTTCCTCTGGTCGTAGAAGTACCTCGAGAGCTTCTCGCCGTTCCCGGCGCCGAATCCACAGTCTTCCTCCAGGTACCCGGTGACCTTTGCGTGGTCGTAGCGGATGGTTACGAGCCCGAACCGGAGGTTCTCGGTGCCGTCCTCACTCGGTTCCGGACCATATCCTGTCGGTTTCCAGCGCTCTCTTCCGCGGTGGTGCCGGTTGGTCGCGTAGTAGAGTTGCGTCGTCGCCATTAGCAGTGACTCCAGGGAAGTCATGAGCAATCCCCGTGGTGTCTCAGCATGAGCTAGAGACAACTCGTTGGAGCCTCTTCTGCTACTCGTTCCCCAGAATGTCTCAGTCTCGTGTCGAAACAGTATCGAAACAGTATAGCGCTCTATGGTTTCATGGTCCTCCCCAAGATTGGGGGGGCCTCAAGGAGGAGTTGCGCACGGGGCGGGACACCGGTGGTCCGGCGACACAATAGGGAGGTTCAGTCGCTCCGAAACCGCCGCAACACGTTATCGACCATGCGCGAGATGTTGTTGTCGAAGTCGTTGTGGGGGAGGCTGCCGCAGAACGTGATCGAGCCCACCGAGAACACCGCGCCGCCGTTGGGCGTCTCGAAGAACACGATCTCGGCGCGGAGGAGATCCCGCACGAGGTGGGGACGTCTACGGTAGAGGGCCACGATCTCCTCCGGGACCAGCGTGAAGCTGTCGTCCGGCTCCTCCGAGCGGGCGAGCACGAGGGCGTGGGGCGGAGATCCCAGGTTCGTGTCCAGCCGGTCGAGCTCGAAGCCGGCCGCGCCCCCGCCGCTCAGTCCGAAGTCGCCGAGGACCTCTTCGTCGATACCCTCGAAGATCCAGGCGGCGCGGGAATCGTGGGAAGCGGGCAGGCGCCGGTAACAGGTGCCGCGAAAGTCGCCCTGTGATATGAACCCGACTCCCGCCAGGCGCTGGGGAGCGCGGCCGCTGCTCCGCCACAGCCCGCCGTAGCAGCCGTCGAAGGCGTTGTAGTACTCCCCGGGCTCCGCCGCCCAGGCGCGGATGCCGGTTTCGCCCCGGCGGATCTCCACCGCGCCGGGGAACTCCGGACTGACCGCGACGTGCCAGTAGAAGCCGTTGCCCCCGAGGTACATCAGGCGCCCGCCTTGCCCGGTGTAGTCGGCCAGGGCGTCGAGCGAGCGCGGGGTGTGGTACTCGGGGTGCGTGGTGGTCATCACCACCTTGTACGGCGCGATGGCGTCGACGCCGTCGGCGTCGAGGTCCTCGTCGGTGATGACGTCGAAGTCGTGGCCCAGCGCCTCCAGCCACGCCAGCAGGTGGGTGTCGGCGGGGAAATGGCGCAGGCCGGAGCCGGCCTTGGGGTCCGCGTAGGACAAGTAGCCGGAGCGCTGGTTCAGGATGGGACGGAGCCGCGACGAATAGCTCACCCCGCTGCCGTCTGGGTGGAAGTTGTAGGTGGAGATGCCGTACTCGGGATGCTCGTCCGGCGTCCAGGGGCTCGCCCCCCAGCGCGCGACGTGCTCGCGGTAGGCGTCGTTGGCCCTGTCGCGGACGGAGTTGGCATAGACGATGTAGGTGAAGGTGGGGATGAGCACGCAGGCGCTCGACTTGGGCCGCCCCGGGGCGGCGCGCACGAAGAAGGGCACCATGTCCTCATCCCCGCCCGCGCGCAGGCGCACGGCGTAGACGCCGCTCCTGAAGTCCTCCGGCACCTCGAAGCTGAAGTCGGTCTCCCAGCCGCAGTCGTAAAGGTCGTCGTCGTGGAAGTGAATCGCCCCGTAGTGCTCCGGGGCATGGCGCCAGCACATCTCCTCGCCCGTCCACCGCGAGCCCTTCATGGCGCGCGTCGGCAGGTTCACGGTCTCGCCGTGCATGGCGTGGGGGCCGGCGTCGATGATGCGCGCCGACGACATCTCGTGGGAGAAGTCCCACGCCCCGACCACCGCCGCGCCGGAGCCGGGAGCCTCGCCCGCGGCGCGGAACGCCGCGTCCGCGCCCAAGGCCGTCCCCAGTACCCGTGGCGCTTCGAGCTTACCGTTGTAATGGTCGCAAGGGGGCGAGCCCGCCCGCGCCGCGAACAGGAAATCGCCGCTCCCCGCGCAGCTTCCCGCGAACGCGGCGGCGGTGGTGAGGGCGCCCGAGTCGTCGATCATCATCGCCGAAGCGAATGGCTGCTGGCCGAGCGCCAGTTCACCCCGGTCCGCGTCGTAGCTGAGGAAGACCCGGTACCAGGCGCGTGCGCGCAACTCCTTGCCGACGCTTGCGTTGCCCGTGGTGGTGCCGTCGCTCAAGGTGGCGGCGAGCGAGCCCTCTTCGTCGATTTCAAGGGTGAAGCCCGCGCCGGTGGCGGTATCAACCCGTGACACGAGGGCCTGTCGGCGGGGGAGGACCGGCAGGGTCGGCCAGATGATCGCTGTCACCGTGAAGCTCCCCAGGGCGTCCAGGGCCGCGGCGCCGGCGACCCGGACATACGAGCCGCTGTGGATCGGCTGCATCCGCGACGGGTAACGCCCGGCAAAGGCGGCGTCGACGGGCTCCTCACGGATGCCGGGCCCGTCCGGGTTGGGGTCGCCGCTGATGACGCGCACCAGGCGCGCCTCGTAGTCCTCGGACGCGGTCGAGCTCACCTTGAACGCGATGGTCTGGCCGGGGGCTACCGAGTAGCGGTCGGCATAGGCGGTGATGGGAAGCATTTCCGGTCTCCTTGGCTGGTGTCGTGTCCCGTAAGAACCTGTAACAGGTTGCGCAGAATTCTTGTCGTCGGCCAGGCGCGATGACTTGTCGGGGCGACCGGCGGTCAACCTATGTGGCGGGCACCACGCGTCAAGAGCTGGTCAGCACGACCCTTCCGGTGCTCTTGCGGCTTGCCACCAGGTCCAGGGCCGCGTTGGCCTCGCTGAGGGGAAACCGGGCGCTCACCACTATTTTCAGTTGCTTCGAGCGCAGGTAGCCAAGCACGGCGTCGCCAGCCGGCCGCAACGCTTCCGGCCTTTCATAACGGTGCCCGCCGGTGCTGTAGCCGATTGCGGCCTTGTTTCCTGCGTGCAGAAGATCGGTCGGGATCTGACCGGCGGTCCCACTCGACTTGCCGCAGGCGACAATGCGGCCCCAGGGGGCCAGGCATGCAAGGTTCTGCTCCGTCACCCAACCCCCTATCGAATCGAGAATCACATCGGCGCCCTTGCCGCCCGTGATGGACATGACCCGGGAAGCGATGGGTTCGGTCCGGTACAGGATGACGTGATCGCAGCCGAGGCTGCGGGCCAAGTCAGCCTTGGCTTCGTCACCGACGGTGCCGATGACCGTGCCCGCGCCGAGCAGCTTGGCCAACTGGGTCGTAGTTGTCCCCACGCCGCCCGCCGCCGCGTGGATCAACACCGTTTCGCCCGCCGCCAGGCGTCCGGCCATGGTGAGCAGGTTGTATGACGTGACGCCATTGGTGGGGAAGGCCGCGGCCGAGATGATGTCGATCTCGTCCGGCAGCGCCCAGGTTATGGCGGCGGGCGCCACGACGAGCTCGGCGTAGGTCCCCGTGAGCGAGATCGCCGTCACCCGCTCGCCGATGCGGAAACCGGCCGTGCCGGGGCCCAGCGCGACCACAGTGCCGACGACGTCGTGTCCGGGAATGAAGGGCGGCTTGCGAGGGGTATGGTAATTCCCCCGGCGCATCTCGATGTCGCCGAAACTGGCGGCGGTTCCCTCCATGCGGATCGCCACCTGCCCCTCGCCCGCAACGGGATCGGGGACATCTTCCAGCACCAGCTCTCCGCGCCCGTTTCTCTGAACAACGACCATCGCTTTCATGTCCGCCACCTGCTCTTCGACGGATCGGATCCGCCACATTTGGCGAAGCCGTTCCGGAAGTGTCTCGTATTTTCGTCAACCCGACGCGCGACCCTCCAGCGTCGCCATGGTCCCCCGGACGATCTCGTCCGGGGTCACGCTGATCTCGCGCTCCAGGTTCAGGTTGTAGGGGACCGGCACGTCGGCCGTGGCCACGCGTCCAATGGGCGCCTTCAGATACGACAAGGCCGCTTCCGCCAGCGTGGCCGCGATCTCGGCGTTGACGCCGAAGCTCTTGTGGCACTCGTCGACGACCACGGCGTGCCCGGTCTTCCTGACGGAGTCGACCACGGTCGCCGCGTCGAGTGGGGCCAGCGTCCGCAGATCGATCACTTCGGCGGAAACGTCGTGATCCGCCGCCAGGGCGTCGGCTGCCTCGAGGGCCCTCGGCACGGTCACGGAATGCGCGATCAGGGTTATGTCGTGCCCGGCCCTGCTGATGCGGGCGGACCCGACGGGCAGCATGGGCGACGTCCGATCGATCTCGTCCTCGGACAGGAGCAAAGCGGTGTGCGCGAAGAAGACCGTCGGGTTCCGGCTTTCGAGCAGGCACCACTTGAGCAGCCCATAGGCGTCGCCGGTCGTTGCCGGCGCAAAGATCTGCAGCCCCGGAACGTTGCCCAGCATCGCCTGCAACCGGTGCGAATGCTGGGACGAACCGCCCCCCCGGATGCCGCCCAGTGCGTAACATGTCACCGGCGCGATGCACTGTCCGCCGGTGGTGTAGTGGACATTGGGGGCCTCGTTCACTATCGGCGGGAAGCCATGCAGCATGAAACTGGCGATGTTGAAACTCAGCAGCGGCCGCCCGCCCGCCAGGGAGGCGCCGACCGCGGCGCCCGCGAGTCCGAACTCCGCGATCGGCACGCTCATGAAGATCCGCTCCGCGTGGCGTTCCAGCACGGCGGCGAAGGCCTCGTTTTCCTGCGCGGTGAGGTGGCCCCCCATGCGAGAGCCCATCACAATGACCCTGGGGTCGGCCGCCATGGCCTCGTCGATGGCGAGCGCCAGGCCTTGCAGGTACGACATCTTCATGACGAGCCCTCCCGAGCGGCCCAGACATCCGTGTAGGCGCTATCGGGCGGCGGCTGCGGGCTGCGGATGGCTGACTCCATCGCCTCATCGATGCGGGCGGCGATGGCGGCGTCGATCCGGGTCACCTCATCGCGGGAGATCGCGCCCTGGTCCAGGAGCTTGCGAAGAAAGCCCATCAGTGGATCGCTGTGCCGGCTCCAGGCGGCCAGTTCCTCGGGCGGCTCACCTTCGTCCCAGGCCCAGCCGAGGTCGGTTTCCGCCCCCGCCAGCCTTGGCCACAGGGCCCGGTTGCCCGGATAGCGGGTGGTGCGGACCTCGACGAAATACGGGGCGAGGTTGCGCCGCACCGTGCCGACCACCTCCGCCATCAGCTCGAACAGCCCCTCCACGTCCGCCCCGTCGATGGTGGCGGAGGGGATGCCGAAAGCGGACGGTATGTCGGCGAGGCGTCTGGCCCGAAACGTGGAGGGCTGCGTGGTGTCGAGCCCCCGCAACTCGGCCGGCACGCCGTTGTTCTCGCAGACGCAAACAAGCGGCACCTGCCACAATGCGGCCAGGTTGATCCCCTCGTAAAAGGCACCCTCCTCCATGACCCCGTCGCCAAAGAAGGCAATGACCACCCCGGGCCGGCGCTGCTGCTTGTGGACCAGGGCCGCGCCCACCGCCATCGGGACGCCGCACCCCACCAGCGAGGTCGTCCACGGCATCCCCAGCTCGGGCGCGATCATGTGCAGCGTTCCGCCCTTGCCGTTGGTGTTGCCGCCGACGCGGCCCAACTGCTCCGCGAACATCCATTCCGGATCCGCCCCGCGGGCGATCAGGTGGCCGTTGCTGCGGTGGTTGGTAAAGAGCACGTCCTGCTCCTCGGCGGCGCGGCAGACCGCAACCGCCGTGGCTTCCTGCCCGATGGAAACGTGAAAGTGGCACGGCAGGATCCCCCGCCCGTGCAGGCGCAACATGCCCTCTTCGAAGCGACGGATCAGGAGCATTCGTTCGAATCTGTCCTTCATGGACTCAAGTGCCGGCAATGTCTTCCCTTCCATTCTGGTGAGTAGTGTGCAGCGACGAAGCGGACCGACCCCGCCGCGCCGGGCGGAGACCCGGCGAACGGGATCGATCCCTTGGTCCACCCAATGGTCCTATTTCATCCAACCCCGTTCCTTGTAGTACTTGGCGGCGCCCGGATGATAGGTGACGCCGAAGTCGGTTGCGGTGCTTTCGACCTTCACCAGCTTGAGCCCCGGATCCGCCAGTTTCAGGTCTTCCCATTTCTCGACCAGGACCTTCGCCAGGCTGTAGGCCCTGTCATCCGAAACGTTCTTGCTCATGACCAGCACGCGCGGCACGGACAGGGTCTGGAAATCCGCCTCCACGCCGGGGTAAAGCCCCTTGGGCAGCGCGAGCGGAACGATGCCCGGGTTGATCTTCCGAAGCTCCTGCTTCTTCGCATCGGATATCCGCAGAAGATTGATGGGACGGTTGAGCGAGGCGTTCATGATGAGCGAGTCCGGAACCGGCCCCATCCACATCATCGCATCGACGTGGCCGTCCTTGAACAGGTTGACTGCGTCGGGTTTGGACACCGTCTCGGCCTTCGAGAGGCTCTTGAGCGTCATTCCGTGCACCTTCAGCACCAGCAGATTGATGGCATGGGCGGCAAATCTCTTCGGCTTGACGTAGACACGCTTGCCGGCCAGCTCTTCAAACTTGCTGAGCCCCGACCGCTTGTAGGCGAGGAACTGAAAGGCTTGCGGGTCGAGCGATGCCAGGGCGCGCACATCCGGATGCGGTTGCGGAAAGGGAGGCCTGCCCTTTATCCCGTCCACGGCGGCGCTGGAGAGCGTCATGCCGACATGAGCCTTGGCCGTGCCGGTGGCGACCACCGATCCGACGCCACCGCCCGGCGCCAGGCTGACATTGAGTCCGGGAATGTTTTTCTTCCACACCTCCGCGAGGGCCACCGAAAGCGGATAGAACGAACTGCCCGGGCCGGAGGTGGCCAGGAAGAAGTCAACCGTCTTGCTCTGTGCGGCCGCGCTCTGGATGCCGGAGAACACGACCGAAATCGAGATCAGGACAGCCGCGGCGAAGAGCGCCGCCGATTTCCCTTTGTTCATCACATTTCCTCCTTGGTATTGACGGTCAGCGGATATGGGCCGTGTCATTGAACGCATTCCAAAGGGTGTGGCTATTGTCCTCCTTTCTCACTTCGTGACACTCGCATCAACGCTATTCCGACGGTTCCCGGGCGTCGGCACGCACGTCTTCGTCCCGGACGCGCTTGAACTGGCCGGCCAACACGAGCGCGATCAGCGCGAGGCCGATGATATCGGACCAGATTCCGGGGAAGATGCTCAGAAGGGCGCCACCCAACGCCACCAGGCGTTCGTACCAGCGCATGTGCGTCAGCCAGTACGCCGACGCCACCACCGACACCACGTAGACGCCGATCAGGGCGGACGGTACGGCGATGGCGATATCCTGCCAGGAGCCGATCAACATCAATTCGGGTGAGTACGCGAACATGAACGGGACCACGAAGCCCGATGCGCACAGCTTGATCGCTGCATAGCCCGTCTTGTTCAGGTCGGCCTGGGCAAGACCCGCGGCCGCATAGGCGGTCACTGCCACGGGAGGGGTGACCTGGGCCAGCACGCCGAAGTAGAAGCCGAAGAAGTGCGCCTGCGGCACCGCGAGGCCGACCTTGAGCAACCCCGGTATGATCAGCGCCACCAGCAGCAGATAGACCGCCGAGGTGTTCATGGTCATTCCGAGGACCATCGCGCCCAGGAACGCGAGCAGCAGCGACGCCAACAGATTGCCGACGCTGAGGTCCACCATCAGGGAAGAGAGCTTGATCCCCAACCCCGTCAAGCCGACGATCCCGACGATGATTCCAACCGCCGCCGTCGCCATGGCCACCCCGAGAATGTCGCGGCTCGATGCGACTAGGGCGTCGAACAGCGCCCCCCAGCCCATGCGGGTCGCGCTGCGCAAATAGGCAAGAACGAACAAGGCGATGATCGAAACCGTTATCGAGTACATCAGCGAGCGGTTCTGGACGATCAGCCATACCAGGAGTCCGATGGGTAGCAGCAAATGGAGATATTTCGGCACCTGGGATTTCCAGTCCGGCAGCTCGTCGCTCTCAAGGCCCCTGAGCCGCAGCTTCTTGGCCTCCAGGTCGACCGTGACGAAGATACCCAGGAAGAAGAGGATCGCCGGAAAGATCGCGTACTGCATGATGGTGACGTAGGGGATCCTGGCAAACTCGGCCATCAGGAAGGCAGCCGCTCCCATGATCGGCGGCATTATCTGGCCGCCCGTGGAGGCCGAGGCCTCGACCCCGGCGGAAAAGTGACTCGAGTAGCCGGACCGCTTCATCAGCGGGATGGTAAAATTGCCCGTGGTCAGCGCATTCGCCGTGGCGCTGCCGTTGATTGTGCCGAAGAGCGCGCTGGAAATGATCGCGACTTTCGCCGGCCCGCCCCGGGTGCGCCCGGCAACGCCCATGGCGAAGTCGGTCAGGAACCCGCCGAAACCGGTGGCGTGCATGATGCGTCCGAAGATGATGAACAGCGGCAGGAACGTGGCCGAGATGCCCAGGGCCAGGCCGAACATGCCGGCCAGCGACAGGTATTGATTGTCGATAAAGACTTCGTAGCCGAGCGCCGCATAGCCGATGCCGTCGGACGGGAAATACGGACCGACGATGTAGTAGAGGATGAACACGGCAACGACGATGGCCAGAGGCATCCCGAGCGTTCTTCGCACGCCTTCGAGCACAACCGCTATCAGGCAAATGCAGAGGACCGTCTCGACCAAGGTGGCCGGCGTCAACATGGAGATGCGTTCCTGGGTCAGATACTCGACATTCCAATAGAGATAGCCCATGGACACGATCGTGAGCGCCAGGCAAACGTAGTTGGAGACGCCCGGCGTGCCCTTGGCCCCCTTTTTCGCGGGGTAAATCAGGAAAACCAGCACCAGGGCGACCCCCAAATGAATGCTGCGTTGCAGCATCGCATTCAGAGTGCCGAACACACCCGTGTACAGGTGGAAAAGGGCGAGGAACAACGACAAGCCAGCGATCAAGAGACCGATAAGGGTCCGATTGCCGGGGGTTTCAGATCCGCCTTGGGTTTCGTTCACCGTTGTGACTCCCCCAGCCGGTCGTTACACGGCAACCCTTCCCAATCGCGGTAGCCGCTGTCGATGTACGCGGTGATGAAAAACATGATGTCTTAGGGCCGCCGTCAGGGGGGGTTCTCCCTTCTCTTTCCCAGATTCCTTTCCCAGGAGTCAAGGGTGAGCGATCCCTTTACCTTGGATCTCTGGCTGGAACCGGACAACACCTTCAAGGACTTGACAGACGCCATGCTCATGGAGCAGACGGAGTTCTTGCAGCGGATTGAGACGGCCGGACCGGCCCACCTTTTGCGTGCTACCGGAGGCGGGGGTGGAGGCGGTTTCAACGACCTTCAGGTGAGCCCGCAGTATCTTGCGGGTGGGCGGAGACCGGAATGAGCGACCTGGCAACCATGAGAACCGACGTGATCGGCAGCCTGCTGCGTCCGGAGCGGCTCAAGCAGACCCGGCACCGCTTCGATGCGGGGGAGGCGGACGATGCGGAGTTGCGGGCGGTGGAGGATGAGTGCATTCGGGAGGCGGTGGCGTTGCAGCAAGACTCGGGCCTGGAGGTGGTCACCGACGGCGAGTTCCGCAGGCTGAACTTCCAGGACAGTTTCGGCGCCTGTGTCGAGGGGTTCCGTTCGGTAGCGGCCCGCATTGAGACTCTGGAGAATCAGTCCCGGCACGGAAAGGCGCTGCAGCGCTGGGACGTCCACCGCGACGTGGAGGCCGGGGTACCCGTCTGGCACCGGCTGCCGGCGGCGGAGCGGCTGCGCCTTGCGCGTAACCTACCCCTCGACGAGTACCGCCACGTCAGCGGCGTGGCCCGCGTCCCGGCCAAGGTCACGCTCATCGGCCCGGACCGCATCAGCCAGCGTTTCGACCACGAGAACTCGCGCGCCGTCTACCCCACAGTGGACGATTTCCTTGCCGACGTCGTGGCCATCGAGAAGACCATGGTGGCAAGCCTGGTGGAGGCCGGCTGCCGCTACGTCCAGATTGACGCGCCGGGCTACACGGCCTACGTCGACGAACCGTCGTTGGAGGCCATGCGGCAGCGGGGCGAGGACCCGGACGCGAACCTGGAGCGATCCATCGCCTCCGACAACCGTATCCTCGAAGCCTTCGGCGACGCCGTGTCCGGCATCCACCTGTGCCGCGGCAACCAGCGCAGCATGTGGCACCGGGAGGGCTCCTACGATGCGGTGGCGGAGCGCTTGTTCGGCGGACTGAAGCACCGCCGGCTGCTGCTGGAGTACGATTCCGAACGCGCCGGCGGTTTCGAGCCGCTGCGGTTCGTCCCCAAGGGCACGGTGGTGGTGCTGGGCCTGGTGAGCACCAAGGTGCCCGAGTTGGAGAGCGTGGACGAACTGAAACGGCGTATCGATGACGCCGCCCGTTTCCTGCCGCTGGAGCAACTGGCCATCAGCCCGCAGTGCGGCTTCTCTTCGGATGTGGTCGGCAATCTCATCACGCCGGACGACCAGAAGCGGAAGCTCGAGCGGGTGGTGGAGACGGCGTGGCAGGTGTGGGGGTAGGCGTGGGGGTCGGCGATCCGATCGGCGCCGTTTACTCCACTTCGATTGGCACCGTTCCGCACGACGTTTCGTCATTCCCGCAAAAGTGGGGAATCCAGGGGTGGGGAGGGGCCGAACGTAATCCCAACCGCACCCCGCCTGGATTCCCGCTTTCGCGGGAATGACGGATCTGGGGCCGGGGAGTATGAGGACACATGAGCGAATCCACGACCTTTCCGAGCTTCCTTGACGGCCGGGTGGTCGTCAAGATGGGCGACATCACGCAGGAGGCGGTGGACGCGGTGGTGAATGCCGCCAATGGCACGCTGCTGGGCGGTGGCGGCGTGGACGGGGCGATCCACCGCGCCGGCGGTCCGGCCATCCTGGAGGAGTGCAGGAACATTAGGGCCACGCGCTACCCCGACGGACTTCCCACCGGCGGCGCGGTCCTTACCACGGCAGGCAGGATGCCGGCACGCCACGTGATCCACACCGTGGGTCCGGTGTACGGCAGCGGCGGTCCGGACAAGGCGGAAATGCTGGCTCAGTGCTACCGCAATTCCCTCAGCATCGCCGTTGAGGCAGGATTGGCCACCGTTGCCTTCCCGGCCATCTCCACCGGCATCTACGGCTATCCCATGGATGAGGCCGCCGCAGTGTCGTCCCAAGCCATCCAGGATGCCCTCCGTTCCAACCCCTCCGTTGAGGAAGTCCGGCTCGTGTTCTTTCTGCCCCAGGATGCGGAGGTGTTCGTGCGCCATCAGGTTTTCGATGCGGAGGACAACTAGCGGTTGAAACCGCGTCCTTCGACTCCGCTCCGCTACGCTCAGGACGAACGGTGAAGGTGCACGAATTCCCGTTCGTCCTGAGCGTAGCGGAGCGAAGTCGAAGGACGTTCCCCTGACATGAACGGAGGCCCCGACACCATGAAGATCAGCGCCATCAAGACCGCGCGGCTCGCGAACATTCCCCTGGACCTGCCGTTCCACGAACGCCGGACCGCCTCCGTCGACCTCGTGTGGGTGGAAACCGACCAGGGGCTGACCGGTACGGCGGAGATCGGCCATGGTCCCGGATCCGCCATCCTGCGGTTCATCGAGGCCGACCTGACTCCGTTCCTCCAGGGCCGGGACCCGCTGGAGAACGAGCGCCTCATGCACGAGATGCGCTGGCGCTTCAACCCCCGGGCCGAGCCGGGTGTGTGGAACGCCGCGGTGAGCGCCATCGACGTGGCGTTGTGGGACATCAAGGGAAAGCTCTACGAGTTGCCGGTGTGGCGTCTGCTCGGAGGGGCGCAGAAGTCGGTCCCCTGCTACTTCACCTTCGGCGTCAGGAGCTACGACCGTGATGCCCTGGTGGAGGCGGCGCGGCATTGGGTGGAGCGCGGCCACAAGCGTCTCAAGCTGATGGTCGGACGGGTCAACGTCCACGGCGAGATCGACATGCGCGGCGCCAGCGGAGCGCACCGGGAGGACGACCCGTCGGAGGACGAGCGCCGGGTGCGGGCGGTTCGGGAAGCCGTGGGGGACGAGGTCGAGCTCATGGTGGATGCCGCCTGCCTGCTGCGCTACGATGCGGCGCTCCGCTGGTGCAAGCGGCTGGAGCCCTACAACCTCATGTGGTTCGAGGAGCCCCTCCTGCGCAACGATCCGGCCAAGCTGGCGGCGCTGCGGCGCCAGACCTCCATTCCCATCGCCGCCGGCCAGTGGGAGGACTTCTACGGGCTGGCGGGCTTGGCGCGGGCCGAGGCCGTGGACTTCCTGAACATCCAGGTGGGCTCCGTGGGCGGCTTCACCATGGGCATGAAGGCGGCGGCCGTCGCCCAAGCCTTCGACCTGCCCATTGGCAACGGCGCCTACTACGACATGAACCTGCACGCCGCCGTGCCCAACGGCTGGCGCACCGAGTTCCACGTGAACGACTGGCACATGGCCAGGACCCTTTACAAGGACCCGCCCGAGCCCGAGGACGGCTGGGTGACGCTGCCGGAAACCCCGGGGCACGGGATGGTGCTGAACGACGACGCGGTGCGGGAATACACCCGGAGCTGAACGCCGGGAAAGGCGTGCACGTGCGTATCGTCATTCCGGAGAAGAGGCTGCGTCAAACCCCTCTCCCTCTGGGAGAGGGTGGCCGAAGGCCGGGTGAGGGCTGCGCGGCGGTCCTGCCCCTCCGTGGGAGGCTGCTGGCGCCAGGACGCCCTCACCCCAACCCTCTCCCAGAGGGAGAGGGAGTGGTTTTTTGACACGCGGAAAGGACGAAGTCATGCACCAACTCGAAGGCAAGGTGGCTCTGGTGACGGGATTCGGCTCGGGTCTGGGGCGCGCCATCTCGGTGGCCTTCGCCCGCGAGGGCTGCGCGGTCGCGGGGACCTCTACCACCGCGAGCAAGGGCGAGGAGACCCTGGCGCTCATTCGCGCCGAGGGGGGCGACGCCATGTTCACGTCCGCCGACGTCCGGCGGCACGACGAGATGGCGGCGGTGGTGGCCGCCGCGGTGGAACGCTACGGCGGCCTGGACATCGTGGTCCACAGCGCCGGGGTCCGCACCAACGGCGCGGTGACGGAGATCACCGAGGAGGACTGGGACCGCACCCTCGACACCAACCTGAAGGGCGTCTTCAACGTCTGCCGCCACGCCATCCCGGAGATGGTCAAACGCGGCGGCGGCGTCGTCATCACCATCGCCGCCCGGTCGGGGATGATGGGGCAGGCGGGGCGCGCCGCGTACTGCGCCTCCAAGGGCGGCATGGTCCGGCTGACCGAGGCCATGGCCGAGGACCACGCCCGCCAGAACATCCGTGTCAACTGCATCTGCCCCGGCCCCAACCGCACTCCCATGGTGGACACGTCGACCCCGGAAAAGCTCGCCCGGTACGCCATCCGGGTGCCGCTGGGCCGCATCGGAGAGCCCGAGGACGTGGCCGCGGCGGCCGTGTATCTGGCGTCCGACGCCGCCTCCCACGTCACCGCCGCCATCCTGCCGGTGGACGGCGGCATGCGGCTCACCGGGGCGTGAGTCCGATCCCCGAGGGGTCCCGCCGACGCCCGCGATTCGGTGCCGGAATCCCTCCAAAAACCCCTTCCAGGGGCCGTTTCCTGGAACGAACTCCGCCCAAAATGTCAAGCGGAATGGCCTCCCGATATGGCTTGACCCCTCACCGGGGATAGTCTAAGAGTGCTACTTTCGAAATCGTGAATGGAGAGGAACGAGGTATGACGGCAGACACTTTAACGGTGACGGATAACCGGACGGGGACGTCCTACGAGATCCCCATCGAGAACGGCGCCATCAATGCTTCCCACCTTCGCCAGATCAAGGCTTCCGAGGGCGATTTCGGCCTGATGAGCTATGACCCGGGCTTCCTGAACACGGCATCGTGCCACAGCCGCATCACCTACATCGACGGCGACGTGGGCATTCTGCGCTACCGCGGCTACCCCATCGAGCAGTTGGCGGAGGAGAGCACCTACCTGGAGACCACCTACCTGATCTTCCACGGCGAACTGCCCACGGCGGCGGAGCTGGAAGACTGGAGCTGGAACATCAACCACCACACGCTGCTCCACGAGAACATCAAGAAGTTCATCGACGGCTTCAAGTACGACGCCCACCCCATGGGAACGCTGGTGAGCTCCATCGCGGCGCTGTCGACCTTCTATCCCGACTCCAAGAACATCTTCGACCCGGAGTCCCAGCGCAAGCAGGTCTTTCGCCTGATGGGCAAGATTCCCACCGTGGCGGCCTTCGTCTACCGCCACGCCATAGGACTGCCCTACGCCTACCCCGACAACGATCTCAGCTACACCGGCAATTTCCTCAACATGCTGTACAAGATGACCGAGCTGAAGTATACGCCGGATCCGGTGCTGGAGAAGGCGCTGGACGTGCTCTTCATCCTCCACGCCGACCACGAACAGAACTGCAGCACCAACGCCATGCGCAGCGTCGGCAGCTCCCAGACCGATCCCTACTCCGCCTTGGCCGGCGCCGCCGCCGCGCTCTACGGGCCGCTTCACGGCGGCGCCAACGAGATGGTGCTGCGGATGCTGGCGGAGATCGGCTCCACGGACAAGGTTCCGGCCTTCATAAAGGGGGTGAAGGCGGGCGAAGGGCGCCTCATGGGCTTCGGGCACCGCGTCTACAAGAACTACGACCCCCGGGCCAAGGTCATCAAGAGGATCGCGGACCAGGTGTTCGAGGTGACCGGGCGCAATCCGTTGCTGGACATCGCCCTGGAGCTCGAGCGCATCGCCCTGGAGGACGACTACTTCATCCAGCGGAAGCTCTACCCGAACGTCGACTTCTACTCCGGGCTGATCTACCAGTCCATGGGACTGCCCGTGAGCATGTTCCCCGTGCTGTTCGCCATCGCCCGGACCTCCGGCTGGCTCGCCCAATGGATAGAGATGCTGGAGGACCCCGAGCAGAAGCTCGCCCGGCCGCGCCAGCTCTACCTCGGCTCGGACGTCCGCGACTACGTGCCCATGAACCGCCGGCAGGCGGCATAGGAGCCTGTCCGAGTAATACGTTGGTGAAGATGCGCAGGAATTCTTGTTGTCGGCAAGGCGCGACGACGAGCAGTGGCTACCCCCACGCAAGGAGGAGCAACGCAGCCGACGGCAAGAAGGACAAGCAGATTCGCCGACGTATTACTCGGACAGGCTCCTAGGACGCGCGGCGGACCGCCGACCTTTCCGCGGCCGGCGTTTGCCTGCCAACCGATTCCTCCGCCCCGCGCGAATGAACCCATGACCCAAAACCGCGTGACCCTGGGGTTGATCCAGTCACGGGCGGTCGCAGACCCGGACCGCAACTTGGCCGCCGCCGCCCGGCGCATCCGCCTGGCCGCCGACGGAGGCGCACGGATCGTCTGCGTCCAGGAACTGTTCCGCTCCCGGTATTTTCCGCAAGCCGAGGACACGGCGGCCTTTTCCCTGGCCGAACCCGTTCCCGGCCCCACCACCGAGCGGCTGTGTCCCCTGGCGCGGGAGTTGGAGGTGGTGATCGTGGCTTCGGTGTTCGAGGCCCGCGCGCCCGGCGTCTACCACAACACCGCCCTGGTCATCGACGCGGACGGGGAGATCGTGGGCCGGTACCGCAAGATGCACATACCGGACGATCCGGGCTTCTACGAGAAATTCTACTTCACTCCCGGCGACCTGGGTTTCCGTACGTTCCAGACCCGCCATGCGCGAGTCGCCGTGCTCATATGCTGGGACCAGTGGTTCCCGGAAGCGGCGCGGCTGGCGTCCCTGGGCGGAGCCGAGATCATCTTCTATCCCACCGCCATCGGCTGGGGCGCCGGCGAGACCCGGGCCGACCGCCGGACCCAGCGCGAGGCCTGGGAGTTGGTACAGCGGTCTCACGCGGTGACCAACGGCGTCTACGTGGCCGCCGTCAACCGGGTGGGACGCGAGGGGAAGATCACCTTCTGGGGCAGCTCCTTCGCCGCGGATCCCGCCGGCCGGGTCCTGGCCCAGGCCGGGACCAACAAGCCCGAGACCTTGCTGGTGGACTGCGATCTCCGAGCCATCGCCGAATCCCGGCAGAACTGGCCGTTCCTGCGGGACCGGCGCATCGACGCCTACGGCGGCCTCACCAAGCACTTGCTGGATTGACCCGTGGGACGGGATGTCCGGTTGGCGGATCCGCGGGGCGCGGGCTATCGCATGCCGGCGGAGTGGGAGCCTCACGCCGCCACGTGGCTTGCATGGCCGCACAACCTCGACACCTGGCCGGCCGATCTGGAGCGGGTGCGGGGGACTTGGTCGGAGATGATCCGTGCGCTGGTCGCGGGCGAGACCGTCAACCTCCTGGTCAACGACGCATCCTCCGAGGCCGCGGCGGCGGCGCGCCTCCGGCAAGGCGGAGTCGACGCGGGCCGCGTGGTCTTCCACCGCATTCCGACCGTCGACGTGTGGATACGGGACTACGGGCCGACCTTCATCACCCGCGCGGAACTCTCGGCGGCATTGGCCTTCGTCAACTGGCGGTTCAACGCCTGGGGACTGAAGTACCCCGACTACGTGGCGGACGACGCCGTGCCGCTACGAATCAACGAGTCCCTGGCCCTGCCGGCGTTCTCGCCCGAGATCGTTCTGGAAGGGGGCTCCATCGAGGTCAACGGCGCAGGTTGCTGTCTTGTAACCGAGCAGTGTCTGCTCAATCCCAACCGTAACCGCGGCCGCGGCAGGGAGGATATCGAAGCGCTGCTGCGATCGGCGCTGGGGCTCCGGCGCATCGTCTGGCTGCCGGCGGGCATGGCGGGGGACGATACCGACGGGCACATCGACAACCTCGCGCGCTTCGTCGACACGGAGACCGTCGTGTGCGTGGTCGAGGAGGATCCGCTAGACGAGAACCATCGCGCCCTTCAGGAAAACTACCGCTGCATCGAGTCAGCCGCCGATGCGGGGGGGCGGCGTTTGAACGTCGTTCCGCTGCCGCAGCCTGATCCGTTGACGGCCGGAGGATCGCGACTGCCGGCGAGCTACGCCAATTTCTACATCGCCAACGGCGTGGTGCTGGTGCCGCTCTACGGCGGCCCGAAGGACGGTGTCGCGCTGGACACGCTGGCAGGGCTCTTCCCGGGCCGACGGGTGGCGGGCATCGACGCGCGCGCGCTGATCCTCGGCCTCGGCGGAATCCACTGCGTGACCCAGCAACAGCCCGCGACTTGACACGCCGCCCGCGTGTTTCTAGTGTCCTGTGTCATGGCGCGTGTCGTCGGGCGGGGCCTTCGGCGCGGCTTTCACCAGATCATGCGCTGGACCCGGTAGTGGGCCTGGACGTACTCTTTGGCCGTGGTTTCGGCCGTGGCGGCGCTCTCGCCGCTGAAACGAAGCGGCATGCCCGAGCGCGCAAGCACGAGGCAGGCATCGTCCAGCGCGGCGCCGCCGATGAGGACGGGGTAGGCGGCCCAGGAGCCGTTTTCCTCGACCGATCGTATCTCGACCCTGACGACGCCGTCGATGGAAGGAACGTGGATGTCGAGTTTCATGGGCGTGAGTCTTGCGTCCGGGCGGGGCCAAGTCAAGGCGGAGGGTGGAACGGATGTAGGGGCGGGTTCTGAACCCGCCCGCGTCCGGATCGAGCGGGGCCTGAGCGTCCGCGCCGAGAACCGGTCGACACGCCGCGGATGAAAGGCGGGGCACCGTGCCAACGCAACCCAGCAAGCAGATAGAAACCATAGCCAACCCGCGTGAGGACCGGGACTACGAGGTGGCCATGGAGTGTCCGGAGTTCACCTGCGTGTGCCCCAAGACCGGGCAGCCGGACTTCGCCACTATTCGCATCCGCTACGTTCCCGGTCCGCGCTGCATCGAGCTGCTGTCGCTCAAGCTCTATCTGTGGTCGTTCCGCGAAGAGGGCGCTTTTCACGAAGACGTGGTGAACCGCATCCTCGACGACCTGGTGGCCGCCTGTTCGCCCAAGTACATGAGCGTCACCGGCGACTTCAACGTGCGAGGCGGCATCCACACGGTGGTGACCGCGGAACACGGAACGGCGCCGGGGGACCCCGGGCGAGGACCCGGCGGGGAGTGACCCATGGCGGACGTGACGGGAAGCCTACACAAGCTCCCACCCCAGAACCTGGAGGCCGAGGCTTCCATTCTCGGCGGCGTGCTGCTCGAGAACGAGGCCATCAACACGGTGCTGGAGCTGGTCAACGCCGAGGATCTCTACCGGGAGTCGCACCGCAAGATTTTCCGCGCCATGGTGGATCTCTGGGACCGCAACGAGCCGGTGGACCTCATCACCCTGAGCGACCAGCTCAAGGCCAACGGCGACCTCGAAGCGGTGGGCGGCTCCGCCTATCTCGCGGAGCTCGCGAGCCAGGTCCCCACAGCCGCCAACATCGCCTACTACGCGCGCATCGTGCGCGAGAAGGCGATCCTCCGCCACCTGATTCGTGCATCCACCGACATCGCCTCCCGCGGTCTGGAGGAACGCGGCGACGTCGACGACTTCCTCGACGACGCGGAGCAGGCCATCTTCGACATCGCGGAAAAGCGCATCAGCTCGTCCTTCGTCCGGGTCGGCGACGTCATGACCGAGACCATCAGGAAGGTCGACGAGCTCTACCAGCGCAAGGAGATGGTCACCGGCGTGGCCACGGGCTATCGCGACCTCGACCGGCTCACCGCGGGGTTCCAGCCCTCGGACCTGCTGATCGTCGCCGGCCGTCCGGGCATGGGGAAGACCGCGTTCGCCCTCAACATCGCCGTGAACGCGGCATTGCGGGGCATCGGCGTGGCCGTCTTCTCCCTCGAGATGGCGATGGAGCAGCTCGTTCTCCGGATGCTCTGCTCCGAAGCGCGGGTGGACCACTCCAGGCTCCGCACCGGTTACCTCAGGGACACCGAGTTCCCCGCGCTGGTGAAGGCGGCCGGGCGGCTGGGAGACGCGCCGGTCTACATCGACGATACCCCGGCGGTGACGGTGCTGGAGGTTCGCGCCAAGACCCGGCGGCTGGTGCGCGACCGAAGCCGCAAGATCGGCCTCGTGGTTGTCGACTACCTGCAGCTCATGCGCGCGCACCGCGACTCGCCCAACCGCGAGCAGGAGATCTCGGAGATATCGCGTTCCCTCAAGGCCCTGGCCAAGGAGCTGCAGGTTCCGGTGGTGGCGCTGTCGCAGCTCAACCGGCGGGTGGAGGAACGCGGCGACAAGCATCCCGTGATGGCGGATCTCAGGGAGTCCGGCGCCATCGAGCAGGACGCCGACGTGATCATGTTCGTCTACCGCGACGAGGCCTACGACGCCACCAAGAACCCCGGCTTGGCCGAGATCATCATCGCCAAGCAGCGCAACGGCCCGGTGGACACTCTCAAGCTGACTTTCCTGAAGGAATACACCCGCTTCGAGGACTACTCCGGGCGCGACGACGAAGGCTACTCGGACGCGGAACAGTCGTAGTTGGCGTGTGGCCCTCACCCCGACCCTCTCCCAGGGGGAGAGGGTGTCGGAGGCTGCGATTCGAAGGGGAAACGAGCGGCACAAGCCCCTCTCCCTCTGGGAGAGGGTGGCCAAAGGCCGGGTGAGGGCGCGCGGCTAACCCTGCTCTTGTCGTATGGCTAGAATCTCCTTCACCCGCGCGGCGACGTCGCCGCCGCGGGTCAGGTAGCTGATCATGGCGGCGGCGTCCGCGCCGCTGCTCCACGTCTGCGCGACGTTTCCGGCGGTGATGCCGCCGATGGCGACGATGGGCAGGCTCACCCGCCGCCGCACGGACGCCAGCATCGCGAGGCCGCGGGTCTCGTAGCCGGTCTCCTTGGTGCGGGTGGGAAACATGGGCCCGAAGCCGATGTAGTCGGCGCCGTTTCGTTCCGCCTCCTCGGCCTGCTCCACGCTGTGGGTCGAGACGCCGATGAGCCTTTCCCCCACCAGCGGCCGCGCCGCTTCCAGCGGCAGGTCTTCCTGTCCCAGGTGCACGCCGTCGGCGCCGGCGGCAAGGGCGATGTCCACCCGGTCGTTGACGATGAAGAGGCAACCGGCGCGGGAGGTGCGTTCGCGGGCGGTCAGGGCCAGCCGCAGGAACTCGTCCGCCGGCCGTTCCTTCACTCTCAACTGGAGCACCGAGACGCCCCCGGCGAGCATGGCGTCGAGGACCGGCGCGAACGGACGGTCGCCGGTCTGGTCGGGGTCCAGGATGGCGTAGAGTCTCGACGGAAGAACGCTCATGGCTCCCGCTTCACGGTGATCTTGTGGTCCGTAATCTTCTTCCGCAGGGTGTTGCGGTTGATGCCGAGGAGCTGGGCGGCGCGTATCTGGTTGCCCCGGGTAGCCTGCAGGGTCAGCTCGATGAGGGGCCGCTCCACCCGCGCCATGACCACGGAATAGAGGTTCTCCACCTGGACGCCGCGAGTGCGCCGGAAGTAGTCCGCGAGCTTGCCGCGGATGATCTCCTCCAGCGACAGGCTGTCGTAGTCATTGGACGCCGGCTCGGGCGCGCTCGACAGGGCGAAGTCCCTCGACGACAGGATCGGTCCCGGCGACAGCACCGCCGCGCGGATGATCACGTTCTCCAGCTCGCGCACGTTGCCGGGCCAGTCGTATTGCTGAAGCTCCTTCAACGCGTCCGGCGAAACCCCCGACACCTGCGTGCCCATGTCGCTGTTGACCTTGGCGATGAAGAAGTCCACCAGGGAAGGGAGATCGGTGCTCCGCTCCCGCAACGGCGGGATGTGGAGCGGTATGACGTTCAGGCGGAAGTAGAGGTCGTCCCGGAAACGGTTCTCGTGCACCGCCTTCTCCAGGTCCTGGTTGGTCGCCGCCAGCAGCCGGGCGTCGGACTGGAGCATGTCCTTTCCGCCCACCCGCCGGTACGAGCCGTCCTGCAGCACCCGCAGCAGCTTGGTCTGAAGCTCGAGTGGAAGCTCGCCGATCTCGTCGAGGAAAAGCGTTCCGCCCTGGGCCAGCTCGAAGGTCCCGAGATGCCGTTCCAGCGCCCCGGTGAACGCGCCCTTCTCGTGGCCGAACAGCTCGGATTCGAGCAGGTCCCTGGGAATCGCCGCGCAGTTCACGGGCACGAAGGGTTTGTCCCAGCGCGGCGAGTTGTAGTGGATCGTCTTCGCCACCAGTTCCTTGCCGGTGCCGCTCTCGCCGTGGATCAGGATCGTGGTGTCGGTGCCGGCCACCTGTCCGATGGTCTTGAAGACCTGTTGCATGGCCGCGCTGGTGCCGATCATGTTGACGCCGGGCTCGTACTGTTTCTTGACCTCCTTCTTGAGATCGCTGAGTTCCCGGGTCAGTTGGCGCCGGTCCAGCGCCCGTTCCACCACCACCATCAGGACATCGAGGTCGAACGGCTTCGTGAGGTAGTCGAAGGCGCCGGCCTTCATGGCGTCGATGGCGTTGCGCATGGTGTTCTGCGCGGTCATGACGATGAACGGCGTTTGCAGGCCGGATTCCTTGGCGAAGTCCAGGAGCGCGAGCCCCTCGATATCCGGCAGGCCGATGTCCAGCACCACGGCGTCGAACCCGAGGCGCGGCCAAGTGTTGGTGGCGGTAGCGGCCTCCTCCATCATTTGCCGAGCCTCCGCTCCCGTCGCGGTGGCCGCCACCCAGTATCCCTGGCCCTCGAGCGCCTTCCTGAGCACGCGGCTCAGGGACTCGTCGTCTTCCACCAGCAGGATACGGCCCTGTTCCATGGCAACTAATCGGGTTGAGCGGGCAGCGACACCCTGAACACCGATCCTTCTCCCAGTTGGCTTTCCACTCCCAGGCGGCCCCCGTGCTCCTTGATGGTGCGGTCGCAGATGGCCAACCCGAGGCCGGTGCCGCGGCGCTTCCTGGTGAAGAAAGGCGAGAAGATGTCGGGCAGGTCGTCCTCGTCAATGCCCGAACCGTCGTCCCGGAAGTCCACGCTGACGAACTTGGTGGCGCTGGACTGGCCGGTGCGGAGAAAAAAGTCCGTCTCGATGCGGGTGGTGACGGCGACACGGGTGGGCTTGGCCTGGAGCGCGTTCTCCACCAGGTTCAGGAACACCTGAATCAGCCGGCTGCGGTCTCCGATGATCATCGGCAGGCTGGGGTCGAAGAAACGTTGGACGCGGACCTTGGCGGCGGTCGCCGCGTGGACCTCCAGCCCCAGGACGTGCTCCAGCAGCTCGTGGACGTTCAGCGGCTCCACCTGGAGCCCGGCGGGACGCGCCAGGTCCAGGAGCTGGTCCAGGAGCTGATTCACCCGGTCCACCTCCCGGATCATGATGTCGGTGTTTTCCAGCAGCGAGGCGTCGTGCGCCACCTCGGCGCGGATCAGTTGGGCCGCTCCCTTGATCCCCCCCAGAGGGTTCTTGATCTCGTGCGCCAGGCCCGCCGCCAGCTTGCCCAGCAGAGCCAGCCGGTCCGAGCGCCGCAGGTCTTCCTCCATGGCCTGCCTCAAGGTCCGGTCGCGGAGGAGCAGCACGCTGCCGGCGAGCCGGCCGTCCGGATCCCGGAGGGGCGACACCAGGGCGCTCACGGGTACGTTCTTTCCCCGCGGCTTGACGAACTCGTTCTCCGCCCGGCTGGTGCTTTCGTTGGGGCCGAGGCTGTTGTCGATCATGTCCAGCAGCCATCGGTTGGCGCCGAAGAGGTCGTCGGAAGCCCTCGCCAGCAGCTTGCGCGCCGAGAGCCCGGTAAGGGTTTCCGCGGCCTGGTTCACGAAAGAGACGGCGTGTGACAGGTCCACCACCATGACGGCGTCTTCCAGGCTGGTGAGGACGTCCTGCCAGGAAACCGCCGCCGAAACGTCGCTTGGGTGCGTTGCGGTGGACATGGGCCGAGGCTTCAACATGGGTGGCTTCAGACACGGGATGATAGCCCGTGCGGGGGCGGGTTTCAAACCCGCCCGGGCCCTCCGCGAAAGGGCCCGCGGGAACTCCTGGTTTGCATTGGGGCGCGTCATTGTTGTAAAAGAATAGGCATCAGTGGGCGCCTTGCCCGCTTTTTTATTTGAGGTGCCGATGGCGAGAAGCGAGACGCTGGACCGTCTCTGGGAGTTGGTGGATCCGCTGGCCGCGGGCGAGGGATTGGAGGTGGTGGACATCGAGCTTCGGCACGAGGGGAGATCGGGCCGCGTGCTGCGCGTTTATCTGGACCGACTCGAGAAGCGGCACGAAGACGAGGTGCCCGGCGTGGACGAGTTGAGCCGGGTCAGCAGGGAGCTGAGCGATATCCTCGACGTCTATGACGTGGTGGAAGGTTCCTACACCCTGGAGGTCTCTTCGCCCGGCATCAACCGGCCGCTCAGGAAACCGGAGCATTTCGCCCGGTGCGTCGGGCAGAGGGTCCGGGTCCATACCGGCGAGATGATCGGCGGCCGGAGAAAATTTCTCGGACCGCTGCACGACGCCGCCGGAGACGGGGTCGTGGTGCTGCAGGACGGGCGCGAGGTATTTATCCCGTTCGGCCTTATCGTCAAGGCCAACGTCGAGTACGATTGGGCGTCATCAAGGTGATCCGGTAAAGCGTGGTCAGGAGCCTGTCCGAGTGATCAAATACAACCTCTCTCTCTCTGGGAGAGGGTGGCCGAAGGCCGGGTGAGGGCCCTAGGGGATAGAGATGCAGCAGGATCTGGTTCGAACCATTGAGCAGGTGACGAAGGAAAAGGGCATCGACAAGGAGATCCTCGTCGAAGCCATCGAGTCGGCCATGGTGTCGGCGGCCAAGAAGATGTTCGGAGCGGAGCGGACCTTCGAGGCTCAGTACAACCCCGATATCGGGGAGGTGGAGATTTTCGAGGCCAAGGTGGTGGTGGACGACGTCGCCGACCCCGATCTCGAGATCGATCTCGACGAGGCCCGCGAAACGCTGGATCCGGACGTGGAGCTGGGCGACGAGTTGCTGATGAAGATCGACACCACGGTGTTCGGCCGCATCGCCGCCCAGGCGGCCAAGCAGAACATCGTGCAGCGGGTGCGGGACGTCGAGCGCGAGATCATCTTCAACGAGTTCAAGGACCGCCAGGGCGAGTTGGTGCACGGCATCGTGCAGCGCTTCGAGAAGAACAACATCATCGTGAACCTCGGCAGGACCAACGCGATCCTGCCGGAAAAGGAGCAGGTGCCGCGGGAACGCTACCGGCAGGGTGATCGCATCCGCGCCTACATCGTCAGCGTCGAGATGACCAGCCGCGGCCCGCAGATCGTTCTTTCGCGCACCCACCCCGGCATGCTGATCAAGCTGTTCGAGCAGGAGGTCCCGGAGATCTACGAAGGCATCGTCGAGGTCAAGGGAGCGGCCCGCGAGCCGGGCGGCCGGGCGAAGATCGCCGTGACCTCCAACGACCCCGACGTGGATCCGGTGGGCGCCTGCGTGGGCATGAAGGGGACCCGGGTGCAGTCGGTGGTTCAGGAGTTGCGGGGAGAGAAGATCGACATCGTCCACTGGATCCCCGAGCAGGCGGAGTATGTCTGCCGAGCGCTGGCCCCGGCCAAGGTCACCAAGATCCTGCTGGACGACGACGCCCACACCATGGAGGTCATCGTGCCGGACGAGCAGCTCTCGCTCGCCATCGGCCGCAAGGGTCAGAACGTCCGGCTGGCGTCTCGCCTCACCGGTTGGGGCATCGACGCCCGCAGCGAGTCGGAGGCGGACGAGGAAAGCCGGGTGGCGAGGCAGTCCCTGTCCGCGATCCCGGGAGTCAGCGAGGTGATGGCGGAGCTGCTCTACCAGTCGGGGTTCAAGTCCGCGGAGGACCTGTCGGAGGCCGAGCCGGCCACCATCAACGAGATCACCGGAATCGAGCTGGAGAAGGCCTCGGCGATCCTGGAGGCGGCCGCGCAGCACGTGGAGGAAGAGCGCGAGCGGTTGGCCCGGGAGGCGGAAGAGGCCGCGCAGGCGGCCGAGGAGGCAGCGGCGGCAGCCGAGGCCGGCGAAGCGGTGGAGATGGAAGGCGCATCCGGCGAGACGGAAGGCGATCCCGTGGACACGGCGGACGAAACCGTGGCGGCGGAAGGCGAATCCCTGGAGACGGTGGAAGAAATCGCGCCGACGGCCGCGGAGACCGCCTCGGCGGGGGAAGCCGTGGAGGAGCCGGCCGCGGCCTCGGATGAGGAGGAGGCGGAGTCGAGCTCCCGGCAGGGGGCTTGAAGCGGCGCGCCGGGGATGAGCGCCCGTTCGCCGGTACGGACCTGTCTGGGTTGCGGTCAGCGCGACGACAAGGCTGTCTTGCGGCGGATCACGGTGACGGAGGACGGCCTGCAACCGGAAGATTTCGGGGGACGAGGAGGCTACCTGCATAACAGCGAGGATTGTTGGCGAGCTTTCCTGAAACGGAAGAGTGTCTATCGCGCGTTCCGTCGCGATCTGCCCCGCAAGAATCGGGAGGAACTGTTGGGAAGGCTTCGGGCCCAACGGAGTGGGAAATGAGCAAAGTGAGAGTGCACCAACTGGCCAAGCAGCTCGAGATCGAGCCGAAGGATCTCATCGCCCAACTCGAAAAGATCCGGGTCCGCGGCAAGAAGCCTCAGAGCTCCCTCGAGGAGTCGGAAGTCGAGGCGGTCAAGGCGGCCCTCGCCGCCATGGAGAAGCCGAAGGTCACCGTTGGCGAGGAACGCGTCGTCGTCGATCGCACGATCACGGCCGAGGACCAGGACATGGGCGAGGTGCAGGCGCACGAGAAGGTGGTCGAGCGCCGCGTCCGCGCCAACGTCATCCGGCGCCGCAGAAGCACGGTCGAGCTGGTCACTCGCAAGCCCATTCATCCGGTGGAGCGGGAGGAGCCGGAAGCGGAGGCCGAGGAAGCCGCTGAGGCGGCCGTCGAGGCAGCGTCCGCGGAAGCCGCCGCCCCTGAAACACCGGTTACCGAACCCACGCCTCGCGAGGCGGCGGAGGTCGCCCCATCCGAGGGAGCTCCCGCGGAAGCCGCGCCCGCTGAAATCGAGGTCGAGGCGCCCGCCGCCGAGCAGGTCGATGCTCCGCCCGCCGCCGTCGACGTGGAGGATGCGGCCGAGGCCGAAGCTCCGGGCGCCGCAGAGGTTCAGGCGGAGACCGGGCGGGAGGCAGGCGCGGAGGAACCGGCGTCGCCGGCCCCGGTAGGGGAGCTTGAGCCGGAGGCGACCGAGGCGGCCGCCAGCGGCGCCAACGGCGCAGCCGCCCCCGCGGAAGAGGACGCCGAGGCAACGCCGGGGCAACCAACCGTGACCGGGCCGCGGATACTCGGCCGCATCGACTTGAGCCGGAAGGCGACACCGGCGCCGGCAAAGTCCGCGCCCACCAAGACGGCGGCTCCGGCGACGGCGCGCGACGGGCAGCAGCCGGCTGAAGCCGAGGGACAGGACAAGGCCGGCAAGGGCGCCAAGGGCAAGAAACGGGTCATCCGGAAGCAGGAAGTCATCGAGCTCAAGGAGCGCGAGTTCCGGTCTCCGCGCGGCCGGGTGCTCCGGAAGAAGCGCGCCCTGCCCGGCAAGGAGCAGAAGAAGACCGAGATCACGGTGCCCGCGGCCCGCAAGCGGGTCATCCGCATGGACGAGGCCATCACCGTGGGCGACATGGCCAAGGACATGGGCATCAAGGCCGGCGAGGTGATCAAGAAGCTCATGGGCCTCGGCATGATGGCCACCATCAACCAGGTGCTGGATTACGACACCGCGACCCTGGTTGCCAACGAGTTCGACTACCAGGTCGAGAACGTCGGCTTCGACGTCGAGACCGCGCTCCAGGACCAGCACGAGGTCACCGATCCCGAGGAGGCGCGGGAGCCGAGGCCCCCGGTGGTCACCATCATGGGCCACGTAGACCACGGCAAGACGTCGTTGCTGGACGCCATCCGCAGCACCAACGTGACCGACGCCGAGGCGGGCGGGATCACCCAGCACATCGGCGCCTACCACGTACGGCTCGACGGCAGGGGAGTGACCTTCCTCGACACGCCCGGACACGAAGCCTTTACCGCCATGCGCGCGCGGGGCGCCAAGGTCACCGACATCGTCGTGCTGGTGGTGGCCGCCGATGACGGCGTCATGCCGCAGACCATCGAGGCGGTGGACCACGCCCGCGCGGCCGAGGTCCCGATCATCGTGGCCGTGAACAAGATGGACCGTCCCGACGCCGACCCCGAGCGCGTCCAGCGCGGCCTGTCCGATCATGGCCTGGTGCCCGAAGCGTGGGGCGGCGACACCATCTTCGTACCGGTTTCGGCCGTGACCCACGAGGGATTGCCCGGCCTGATGGAGATGCTGCTGCTTCAGGCGGACCTGCTGGAGCTCAAGGCCAACCCCAACAAGCTGGCCCGCGGCGCGGTCGTCGAGGCCAAGCTGGAGCGGGGCCGCGGCCCGGTGTCCACCGTGCTGGTCCAGGAAGGGACGCTCAAGGTGGGGGACCCCATCTTCGCCGGACCCCATCACGGCAAGGTGCGGGCCATGATCGACGACCAGGGACGCAAGGTCGACAGCGCGACGCCGTCCATACCGGTGGAGATCCTGGGCCTTCAGGGGGTGCCGCAGGCCGGCGAGGGCTTCTCGGCGCTCACCGACGAGGCCACGGCCAGACAGTTCGCCGAGTTCCGGGAGACGCAGCAGCGGGAGGCCGAGCTGGCCAAGACCAGCAAGGTGTCCCTCGAAGAGTTCTACGACCAGATCAAGGCCAACGAGGTCAAGGAGCTGCGGGTCGTGGTCAAGGGCGACGTCCACGGCTCCGTGGAGGCCCTGAACGAGGCGGTGACACGGCTCTCCACCGACGAGGTGAAGATCCGGGTGATCCACGGTTCGGTGGGCGGCATCACCGAGAGCGACGTGCTCCTGGCCAGCGCCTCCAACGCCATCGTCATCGGCTTCAACGTGCGGCCGGAGCCCAAGGCCACGAACCTCGCGATGCAGCAGGGCGTGGACGTGCGCCTCTACACCATCATCTACGAGGTCATCGACGACATCCGCTCGGCCATGGAAGGTCTCCTGGAACCGGTCTTCCGCGAGGAGTTCCACGCCCGCATCCAGGTCCGGGAGGTGTTCAACATCCGCGGCGTGGGCACCATCGCGGGTTGTGCGGTCACCGACGGCAAGATCATGCGGTCGAGCATGATACGCCTCCTGCGCGACCAGGTGGTCGTGCACGAGGGCCGGCTCGCGAGCCTGAAGCGGTTCAAGGACGACGTGCGCGAGGTGGGAACGGGTTACGAGTGCGGCATCGCCCTCGACGGCTACCAGGACGTCAAGGTAGGCGACGTCATCGAAGGATTCGAGAAGATCCCCATCGCGCGGGGAGCCGCGCGAGTGGACGGCGGCGCCCAGCTCTCGGCGGACCGGTAACGCTCCCGTTCGTCCTGAGCGTAGCGCCGCGCAAGCGGCGCAAAGTCGAAGGACGTCAGCGTCATGGTGGTCGGCGTTCTCAAGATCGCGTTGATCCTGCCGGAGAACCATTCCCTCAAGGGCAAGAGATCGGTCCTGCGGAAGATCCAGGCCCGGGTTTCCAACAAGTTCAACATCTCGGTAACGGAGTGCGGCGACCAGGAACTGTGGCAGCGCGCGCTGCTGGGCTTCGGCGTCGTCGGCAGCAACGCCAGGATCGTCGAGGCCACGCTTCGGCAGGTGGTGGAGTTCGTGGACCGGCTGGGGCTTGCCGAGCTCGGCGAGTCGGACATCCGGATCCTGCACGAGTAGGGCGGGCTTCAAACCTGCCCGTGCCCGGCTCCCACGCCGGCCGACGAATTTCATGAGGAATCGAAAAAAGACAGAAGGCTCCCGCTCGCAGCGGGTCGGCGAGTTGTTGATCGAGTTCGTCTCGCGGCTGCTCGCTCGCACGCTGGATGATTCACGGGTGCAGGGGGTGACGCTCACCGGCGTGGACGTCAGACCCGACCTGAAGCACGCCAGGATATTCTTCACGGTGCGCGACGGCGCTTCGTCGAAGGAAGAAGCGCTCGCCGGCCTGCGCGGGGCCGCCGGCTTCATCCGCGGCCGCATCGCCGCCGACCTGAAGCTTCGTTACGTCCCGGCCTTGGAGTTCGTCTACGACGAGGCGCCGGACGTGGCCCGCCGCATCGACGACATCCTCAAGGACGTGGCGCCGAAAGAGTAAGGCGGGCAATCATGAAACTGGTCAGGAGCGGCATCCTGCTGGTGGACAAGCCGGAAGGCCCTTCCTCGGCCCGGGTCGTGGCCGCTGTCAAGCGGATCACCGGGGCGCGGAAGGTCGGCCACCTCGGCACCCTGGACCCGTTCGCCTCCGGCCTCCTGCCGCTGGCGGTCAACGAAGGGACCAAGATCGCGCAGTATTTCCTGGACGCGGACAAAGGCTACAGCGGCGTGATCACGCTGGGAGCCGAGACCGACACCCAGGACCGCACCGGCAACTTCCTCTCCCGGCGCGAGCCGCCGCGGCTCGGTACGGCGGAGCTCGAGTCCTTGCGCCGCGAGTTCAGCGGTTCGCTCCAACAGGTACCGCCCATGTATTCGGCGCTCAAGAAGGACGGTTCCCGGCTCTACGAGCTGGCGCGCAAGGGGCTGGAGGTGGGACGGGAGCCCCGCCCCGTCCGGATCGATCTCACCCGGCTGGAGCAGGTGAGCCCCGCCGAGTTGGAGTTCGAGCTCACGTGTTCCAAGGGGACCTACGTGAGGACCCTGGCGGCCGATATCGGCCGCACCCTGGGGTGCGGCGCCTACCTGAGCCGTCTCCGCCGGGTGGCGTCCGGCCGGTTCCGGATCGCCGACGCCGTGCTCCTGGACGACCTTGAGGCGCTCGAGGACGGCGATGCCGTTCCTCTGGTGCCGTTGAACGATGCCCTGGCGCACCTGGATTGCGCCGTGCTGGGGGCGGAGGCGGCGGATCGGCTCCGGCGCGGCATCCAGGGCGCCCTGGCGGAGGTCGCCGAGCCTGCGGCCGCCGAGACCACCCGCCGGGTGGTGGATCCGGAGGGTCATCTGGTGGCGCTGATAGGCTGGGAGAAGGCGGCCGCGGCTTGGCGGCTCCTGCGGGTTTTCGAAGATCGTCCCTGACCGGGCAGCTTTACAGGCGCCGGACCCGTATGCTACAAACCATGTGAAATACGAGAAAAAGGGAGAAAGAAAAGGGTCAGATGGAATCAGCTCGGGAGCAGACCAGCGAGACGGTCAAGAAATTCAGACTCCACGACACCGACACCGGTTCGCCTGAGGTGCAGGTCGCCATTCACAGCCACCGCATCGCTTACCTGACAGAGCATCTGAGAACTCACAAAAAGGACCATCACACGCGGATGGGCCTGCTCAAGCTCGTCGGAAAAAGGCGGCGGCTTCTGGATTATCTCAAGAAGAGGGATGTTCAGAGGTATCAGACTTTGATCCAGCGTCTGGGTATTCGCCGCTAGAATACCCGCTGCTGGCGTCCCTTCCCGCGTTCTTCTCTTCAGCCCCCACTACCCTTGAGGGGATACCTGTATGCACACAAAGATAGAGTTGGATTATTGCGGCCGGCCTCTGTGTATCGACCTGGGGAAGGTCGCCGGACAGGCCGACGGCGCCGCGCTCGTACGCTTCGGCGAGACCGTGGTCCTGGCCACGGCCGTGGCCTCCAAGGATGTCCGGGAAGACATCGACTTCTTTCCGCTCACCGTCGACTACCAGGAAAAGACGTTCGCCGCGGGACGCATCCCCGGCGGCTTCTTCAAGCGTGAGGGCCGCCCGTCGGAAAAGGAGATCCTCACCTGCCGGCTGATCGACCGATCCGTTCGCCCGCTGTTCGCGGGCGGGCTCAAAGCCGAGACGCAAATCATCGTCACCGTGCTCTCCGCTGACGGCGAGAACGACACCGACGTGGTGTCGATGTTCGCCGCTTCGCTGGCGGTGGAGATATCCGACATACCCTTTCAGGGCCCGCTGGCGGGCGTCCGGGTGGGCAGGATCGACGGCGAGTGGGTCATGAACCCGCTCGTGAGCGAGATCTCCCGAAGCGATGTCAACATCTTCCTCTCGGGGACCCGGGAAAGCATCGTGATGGTGGAGGGCGGCGCGTCCATGGTGCCCGAGGAGGGTGTGCTGGAGGCGCTGTTCAAGGGACACGAGGCGATCCAGCCGCTCATCGACCTGCAGCAGAAGCTCAAGGACCAGCTTGGCAAGACCAAGCGCGTACCGCCCCCCGAGGAAAAGGACGAGTCGCTGGCGGCTCGGGTTCGGGATCTCGCCCAGGAAAAGGTCAAGGAGGCGGTGACCATCGCCGACAAGAAGGAACGCAACGCCCGCATCAGCGAGGTGGGCGGCGAGGTCATGACGGCCGGATCGGAAGAGTTTCCCGGCCGTGAGAAGGAGGTCAAGGGCGCCTTCAAGGCCCTCGAGAAGTTCCAGCTCCGGGACCTCGTGCTGCAGCAGCGCAAGCGCATCGACGGGCGCGGGCTCAAGGACGTGCGCCCCATTACCTGCGAGGTCGGGCTGCTGCCGCGCACGCACGGCTCGGCGCTGTTCACGCGCGGCGAGACCCAGGGCCTGGTGGTGGCCACCCTCGGCACGGCCGCCGACGTGCAACGGATCGACGCGCTCAACGGCGAACAGTTCAAGAAGTTCATGCTGCATTACAACTTCCCGCCCTACAGCACCGGCGAGGTCAAGTTCCTGCGCAGTCCGGGCCGGCGCGAGATCGGCCACGGCGCCCTGGCGGAGCGGGCGCTGGCGGCGGTCCTTCCCGAAGAGGACGAGTTCCCTTACACGTTGCGCGTGGTTGCGGAGATCCTGTCGTCCAACGGCTCCACCTCCATGGCCAGCGTCTGCGGCGGTTCGCTGTCGCTGATGGACGCCGGCGTGCCGATCAAGGCGTCGGTGGCGGGCATCGCCATGGGGCTGATCAAGGACGGCGACGAGGTGCGGGTGCTGACGGACATCCTGGGCGACGAGGACCACCTGGGCGACATGGATTTCAAGGTGGCCGGCACCCGTGACGGCATCACTGCGCTGCAGATGGACATCAAGATCACCGGCGTCACCCGGGAAATCATGCAGGAAGCCCTCTACCAGGCCCGCGAAGGGCGGTTGCACATCCTGGACATCATGGACGCCACGCTGGCGGAAGCGCGCAACGATGTTTCCCGCCATGCGCCGCGGATCACCACCATCAAGGTCCGGCCGGACAAGATCCGCGACATCATTGGACCGGGAGGCAAGGTCATCCGCGGCATCGTCGAGGCCACCGGCACCAAGATCGACGTGCAGGACGACGGCACCGTGACCGTGGCGGCCGTCGACGAGGCGGGAAGCCGCAGAGCCATCGACATGATCGAGGGCATCGCCGCCGAGGTGGAGATCGGCAGGATCTACAAGGGCACGGTCCGGCGCGTGATGGACTTCGGCGCGTTCGTGGAGATCCTTCCGGGCACCGACGGGCTGGTGCACATCTCGCAGATCGCCGACGACCACGTGCGCCGCGTGAGAGACGTGCTCAACGAGGGCGACGAGCTGATGGTCAAGGTGCTGGACGTGGACCGCCAAGGCAAGATCCGGCTCAGCCGCAAAGAGGCCCTCAAGGAAGAGCAGCAGTCCGAGCGGGTGTAGGGCGGGTTCCGAAGCCGCCCGTCGCGGGCGGTTCCACAGATTTCGTAGGGGCGGGTCTCGAACCCGCCCGTGTCCGTATTCACTTTCAATGTTCGACAAGACCGTTCTCGACAACGGCATCAGGATTCTGACGGAGCAGCGCACCGGGACCCGGGCGGTGAGCCTGGGCGTCTGGGTGCAGAACGGCTCCCGCCACGAGGAACGCCGGCAGGGCGGACTGTCACATTTCGTCGAACACCTGCTGTTCAAGGGAACCGAGAGGCGCAGCGCGCAACGGATCGCCGAGGAAATGGACTCCGTCGGCGGCTTCATCAACGCCTTCACCGGCAGGGAAACCACCTGTTACTACGCCAAGGTGGTGGACGAGCATCTGCCGCTGGCGGTGGACGTCCTGAAGGATATCTTTCTCAACTCGGTGTTCGATCCCGACGAGATCGAGCGGGAGCGGACGGTGATACTCCAGGAGATCGCCTCCGCGGACGAGAACCCCGAGGACTTTGTCCACGACCTGTTCAGCCGCGACTATTTCGGCGACCACCCGCTGGGCCGGCCGATCAGCGGGGAAGCGGAAACGGTCAACGGTTTCACCCGCGACGACCTGGTCGGCTTCATGGCGGAGCGGTATCTCCCGGGCCGGGTGATCATCGCCGGCGCCGGCAACCTCTCGCACGCGGAACTGGTGGAAGCCGTGGCCGGCGAGTTCGGCGCGCTTCCGTCCGGGTCGTTGGAAGGCGCGGACCTTCCTCCCGAGATCGGCCACGGCCTGTTCCAGCACCTCAGGGAGCTGGGGCAGGTGCACATCTGTCTCGGAGCGCCGGGACTGCCTCACGGCGATCCGCGGCACTACGTCGCGCACGTGCTCAACACGCTGCTGGGCGGCGGCATGAGCTCACGCCTCTTCCAGGAGATCCGCGAGCGGCGCGGCAAGGCCTACTCGGTCTATTCCTTTCTGTCCTCGTACCGGGACGTGGGCTACCTCGGCGTCTACGTCGGCACCAAGGCGGAATGGACCCGGGAGGTCGTCGACCTGGCCGTCGAGGAGATGTTCAAGGTGGCGAACGGGGATGTGACCGAGGCGGAGCTTGCGCGGGCGCGGAACCAGCTCATCGGCAATACCCTGCTGGGCCTCGAGTCCGCCGACTCCTGGATGAGTCACATGACCCGGTGCGAGATGCACCACGGCAGGCAGATATCGCTGGACGAGATCGCCGAGGGCGTCCGCGCCGTCTCCCTCGACGCCGTCGAGGCCCTGGCCCGCGAGTGCTTCGTCGCTGGATCCCTGACCGCCACCGTGCTGGGCGACCTTGACGGACACAGCGTCGACGGGCTACCGTTTGGCAATCCCGTGCAGCCCTCGGCGGCTGCATCCGCAATCGATTCCTGATTGCTCGGACAGGCTTCCGGCAGCTTGCCGGATCCGCTGATCGATTCGAAGAACCATAGGGCGGGCTTCAACCCGCCCGTGTCGGTACCCGCGGAGGAGAGCCGCTTGGGCGCGAAAACGACGCCGGAGTTCACGGCCGAAGTCAAGGTCGCGATCAAGCGGGTTCGGCACGGCGAGCCGGCGGTTCCGCTACCCCGGTACATGACCGAGGGCTCGGCGGGCCTGGATGTCGCCGCGGCGATCGAAGACGACGTCGTGCTGGCGCCGCTGGAGCGGGTGCTCATACCGGCGGGCTTCGCGCTGGCGCTGCCCGCGGGATTCGAAGCCCAGATCCGTCCGCGGAGTGGCTTGGCGCTCAAACACGGCGTTACCCTGGTGAACAGCCCCGGCACCATCGATTCCGACTACCGGGGCGAGGTTCAACTGGCTATGATCAACTTGGGCTCTGAGCCGGTGACCATCCGTCGCGGCGACCGGATTGCCCAAATGGTCGTCCAGCGCGTCGCCCGGGTCGGCTGGGAAGAGGTGGACGAGCTTCCGGCATCCGCGCGCGACGCCGGAGGCTTCGGCCACACATCGAAGTGAAATGATCGAACGCTACACACGCCCCGCGATGGCGCGGATATGGTCGGAGGAGAACCGCTTCGCCAAGTGGCTGGAGATCGAGATCCTCGCCACCGAGGCCCTGGCCGAGATGGGCAAGGTGCCCGTGGACGCGCCGGCGCGCATCCGGAGGAACGCCGCGATTGACGTCGCGCGGATCCGCGAGATCGAGCGCGAGGTCCATCACGAGGTGATCGCGTTCCTGCGCTGCCTGGCCGAGTCCATCGGCGACGACGCCCGCTTCGTGCACGTCGGCATGACCTCGTCGGACGTCATGGACACGGGGTTCTCGCTGCAGCTCAAGGACGCCAGCGCGCTCCTGGTGGAGGATGTGCGCGAGCTGCTGTCGGTGTTGCGCGAGCAGGCGTTCCGCTACAAGGACACGCCGATGATGGGCCGCACCCACGGGATCCACGCAGAGCCCATCACCTTCGGCCTGAAGATGGCCCTGTGGCACGAGGAGATGCGCCGGAACCTGGCGCGGCTGGAGGGCGCCGCCGGCGAGATCAGTTGCGGCATCATCTCCGGCGCGGTGGGCACCTACGCGCAGGTCCCGCCGGAAGTGGAAGCCTACGTGTGCAAGGCCGCGGGCATCACCCCCGATCCGGTGTCGAACCAGATCATCCAGCGCGACCGCCACGCCTACTTCTTCAGCGTCCTGGCGGTGCTGGCGAGCTCCATCGAGAAGTTCGCGCTGGAGATCCGCCATCTCCAGCGCACCGAGGTGCTGGAAGCCGAGGAGCCGTTCGCGGCCACGCAGATGGGGTCGTCGGCCATGCCCCACAAGCGCAACCCGATCCTGACCGAGAACGTCTGTGGGCTGGCGCGGCTTGTGCGCTCGTATTCGGTCTCGGCCCTGGAGAACGTCGCGCTCTGGCACGAGCGCGACATCAGCCACTCCTCGGTGGAACGAGTCATCGGCCCGGACGCCACCATCGTGCTGGACTTCATGCTTTACCGGGTGACCCACGTGATCCGGAACTTATGCGTCTATCCCGAGAACATGGAGCGCAACCTCGCGCTGAGCGGCGGCGCGGTGTTCTCGCAGGGCGTCCTCCTGCGGCTGGTGGAGAAGGGCATGTCCCGCGACGAGGCCTACAAGATCGTGCAGCGGCACGGTCTGGTGGCCGCCAAGGAGGGGAAGGACCTCAAGCAGGAACTGCTCGAAGACCCGACGGTAATGGAGAACCTCACCGCCGGCGAGATCGACGAAATCTGGGACCTCAAGGATTGCTTCAGGCACGTGGACGCGATCTTTGACCGTGTGTTCGGCGAAGCGTGAAGCGGCGGCTGCGCCGGACGGGATTCAACACGCGCCCGCGGGCGCACGAGGAGAGCCATGGAAAAGCGCGACTTCATGTATGAGGGCAAGGCGAAGAAGCTCTACGCCACCGACGACCCCGCCAAGATGATCCAGTATTTCAAGGACGACGCCAGCGCCTTCAACAAGAAGAAGCTCGGCACCGTCACCTCCAAGGGGATCGTCAACAACGCCATCTCCGAGGTGCTGTTCAAGCACCTGGAAGACAACGGCGTGCCGACGCACTTCCTGGAGCGCCTCGACGAGCGGGAGATGCTGGTGTGGAAGCTGGACATGCTCCCCATCGAGGTCATCATCCGGAACATCGTCGCCGGCAGCATGGCCAAGCGCCTGGGGCTGGAGGAGGGGCAGTCGCTATCCACCACCATCCTGGAGTTCTGCTACAAGTGTGACGAGCTCGACGACCCGATCATCAACGACTACCATATCCTCGCCCTGGGCTATGCCACGGCGGAGGAGCTGGCGGAGATCAAGCGTCTCACCTTCCGCATCAACGAGCTGATGACGGCGTTCTTCGACGAGCGCGACCTGATCCTGGTGGACTTCAAGCTCGAGTTCGGCAAGCGCGAAGGCCAGGTCGTCCTGGCCGACGAGATCTGTCCGGACACCTGCCGCTTCTGGCAGAAGGGCTCCCTCGAGAAGATGGACAAGGACCGTTTCCGCCGTGACCTGGGCGGCGTCGAGGACGCCTACCAGGAGGTCTGCCGCCGGGTCACCGGTTCGTAAGGCCGCGCGTTCGCGCCACGAGACCCCCTCTCCCACCGGGAGAGGGTTGGGGTGAGGGGTGTTCAGCGCCAGCAGCCCACTGGATGAAGGCGCGGGAGACGCTTCGCCGACGATTGAACCCATGCTCGTCAAAGTCTTCGTGACCCTCAAGGAGGGAGTTCTGGACCCGCAGGGCAAGGCGGTCCAGAACTCCCTCCACAGCCTCGGCTTCGGCGCGGTGCAGGACGTCCGCGTCGGCAAGTACCTGGAGCTCCACATGGACGTGGCCGCGGCCGAGGACGCCGAACAGCAGGCCCGGCGCATGTGCGACAAGCTCCTCGCCAACCCCGTCATCGAAGACTACCGCTTCGAGATCGCGGAATAGCGGCATGCGTTGGGGAGTGGCCGTCTTTCCCGGTTCCTGCGACGACGACGACGTCGTCCACTGCCTGCGCCACGTGCTCGGGCAGGAAGTCCGCACCCTCTGGCACAAGGACCCGTTCCCCGGCGGCTGCGACGGCGTGGTGCTGCCCGGCGGCTTCTCCTACGGCGACTACCTGCGGGCCGGCGCCATGGCGCGTTTCTCGCCGGTCATGCAGGGCATCGTCGACTTCGCCGAGTCGGGAGGGTTGGTGCTCGGCATCTGCAACGGCTTCCAGATCCTTTGCGAATCGGGGCTGCTCCCCGGGGCGCTCACCCGCAACGCCTCGCTGCGGTTCGTGTGCCGGCGGGTGCACCTCCTGGTCGAGGACAACCGCTCCCCGTTCACGCGGCTGGCTAGCCCCGGAGAGCTGCTGGAGATGCCCGTCAAACACGGCGAGGGCCGCTATTACGCCGACCCCGCCACCCTGAAACAACTCGACGACAACGGACAGGTGCTGCTGCGCTACGCGGACGCGGCGGGCGAGGTCACGGCAGAGGCCAACCCCAACGGCTCGGTGGAAGGCATCGCCGGCATCTGCAACCGCGCGCGCAACGTGTTCGGCCTGATGCCCCATCCCGAGGACGCCACCGAAGCCGTGCTCGGGGGAGAGAGCGGCCTCAAGATCTTTTCGTCCATGGTCGACGAGATCCGGCGCGGGAGCGGCTCGTGAGCGGTGCCAAGACGACAGACAGCACTGCCGGCGGAACCGCCGGGGATGGCGCCGCAAGCACCAACCCCGACGCCGCGCCCGTGACCCCCGAGGTGGTGCAGGCTCACGGCCTGACCGACCAGGAGTACGACGAGATCCGCCGGTTGCTCGGCCGCGAGCCCAACCTGACCGAGCTGGGCGTCTTCTCGGTCATGTGGTCCGAGCACTGCAGCTACAAGAGCTCCCGCAAACACTTGAAGCACTTCCCCACACAAGGCGCCCGGGTAATCCACGGCCCGGGCGAGAACGCCGGCGTCATGGACATCGGCGACGGTCTGGCCGTGGTGTTCAAGATCGAGAGCCACAACCACCCCTCCTTCATCGAGCCGTACCAGGGCGCGGCCACCGGCGTGGGCGGCATCCTGCGGGACGTCTTCACCATGGGGGCGCGCCCCATCGCCAGCCTCAACTCGCTCCGTTTCGGCGACGTCCGTCACCCCAAGACCCCTTACCTGGTGAACGGCGTGGTGGGCGGCATCGGCGGCTACGGCAACTGCATCGGCGTGCCCACCGTGGGCGGGGACATCTACTTCGACGAGTGCTACGACGCCAACATCCTGGTGAACGCGTTCACCCTGGGGCTGGTGGAGCGGGACCGGATCTTCACCGGCAAGGCTACGGGCAGCGGCAACCCGGTGGTATACGTCGGCTCCAAGACCGGGCGCGACGGCGTCCACGGCGCCACCATGGCGTCCGAGTCCTTCTCCGAGGATTCTGAGCAGCGCCGCCCCACCGTACAGGTGGGTGACCCCTTCACGGAAAAGCTGCTCCTCGAAGCCTGTCTCGAGCTCATGAAGACCGACGCCATCGTGGGCATCCAGGACATGGGGGCGGCGGGCCTCACAAGCTCGGCCGTGGAGATGGCCGGAAGGGGCGGCTCGGGGGTGGAACTGGAGCTTTCGCACGTCCCGCTCCGGGAACAGGGAATGACACCCTACGAGATCCTCCTGTCCGAGTCCCAGGAACGCATGCTGCTGGTGGCGCGCCCGGAGTCGGTGGAGCGGTTACAGGCCATCTTCCAGCGCTGGGACCTGGACGCGGTGGTGGTGGGCAGGGTCATCGACGAGCCGGTGTTCCGGGTGCTGTCGGAGGGGCGGGAGGAGGCCGCGATTCCGGTGGCTGCCTTGACCGATGCGGCACCGACGTACGACCGTCCTGCCGCGCGGCCGGCCCGCCAGGACGAGATCCAGCGCCTGGACGATGCCGCGTTGCCGCAGCCCGAAAACATGAACCGGGTGCTGGAGCAGCTCCTGGAGTCCCCCAATATCGCCTCGCGGGAATGGGTTTACCGGCAGTACGACCACTACGTCCGCAGCAACACGGTGGTGGCGCCCGGCGGCGACGCGGCGGTGGTGCGCATCAAGGGCACGTCCAGAGGGCTCGCCCTGACCGTCGACTGCAACGGCCGGTATTGCTACCTGGATCCCCACGTGGGGGGCATGGCCGCGGTGGCCGAGGCGGCCCGCAACTTGGCCTGCGTCGGCGCCGCGCCGCTGGGACTGACGGACTGCCTCAACTTCGGCAACCCGGAGAAGGAAGAGGTGATGTGGCAGTTCTCCCAGGCGATCCTCGGCATGCGCGAGGCCTGCCTGGCGCTGGATATCCCGGTGGTGAGCGGCAACGTCAGCTTCTACAACGAGACCGAGGGTGTCTCCATCCATCCCACGCCTACGGTGGCCATGGTGGGCCTCCTGGAGGACGTCGAACGCATCGCCACGCCCTGGTTCAAGGAGGAAGGTGACTTGGTGGTGCTGCTGGGCTCGAACCGCGGCGAGCTGGGCGGCAGCGAGTACCTCAAGGTGGTCCACGATCGCGTAGCCGGGAGGCCGCCCGCCGTGGACCTCACGCTGGAGCGGAGCGTCCAGCGGACGTGCCGCGCGGCCGTGGATGCGGGCCTTCTGTCCTCGGCCCACGACGTTTCCGAGGGCGGCTTGGCGGTGGTGCTGGCCGAGGCGTGTTTCGGTGATCCCTGCGTCGGCGCGGTCATCGACGTGGAGCCGGAAGGCCGCCCGGACGCGTTCCTTTTCGGTGAGTCGCACTCGCGAATCGTGGTATCGTTGAAGGATCAGGACTACGCCCGGCTACAGGAGCTGGCATCGATGGAGAACACCTCATGTGAGGTCATCGGCCGCGTCGGTGGAACACGGCTGGTGATCGGCGACATGGTGCGGGCTCGCGTGGACCGCCTCAAGAATCTCTGGTCGACGGCATTGGAGCGCTGTGTTAAGTGAAACTTGTACCGATGGAGCAGCCCTTGGCAGGCCGAATAGGTCGTAGGGGCGGGTTTCAAACCCGCCCGTGTTCGGGCTGACTCCTCGCTCTGACAGGGACGTCATGTTCGACAAGTTCCATGAAGAATGCGCGGTGGTCGGAGTCCACGGCCACTCCGAAGCCGCCAACATGGTGTACTTGGGGCTCTACGCGCTGCAGCACCGCGGCCAGGAGTCCTCAGGTATCGTGTCGTCCGACGGCGGCGCGCTCATCTCGCACCGCCAGATGGGTCTGGTGGCGGATGTCTTCAACGAAGATATCATCAAGAACCTGCAGGGCACCTCGGCCATCGGCCACAACCGCTATTCCACCAGCGGACAAACCGACATCAAGAACGCCCAGCCGTTCGTGGTGGAGTACGCAAACGGACCCATCGCGGTCTCGCACAACGGCAACCTGATCAACGCCAACCAGCTCCGGGAGCAGCTCGAGGAGTCTGGCTCCATCTTCCAGTCCACTTCCGACACCGAGGTGATCATCCACCTTATCGCCACCTCGAAGGAGACCACCCTGACGGCCCGGGTCATCGACGCGCTCCGTCAGGTCAAAGGCTCCTACTCGCTGGTGTTCCTGACCGCCGACACCATGATCGCCGCCCGCGACCCGGTAGGCTTTCGGCCGTTGATCCTGGGCCGCTTCCCGCGAGCCGACAAGTCCGACTCCTACGTGGTGGCGTCGGAAACCTGCGTGCTCGACCTCATCGAAGCCGAGTACGTTCGCGAGGTGGAGCCGGGGGAAGTGCTGGTCCTCGGCCCCGGCGGCATGGAGTCCGTCAAGCCCTTCCCGGAGGTTCCTCCCGCCCGGTGTATCTTCGAATCCATCTACTTCTCCAGGCCCGACAGCAACGTCTACGGCCACAGCGTCTACCAGTACCGCAAGGAGCTGGGCCGCCAGCTCGCACGGGAGAGCCACGTGGACGCCGACCTGGTGACTCCGGTGCCCGACTCCGGCGTGCCCGCCGCCATCGGCTACGCCGAGCAGTCCGGCATCCCGCTCGACCTCGCCCTGATCCGCAACCACTACGTCGGCCGCACCTTCATCGAACCGCAGCAGCACATCCGCAACTTCGGCGTCAAGATCAAGCTCAACGCCATGCGCGAGGTGCTCCAGGGCAAGCGCGTGGTGGTGGTGGACGACTCCATCGTCCGCGGCACCACCAGCCAGAAGATCATCCGCATGCTGCGCGAGGCGGGGGCCGCCGAGGTCCACGTCCGCATCAGCTCACCCCCCACCATCAGTCCCTGCTACTACGGCATCGACACCCCCACCCACAAGGAGCTCATCGCCTCCGTCCACTCCGTCGAAGGCATCCGCGCCTTCATCGGCGCCGACTCCCTCGCCTACCTCAGCCGCGAGGGCCTCTACACCTTCTTCAAGGGCGACACCACCGGCTACTGCGACGCCTGCTTCACCGCCAACTACCCCGTCCTGGCGGACGACAACGGCAAGACGCCGCAGTTACATTTGTTCGAGGCGGTGAACCGGCGGTGAGGTGTTCATCCTTGACGGTTTCGCCGTCAAAGGGCGGATAAAGTCGACCGATTCACTCGGACGCTTCTGTCGCGCGTCATCGTGATTTCGAGCACTTCGTCAATAGGGTCGTCCTGAGCCAAGTGGTCGAGGGCGAGGCTGAACAACCGTTTCTGCACCGCAAGACCCATGACTTCATGCGCCACGTTTAGGCAGACGAGTCCTGGGTGTATGGCCTCACGTCCAACGAGGCGCTTGAAGTCTGTCGTATTGTTGGTGACAAGCACATAGCCATCCTCTATGGCGCGCTGGACGATCGCCCAGTCTGCCTTTGAACCCAGACCGAGCCACGTTACGTGCACGGATTCAAAGAATCCCCTGCTGCGCGCGTCCATGGCGAGTTCAGGACTCAGGCACTCGTCGATCAGGAACTTCACGAAGCAGGCGGGAGATCGTCGAAGTGGATCACAAATGATGTGCGTGGCCCGGATCTTCGCGACGGGGACACGTTGCGGCGCCGACCGCGGCGCGGATATGCTTCGGCGTATATTGGCGCAGCGCTGATCTGTGCTTCCGTCAATCTCGGATAGCTGGCCTGGAGTGCGGCGACGGAGTCACCGTTCGCGAGCATGGCGGCGATATCATGGACCGGGATTCGCGTTCCCTTGAAACAAGGTGTGCCACCCAACACGTTGTCGTCGGTTTCGACCATTCCCTTTGCCTCTGCCAGAAGGCTGACACGCCGACACACAGCCTCCGAAATCAATCGCAAATCGACCGAAAGGGGCTCGTCATACACGGCCTCGGCTGCTGGCTCGTCAAACAGGCGCTGGATGAGTCTGCGTCGTCCTTCGCGAGTAAGGATCGTTCCAAGCTGATAGGCGAGTTTCAGCCCGATCAAGCCTGCTCCAAGAACGACGCGCGAACCGTCTCGGTTCTGCGCCGCTTCGCCCAGCAAACCGGCATCAATGATCCGATGTACCTGTTTTAAGGGGACACCGGTAACGCACGATGCCTCATTCGCCGACCATGACTCCTTGGCCAACCCTATCGGCATGAATGTTTCCGCCATTGTGGAAGATATTTTAGCGTGGCACAGAGGTTAGACGCAAGGAGCACCTCACAAAGGTCGCGGCGAGACCACCATGATCCGGTACCACCTTGGGCAGCGGACGTCACGGGCCGGAACCACCTGCGGATCTGACAGAACGATTGGACCTCACTTGCCAGGAGGAACAGATCGCGCATCGCGTAGTTTGGCGAAAATTGCCTGTTGTTCCACGAGGCCGGATGTTTTTCGTTTCTGAGTGGATAGCGCGGCCTCGAAGGCGCCGTTCATGGCCTCGATATGCTCAGCCACGTTCACGTTGCGGAGGTATTGGCGCCGCAGTTCCTCGAATTTGGTGGAAGCCAGCCTCCACCGTTCGACATACACGCGTAGCTCTTTCTCTTCGTCGTCAATCATATGCTGTAAGGCAGTTTACATCTCGGGTTCCAACAACCGTTTACGGCTACGGTGCCAGATCAACAGGAGTTGTCATTTTAGTTTGCCGCGCATCTCCCGAGTCGCGGCCCGATCGAGGACGACTTCGTCCTCAATGCCTAGTAAAGCCACCCCGTAGTCACTCCCCGCCCTCTCCACCGACACATACCCCTGCCGCACGTCTTCCAGCACCGCCTCCGGGCTTCGCTCGAATGCCGCCCCCACGCCTCCACCCCCCGGCCTCTCCACCCGCAGCACGTCGCCGGTCTTCAGCCGCTGGTCGCCGAAGCGGGACGGCATGCTGCGTTCGTCGTCGGCGCCGGGGTTGATGATGCAGCCGCCGGTGCCGCCCGGGTGGCCGCCGTCGATGCCCTGGGGGGCGAGGGCGTGCTTGTCGGTGCGCATGGAGAAGCGGACCTCGTCCTGGAGGACGCGGTATTCGCGGACGAAGCCGAGGCCGCCACGGTGGCGGCCGGGGCCGCCGGAGTCTTGCAGCAGCTCGAAGCGTTCGACCCGGGTGGGGAACTCGGACTCGATGATCTCCACGGGGGCGATTTTGCCGTTGCTCAGGTGGAAGGAGGTGGCGGAGGCGCCGTCCTTGCCGTTCCTTCCGCCCACGCCGCCGGCGAAGATCTCGTACTGGACGTAGCTGCGCTTGCCGTCCCGGGCGCGGCCGCCCAGGGCGATGGCGCCGCTGCCGGAGCCTTCGGCGATGGTCTTGTCGGGGACCAGGGTGCTCATGGCCTGGAGCACGGCCTCGGCCACCACCAGCGCGGTGGGCATGTAGGCGTTCACCGCGGCGGGGTAGTCGGGGCAGACCACGGTGCCTTGGCGGAAGCGGGTTTCCACCACCCGCGCCAGGCCCTGGTTGATGGGCAGGAACGGGTCGACGAGGGCGATGAGGCAGTAGTAGCAGCACGCCCGCACCAGGGGAGGGCGGATGTTGGCGGGTCCGGTGGTCTGCGGGCTGCAATCCGAGAAGTCGAACAGGATGTGATCGCCGGTCTTCTCCACGGTGACGCGGATGCGCACGGGCTTGTCGAGGTCGATGCCGTCGTTGTCTACGCAGGCTTCGCCCTCGTAGCGGCCGTCGGGCCATGCGGCGATGACTTGGCGCAGGCGGCGCTCGGCGTGGCCTGCCAACTCCTCGGTGGAGGCCATGACCGTGGGCTTGCCGTACTTGTCCAGCAGCTCGGCCAGCCGCCGTTCGCCCAGCCGGTTGGCCCCCACTTGGCCGCGGATGTCGCCCACCACTACCTCGGGCGTGCGGCTGTTGGCATGAATGAACCACTCCAGCTCGCGAACGGGGCGGCCTGCGTCCATGAACTTCACGGCCGGCAGGTGGAGCCCTTCCTGGAAGATCTCCCTGGCCGTGCCCGAGCCGCTGCCGGGAACGGTGCCGCCGATGTCGCTCTTGTGGGCCATGCTGGCGCAGAAGCCAACCCATTCTCCCTGGTAGAAGACAGGGGTCAGGACGCCCATGTCCGGGGCGTGGGGGCTGCCGCCGCGGTAGGGGTGGTTGACGATGTAGGCGTCGCCTTCCCGCAACTCGTCCGCGGGATACCGTTCCAGCAATCCCTCGGCGCAGGCCGGGAACGCGCCCATGTGGAGTGGCAGCACCACGTGCTGGGCGATGACCTCGGCATTGGTGTTCAGGATCGCGCAACTGGCGTCGTGGGATTCCCGGATAATGGTGGAGAAGCCGGTGCGGAAGAGCGAGGTCTGCATCTCCTGTACGATGCCGTCGAGGGCGGCGCGGATGACCTGGACGGTGATGGGGTCGGCGGTGTGGGTCATGGAGCCACGCTAGGATCGGGCCGCCTTCCTGCGCTCCCGACGCACGGCCTCGGTCCGCGCCTCGTCCAGCACGAACGCGCCGTCGGCCTCCTCTACGGCCACCCCATACGCCTCCAGGGCATACTCCGCCGAGACGTAGCCGTTCTTCACGTCCCTCAGCACGGCTTCGGCGTCGCGTTCCAGGGGCTCGCCGAGGCCGCCGCCCCCGGGGGTCTCCAGGCGGAACACGTCGGCCTGACGAACCTGGATGTCGGAGCACCGGGAGGGGATCTCCCGTTCTTCCTCGGAGCCGGGGTTGAGGACCCCCTTGCCGGTGCGGCCGTTGCCGCCGCCTTCCACGCCCTTGGGAGCCACCACGTGCTTGGTGGAGCGGAGGGAGAAGCGGCCCTCGGGGTTCAGGAACTCGTACTCGCGGACGAAACCCAGGCCGCCGCGGAACCTGCCGGGGCCGCCCGAGTCGCGCACCAGTTCGAAACGGCGCAGGCGGGTGTCGAACTCCGACTCGATGATCTCGATGGGGGCGATACGGGCGTTGGACTGGTTGACGTTGGTGCCGGAAACCCCGTCCTTGCCGGAGCGGGCGCCGGAGCTGCCTCGGGCGCCGGAGCCGCCGCCGAAGATCTCGTACTGGACGTAGCTGCGGCCGGTCTTCTCATTCTTCCCGCCGATGATGATGGAGCGGCTGGCGCAGCCGTCGGCGATCTTCTTGACCGGGGTGAGCTGGCTCAGGGCTTCGAACAGGGCCTCCACCAGCGCGTGGACGGTGGGGTTGTAGGTGTTCACCGGGGCCGGGAAGCGTGGGTTGAGCACGCTTCCCTCGGGGCAGTTCACCTCCACCACCCGGGCCAGCCCCTGGTTGGTGGGGAGCGCCGGGTCGGTGAGGGCCGTGAGGCAGTAGGAGCACGCGGCCCGCACCACCGACGGCCGGATGTTGGCCGGGCCGCGGGTCTGGTCCGCGCTGCCGGTGAAGTCGAACAGCAGCCGGTCCTCTTTCTTGTCGATGCGCACCCGGATGCGCACGGGCTTGTCGAGGTCGATGCCGTCGCTGTCCAGGAAGCGCTCGCCCTCGGCGCTCGTGTCGGGCCAGGTGGCGATCTCGTTGCGCACCCGCTCCTCGGTGAGCTGGAACAGCCGGTCGTAGCAGGCCAGAACGGCCTCGCGGCCGTACTTGGCCATCATCTCGCCGAAGCGCCGCTCGCCCAGGCGTGCCGCCCCCACCTGGCCGCGGATGTCGCCCACCACCAGCTCGGGGGTGCGGCTGTTGCAGCCTATGATCTCCTCGATGTCCTTGCTGGTCCTGAAGCGGTCGATGTACTTGACCGGCGGCACCTGGAGCCCCTCCTGATAGACCTCCCGCGCTTGGCTCCAGCAGCTCCCGGGCACCGGCCCGCCGATGTCGCTCTTGTGAGCCATGGTGGCGGAGAAGCCCACCCACTCGCCGTCGAAGAAGATCGGCGTCATCACGCACATGTCCGGGGCATGGGGGCTGCCGCCGAGGTAGGGATGGTTGGTGATGTAGGCGTCGCCCTCGTGGATCTCCTCCGGCGAATAGTTCCGCAGCACCCCCTGGGCACAGGCCGGGAACGCGCCCATGTGGAGCGGCAGCACCACGTGCTGTGCCGCCACCTCGCCGTCACAGGTGAGGAGCGCGCAGCTCGCGTCCTGGGATTCCCGGATGATGGTGGAGAAGCCGGTGCGGAAGAGCGAGGTCTGCATCTCCTGCACGATGCCGGCCAGCCGCGCCTGGATCACCTGGAGGGTGATGGGGTCTGCGGAGGCCGCGTTTGCCGCGCTGGATTCGGGATGTGCCATGGGTCGTCCTTGTCGGATTACGCTTCGCTAATCCGACCTACTCCTTCGCCGTGATGATCAAGTTCCTGTAGTCGTCCACCCGCGCCTGTTGCTCGGGATGAATCACGGTGGTGGTGTCCATCTGCTCCACGACGGCCGGGCCGGCCAGCTCGTGCCCCGGCTCCAGGCGGTCCCGGTCGTAGATGGGAGTGTCGTGGAAGCCAAGGTCGCGGCCGAAAAAGATTCGGCGCTCGCCGGTGCGGGCGTCGTCCACGCTGCTCCCGGTGGCCTTGAACGGGGACAGCCGGGTCTGCGGCACCCGTCCCTCGGACACCAGCCGCACGCTCACCAGCTCCACCGGCTCGGACTCGGCCTTGTGGCCGTGGGCCTGCTCGTGGACCTCGTGGAAACGTTGCTGTACCAGCTCCATGTCTTCGCGCTTGAGCGGCGGAGAGGGGCACGGCACCGTCAGTTCGTAGCCCTGGCCGGCGTAGCGCAGGTCCAGGAACGGCGTCAGCACGATGTCCTCGTCCGAAAAACCCTCTCCGGACAGCTCTTCCCGCGCCTGCTCCACGAGTTGGTCGAACAGCGAATTGATGTCGTCGGGCGCCAGCTCCTGCATCGGCGCCAGCTTGGAGCGCACGTGGTCGTGCTTCACGTCCGACATGAGCAGCCCCAGGGCCGAGTTGACCCCCGGCGTCAGCGGCACCAGCAGCGTCGGGATCCCTAGGTCCAGCGCCAGCCGGCCGGCGTGCATGGGCCCCGCGCCGCCGAAGGCCACCAGGGTGAACTCGCGGGTGTCGTAGCCGCGCTGGGACGACACCGCCTTGATGGCCTCCTCCATCTTGACGTTGATGATCTTGAGGATGCCGTCGGCGGCCTCGTGCAGGCTCAGCCCCAACGGTTTGGCGATCTTCTCCTCCACCAGCGACTCCGCCTTGCCTTTGTCCAGCGTGAGCCGCCCGCCGAGGAAGTGGTCGGGGTCCAGCACGCCCAGGATGACGTTGGCGTCGGTGACGGTGGCGTTCTCGCCGCCCCGGTCGTAGCAGATGGGGCCGGGATCGGCGCCGGCGCTGTCGGGCCCCACCTGGAGCGCCCCCACCGAGTCGATTCGCGCGATGGTGCCGCCGCCGGCGCTCACGGTGTGGATGTCGAGCATGGGCAGGCTGATGGGGCGCTGGCTGATGCGCCCCTGGGTGGTGACCACCGGGCGGCCCTGGTGGATCAGCGCCACGTCGCAACTGGTGCCGCCCATGTCGAAGGTGATGATGTTGTCGATGCCAACCTTGCCGCTCGCCCCCAGCGACGAGATCACCCCGCCCGCCGGTCCCGAGAGCACCGTGGCCACCGGGATGCGGGCCGAGGTCCGGAAAGTCGACACGCCGCCGTTGGACTGCATGATGTAGAGTTGAGGCGTGGTCACCCCCATTCCCCGCAGGCGGTCCTCCAGCGCGTTCAGGTAGCGGCTCATCACCGGCGCGATGTAGGCGTTGATGACCGTGGTGCTCATCCGGTAGAACTCGCGGATCTGCGGCAGCACCTCGCATGATAGCGACAGGCTCGCTTCCGGGAACTCCTCGGCCATGATCTTCTTGACCGCCAGTTCGTGCTCGAGGTTGAGGAAGGAGAACAGAAAGCACACCGCCACGGACTCGACGCCCTTGGCCTTGAGGCGGCGGACGGCCTCGGCCGCCTGCTCCAGGTCCACGGGAGTGAGCGCGTTGCCCTGGAAATCCACCCGCTCCCGGACTTCCTCGGTGGTGTATGGGGTGGCCAAAAGCCGGGGCTTCTCGAAGAAGAGGTCGTAGGTCACCGGCCCGTAGCCCCGGCTCTGCTCCATCACCTCGTAGATGCCGCGGAAACCCTCGGTCACCAGCAGTCCGGTGACCGCCCCCTTTTCTTCCAGCAGGGCGTTGGTGCCCACGGTGGTGCCGTGGGAGAAGAAGCTCACGTCCCCGGCCGGCACGCCCTGGTCGAGCAGCTCCCGCACCCCGTTGAGCACCGCCTGGAAGGGCTCGCGGGGGGTTGATGGCACCTTGGTGATGCTCAACTCGCCGCTGTCCTCGTTGAAGAATACGAAGTCGGAGAAGGTCCCTCCGGTGTCCACCGCTACCCGATATCGCGCCATCGGAGTTGCGTTAACACGATTCGTCAGGGGGTTCAATTCGGCATTCCAGGCAGCGCCGTCGGGTCGCGAGGCGGGTTGCAGGCCGGCCGGAGCCGGGTTGACAGCGGTCGGCGTTTCCCGATACAGCAGTGCCAGGAAAGTATCGCGGCCGCGGCCACGACCCGCGTTCAAGCGGGCGACCGGCCGGGCCGGAGAGGAGCATTCATGATTGAAGGGTTGCAGGGCAAGGTTGTGATCGTCACGGGCGGGGGACACGGCATCGGCAAGGCATATTGCGAGGGATTTACCAAGTCGGGTTCCCGGGTGGTGGTCGCGGATATCGACGGCGAGGCGGCGGAGAAGGTGGCCGCTGACATGGGCAAGCTGAGCGAGGCCGGCTCCATGGCGGTGACCGTGGACGTGTCCGACGAGGAATCCGCCAACCAGATGGTGGCCAAGACCGTCGAGCGCTTCGGCCGGGTGGACGTGCTCATCAACAACGCGTCGATTTTCGCCACCATTCCCATGAGCCGTGGCCGCATCGAGGAGATCAGCATCGAGGAGTGGGACAAGCTCATGTCCGTGAACCTCAAGGGCGTGTTCCTCTGCTGCCGCGCGGTGCTGCCGCAGATGCGCCAGCAGAAGTCCGGCAAGATCGTCAACATCGCTTCCGGCACGGCGCTCTACGGACCTCCGGGACGCATCCACTACGTCGCCTCCAAGGCCGGGGTGATGGGATTCAGCCGCACCCTGGCGCGCGAGGTGGGCGACGACAACATCCAGGTCAACATCCTGTGTCCGGGATCGACCCTGTCCGAGGAGAACCCCACCGAGGAGATCCTCAAGATGCGCCAGAGCAACCTCGGCGCGCGCGCCCTCAAGCGGGTGCAGGTGCCCCAGGACCTCGTCGGCGGCGTCCTGTTCATGTCCTCTCCGCTGGCCGATTTCATGACCGGCCAGACCCTGGTGGTCGACGGGGGTCAGAACATGCACTAAGGGTTCCCGTTCGGAACCCCTGTATTTTCGAGGAGTTACGGGCACACACGCCGATACTGTCCAGCACCTCGCCGAGCGGTTGGGGGCGGCTTCCGTCCTCACCGATCCGGACGAGCTGGACCTGCATTCCTGGGATGCGTTGAGCCACGGCCGCATCCATCCCGCGCATCCCATCGTTCCCGTTCAACCCCTGTGCGTCTGCACCCCGGCATCCACCGCCGAGGTGCAGGCCGTCGTGGATGTGGCGAACCGGGACCGGGTGCCGTTGGTCCCCTACGGCGGCGGTTCCGGGCTCATGGGGGCGGCGGTCTCGCTGACCCCCGGTATCGTCGTGGACCTCAGGCGGATGAACGCCGTCCTGGACATCGACGCGGACTCGTTCACGGTCCGGGTCCAGGCCGGCGCGGTGCTGGAGGCTCTCGACACCGAGCTGCAACGGACCGGGCTGATGCTGGGCCACGACCCCTGGACGCTGCCGGTGGCGACCGTGGGCGGGGCCGTCTCAACCAACAGCCTCGGCTACCGCGGCGGAAAATACGGCTCCATGGGGAACCAGGTGCTGGGGGTGGAGGCGGTGCTGCCCCAAGGCCAGGTGTGCCGCACCCGCGGCGTCGCCAAGAGCTCCACCGGGATCAACCTCAACCACCTGTTCATCGGCGGCGAGGGATGTTTCGGCATTCTCACCGAGGCCACCCTCCGGGTATTCCCGGTCCCCGAGGCGAGGACGCTCCATGCCGTTCGTTTCCCCTCCTTTGACCGCGGTTTCGATGCCGTCCGGGCGTTCTTTGCCGCCGGCCTGAGGCCGGTCCTGCTGGACTACGGCGACGAGGCGGAGGATCCCGGCGGACCCTCCGTCCTTTACCTCGGGTTCGAGGGAAAGGCGGAGGTCGTGGCCGCGGAGGAGGCCGTGGCCCTGAAGGCGTGTCTGGAGCGGCAAGGCGAGAGGTTGGACCCCGACAGGGCCCAACGGTTCTGGCGGGAGCGCCACGCCTCCGCCCGGCGCTTCGCCGCCAACCGCCGGGAGCGCCGAAGACCCGGCGAGAGCGGGGTGCACCAGGACTGGGTGCACGTAGCCTTGCCGGCGTCACGGGTGCTGGCCTTCAGGAAGGAGGCCATCGCCATGGCCGCCGAGCGCGGGGTCCGTTTCCGGGAGAGCGGGCTCTGGACGGGTCCGGAGCTCTTCTCTCTGCGTCTGTCCAGAGAGGGCGGCGAGGGGGCGCGGGCGGAGTTGGGCGACGCCGTCTCGGCCTTGCTCCGAGCCGTTCACCGTTTCGGCGGATCGGTGGAATACTGCCACGGCGTCGGCCTCAAGCTGGCCCCGCTCATGGACCGTGAGCACGGCGACACCCTGGAGGCGATGCGTTCGCTGAAGCGCTGCCTGGACCCCAACGGCATCATGAATCCCGGCAAGCTCGGTCTGTGATCGCCGAATTAAACCGAACAGGCTGGTACGACACAGGCCCCTTTGACAAACAAAAGGAATATCGATACTATACGATCCAAGCATGAACGTAGGGCACTATCGGACACGATCAGAAAGCCGAGACCGTAATGGAAAGAACTGCACCCGCCGGTGCGGTTCTTTTTTTGTTTCGTGTCCGGCGACGGGAGGGTAAACGTGTTGCGGGAGCAGTTGGAGACCTTGGCGGTACTTCAGGGCATTGATCTGGAAGTGAAAAAACACAGGGACGCGCAATCCGAACACCTCAAGGAAATCGCAACGCGTGAAAACGAAATCGCCCGGCTGGCAAAGGAAGTCAGGACGCTCAGGGAGGCCTGGCAGGAAAGGGAGGCGGTTCGGCGCGGCAAGGAACAGACCGTGACGGATGCCAACAGGAAGGCGACGGACAAGCGCATGCGCATGAGCCACGTCAAGAATATCAAGGAATTGCAGGCGCTTCAGCGGGAAATCGCACAGATCAAGGAGTCCAACTCCATCCTCGAGGAGGAGTTGCTCGAGGTGATGACCGACCTGGAGGAACAAGAAGGCGTCCTGAAGCAGAAAGAGGAGGAGTTGAGCGGCCTCCAGGCGGAATGGACCGAGCGGAAGGGGCCCCTGGAGGGTGAGATCGCCGAGATCGAGGACAAGATCGCCCAGACGCGGCAGGCCCGCGAAGAAACCGCGTCGCGTCTCAACGATGATCTCATGGGGAAATATGAACTGCTGTTCGATCGCCGCGGGGGCACCGCGGTGGTGTCCGTGTCCTCGGCCATTTGCCAGGCCTGCTACATGAATATCCCGCCCCAGCTATGGAACGACGTCCTGCGCAACGAGCGCGTGAACCTGTGCCCCAGTTGCCAAAGGATCCTCTTCTACAACCCTCCCGCCCCCGGCTAGTGGGGGGGGGGGGGGGGGAAATTTTTTTTTTTTTTTGTTTGGGGGGGGGGGGGGGGGGGCGGGAAAAACCCCGAGGACGCCCCCCCCGGGGGGGGAGGGGCGCGGGAGACCGCGACAAAAAAAA
>JAPPNF010000170.1:0-53341 GCA_028818755.1 Deltaproteobacteria bacterium | reverse complement strand
CCCCCCCCCCCCCGATACCCCCCCCCCCACAACACAACAGCCACCAAAAAAACCCCCCCCCCCCCCCCTGTTTGGGCCCCCAAAAAAAAAAAAATTTTTTTTCCCCCCCCCCCCCGACACTGGGACGGGCCGCAATAAATCGACGTTGACCGCCGCCAAGGGTTGCAACGTCACCGTGTAACCGCGAAACTGAATCCGGGCACAGCGGATCAGACGGTCGCTTCCGCGTTCGTCGCGGAGGAGGAAAGTCCGGACTCCACAGGACAGGGTGGCCGTTAACGGCGGCCTCGAGCGATCGGGGGAAAGTGCCACAGAAAACATACCGCCCGGCGGATCCCGGTCGAACCGGACCGGCGGGTAAGGTTGAAAAGGCGAGGTAAGAGCTCACCGGTCCGCCAGTGATGGCGGGCGCATGGTAAACCCCACCCGGAGCAAGACCAAATAGGAGGGTTGGGTCGTCCGCCTGGAACCCTCGGGTAAGGTCGCTGGACCCCGCGAGCAATCACGGGGCAAGATGAATGACCGTCCCGCTTCCTGTTGGGAAGCAGAACAGAATCCGGCTTAACGATCCGCTGGCCCCATCCCTCCGAAATACCTGACCTCATCCATCTTTCCACTGGATCCGGCCCTTTTCACACCGTGTCGGGAGCGACCCGTGCCGCCGCCTACACGGACCCACATCTTGTAGTCCAACCGCCCGCCCCCGGCCATCTACAACCAGATGTAGACAAAGCCGCGATTTTTTGCGGATTTGGCCGCCATATTCCTCGCCCGAAATATGACGTTTTTGTGTTGACACGGGTCAAACGGTCTGGCTATATTCCCCGGATGTGGGATAAAGTGGGATAAATTCCCACGTAGTGCCAGACGGTAGGGCGTTAGGCATGTTTCGCGGCAGATACGAGCATACGGTCGATACCAAGGGTCGCCTGAGCATTCCGGCCAAGTATCGCGAAGTCCTCCTGGGCAAAGGCGACGAACGCCTCATTATCACAAATTTCGTCGTCAGCTCCAAGCGCTGCCTGGACGTCTATCCGCTGGACGAGTGGCTGGCCCTGGAGGAGGCGGTTCGCCAGAGGCCCAAGTTCGATGCGCGGATGGTGCGGTTTCAGACCTACTACCTCGGCGGGGCGACGGAATGTGCCGTGGACCCTCACGGCCGCATCCTCATCCCGCCCACGTTGCGCAAGTACGCCGACCTCAAACGTGACGTGATGCTGGTATCGGCCGGGGAGAAGTTTCGCATCTGGGACAAGGACGCCTGGGACACGGTGTTTACGGAGGCCGAGGAGCAACTCATGGAAGATCCGGATTCGTTCTCGGACCTGGGCTTGTAGTGCCGAGGGGGCGCCGGAAGAAAGGAGCGATCCATGATCGGACTCGACAGGAAGCCCATTCAGGATATTGCCGTGATCGACGTCAACGGCGATATCGACCTTCGCGAAATGGTGCGAATCAAGGACCTGATCGGAGGCCTGATCGAGAAGGAGCGTCTCAAGGTCGTTCTGAATCTCAAGGCGGTCGACCACATCAACTACCTGAGCATCGGCGTGTTGCTTGACCGCCTGAGGCTGTTGCGCGAGATGAACGGCGACCTGAAGCTCTCGGGCATGCACCCCCATCTGAAGGACATATTCCGCGTCGTGGGCATGGACGGGGTCTTCGAGTTCTACGCATCCCTGGACGAAGCCATCGAGAGCTTCGACGACGATTGGGAGGGCGCGGCTACCTGTCACTGAAATACCGGTCGCATGAGCTATGCACACCAGCCCGTGATGCTTCGCGAGGTGCTCGAGATCCTCGCGCCGAAGCCGGCGCGAAGGTATCTCGACGCAACCGTGGGGGGAGGCGGACACGCGGGAGAGATCCTGCGCCTGTCGTCCCCTGACGGCACCCTTCTGGGGCTGGATTGCGACGACCAGGCGATTGCCGCCGCCGGACGCGCCCTGGACCGTTTCGGCGAGCGGGTAACGTTGCGCCGGTCGGGGTTCGACCGGGCGCGGGAGGTCTTGGACGAAGTGGGTTGGCCAGGCGTGGACGGCTTGCTGCTTGACCTGGGGCTGTCTTCCCACCAACTCGATACGCCGGAACGCGGATTCGGTTTCCAGAGCGACGCCAGACTGGACATGCGCATGGACCGCCGCCGTCCGGTGGACGCGCATGAACTGGTGAACAGCCTGCCGGTGGTCGAGCTGGAGAGGATTATCCGCGACTTCGGTGAAGAGCCGCGGGCGCGCCGGATCGCCTCGGCCATCGACGCCCGCCGCCGGGAGGAGGCCATCGACTCGACGCGGCAGCTTGCCGAGACGGTGGCCCGGGCCATGGGCGGTTCGCTCCGGCGGGCGCGGAAGGCCGGCAGGCCCGCGACCCATCCCGCCACCCGGACGTTTCAGGCGGTGCGCATCGCGGTGAACCGCGAACTGGAGAGTCTCGAGACGTTTCTCGAGTCGGCGTACGAGTTGTTGTGCGCCAAGGGGCGCCTGGTGATCATTTCGTTCCACTCGCTGGAGGACCGTCTGGTCAAGCGTGCGTTTCGCCGCTGGGGACTCGATTGTGTCTGTCCCCCGCGCGTGCCCGCCTGCGTCTGCGGTTGGGCCCGCAAGGCCACCGCCATCACGAAAAGACCGCGGGTGCCGAGCGAGGAGGAGGTCCGGGTCAATCCCAGGGCACGCTCGGCCCGGCTTCGGGCGGTTGAAAGGGTGTGATGAACTCCGCCCGCGTGATGCGCTCCGCCCGCGCGGATGAGGAGGGGAAAATGCTGTTTTCCCGGCGAGAACCCGCCAATGGGGCAGGCGTTCTCGACAACCAGCAGGTAGCCGACGCGGCGCCCACGGAAGGACGCCGAGGCGCGCTGTTGCCCGTGGTGCTGAGTTGCCTCCTGGTGGCGTTGGCCCTGTTGCTGGTGTGGCAGCGCCTGCGCGTCGTGCAGCTCGGGTACGTGCTCTCCACCGGCGCCAAGCTGGAGCGCCGGTTGGAGCAGGCGAATCGCGAGCTCAAGCTGGAGTTGGCGACCCTGACCGCGCCCGAGCGCCTGGAGGCCATGGCGCGGAGACGTCTCGGGCTCAGGGACCCCGAGACCGGACAGGTGGTGAGACTGCCGTGACGAAGACACGGCCACAGGACCCTTCCGCGAATCTGCGGTTCCGGCTCCGGCTGACCGGCGGTCTGCTGCTGGCGTTGCTGCTGGCGGTGGCGCTGCGGGCCATCCAACTCCAGGCCTTCGACGGCGCCAGGTTGGCAAGGCTGGGTGAGCGGCAGCATCTCCAGGAACAGATCTTCGTGCCCAAGCGCGGCACCATCCTGACCCGGAACGGAGACGCTTTGGCCATCAGCGTCGAATCCAAATCGGTTTACGTCAGGCCGCGGCGGGTCAAGTCTCCCAAGAAGCTGGTGCCGGCGGTGGCGCGCGCCCTGAAACTGAAGCCCAGGGACGTACGCCGCAAGGTCACCTCCGACAAGCCGTTCGTGTGGCTCAAGCGGCAGGTGACGCCGCGCGAGGCGCAACGCGTCCGGGCCCTGAAGCTTGAGGGAATCGGCTTGTACCACGAGCCCAAACGCTACTATCCGCAGGGTCATCTCGCCGGACAGGCGCTGGGTCTGGTGGGACGGGACGCCCAGGGGCTGGAAGGGATCGAGCGCAGCTACGACCGCCACATACGCGGCAAGACCCGCTCGTCGGTGGTGGAGCGGGATGCCTTGGGGCGCCGCGTCCTGGTCACCGGCATGGACGACCTCAAGATCCGTCCCGGGGCGGATGTGCGCCTGACCCTCGACACCACGCTGCAGCATCTCGCCGAAAAGCACCTGGAAGCCACCGTGAAGCGGTATCGCGCCAAGGGCGGCACCGTGGTGATGGCGGACCCCTTCACCGGGGCGATCCTGGCACTGGCGAGCTACCCGTTCTTCAACCCCAACCAGTTCCGCAACCAGGACCGGGAGCGGTGGCGCATCCGCGCCATCACGGACACCTACGAACCCGGCTCGGTCTTCAAGGCGGTGTTCGCCGCGGCCGCCTTCGAGGAACAGGTGGTGGGACGGGAGGACCTGATTTTCTGCGAGTTCGGGCGCTATCGGTACGGCGGCCGCACCATCCACGATTTCAAGGAGTACGGCTGGCTGTCCTTCGCCAAGGTGCTCCAGCATTCCAGCAACATCGGCGTGGTCAAGGTAGCCCACAAACTCGGAAAGGAACGCTACCACCGCTACATCCGGCGGTTCGGCTTCGGCGACAAGACCGGCGTCGATCTGCCGGGCGAGGTGGCCGGAAAGGTGCGGCCGCACCACGCGTGGTACGGCATCGACCTCGCCGCGGCCTCTTTCGGGCAGTCCGTGGCGGTGACTCCTCTGCAGATGGTCATGGCCTTCTCCGCCATCGCCAACGGCGGTCTGCTCATGAAGCCGTTCATCGTCGATCGCGTCGTGGACGAGGACGGCAGGGTCCTGTTGCAGAACCTGCCTGAAATGGTGCGGCGAGTGGTCTCCAGGACCACGGCCCGCACGGTGGCGGACATCCTCAAGGGCGTGGTGGCGGAGGGCGGCACCGGCACCCGCGCCGCCCTGGCGGGGTTCGAGACGGCGGGCAAGACCGGCACTTCCCAGAAGGCGGACCGGGTCAAGGGGGGCTACTCCAAGACCAAGCGGGTCGCCTCCTTCGTCGGCTTCGTGCCGGCGAGCGAGCCGCGTTTCGTGCTCCTGACGCTGGTGGACGAGCCCACGGTCAACGTGTACGGGGGCGTGGTCACCGCCCCGCTGTTCCGGCGGATCGCGGCTCCCGCGCTCCATGCCCTCGGGGTGACTCCGAGCCGGCGGCTCCTGCCGGAAGTGCCCTCGGGGAAGGACGGGGGTGTCATCCGGGTGTCCGGGAAGGCTCCGCGGCAGCGCAAATCCGCCCGCGGAGGCCGCCCGAGTCTCATCGGCCTGAGCATGCGGGAGGCGGTGAACAAGGCCAAGCAGCACAGGTTCTCCGTGGTTCTCCGCGGCCACGGCTACGTGGTGGATCAGCGGTTCGACGACGCCGGCGGGCGTCTCGTGCTGACGTTGAAGGATTGAAGTCGATGCTCCTTCGGGACCTCCTGCATACGCCGGACATCCGGGACCAAAGCGGACCCTTGGACCGCGACGTCCAGGGTCTGGCGTGTGATTCCCGCAGGGTCCGCGAGGGTTACGCCTTCTTCGCGCTTGCGGGACAGTCGGCCGACGGCCACGACTACGTCGAGGAGGCGGTCAGGCGGGGGGCGGCGGCCGTGGTGGTGGAACGATCCGTGCCGGTTTCACCGGAGGCCGCGTGCGTACGCGTGCCGGATACGCGGCAGGCCGTGGCCCACGCCGCGGCGGTGTTCTTCGGGCGTCCGAGCCGCGGCCTGGTGCTCGTGGGCGTGACCGGCACCAACGGCAAGACCACGGTGACCTACCTGCTCGACGCCGTCTTTTCCGCCGCCGGCCATCCGTGCGGGGTCATCGGCACCATCAGCCAGCGCTATGGCGGGTGGCAGCGGCCGGCACCGCTCACCACCCCGGAATCCATCGACATCGAGGAGCTTCTGTCCGACATGGCGGCCGCGGGCGTCAGGTTCGTCGCCATGGAGGTGTCCTCCCACGCCCTGGACCTGCGGCGCGTGCACGGGCTCGACTTCGACGGCGCGGTGTTCACCAATCTCTCGCGGGACCACCTGGACTATCACCGCGACATGGAGACGTACTTCGCGAGCAAGACGCGGCTGTTCACCGACTGCCTGCCCGCCAGCGTGAAGGAAAGACCGTTCGCGGTCATCAACGCCGATGACCCCCGCGGCCCGGAGCTGGCCCGTCTGGCCGGGGAGGCCGGGCTTGCGACGCTCACCTACGGCAGGTCGCCGGAACGGGACATCCATCCCGTGGCCTTCGAAAGCGGGCTCGACGGGTTGAAGGGGACCCTGGCGTGCGGGGAGCAGCGGATCGAGTTCGAGTCCGCGCTCATGGGAGAGCTCAACCTCGAGAACATCCTCGCGGCGGCGGGAGCGGCCTGGGCCCTGGGCCTCGGCCCCGAAGCCATCGCGGCCGGACTGTCCCGGCTCGAACGGGTTCCGGGCCGGCTGGAACGGGTTCCCAACAGCCTGGGGATCACCCTGGTGGTGGACTACGCGCACACGCCGGATGCCCTGGCCAAGGTCATCCGCGCCCTGCGCGCGCTGACCCGTGAGAGGCTGATCACGGTGTTCGGGTGCGGCGGCGACCGGGACCCCGGGAAACGCGCCGTCATGGGGGAGATCGCCGCGGCGGAAAGCGACTGCGTCGTGCTGACCTCCGACAACCCGCGCGGAGAGGATCCGCTGGCGATCATTCGGGACATCGAGGAAGGGGTTCGCGGCGGGGGCATGAAACGGCTCGGGGACAGCGGCGCCGCCGCGCCGCAAGCCGGATACCGGGTCGAGCCCGACCGGCGTTCCGCCATTCGGCTCGGACTGTCCATGGCGACCCCGGGCGACGTCCTGCTGGTGGCGGGCAAGGGCCATGAAGACTACCAGATCGTGGGAAAACGGCGGCTTCGGTTCGACGACCGGCAGGTCTTGCGGGAAGAGGTGCACGGCGCCGGCGGTTGACGCGGGCACGGATATCAAGCGGCCATGGATTGGACCATTGAAGAGCTGGCGCGGGCGGCCAGGGGCACCATCGTTCAGCATGGTGCCGCGAGCCGGTTCGGCCGCATCAGCACGGATTCGCGCCAGGTGGAACGGGACGGCGTATTCGTGGCGCTGCGCGGGGAGTTGCGCGACGGTCACGTGTTCGTGTCCGAGGCGGCGCGGCGCGGGGGCGGGTGCGTGGTGGTGCAGCGGAACGTCGCCGGCCCCGGGCCGGTGTCGGTGATTCGCGTACGCGACACGCTCCGGGCGCTGGGCGACATCGCCCATTTCCATCGCCGGAGGACGGCGCCGCGGGTCCTGGCCATCACCGGTTCCAACGGCAAGACCACCACCAAGGAGATGCTCTTCTCCATCCTGCAGCGCGCGCGCATGGAAGACCGTCCGTTGCGCGGCAAGGTCCTCAAGACCGAAGGCAACTACAACAATCTGGTGGGTTTGCCGTTGACCCTGCTGCGGCTTCGAGGACACGAACGCGCGGCGGTGGTGGAGCTCGGCACCAACCGGCCGGGGGAGATCCGCCGCCTGACGGCCATTGCGGACCCCGATCTCGCGCTCATCACCTCGGTGGCTCCGGCCCATCTTTCGGGACTGCGAACCCTCGCCGGCGTAGCCCGGGAGAAGGGGGCGATCTTTCGCGGGCTCGATCCCCAGGGCACCGCCGTGGTCAACCTGGACGACCACCGGGTGGTGCGCCAGAGCCGGGCTTTCCGGGGCCGGGTGGTGACCTACGGCACCGGCGGTTTCGTCCGCGGCGAGGACGCCGAGATGCTGTCCGGCGGCCGGTTGCGGTTCAACCTCCGCGTGGGCCGCATGCGGGAGCCGGTGCGGCTGCGCCTGTGCGGCATGCACAACGTCCGCAACGCGGTCGGGGCCGCGGCCATGGCCCACGCCTTCGGCGCGGACATGGCCGCCATCCGCACGGGTCTCGAGGCGGTGCGGCCGGTGGCCATGCGCATGCAGGTGGAGCGCTGGAACGGCATCGGCATCATCAACGACGCCTACAACGCCAATCCCGCCTCCATGGAGGCGGCGCTGGCGGCGCTGAAGGCGATTCCGGGAAGAGGCCGCCGGGTCGCGGCGCTAGGCGACATGCGGGAGATGGGCGCCAACGAGGCCGCCTGCCATCGCGAGGTCGGCGAGGCCGCGGCGGCGAGTGGGTTGGACACTCTCTACCTGCTGGGTCGCTTCGCCCGGGACACCCGGCAGGGAGCGCTGGCGGCGGGCATGGAGCGGGCCGCCGTGCGGGTGGCGAGGAGCCACCGGACTCTGGGAAGAGATCTGCGGGCCGAGCTTCGCAAGGGCGACTGGGTCCTCGTCAAGGGCTCGCGTGGAGCGGCCATGGAAAAGGTGCTCGCGGCCATGAAAGACGGGGGGGCGTAGCGTCGTGCTGTATCTTCTGTTGTTTCCGCTGCATACCACGTTCCCGGTCCTGAACGTGTTCCGCTACATCACGTTTCGCGCGGCGCTGGCGGCGCTCGTGTCGTTGCTGCTGGCCTTCGTCATCGGCCCTTATCTCATCCGCGCCCTCAAGGAGTGGCAGATCCGGCAACCGATTCGGGACGACGGTCCGGACCGCCATGCCGGCAAGGCCGGCACCCCCACCATGGGGGGGACCCTGATCGTGCTCTCCCTGGTGTTGTCCACCGTGCTGGTGGGCGACGTTACCAACGTTTACGTGCTGGTGGCGCTCGCGGTCACGGTGGCCTTCGCGGCCATCGGCCTCATCGACGACTTCCTCAAGGTCCGGCGTGAGAGCAGCCGGGGACTGGGCATGTGGAGCAAGCTCATTCCCCAGATCGCCGTGGCCTCGGCGGCGACGGTGGTGCTACTACTACAGCCAGATTTCAGCAGCACCGTCGCCGTCCCTTTCTTCAAGAACGTGCGCCCGGAGTTGGGACTCTGGTACGTCCCGTTCGCGGTGGTGGTGGTGGTGGGCGCCTCCAACGCCGTCAACCTCACCGACGGTCTCGACGGCTTGGCCATCGGCCCGGTGATGACCGCCGCGGCCACGTACGCGCTCATCGTCTATCTCGCGGGCCACGTGAAGTTCGCCGAGTATCTGCAGATCCCCCACGTCTCCCGGGTTGGAGAGCTTACGGTGTTCTGCGCCGCGGTGGTGGCCGCGGGCCTGGGTTTCCTCTGGTTCAACACCTACCCGGCGCAGATGTTCATGGGCGACGTCGGCAGTCTGGGTCTGGGAGCCGCTCTGGGGATCCTCGCGGTCATCAGCAAGAACGAGATTCTGTTGGTGGTGGTGGGGGGCGTCTTCGTGGTGGAGGCGGTGTCGGTGATCGTACAGGTGGCGTCGTTCAAGCTGCGCGGCAAACGCGTCTTCCGCATGGCGCCCATCCACCACCACTACGAGCTGAAGGGTTGGCCGGAACCGCAGATCATCGTGCGGTTCTGGATCGTGTCGATCATCTGCGCGCTGTTCGCGTTGAGCACGCTCAAGCTGCGCTGAAGGGTTGGGTCGATTGAATGACGTCCTTCGACTTCGCTCCGCTACGCTCAGGACGAACGGCTTGGCAAGTTTTCCCGTTCGCCCTGAGCGTAGCGAGGTGTAGCCGAGCGAAGTCGAAGGGCCAGGCCACAGCGGGCGGAGAACCCGTGATGGAAGTCGAGGGCAAAAGGATCCTGGTGCTGGGACTTGCCCGCACCGGCCTGGCGGCGGCGCGGTTTCTGGCCGCCCGCGGCGCCCGGGTGGTGGGCGCCGACGCGCGCGCGGAAGACCAGATGTCGCAGGCAAGGGACGAGCTGTCGCGGTTGCCGGTGCCGGCCGCCTGTCACTTCGGCCCGGAGCGAACGGCTTGGCTCGACGGCGTGGACGCGGTGGTTCCCAGCCCCGGGGTGCCGCGGGACAATCCACTGCTGGTGGAAGCCGTCGGCCGCGGGACCGAGGTGTTGAGCGAGATCGAGCTGGCGGCGCGTTTCAGCCGCACCCCCATGGTGGCCATCACCGGGACCAACGGAAAGACCACCACCACCCGCCTCGTGGCCGCCGTCCTGGAAGCGGCCGGGCTGCGCGTCTTCGCGGGCGGCAACATCGGCCGGCCGCTCATCGAGTACGTGGACGGAGACTGGGACTGGGGCGTCGTGGAAGTCAGCAGTTTCCAGCTCGAATGGGTCCGCGATTTCCGGCCCCGCGTCGCCCTGTACCTCAACCTCAGCGAGGACCATCTCGACCGCTACGACGGCCTCTCGAGCTACGGCGCGGCCAAGGCCAGGATCTTCGCCGCCCAGCAACCCGGCGACGTCGCCGTGCTGAACCGCGACGACCCCTGGGTGTGGAGCTTGCAGGACGGACTGGACGCCCAGGTGGTTTCCTTCGGCTGGTCGAGGGCGGAAGAGGGTGCCTTTGCCACGGCGGACGCCATCGTCTGGCGCGGCGGCGGCGCCGAAGAGCGGTTCCCCCTGAGCGACGTGAGGCTGCGGGGGGTCCACAACGTGGAGAACGTCATGGCAGCGGTGTGCGCGGCCAAGGCCGTGGGCGTCGAAGGACGTCACATCCGCGCCGCGACCAGGCGGTTCCCGGGCATCGAGCATCGGCTGGAATTCGTCCGGGAGCTCGCCGGGGCGCGCTACTTCAACGACTCCAAGGGCACCAACGTCGGCGCCGTCCGGAAGTCGCTGGCCAGCTTCGACAGCCCCATCGTGCTCATCGCCGGCGGCGTCGACAAGGGCGGCGGCTACGGCGGACTGGCGCCGCTGATACGGGAACGGGTGCGCAAGCTGATCCTGTTGGGTGCATCCGCGGAGCTCATGAAGGAGGCCCTGGGGGGATTGACCGACACTTTGGTCGTGACGGATCTCGGAGAAGCGGTGCGCGAGGCCCGGGCCGCCGCTCATGCCGGCGACGTGGTGCTGTTGTCGCCGGCATGCTCGAGCTTCGACATGTTCGAGAACTATGCCGAGCGGGGCCGCGCGTTCAAGGAGCTGGTGCAGGCCCTATGAACGGGATTCGCAACGTGGACCGGTGGATGCTGGCGAGCCTGGTGGCGTTGCTCGCCATCGGCATCACCATGGTGCTGAACACCAGCTACCTCTTCGCCCAGGAACGTTTCGGCGACGGCACCTACCTGTTCCGCAAGCAGTTGCTGGCCGCCGGCCTCGGCCTGCTGGGACTCTCCGTGGCCTTGTTGCTGCCGCCGCCTGCCTATCGCCGTCTTGCGGGCCCGCTGCTCGTCGCCGCCCTGGTGACGCTGGTGCTGGTGCTGATTCCCGGTGTCGGCGTGGTCCGGGGCGGGGCCCATCGCTGGCTGGGAGTGTCGCCGTTCCTGTTCCAGCCGTCGGAGGTGGCCAAGGTGTGCTTCGTGCTCTACCTGGCCTATACCCTCTCCAGAAGGGCCGACCGGTTGGACGGCTTCGTATCCGGCGTTCTGCCTCCGCTGCTGGTGACCGGGGCGGTCGTGGCCCTGCTGATGGCGGAGCCGGACTTCGGCTCGGCTTTCATTCTCGCCATCCTCGCCATGGCCATGCTGTTCGTGGCCGGCAGTCAGGTGAAGCATCTCGCCTGCGTGGCGGCGGCGGCATTACCGTTGGCGGCCTTCCTCGTCATGTCCGCCGACTACCGGGTGAAACGGCTGCTGGCCTTTCTGGACCCCTGGAGCGACTCCGCCAACAGCGGTTTCCAGATCATCCAGTCCTACATTGCCTTCGGCTCGGGGCAGTTGTGGGGCCGCGGGTTGGGCCAGAGCCGCCAGAAGCTCCTTTACCTTCCGGAGGCCCACACTGACTTCATCTACTCGGTGATCGGGGAGGAGCTGGGTCTGTGGGGGGCGCTGCTGGTGGTGGGGTTGTTCGGCATCCTGCTCTATCGCGGCCTGCGGCTGGCCCTGGAAAGCGAGGAACCCTTCGTCCGCCTCATGGTGTTCGGGCTCACGATGCTCCTGGGGCTCCAGGCGCTGGTGCACATGAGCGTGGTCATGGGCCTGGTGCCCACCAAGGGACTGGTGCTGCCGTTCGTCAGCTACGGCGGCTCGGCCCTGGTGGTCCACTTGACGGTCGCGGGAATGCTCCTGGGCGTCTCCTGGAGGAGGACACAGCCATGAGGTTGATCGTGGCCGGCGGCGGCACCGGAGGACACCTCTTTCCCGGCCTGGCCGTGGCGCGGGAGTTCCGCCGGCGCAACGACGCGGCGCGCATCCTCTTCGTAGGGAGCCGCTGGGGCATCGAGAGCCGGGTGATCCCCGAGACCGAGTTTCCGCTGGAGCTGCTGCCCATTCGCGGCCTCAAGGGGCGCGGCCTCAAGGGGTTGCTGGAGGGTCTGTACGGAATACCCGCGAGCCTGTGGCGCTCTCGGTCCATCATCCGCCGCTTCGATCCCCAGTGCATCATCGGCCTCGGCGGCTACGCCTCGGGGCCGCTGTTGCTGGCCGGGGTGTCGCGACGCGTCCGTTGCGCGATCCTGGAGCAGAACCTGCGCCCGGGATTCACCAACCGCGTCCTGGGCCGGCTGGTGGACCGGATCTTCACGAGCTTCCGCGAGAGCGTGGACTATTTTCCCGGGGCCAAGGTCGTGCTGACGGGCACGCCGGTACGGTGGCGCGACCTTCCCGCGGTGGAGCGGGAGGACCGCTTTCATCTGCTGGTCTTCGGCGGCAGCGCGGGGGCTCACCGGATCAACGAGGCGGTGCTGGGCGCGCTGGCGCATCTGGGCGATCTTGCGGCCGGGTTCCGGGTGACGCACCAGACCGGGCGCGCCGACGAGGAGCTGGTAAGAAAGGGCTATGAGTCGCTGCCGTGCGCGGCGGAGGTGCTGCCGTTCATCGACCGTATGGACAGCGCGTACGCCGCGGCCGACCTGGTGCTGTGCCGGGCCGGGGCCTCGACGCTGTCGGAGCTCACGGTATTCGGCAAGCCCTCGGTGTTGATCCCGTATCCGTACGCGGCTCACGACCACCAAAGACTCAATGCGCGGGCCCTTGAGGAAGCCGGCGCCGCCGAGGTGATCGTGGAACAGGAACTGACATCCTCGGGGTTGGCCGAAACCATCCGCGCCCTCCACGGGGATTCCGCGCGGCGATCGGCCATGAGCCGCGCCGCCGCGCGCCTCGGCCGGGGGGACGCGGCCGAACGAATCGTGGACGAGTGCCATGCCCTGGTCCCCGAGTGGCGGTGATGGGCCCGAGAGCATTTGAAAGACGCCATCGCGTGCACTTCGTCGGCATCGGCGGCGTCGGCATGAGCGGAATCGCGGAGGTCTTGTTGAACCTGGGCTACGAGATAAGCGGCTCCGATCTTCAGGAAAACGACGCCACGCGGCGTCTGCGGTCCCTGGGGGCGGAGGTGCGCATCGGCCACGATGCCGCCAACCTGGCCGAGGGTCTTTCCGTGGTGGTGATCTCCACCGCGGTGAAGTTCTCCAACCCGGAGGTGGTGGCGGCCAAGGAGCGCCAGATCCCGGTGATTCCGCGCGCCGAGATGCTCGCCGAGCTCATGCGCATGAAGTACGGCATCGCGGTGGCGGGCAGCCACGGGAAGACCACCACGACGTCGATGATCGGACACGTCCTGACCGAGGCGCGAATGGATCCGACCCTGGTCATCGGCGGCCGGATACGGTCCCTGGCCGGAAACGCGCAGATGGGCAGAGGCGACATCCTGGTGGCCGAGGCCGACGAAAGCGACGGCACCTTCCTGCTGCTGTCGCCGTCGTTGGCGGTGGTGACCAACATCGACCGCGAGCACATCGAGTACTACGGCACGACGGAGGAGCTCGCCGACGCGTTTCTGGAGTTCGTCAACAAGGTGCCCTTCTACGGGGTCGCGGTGCTCTGCCTGGACCATCCGACGGTCCGTGGACTGATACCCCGGGTGAACAAGCGGGTGGTCACCTACGGCCTTTCGGCGGACGCGGACTTCAGCGCCGAGGAGGTCCGCGCGCGGCAGATGGAGTCGAGTTTCTCGGTGCTGCACCACGGCCGGGCGCTGGGAGCGGTGACATTGCCCATGCCGGGCCGCCACAGCGTCGCCAACGCCCTGGCGGCCATCGCCGTGGCGGCGGAGCTGGGCATCGACTTTGCCGACGCGGCGGAGGCCTTGGGTCGATTCGCCGGCATCCACCGCCGGTCGGAGATCAAGGGCGAGGTGGCCGGGATCCTAGTCATGGACGACTACGGGCATCATCCGACGGAGATCGAGTCCACCCTCCAGGCCATCACCGAGGGTTGGGGGCGTCCCTTGACGGTGGTGTTTCAGCCGCACCGTTACAGCCGCACGAAGGACCTGTTCGAGGACTTCGTCTCGGCGTTCGACGGCGTCCACCGGCTGATCGTCACCGACATCTACGCCGCCGGAGAGGAGCCGGTGCCGGGGGCAAGCAGCGAGGAGTTGTACCGCGCCATCAGGCGCCGGGGGCACATGGACGTGGAGTTCGTCGCCGCCAAGGAGGACGTAGCCGGCGGCCTCCTGCCGCGGCTCGCGGACGGCGACATGGTCCTGACCCTCGGCGCCGGGGACATCCACAAGGTTGGGGAGACACTGCTTGAGTCCTTGCGGGAACAGAGGCAATGAGCACCGACCGATTGACCACGGAGCTGTGCGGCATCGCCGGCGTGGCGGTGCGGGTCCGCGAGCCGCTGGCCCGCTACACCTCCTTCAAGGTCGGCGGGCCCGCGGACTACTTCGTGGAGGCGAATACGAACCGGGGCCTGAGCGCCTGCCTGAGGGTACTGGCATGCCGCGGCGTGCCGGTGCTGTTGTTGGGCAACGGCAGCAACCTGTTGGTCAGCGATCGGGGGGTGCGCGGTGTGGTCGTGCGGTTGCGGGGGGAGTTTCGCCGGGTGCGTTGGCGGGATGCGGGCGCGGACGTGGGCGCCGCCTACGCGGTGAGCCGGCTGGTGCGCGAAACCGTGCGCCGCGGGTTGGCCGGACTGGAGTTCGCCGAGGGCATCCCCGGCAGCGTGGGCGGCTCGCTGGTGATGAATGCCGGCGCGTACGGATCGGAAATGGAGCGGATCGTGACCAGGGTTGAGGCGGTCGACGCCTGCGGCGAGCCCTTGGTCCTGGCGCACGAGGAGTTGAGCTTCTCGTATCGCGAGGCGCGGCTGCCCGAGGGCGCCGTCGTCACCCGCGTGGGGTTGGCGCTGACGCCAGAAACGCCCGATGCGGTGGACGCACGCATGCGCGCCATCATGGCGCGGCGCCGGGAGAGTCAGCCGTCGGGTCATCCGAACTTCGGTTCGGTGTTCCGCAATCCGCCGGGCGACTATGCCGGAAGGCTGATCGAGGCGTCCGGGCTCAAGGGACTGCGCGTGGGCGGCGCCGAGGTGTCACGGCGCCACGCGAACTTCATCGTCAACCGAGGCGACGCCCGGGCCGAGGACGTCCGGCGGCTGATCGAGCAGGTGAGCAGCAGGGTGGAGAGCCGGTTCTCGGTCACCCTGCAAACCGAGGTGCGGTTCGCCGGGGAGTGGCCGCCATGAGCGCGCCGCCGGCAGCCTGGCGAACGCGCCGGGTGGGCGTCCTCTACGGCGGTCCCTCGGCGGAAAGGGAAGTGTCGCTGGTGTCGGGGAAGGAGGTCGCCGACGCCTTGCGGCAACGGGGTTACAAGGGAGTGTCTCTCATCGACGTGTGCCGGGACTTGCCCGGACAGCTGCGCAAGCGCCGCGTCGACGTCGTCTTCAACGCGCTCCACGGCAAGATCGGCGAGGACGGCTGCGTGCAGGGACTGCTGGAGGTCATGGGCATCCCCTATACGGGTTCGGGCGTGACCGCCTCGGCGTTGTGCATGGACAAGGTGTTGACCAAGGAGGTGCTGGTACGGAACCGGGTTCCGACACCGCCGTATCGGGTGGTGTCCGGGGACGGAGAGGCGGCGGCGAAGCTCCCGTTGCCCGCCGTGGTGAAGCCGCGGGCCGAGGGTTCCTCCATCGGCGTCACCATCGTGCGGCGGCGAAGGGACCTGGCTCCGGCGTTGCGCAAGGCGTGTCGGTCGGACCGGGACGCGCTGGTGGAGCGATACGTGGCCGGCAGGGAAATTACCGTGGGGCTGCTCAACGGCGAGGCCCTGGGCGTCACCGAGATCAGGCCGGCGAAGGGTTTCTACGACTTCAAGACCAAGTACACCGCCGGCATGGCGTCCCACGTCTTCCCGGCTCCCCTGCCGGGTATGCTCTATCGCAAGGCCATGCGGCTGGCGGCCCGGGCCTGTGCGGCGTTGGGGTGCGAGGGAGCGCCCCGGGTGGACTTCCGCCTCTCCCGGGAACAGCGGTTGTACGTGCTGGAGGTCAACACGCTGCCGGGGATGACTCCGCTGAGCCTGCTGCCGGAGATCGCCGCAGGGGTCGGAATCGACTTCGGCGGGCTGGTGGAGCGGATTCTGGACCGCGCGTCGTTGAAGAACGCCGCGGCCGTGCGGGAGGAAGGCAATGCGTAGTGTCCTGTCCCACGTAATCCTTTGCCAAGATGCGCAGGATTTCTTGTCGTCGGCAAGGCGCGATGACGAGCAGTGGCGGGCACCACGCGAGGAAGAGCAACGCAGCCGACGGCAAGAAGGACCAGCAGATTGGTAAAGGATTACGTGGGACGGGACACTAGGCCGTCGAACCGGTCCGGGAAGCCCGGCAGGCGTTGGTTGGCCATGGCGGCGGCCGGCGGTGTGCTGGCGTCGCTGGCGGCGGTCGGGTGGCTCGGCCGGGGATACTCCGCGGATCTTTATCGCCAGGCGCGCTCGGCGCTGGACGTTGCCGCGGAGACGGTCCGGTCGGCGGCCGGGGAGGCCTCGGGCTTCTTCATGACGCACCCCTATTTCGCCATCCGGGAGGTCAAGGTCGAGGGCGTGGAGAAGGTCAAGGGGGCGGAGCTGGTGGTGATGTCCGGCCTGGGACCGCATACCGGCATCTGGAGCATCGATCCCGCCGAAATCGAGGAACGGGTGCGGCAGCACCCCTGGGTCAAGTCGGTCCTGATACGGCGGGAATTTCCGGGCCGCCTGGTGATCGACATCGAGGAATGGAGCGCGAGCGCCATCGTGGCGCTGGACAAGCTCTACTACGTCGCGGACGACGGCGTCATCTTCAAGGCGCTTGAAGACGAGGACTCGGTCGACTTTCCCTTCATCACGGGGCTGCGGGCCGCGCGGTTGCCGCTGCGGGAGCCCGGCACCCGGGAGAAGCTGTCCCAGGCGGTGGCCCTGGGACGGAAAGTGGAACGGGCGTCGCTGGGCCTGTCGGAAATCCGCTTCGAGTCCGGCGGCAGCATCGTCCTCTATCCGGTTTCGTACGCGGTGCCTTTTCGCATGGGCTGGGGCGACTGGGACGAGAAGCTGACGCGGATGCGGTGGTTCCTGCGGAAGTTTCAGGGGCAGGGAGCCCGTTTCCAGGCCGTGGACTTGAGTTTCCGGGGGCAGGTGGTCGCGCGCCCGCGGGGAAAGGTGTGATTCGATGGGAAGGAACAACGAAAGAGGCGGGAAGATCCATGTCTAAGAAGACCAACGTTGTCGTCGGGCTCGACATCGGGACCCACAAGATCTGCGCCGTGGTGGGGGAGCAGACCGAGCAGGGGCCGGAGGTGGTGGGGGTCGGCATTCACCCGTCGCGCGGTTTGAGGAAAGGCGTGGTGATCAATGTCGAGGCCACCATGGAGGGCATCAAGAAGGCGGTGGAGGAGGCGGAGATCATGGCGGGCTGCGAGATCAACACCGTCTTCGCCGGCATCGCGGGGGGTCACATCCGCGGGTTCAACAGCCACGGGGTGGTGGCGGTCAAGAACAACGAGGTGACCGACGCCGACGTGGATCGGGTCATCGACGCGGCCAAGGCGGTGGCCATCCCCATGGACCGGGAGGTGCTCCACGTGCTGCCCCAGGAATTCGCCCTCGACGGCCAGGGCGGGATCGTGGAGCCCCGGGGCATGGCGGGGGTGCGGCTCGAGGCCAGCGTGCACGTGGTCACGGGCGCGGTGGCGGCGGCCCAGAACGTCATCAAGTGCTGCAATCGTACCGGGCTCAACGTCGCGGATTTCGTGCTCGAGCCGCTGGCGTCCGCCGACGCGACGCTGACCCAGGAAGAGAAGGAGGTGGGGGTGGCGCTGGTGGACATGGGCGGCGGCACCACCGACATCGCGTTGTTCCACGGCGGCTCGGTGAAGCACACGGCGGTGCTCAGCGTGGGCGGCAACCACCTCACCAGCGACATCGCCGCGGGACTGCATGCCCCGATGGCGGCGGCGGAGCAGTTGAAGCAGCGTTACGGGTGCGTGGAGACCGACCTGGCCAACCGCAACGAGACGCTGGAGGTGCCGAGCGTGGGCGGACGGAGCCCGCGGTCGGTGTCACGCCAGATCCTGTGCGAGATCATCGAGCCGCGCCTGGAGGAGGTCTTCAACCTGGTGCAGCGGGAGATCGGCAAGTCCGGCTACGAGGACCACTTGGTGTCGGGCATCGTCATGACCGGCGGCTGCACGCTTCTGCCGGGGATCATCGACATGGCGGAAAGGATCTTCGACGTGCCGGTGCGCCAGGGGGTGCCGGCCAACGTCACGGGGCTGGTGGACGTGGTGTCCAGCCCGGTCTACGCGACGGGCACCGGACTTCTGCTTTTCGGCCTCGGGCAGCAGGATCGGAGTCTGTTTCGGATCCGCGACAACGAACATCTGTTCTACAAGGTCCGGGGTCGGATGACGGAGTGGTTCAAGGAGTTCTTCTAGTCGAAAGCTTCTAGTCGAAAAAAGGCGGAAACGGCCGGCCGGCGCGCGTGCGGACGCTCGTTTCCCACGGATCGAACACTGTAATGCAACTGGGAAAAAGGAGGAAGTGCTATGTTTGAAATGGTGGACCCGATAGATACCGGAGCACGGATCAAGGCCATCGGCATCGGCGGCGGCGGCGGCAACGCGGTCAATACCATGATCGAAGAGGGACTCAAGGGCGTGGACTTCATCGTGGCCAACACGGACAGCCAGGCGCTGGACGCGAACCAGGCCGAGATCAAGGTCCAGATCGGCGACTCCCTTACCAAGGGTCTCGGGGCCGGCGCCAATCCGGAGACGGGCCGGCGCGCCGCGATGGAGGACAAGGAACGTCTTCGGGAATTCCTCACGGGCGCCGACATGATCTTCATCACCGCCGGGATGGGCGGCGGCACCGGCACGGGCGGCGCGCCGGTCATCGCCAGCGTGGCGCGCGAAGTCGGGGCGCTCACGGTGGGCGTGGTGACCAAACCCTTCATCTTCGAAGGCAAGCGGCGCATGCAGCAGGCCGAGGAGGGCATCCGGGAGCTCAAGGACAAGGTGGATACCCTCGTGGTCATCCCGAACCAGCGGCTTCTCAGCATTGCCGGCAAGTCCACGACGTTGCTGGAGACCTTCAAGGTGGCGGACAGCGTGGTCACCCAAGCGGTCCGCGGCATCGCCGACCTGATCGTGACGCCCGGGCTCATCAACCTCGACTTCGCCGACGTCCGTACGGTCATGAAGGAGATGGGATTCGCGCTCATGGGCGCGGCCGCGGCCTCGGGCGACAACCGGGCCCTGGAGGCGGCTCAACAGGCCATCTCCAGCCCGCTCCTGGAGGACGTTTCCATCAACGGCGCCCGCGGCGTCCTGATCAACGTCACCGGCGGCCCGGACATGAGCCTGTTCGAGGTCAACGAGGCGGCGACCCTTATCCAGGGTGAAGCCCACGACGACGCGACCATCATCTTCGGCGCCGTCATCGACGAGACCCTGGAGGACGAGCTGCGGATTACGGTCATCGCCACCGGGTTCGGCGACGGCGGCGTCCGGCAGCCGGAGGCCGCGCCCGCCGAGCAGAAACAGGCGCCGTCGAACAGGCAGGGCACGCTCGGGTTGGGTATCAAGGACACCAAGGGCAAGAAGGTCGTTCACCTCGGCACCCTCGAGGATGACGGATTCGGCGAGCCGAGCTGGCACGGAGAGTCGGGAAAGGATTCGACGACGCCCCAGACACCCTACGACCTCACGGAGGACGAGGTGGCGGAGGACGACTTCGACATCCCCGCGTTCCTGCGCAAGCGGATGGACTAGCGGCGAAGCAAGAGCAGCGGAAGCGCCCCCCAGACGCCGAGGATCAAGCCGGCCAGGGTCCAGCCGGTCTGAGTGCGCCCGCCGTGTCGGGCGATGATCAGGCAAAGAATGCCGTCGCACAGGTGAATGAAGGCCAGGGTCGCCAGCAACACCTGCGGCCCCAGGTCCGGCTTGATGAAGTAGAGCCCCGAAGCGTAGGCCAGAAGTCCAAATACGCCCATCGTTCCCAGTTTCCTTGACGGTCGTTCTCAAGTACTATATTTGAGCACGACCGAAAGATGAACCGACATGACCGTGAGAACGATCCAGTGGCGCGACGGTGAGGTGATCCTCATCGACCAGCGGCGGCTCCCCCGCAAGGAGGTGTACCGGGTCTGCCGCAACTTCCGGCAGGTTGCCCAGGCCATCCGCACGATGGTCGTTCGCGGCGCCCCGGCCATCGGCGTCGCCGCCGCCATGGGAGTCGCGCTGGGCGCGCGCCGCATCCGGCATCCCAGGCGGGTCGAAACGGCGATGGAAAGGGTTTTCCGCACGCTGGCCGATACGCGCCCCACCGCCGTGAACCTCCACTGGGCGCTGGCGCGCATGCGGCGGATCTATGAAGAGTACAAGGACGGCGACCTGGAGATGCTGAAGCGCCGGCTCGAGGAAGAGGCTCTCGAGATATGCGAAGAAGACGTCGCCGCCAATCGCACCCTCGGCAGCCTGGGGGCCGGGTTGCTCAAGGATTCCCGGCGCATCCTCACCCACTGCAACGCCGGCGCCCTGGCCACCGCCGGCTACGGCACCGCCCTGGGAGTTCTGCGGGCCATGAAGGAGTCCGGCGCGGCCATCGAGGAAGTGTTCGTGGACGAGACGCGGCCGTTTCTTCAGGGCGCCCGTTTGACCGCATGGGAGCTCGCCAAGGAGGAGATTCCGGTCACCCTCATCACCGACAACATGATGGGCTACGTGATGAATAGCGGCCGGGTGGACGCGGTGGTGGTCGGGGCGGATCGCGTGGCGGCCAACGGCGACGTCGCCAACAAGATCGGCACCTACACGGTGGCGGTGCTGGCCCACCGGCACGAGGTTCCTTTCTACGTGGCGTGCCCGACTTCCACGGTGGACCTCGATTGTCCATCCGGCGCCGACATTCCCATCGAGCAGCGCAGCCAGGACGAGGTGACGCACATCGCCGGAACCCGTATCGCGCCTGACGGAGTGAACACGCTGAACCCCGCTTTCGACGTCACCGATCATTCCCTGGTTTCGGCCATCATCACGGAAAAAGCGGTGGTCACGCCGCCCTACGAGCAGAACCTGCGGGCCGTCTGCCGCGGGTAGAAGCAACCGGACAGGACACTAGGTCCCACGGCGAGGATACGGCGCGATGTCCGTGATCGAGAGACGCGACGAGCTGGAAGCCTTCTTTCACGATGCCGGCAAGCCTCGTGAGCAGTGGCGCGTGGGCACCGAGTACGAGAAGGTCGGCATCGAACGCGACACGGCCAAGGCGCTGTCGTACTCCGGCCCGCGCGGCGTCAGAGTCATCCTCGAGGGTCTCGTAAGCGACTACGGCTGGGAGCCGCAGGAGGAAGGCGGCTTCGTCATCGGGTTGAAGCGCGGCAACCACGCCATCACCCTGGAGCCGGGCGGCCAGATCGAGTTGAGCGGCGAGCCCTGCGACGACATCCACTGCAGCAACGCCGAGTTCTCCCAGCACATCCGCGAGTTGATCGACGTTGCCGGAAAGTTCGACGTGGTGTTTCTGGGCCTGGGGATGCAGCCGTTCAGCCGCGTCGACGAGATCGAGTGGCTGCCCAAGCGGCGCTACCGCATCATGGGGCCGTACATGGCCAAGGTGGGAAGCCTGGGCCATCGGATGATGAAGCAGACGGCCACCGTGCAGGCTAACATCGACTACGGCGACGAAACGGACGCCATGGCGAAGCTGCGAACCGCCATGGGGCTGGCGCCGATCATCGGCGCGACGTTCGCCAACTCGCCCATCTCGGACGGCGAGCCCAACGGCTTCAAGAGCTACCGCGGCCATATCTGGACGCGCACCGACGCCGACCGCTGCGGGCTCCTGGAGTTCTGCTTCTCTCCCGACGCCGGCTTCCACCACTACGTGGAGTACGCCCTCGACGTGCCGATGTACCTCATCGCCCGGGACGGCAACTACCTGGACATGACCGGGATCCCGTTCCGCCACTTCCTGGAACACGGGCACCAGGGCCACCGCGCCACCATGGCGGACTGGCAGCTTCATCTCACCACGCTGTTCCCCGAGGTGCGGCTCAAGCACTACTTGGAGTTCCGCTCCGCCGACAGCCAGGCGCCGGAGCTGATGCCGGCGCTGCCCGCGCTCATCAAGGGCATCTGCTATGACGCCGACTGCCTCCAGGCCGGATGGGACCTGGTCAAGGGATGGTCCTTCGACGAGCGCATGACCGCCTACCACGACTCTCACCGGCTCGGCCCGGCGGCGCGCTTCCGGCGCTACTCCCTGGGCGACCTGGCAAAGGAGATGGTCGACATCGCCTGGGAAGGGCTGGCGCGCCAGCGGGGCTTGAACAAGCGCGGCGAGGACGAGACCATCCATCTGAAGCCCTTGCGCGACCTGGTCCAGCAGGGGCTGTGTCCCGCCGACGTGATCCTCTCCAAGTGGCAGGGCGAGTTCCGCCAGGACCTCCGAAGGCTCATCGAGGACAGCTCCTACAAGCTGCCGTGACCCCGCCCGCCGGTCGCGTTCCATTTCGAAACCCATCGAAAACCCCCTGGACTTTCCGCGCGCTTCGCGCTAGTATCCCACCATCTTTCCGGAAAGCCCCGGAGCGGCCAGGCGGAGCCGGCCGACTCCAGGAAGGGGGAACGGGAAGACACGAAAAGACGTGAGTTCCGCTTGGATCCGGGGGAGCCGGACCGAGACGGATGAGACATTCTGGCATCTATCGTCTCCAACGGTAGCGGGATGGCCTTCCGGATTGGTCCGGGGGGCTTTTTTTGTTGTGGATGTTCAGCTTGAGGAGGCTGCCGAATGGGACGGAAAATGACGGTGCCGGAAGTCCGGAGCATGAAGGAGCGAGGCGAGAAGATCGTCTGCCTCACGGCCTATGACTACTGTTTCGCCCGCATCCTGGACCAATCCGGTATAGATCTCCTTCTGGTCGGCGACTCCCTGGGCTCGGTGGTGCAGGGGCACGACAGCACGCTGCCGGTGACGGTCGACGACATCATCTACCACACGCGCGCGGTGATTCGCGGGCGCAAGCGGGCTCTGGTGGTGTCGGACATGCCCTTCATGACTTTCCAGCTCGGAGTGGACGAAGCCAAGCGCAATGCCGGCAGGCTCATCCAGGAAGGTGGCGCCGAGTCCGTCAAGCTGGAAGGGGGGGTGACCCAGGCCGCCACCATCGAGGCGCTGGTCAAGATGGGCGTGCCGGTCATGGGCCACGTGGGGCTCACCCCTCAGTCGGTGCACCAGTTCGGCGGCTACCGTATCCAGGGGCGCGGCGAGGCCGACGCCCGCAACATCCTCGACGACGCCCTGGCGGTGGAACAGTCGGGAGCCTTCGCGGTGGTGCTGGAGGGCATTCCGGTGCAACTGGCGCGCGAGATCACCCGGCGCGTGTCCATCCCGACCATCGGCATCGGCGCCGGCATGCACTGCGACGGGCAGATCCTCGTGGTCCACGACATGCTCGGCCTGTTCGACGACTTCACGCCCAAGTTCGTCAAGCGCTACGCCAATCTCAAGGAAACCATCGGCGGCGCGGTGCAGAGCTACATGGAAGAGGTGCGGACCGAGGCGTTCCCGGCGGAGGAGCACACGTTCCACTGAGGACGGGCGGCGGCGCCTCGCGCCATGCAAGCGTTACCCAACATCCGCGCCATCCCGGAGATGCAGGCATGGAGCGGCCGTGCCCGGCGCGAGGGGAAGCGCATCGTCCTGGTGCCCACCATGGGATACCTGCACGAAGGCCATCTGAGCCTCGTGCGTGAGGCCGTGAAGCACGGCGACTGCCGGGTGGTCTCCATCTTCGCCAATCCCGCCCAGTTCGCTCCCTCCGAGGACTTCGACAGCTACCCGCGGGATCTGGAGCGCGATGTCCGGCTGCTTGTGGAGGAGCGAGTGGATCTCCTTTTCAATCCCTCGGTCGAGGACATCTACCCGCCGGGATATCAGACCTACGTGGAGGTGGAAGAGGTCAGCCGGCCGTTGTGCGGCGCTCACCGGCCGGGACATTTCCGCGGCGTGGCCACGGTGGTGCTGAAGCTCTTCAACATCGTGCGCCCGCACGTGGCCGTGTTCGGCCGCAAGGACTACCAACAGGTCCAGGTCATCAGGCGGATGCGCGACGACCTGAACCTGGAGGTGGAGATCGTCGAATGCGACACGGTGCGGGAGGACGACGGCGTGGCCATGAGCTCGCGGAACCGCTACCTGGGGCCGGCCGAGCGGGAGGCCGCGCGTTGTCTGCAAAGCGCCCTGGGCAGGGCCGAGGCGCTGGTCCGCGGCGGCGAGACCGCGGCCGCGCGGATCCGTGAGGCGGTGGTGGAAGAGATCTCCCGGCAGCCCCTGGCGCGTCTCGAGTACGCCGACCTGTGCGACCCCAGGGAGCTTCGCCTGGTGGACGAGGTTACGGGCCCCACGCTCCTGGCCGTCTGCGCGTGGGTCGGCAAGGCTCGCCTGATCGACAACCGGATCCTGGCGGTGCCGGGACCGTAGACGGCGCCGCTACTCGCCGAACTCACGGGCGCAGGGCCGACGAACCGGAATACGATCCCATGGCCTCGACCAAGGAAACCGCCGAGAAGACCGTCACCGTCAACCGCCGGGCGCGCCGGGAGTACTTCATCGACGAGTCCTTCGAGGCCGGGATGGTGCTGCTGGGCAGCGAGGTGAAGGCGCTTCGGGACGGCCGCGTCAATCTCGCCGACAGCTACGCCCGGGTCGACAAGGGCCAGGTGTACCTGGTCAACTCCCACATCAGCCCCTATCCGGCGGCCAACATGTTCAATCACGAGCCCACCCGGCCGCGGAAGCTGCTTCTGCACAAGCGCGAGATCATGCGGCTCACCGGCAAGGTCAAGGAGCGCGGCTTGACCCTGATTCCGTTGAAGCTATACTTCAAGGACGGGCGCGCCAAGGTGGAGTTGGGCCTGGCCCGCGGAAAGAAGCTCTACGACAAGCGCGCCACGGTCAAGGAGAAGATGGTCCGGCGCGAGATGGAACGCTCCATGAAGAGCCGCAGAAGTTGAGCGGCGGACCAGGGCGCATCATTGGGGGCGATATGGGTTCGACGGGGGTGGGAAGTCAAAGTGGCATGCCGGGGTCCTGCGGCCTCGTCAAAAACGCAGGACTGCAAGTAACTGCAGACGAACACGAGTACGCTCTGGCTGCTTAGACAGCCAGCGTCTTGCCGGCTTTCTCCCGCGGGGTCGGACAAGGCGTCATTCAGCGGGATGGACCGATTCCCCTGCCGGAGGGGATGAGGTCGAGATCCAAACCGGCTGGCCGCGCAAGACCCTGTCGTCGGGACCTTTCGCGGTGAGACTCAAACGGCGACTAAGCATGTAGTCACTTCTGGCGGAAAACCTTCGGACGGGGGTTCGATTCCCCCCGCCTCCACCAACATACGGATCATCCCTGCCGATTTACTCAACGTCCTGAGTAATTTTACTCAGGACGTTTGAGTAATCTGCCGTGCCACGTCGTCTCACCCGTGGCCCGGGATACCTTCGTAGGCGTGCTCGCCCCAGAGCTCTTTCACCGTCCTGTCACGGCCGCAGCTAAACCGGTAATAGCGGTAGCGGAGCGGGTTGTTCTTGTAATAGTCCTGGTGGTAGTCTTCCGCCTCGTGGAACGGCCCGGCGGCGAGGATCGGCGTGACGATGGGCTTGTCGAGCAACTTCTGCGCGGCCTTTTTCGAAGCCTCGGCCTGGGCGCGCTCCTTCTCGTTCGCGACGAACACGGCGGTCGCGTAGGATTGGCCCCGGTCGCAGAACTGCCCGCCGCCGTCGGTCGGGTCCACGGAGCGCCAGAACGCGGCGAGCAGCATCTCGTAGCTGACCTTGGCCGGATCGTAGGTGATCTCTACAGCCTCGTAGTGGCCCGTGCCTCCGGCGGTGACCTGCCGGTAGGTCGGGTCCTTGGTGTTGCCGCCTGTGTAGCCGGATACCGTTGACACGACGCCCGGCACCTTGTCGAAGTCCGACTCTACGCACCAGAAGCAGCCGCCGGCGAACACCGCCTTCTCGAGTTGCTGCGCACTTGCGGCGTGGGCGATGAGCGACAGTGCCGCGACAATCGTCAGCATGGTCCGTATCATGATGTGCCTCCGTGTAGTTGGATACCTCTGGTCGTCATATCAACGACCTCGACTGGCAGCCGTCGACGTTGATGCAGGCGCCGGAGATCCAGTTGGCCCGGTCCGAGGCGAGGAAGACCACCACGTCTGCTACCTCGTCCGGAGTCCCGAAACGCCCGGCCGGGAGCTCGCGTTGGACGAACGCGGCGATGCCCTCGGGATCTTCCTTCCGGCGGCGGTCCCAGGACCCTCCCGGGAACAGGATCGAGCCGGGGGCGACGCTGTTGACGCGGATGCCGTGGGGCGCGAGCTCGCGCGCCATCTGCTTGGACAGGCTGATCATGGCGGCCTTGGCGGCGTTGTAGGTCATGGGACCGCCCCACTCGCGGCCATAGATGGAGGCGATGTTGATGACGCAGCCGCGTTCGCTCTCCTGCATGGCCGGCACCACCAGCCGGCAAAGGCCGAGGGCGGAGAAGAAGTTCAGGGAGAAACCGCGCTGCCAGTCGTCGCCGGACGCGGACAGGTTTCCGCCCGGGCGCGAGCCGCCGACGTTGTTCACGAGGATGTCGGCGGCCTGGTACGCGTCACGGGTCTCTTCGAACCATGCGCGTGCCGCGTCTTCGTCGGTGATGTCCAGGGCCGACGCCAGCACCTCGGCGCCGCCCGCGCGCAGTTCTTCCACGGTTTTGTCAAGGTCCTTCCGGCCACGGGCACACAGGCTGAGCCGGCATCCCTCCGCCGCCAGCCCCAGCGCGATGGCCTTGCCGATTCCCCGGCTCGCGCCGGTGATCATGGCAACCCTTCCGGTCAGGCCGAGATCCATGCACGCTCCATGCTGTTCCGCATCCGCTTCCCGGCCGCCGTCACGACGTGGCCTGGGAGGCCTCTCCCTTGCGGGGTTTCGGGAACCCCATCCAGCTCCAGTGGTCCGGGTGGCGGCGCACCATTCTTTCGATCTCTCCGGCGAAGAGTTGGGCGTTGGCGCGGAGGTCCGCTTCCCGGTCTTCGGTCTGGACGAACCGGACCTCGGGCTCGACCTGCAGCGTCAGCCGGTCGCTCTCGTCGCGGACCATGAAGATGGGGACCACGCTGGCGCCCGTCCGTTGAGCGATGGTGACGGGCCCTTTCGGCGCGGGCGCGCGGCGTCCGAGGAAGCTCACCTCGACGCCGCGGGTCTTGAACTCGTCGGGGATCAGCAGGACGATGCCGTTCCGCCGCAACGCCGTGATCATCTGCACGGCGGCGGCGCGGCTGGGCCGGGCCGGGATGACGTTGACGCCGGCGCGCGCGAAGTACGCGTTCTGCAGCGCGGCGAACCGGCGCTCTCGCGGCAGTTTGATCACGACGCTGAAGTCGTGCCCCGCGGCCACCAGACGGGGACCGATCATGGTGAAGCTCCCGAAATGGGCGCTTAACGCGATGACTCCCTTCTTCCGGGCCAGCGCCGCGCGCAGGTGCTCCTCGCCCCTGATCTCGACCCGCGAGCAAACTTCATCCTTCGTCATGTAGAGGGTGGCGAATGATTCGACGAATCCGTGGGCGAAGTTCCTCCAGGCGCTCCGAACGACGGTGCGACGCTCCGCGTGGGTGGGCAGCTCTTCGCTCATGGTGCGTTCGAGGGTGTCGTACATCCGCCTCCGGTATCCCCGCAGAAGAAGATAGCTCACCCTGTCCGTGATCCAGGCGATGCACGGCCCCGCGGACGCCGGCAGCCGGCCGAGGCCCGCCACAAGCGCTCGCAGCAGGTATTCACCGGTTCGATAGCGAATGCGGTAGGGGAGGCGGCTGCGTCTGTCGGGTTTCATGCTTGCCCCGGCAGACCTTCCTTCGTTCCCACCCGCCCCAACGCGGACAGCCCCTGGAGGCGCCTGATGATGCCCGGGATCTTCTCCGCCGCGAAATCGATTTCCGCTTCGGTGTTGTAGCGGCTCAGACTGAAGCGGACGGCTCCCTGCAGCCATTGCGGCGGCACCTTCATGGCCCGCAGCACGTGGGACGGCTCCACCGAGCCCGCGGTGCAGGCGGAGCCGGTGGAGGCGCAGATGCCGAACTCGTCCAGCAGCACCAGGATCGACTCGCCCTCCAGGTACTCGAAGGCGATGTTGAGGGTGTTCGGCAGGCGTTCCGACTTGCCGCCGTTGATCCGGGCGCCGGGGCAGGTGGCTACGAGCGCGCTTTCCAGTTGGTCGCGCATGCCGCTCAACTGTGCGCGCTCGGCGGCGATGTCCTTGCCCGTGAGCTCCGCCGCCTCGCCCATGCCCACGATGCCGGCGACGTTCTCGGTGCCGGCGCGGCGGTTGCGCTCCTGGTGGCCGCCGACGATGAAAGGACGGAGGGTGATGCCTCGCCGCACGTACAGCGCGCCCACGCCCTTGGGCCCGTGAAACTTGTGGGCCGAGACGGTCAACAGGTCGATGGGGCTGTCTTTCACGTCGAGCTCGATCTTGCCCGGGACCTGCACCGCGTCGACGTGAAAGGGGATGCCACGGGCCTTGACGATCTCGCCGGCCTCGCGCACCGGGAAGACGACGCCGGTCTCGTTGTTGGCGTACATGATCGACACCAGCGCGGTGTCGTCGGAGAGGGAGTCCCGGAGCTCTTCCAGGTCCAGCATGCCGTTCTCGTCAACCCCCAGCCAGGTGACCCGGTACCCTCTCTTCTCCAGGTGCTGCCCCAGGCCCAGCACAGCGGGATGCTCCACCGCGGTCGTGATGAAGTGGCGCCTGTCCGGCGCGCCTTCGAGGATGCCGCGAATGGCGGTGTTGTCACCCTCGGAGCCGCAACTGGTGAACAGCACCTCGACCTCGTCTTCCGCTCCCAGGAGCCCCGCCACCTGGGTGCGCGCGCGGTCGAGGGCGCGTCCGACCCGGCTTCCGAAGCTGTGGATGCTCGAAGGGTTGCCGTAGAGCTCGGTGAGGTACGGCGCCATCGCCTCGTAGACCTGCGGCGCGATGCGGGTGGTGGCGTTGTTGTCGAAATAGATGACGTCGGACATGGCGTGTCCCGTGGGAGAACGGCTTGCCGTCGGGCATCGAGCCGTTCCGGGCGGCTGCCTCAGACCACGAACGAGGCGCCGCAGCCGCAACTCCGCTTCACATTGGGATTCTGGAACACGAAGGCCGCCTCCATGAGCGTTTCCCTGTAATCGAGCTCGGTTCCGCCCAGGTACAGCAGGCTCTTGAGATCCACGATCACCTTGGCTCCCTCGTGCTCGAACACGCGGTCGGTGGGCCTGGGGTCGTCGAGGTCCATCTTGTACTGGAGGCCGGAGCAGCCGCCGCCCACCACCTTGAGGCGCAGGCCGGTCAGGTCCCGCTCGTCCTGGTCGAGCAGTTCCTTGATCCGGTTGGCCGCCGATTCCGTTATCTGGACCTCTGTCGCCATTGCCCTTATCCGTGTGCCCCCGCCGACCGCTTGGCATAGAGGGGCGAAAGTCCGCGCAGCCGGGTGACCTCCTCCTCCACCCGGTCCAGGACGTAGTCCACCTCTTCCTCGGTGTTGAAGCGTCCCAGCCCGAAGCGAAGGGAGCCGTGGGCGAGGTCCTCCCTGACGCCCATGGCCTTGAGCACGTGGGAGGGCTCCAGCGCCGCCGACGTGCAGGTGGAGCCGGAGGAGACCGCGACGTCGTTGAGTCCCATGATCAACGATTCGCCTTCCACGTAACCGAAAGCCACGTTGAGGTTTCCGCACAGGCGTTCGGTGGGATGCCCGTTCAGGTGAAGCTCGTCGAGGCGCGAGAACAGCCCGGTCTCCAGACGGTCGCGCAACCGGCTGATGTGCGGCAGCTCGGTGGCCATTTCCTCGCGGGCGATCTCGCAGGCCTTGCCGAACCCGACGATGCCGGGAACGTTCAGGGTGCCCGACCGCATGCCTCCCTCGTGGCCGCCGCCGTGGATGGTGGGGCTCAGCCGCGCCGCCGGCCTTCTTGCGCTGACGTAGAGCGCGCCGACGCCCTTGGGCCCGTGAAGCTTGTGCGCGGTCATCGAAAGCAGGTGAACCCCCCAGGCCGCCACGTCGACGGGCATCTTGCCCACCGCCTGGGTGGCGTCGGTATGGAAGAGGATCCCGTGCTCCTCGGCGATGCGGCCGATCTCCGCCAGCGGCTGGATGGTGCCGACCTCGTTGTTGGCCAGCATGATGGAGATGAGCAGCGTCCTGTCGTCGATGGCGGTGCGCAGCCTGTCCATGTCCACCCTGCCGTAGGCGTCCACCGGCAGGTAGGTCACGCGGTAGCCCTGCCGTTCCAGGAACTTGCAACAGTCCAGCACCGCCTTGTGCTCGGCCGCGCAGGTGATGATGTGGTCTCCGCGGTCCCGGTGAAGCTCCGCCACGCCCTTGATGGCGAGGTTGTCCGATTCCGTCGCCCCCGAGGTGAAGACGATCTCCTTGGGAGCGGCGCCGATCAGGTTGCCGATGTGCTTCCGCGCCTGGTGCACGGCCGCCTCCGCCTCCCATCCGAAGGCGTGCTTGCTGGCCGAGTTCCCGAACTGCTCGGTGAAGAAGGGCAGCATGGCATCGACCACCCGGGGGTCCACCGGAGTGGTGGCGTGATTGTCGAAGTAGATCGGTAGCTTCACGGATGCGGGCCTCCAAGGACCTTTCATTTAGGCCCGTAGCCCCGCGAATGTCAAGAAAACCCCTTGGCGTGCGCAGGGTTTCCGCACAGGCTCTTCAAATAACGGCCCGTGGAGGATTCGGCGACCTCCATCACCTCCTCGGGCGTGCCCGCGGCCACCACGTAACCGCCGTTCTCGCCGCCCTCGGGACCGAGGTCGACGATGTAGTCGACGCACCTCAGGAAGTCCGGATTGTGCTCGATGGCGATGACCGTGTGACCCGATTCCACCAGGCGGTCGAGTATCTCCACCAGCCTGCCCACCTCCTCGAAGTGCAGCCCGGTGGTGGGCTCGTCGAACAGGTACAAGGCCTTGCCGCCGGAACTCTTGCCCAACTCCCGCGCCAGCTTGACGCGCTGCGCCTCTCCCCCGGACAGGGTGGTGGCCGGCTGTCCCAGCCGCAGGTAGCCCAATCCCACCTGCCACAGGCTCTCCAGCCGCCGGCGCACCAGCGGGACGTTGCCGAGGAAGTCCAGGGCTTCGGCGACGGTGAGGTCGAGAACGTCGGCGATGCTGGCGCCCTTGTAGAGGATCTCCAGGGTTTCCCGGTTGTACCGTCGCCCGCCGCAGACGTCGCAGGTGACCGACACGTCCGGCAGGAACTGCATCTCGATGTCCATCGTGCCGGCTCCGAGGCAGGCTTCGCAGCGCCCGCCGCCGGCGTTGTAGGAGAAGCGCCCGGGACCGTAGCCGCGCAGGCGCGCTTCGGGAAGGCGCGCGAAGAGGTTGCGCAGGGGATCGAAGAGCCCGCCGTAGGTGGCCGGCGTGGAACGGCTGCTGCGCCCGATGGAGCCTTGATCCACGTAAAGGACCCGGTCGAAGTCCTCAAGCCCGGAGATCGCGGCGGAGGCCGGCGGTTTCCTCGTGGACGGTCTCGATCCCTTTCGCGCCGAGGGCGTTGCCACGGGTCGCCGTTGGCCCCGTGCCGCGAGATAAAGGGTATCCACCACCAGGCTGCTCTTGCCCGAGCCGGAGACCCCGGTGACACACGTCATGAGCCCGATGGGGAAGGCAATGTCGATGTTCTTGAGGTTGTGCCGGTCGACGTTCTGGAGCGAGAGAATGCCGGACTCCGCGCGGCGTGCCCGTGACGTCGGCGGCGCGGTGGCGGCCAGATAGGGGCCGGTCCGGGAAGCCGGGCTGCGGCGGATCTGGTCGACGCTGCCGGCCGCCAGTACCTCGCCGCCCGCCGCTCCGGCGTCCGGGCCCATGTCGATGACGTGGTCGGCCGCCATGATCACGTCCCGGTCGTGTTCCACCACCAGCACCGTGTTGCCGGCGTCCCGGAGCTCCCGCAGGATGCCCAGGAGCCGCGCGGTGTCCCGCGGGTGGAGGCCCACCGTGGGTTCGTCCAGCACGTAGATCACACCCGACAGGCGGGCGCCGATGTGGGCGGCGAGCCGGATCCTCTGGCACTCGCCCCCCGACAGGCTGTCGGACGACCGCTCCAGCGACAGGTAGCCGAGCTCCAGCTTAAGCAGGGTGTGGGTGCGTTCCCGTATCTCGCGGAGGACGCTGCCCGCCACCTCGGCCTCGCGCTCGCCGAGGTCGATGTCTTCGATGAAGCGGCCGAAGTCCGTCAGGGGCAGGGCCGACACCTCTCCGATGTTCATGCCGTTAATCCGCACCAGGAGGCTCTCGTCCCGGAGCCGGGTGCCCGCGCACGTCGGGCAGGGTTGCCGGATGTCGTCGGCGGCGCCCGCAACGCTCCGGGACCTCCCCCCGGTCCGGGTGCCGAGGCCGTTGCATGCGGGACAGGCGCCGTGCGGGCTGTTGAAGGAGAAGAGCTGCGGCACCGTTTGCGGGAACGGCGCGTCGCAGTCCAGACAGGCGGACTTTTGGGTGTAGCGGCGGGACTCCGGGGCGGGCGCATCGTGCACGTCGATCTTCACCACCTCGTTGCCGTGCTTCAGCGCCACCTCGATGGAGTCGGCGAGCCGCTTGGCGACTCCGTCCCTCATCACCAGCCGGTCCACCACCAGGTCCGCCACGGCGGGCGGCTCCGATTCCGGCAGGTCGGCCAGCTCCACGATCTCGCCGTCCACCTTGATGCGCACGAACCCGGCGCGCAGCACCGCTTCGATCTGTTTCCGGTACGCGCTCGCGTCGTTGCAGCGGAGCGGCGCCAGCACCTGGATGCGGGTGCCGGAAGGGAGCTTCAGCAGCTCGTCGACCATCTGCTGGATCGTATGCACCGTGATGGCGCGGCCGCAGCGCCGGCAGTGGGGCCGGCCGACGTGGGTGAAAAGCAGCCGCAGGTGATCGTGTATCTCCGTCAGGGTCCCGACCGTCGACCGGGGGTTTTCGTGGAAGCGGCGTTGGGGCACCGCGATGGCCGGAGAAAGCCCCTGAACGGAGTCCACGTCCGCCCGCGCCAGCGGGTTCAGTAGCTGCCGCGCATAGGTGGACAGGGACTGCATGTAGTGCCGCTGCCCCTCGGCGTAGACCGTGTCGAACGCCAGCGAGGACTTGCCCGAACCGGAAACCCCGGTGATCACCACGAGCTTGCCGCGGGGGATCTCGACGTCGACGTTCTTGAGGTTGTGGACGCGGGCGCCCTTGATGACGATGTTCATGAACGGCGGCCCGCCAAGTCCGCCGCCAGCAGGATCGCCTGCTTCATGCTCCTGGCGTCGGCCACGCCCTTGCCCGCGATGTCGTACGCAGTGCCGTGGTCCACCGAGGTCCGAATGAGAGGAAGGCCCAGGGTCAGATTGACTCCGTCGGTGAAGTGCAGCAGCTTGAAGGGCCCGAGCCCCTGGTCGTGGTACATGCAGACGACGGCATCGTACTCGCCGGCCGCCGCCCGGTGGAAGAGGCTGTCCGCGGGAACCGGCCCGGTGACATTCATGCCCCGGCCCGCGCAGTCGCGCACCGCCGGCCGGATCACCCGGCGCTCCTCCTGTCCGAACATGCCGTCTTCGCCCCCGTGGGGGTTCAGCGCGGCGACGGCCAGCCGCGGCCGAGCCACGCCGAACCACTGCCGGAGGGCACGGTGGGTGACATCGATGGTAGTGCGGACGCGCCCGCGGGTCAGCGCCGCGGCCACCTCCGTGAGCGGCAGATGCACCGTCACCAGCACCACCTTGAGACGTCTCCCGTAGAGCATCATGCGGACGTCCCGCGTGCGCGTGAGATCCGCCAGCAACTCGGTATGCCCGGGCCAGGCGTGGCCGGCGTCGTTGAGCGCCTTCTTGCTGATGGGCGCCGTGGCCATGGCGTCGGCGGCGCCGGTCCGAACGAGGTCCACGGCGCGCAGGATGTAACGGTAGGATGCTTCGCCGCCGCTCCGGGTCGGGCGGCCGGGGCGGCAGGCCGAAGTTTTGAGGCGGGTGACCGATTCCACCCGCACGGCGTCATCCGTGCCGGTGGCGGGTTCAAGGTCGTGGACCGGCCAGCGGGGAGCGCGGGCGCGTTCCAGCGACGGCGCATCACCCACGATCACCATCCGGCAGGCGCGTCGCACCGCCGGATCCCGCGCGGCCTTGACCGCCACCTCGGGCCCGATGCCCGAAGGATCGCCCATGGTTACGGCCACGACGGGTTTGGACATGGCGATCGTGTTGAGTCGTGGAGATCGGGGAGGGCTACGGCGCGGGCGTGCCGCGTTCCAAGGGCTGGTCCAGGGGCACGTCGTCATCGTCGCCGGCTTCGGTAGTGAACAGCGGTATGCCGAACAGCCTGACCCGCTTTCGGTCGCCGACGACCCCCGTCGGGTCGGGTATGAGTTCTTCCTGGTAGATGTAGGTCGCCGGGTTGAGATAGTCCCAGAAGCCCTTGTCCTCCTGGTCCTCGGTGGCGGTAGCCATCAGGCTCCCGACCGTGCCGCGCTCGGCCTGCTGCGCCTCGAAGGCGTAGCCGTCGAGCTTGACCTCCACGCGGTGCTTCTTGCGCAGGTCGGTCTTGAGCCACTTGGCGAATCTCTCCTGGAGCGTCTTGTTGTAGAGCTCGTCCCGCGCCTTCTCCGAGACCGTCTCGAACGGCAGCCGTTCGCCGCCCTCCCGGTCCTCCGCCCGGACCAGGTGGTACCCCAGGCTCGTGCGCACCGGTTCGCTCACCTCGCCCTTCTTCAGGGCGGTGGCGACGCGCGCCAGGGAATCGGGCAGGTCCTCGGGCTTCACCCAGCCGATATCTCCGCCCTCGGTGGCGCCCGCGCCCTGGGAGCGGGCGGTGGCCAACGCGGCGAAGTCCCCGCCCCCGAGAATCTGCCGGCGCAACTCTTCGATGTCTGTCTTGACAGCCTGTTCCCGCTCCGGCGAGGCGCCCTCGTCCACCGGCAGCATGAGATGGCGGAGACGGACCTTGAGCTCGGTCCGGTACGAGTCCGGGTTGGCGTCGTAGTAGCGTCGCGCATCCAGCATCGTGATGTGGACCCGTTTCCTCACGTTGCGCTGGATCAGCTCGTCCTGCTCGATGCGGCCGCGGACCTCGTCGCGGTACTGGGCGAGAGTCTTGCCGTCCCGTTTCAGGAGTGCGGCGAACTGCGCCGGGGACAGCTTGTTCCGTTCCCTGACGGCCCGTATGAACCCGTCGATGTCGGCGTCGCGCACCCGGATGCCCGTGTTCCGCACCTCGGTCCGGATGAGCTCGTAGGTGATGAACTCCTCCACCCACTGCTTGGGCACGCGGCCGGCCGCCAGTTCATCGAGCTTGACGTCCCGGTTCAGCCTGTCGCGGGCGAACTTCCGCATATCCGAGAAGGTGTGGGGAACGCCGTTCACCACCACGACGATCTTCTCCACCAAGCTTCCGGAAGACGGTCCGGGAAAGATCACCAGGAGGGCAAGGAGGGCGGCCGTTTTCACGAGACGGGACACGGAAAACAACATACCTCCCTAACCGACCGCGTGCAATAACTCGCAGGCCTCGTCGATCAGCCCGGGCCAGTCGGCGTGGTCCGGGCTGAAGGACAGGCGCCCCTCCGGCGAGAACCGGAAGCGCCGGGGGTCCTCTTCTGCCAGCCTGAGCAGCCGGTCCACGTTCAGCCTGGAGGTGGCGTGGAAGTTCAGCGACAGGCGGCCGCCCTGGTAGATGATCTGGGTCGCCAGGGAGCCGATGAGGGCGTGCCTCAGCTTCATGACCCTGAAGAGGTTCTCCACCACTTCGGGGTGGTTCCCGTAGCGGTCGCGGATCTCGTCCCTGATCTCCGTCAGTTGTTCGGGATTGTCCAGGTTGGCGAGGCGTTTGTAGAAGAGCAGGCGCTGGTTGGCGCTGGGTATGTAGTCGTCGGGGAAATACGCCGGGATCCCCAGCCGGATCTCGGGCTCGACGCTGACCGTGCGTTCCTCCCCCTTGAGCTCGTGAATGGTCTCTTCCATCATCTGGGTGTAGAGTTCGAAGCCCACCGCCGCGATCTGGCCGGACTGCTCGCGTCCCAGCAGGTTGCCGGCGCCGCGGATCTCCAGGTCGTGCAGCGCCAGCTTGAAGCCGCTGCCCAGCTCGTCCAGCTCCTGCAGCGCCCGCAGGCGCTTTTCCGCGTCCCTGGTCACGGTGCCGCTTCCGGGCAGCAACAGGTAGGCGTAGGCGCGCCGCGACGAACGCCCGACCCGCCCCCGCAGCTGGTAGAGCTGGGCCAGGCCGAAGCGGTCGGCGCGGTTGATGATGATGGTGTTGGCGTTGGGATAGTCCAGGCCGGACTCGATGATGGCCGAGCACACCAGCACCTGGGCCTCGTTCTCCTGGAACAGGCCCATGTTCTTCTTGAGCTCCGCCGGCTTCATCTGCCCGTGGGCGACGGCGACCCTGGCCTCGGGCACCAAGTCCATGATCTTCTGCCCGACGCGCTGGATGCTCTCCACCCGGTTGTGCAGGAAGAACACCTGTCCTTCGCGGTTGATCTCCCGCAGGATGGCGTCGCGGATCATGCCCTCGTCGTAACGCGTGACGTAGGTGCGCACCGCCAGCCGGTTGGGAGGCGGCGTTTCGATGACGCTCAGGTCGCGGATGCCCACCAGCGACATGTGCAGGGTCCTGGGGATGGGCGTGGCGGTGAGGCTCATGACGTCCACGGTGTAGCGGAGCTTCTTGAGTTTCTCCTTGTGGCTCACCCCGAACCGGTGTTCCTCGTCGATGACCACGAGGCCGAGGTTCTTGAAGGCCACGTCGCTCTGCAACAGGCGGTGGGTGCCGATGACCACGTCGATGAGGCCGGCGGCGAGGTCTTTGAGGGATTGCTGCGCGGTCTTGCCGGTGACGAAGCGGCTGAGGCTCTCCACCCGCACCGGGTAGGGGTCGAAGCGGGTGCGGAAGGTCTCCAGGTGCTGTTGCGCGAGGATGGTGGTGGGCGCCAGCACCGCCACCTGCTTGCCGTCCATCACCGCCATGAAGGCCGCCCGCATGGCCACCTCGGTCTTCCCGTAGCCCACGTCGCCGCAGATCAGCCGGTCCATGGGCTTGCTCCCGGTCATGTCCTTCAGGGACTCGGCGATGGCCTGCTCCTGGTCCGGCGTTTCCTCGTACTCGAAGGCGGCTTCGAACTCGCGGTACGCCTGGTCCGGGACAGGGAAGCTGTGCCCTTCGTGCAGCTCCCGGGTGGCGTAGACCCGCAGCAGCTCCTTGGCCATGGCGATGATGGACTTCTTCGTGCGGGCCTTGAGCCTGAGCCAGGAGGTGCCGCCCAGCCGGTCCAGCACCGGGGCGGCGCCGTCGGCGCCGATGAACTTCTGCACCAGGTTGATGCGGTCGATGGGCAGGTAGAGACGGTCGCCCCCCTGGTATTCCAGGTGCAGGAACTCGCCCTCGGTGCCCGCCACCTTAAGGTACTTGAGGCCGCGGTAGATGCCGATGCCCTGGTCCAGGTGCACCACCACGTCGTCCTGCCGCAGCTCGCTCAGGCTGGTGATGAAGTGGCTTGGGGTCTCGCGCTTGCGCACGGAGCGGTCCCGCTTCCTGCGGCCCCACAGCTCTTCCAGCGTGATGATGATGAGCCGCTGGTCGGGGATGCGCACTCCCTGGGTCAAGCCGCCCAGCAGGATCACCGGGCCGTTGGCGGGGTTGCCGGCGACCTCGTGGAAGGGGCGCTCCGATACCGGCAGGTCCACCTCGTAGTAGGCCAGCAGTTGCTGCAGCCTCTGCGCGTCGCCCGGATGCGCGCTCACGAACAGCACCCTCTGGTCCCGCCACCCGTTCAGATGCTCCACCAGCGGCGCCAGGGAGCGTTCCGCGCCCTGCTGCGTGGTGAGCTCGCTGTGCAGGTCGGCGTTGGTGTAGGAGCGCACGGACAGCGTCGTCGCGTCGTCCTCGGAGGCCGCGAGAACGTCCAGGCTCTCGCCGTGGATCTGGCGGAAGGCCGCCGCCTCCTCGCGCCAACCGTCCGGATCGAGGTAGAGGGTCTCGGCATGGGGATGGAAGCGGCCCTCGGCCGCGGCCTTCTCCGCCCGCTGCTCCACCAGCTTCCGGAAGCGCTCGAGCTCCTCGTCGACCCGGGCGGGCTGGTCCCACCAAAGGATGCCGTTGCGCGGCAGGTGGGCGAGGACCGACGGCAGCGGGCGGTCGTGGAAGTAGGGGACCAGGAACTCCATGCCGGCGAACCGCACGCCCTCCCGCACCGACTCCAGCAGCGCGCGCTTGTCCCGCCGCGTGAAGCCGAGATCGTCCGCCCGCTCCTCGATCCGCGCCAACGTCTCGCGGCCGGTCCGCGCCCCCGAGGCGAACTCCTTGACGGGCAGCAGCAGCAGCTCGCCCCGCCGTGACCGGGAGCGCTGGGTGCGGGCGTCGAACTCGCGGATGGAGTCGATGCGGTCGTCGGCGAACTCCATGCGCACGGGCTGCTCACAGGCCGGCGGGAAAAGGTCCACGATGCCGCCGCGCACGCTGAAGTCGCCGCGTTCCTCCACCAGCGGGACGCGGGTGAAGCCCAGGTCGGAGAGCTGCCACAGAAGCTTCTCGCGGTCGATCTCCTGGCCCTCGGTGAAGTGCGCACCGCGCACGCTCTCCCTGGGAATCACGCGTTGCAGCACCGCCGACGGGGTCGTCACCAGCACCGGCGCCGGCTGTTGGGCCAGCCGGTGGAGGCCCTCCATGCGCGCCGCCATCTGATCGGGGTGCGGTGACAGGCTCTCGAACGGCAGGATGTCCCAGCCCGGGAACAGGTGAAGGCGCCGCTCCAGCGGAGGAGCGCCGTCCTCCTCGCCGAGAAAGAAGGCAAGATCGAGAAAGAGGCGCTCCGCCTCCTTCACCGTGGGCGTAAGCACGACCAACGGACCGTCGAGATGCCGCGCCGCCACCGAGACCGCGTAGGCCTTGGCGCTGCCCTGCAGGCCGGAGATCCGCTTTTCGCCGCGCCACTCGTGGGTGAGGAGCCGCGAGATCTTGTCGTCGAGTGAAAGGAACGCCACCGGGCCGGTTACCTCGCCAGGAACGGGAAGTGTAACCGAAGCAAGGCGGCGCCCGCAAACCAGCTTCCCTGGACTTCGCCGCCGCCGGTACGTTACAGTTCATCGCAGCCGGAAACCACACAATACTCCCCACGGAAAAGGACCCCCGACATGGCAAAGAGGAACCCCAGGATCGCGAGCGCGGCGCGGAAAATACCGGAACGAGCCTACCCGGACCTTCACGAACATCTTCGCCGCCTGGACGACGCCGGCCTGCTGATCCGCGTGGACCGGCCCGTCGACAAGGACCAGGACATGCATCCGCTGGTGCGCTGGCAGTTCCGGGGAGGCATCAAGGAACGGGACCGCAAGGCGTTCCTGTTCGAGCAGCCGGTGGACGCCAAGGGGAAGCGCTACGACATCCCGGTGGCCATCGGCGTGCTGGCGGCCAACCGGCGCATCTACCGCATCGGCCTGGGGTGCGACGAGGACACGGACATCAACGCCCTGTGGGCCGACGCCAAGACCAATCCCGTGGAGCCGGTGGAGATCCCCTCGGCGCACGCGCCGGTGCACGAGGTGGTCTTTTCCGGTGCGCAGATCAAGAGCCGGGGGCGGGGCATGGACGGCATCCCGGTGCCTATCTCGACGCCCGGCTGGGACAACGCGCCGTACGTGAGCGCGGCCCATTTCGTATCGCGCGACCCCGACAGCGGCGTGCACAACATCGGCACCTATCGGGCCATGATCAAGGCCCGTGACCGGGTCGGCTGCAATCCGTCCATCGAGCTGGGACAGGGGATCTACCGGCATTGGCTCAAGTACCGGGAACGGGGCGAGAAGATGCCGGTGGCGCTGTGCATCGGCGGCGTCCCCGCCATCTCCTACGTGGCCGCGCAGAAGCTCGCCTACGATCTCGACGAGTTCTCGGTGGCGGGGGGGCTGGTGAAGGCGCCGATCCGGACAACCCAAGCCCGTACGGTGCCGGTGATGGTGCCGGCAGACGCGGAGATCATCGTCGAGGGCTTCGTCTCCACCGAGTGGCTGGAGCCAGAGGCGCCCTTCGGCGAGTCCCACGGCCACGTGAACCCCAAGGAGTACAACCCGTTCATGGAGGTCACCTGCATCACCCGCCGCCGCGATGCCGTCCTGTGCTCCATCATCAGCCAGGTGACGCCGTCGGAGTCCAGCGTCATCAAGAAGATGGCCTACGAGCCGATCTACCTGGAGCATTTGCGCGACGGCATCGGCGTCAAGAGCGTCGTGCGGGTGATGCTCCACGAGCCCCTTACCGCCACCCAGAAGCTCACCGTGATCCAGATGCGCAAGCCCAGCCCCGCGGAGGTGTGGCGCGCGCTCATGGGGGCGGTGGCCTTCCGTCCCTCCATGTCCAAGATCGTCATCGCCGTGGACGAGGATATCGACCCCGACAACCTCGACGCCGTGTTCTGGGCCATGGGCTACCGCTCCAAGCCGCACCGCGACGTTCAGATCATGCACGGCATGGACGTGGGCCACGCGCCGCGCCACGATGCGCGCGGCTCCGCCGAAGACTCGTGCCTGCTCTGGGACGCCACCCTCAAGGACAAGCTGCCGCCCATCTCCCTGCCTACCCGGGAATACATGGAGCGGGGCCGGAAGCTCTGGGAGGAGCTGGGGCTGCCGGAGCTCGAGCCCCAGTCGCCCTGGTTCGGCTATTCGCTGGGAGACTGGAACGCCGAGCTGGAGCAGGAGGCCGCCCTGGCCACGCGCGGCGAGTTCTGGAAGACCGGCACCAAGATCGCGCGGCAGCGCCGGCGGACCAGCGAGATCCTGCCCAACACCTCCTTCTACGGCGAGGACGAGGACTGACCGGGAGGTCCCATGGACTACAAGACGCTCAAGTGGGTCGTGCGCGACAACCCGCTGCGGCCGGGAGAACCCTGCATCGGCGTCCTCACACTGAGCCGTCCGGACCAGCTCAACGCGGTGGACCCGCTGATGCGGCTGGAGCTCGACGCCCTGTGCAACGAGATCGCCCGCAACTCCGTGCTCAAGGTGGTGATCCTCACGGGCGAGGGGCGCGGCTTCTGCGCCGGCGGCGACCTCACCTCGGAAGGCGCCGTGCTGGGGGCGTTCGAGGGTTCCAGCGGCATCGAGGGTCCGTACAAGGAGCTGGCGGAGTATTTCCTGAACGACCTCCGGCACCGGGTGCTGCAGAGCGCCATGCGCAAGCTCGAGGACCTGCCGCAGCCCACCATCGCCGCGGTGAACGGTCCCGCCGTCGGGGTGGGACTGGAGATGACCACGCTGTGCGACATGCGCATCGCCTCGGACCGGGCACGGTTCGGCGAGGTGGCGGTGCCGGCGGGTTTCGTTCCCGAAAGCGGCGGCTCCCGCAACCTCCCCAAGCTCGTGGGAATCGGCCGGGCCATGCGCCTGATCCTCACCGGCGACATCATCGACGCCGGGGAGGCGTTGCGCATCGGGCTGGTGGACGAGGTGGTGCCGCACGAGAAGCTGATGGAGGAGGCCTTCGCCCTGGCCGCCAGGATCGCCGCCAATCCCTACCTGTCGGTGCGCCACGCCAAGCGGCTGGTCAAGATGTACTGGAACTGGAACCGCACCGACGAAGGCTATCGCGAGGAGCTGGAGTCGGTGCTCGAGATCACCCGCACCAAGGACTGCCAGGAGGGCATGCGGGCGTTCAAGGAAAAGCGCCCGCCGCGCTACACCTACCCCTACGACGCCGGCTGGCCGTTTCCGGACAAGAGCGGAGGCAAGAAGGAGTGAGCGAACGGGCGCCGACGTCCCCGGAACGTCATTCCCGCCCTTCCTCCGGTCATTCCCGCGAAAGCGGGAATCCAGGGGCGGCCGGGACCGGGAGGTCCGGACAGCCCGCGCCGTGGCCGGGCTATCGCGAGATCCCTCCCCGACTCAACATCGCCGACGAAGCCCTGGAGCGTCCGGCCGCCTCCGGCCATGGCGACCGCACCGCCATGGTGTGGCGCGGCGGTTCCGTCAGCTACCGGGAGCTTCGCGGCCGGGTGCACGGCTTCGCCCGGAGTCTGGTGGAGTTGGGGGTTTCACCGGGCGACCGGGTGCTGGTGCAGATGCCCAACTCGGTGGAGTTCGCCACCGCCTTTCTGGCCGCGGTTAAGCTCGGCGCGCTGCCGGTGGTGGTCAACTCGTTGCTGGGGGTGCGGGAAGTCCAGGCCATCCTCGAACAGACGGCGCCGAAGCTGGCCGTGACCGAGAGCAGCCGCGCGCAGGCCCTGCGCGACCTGCGTGAGGCCATGGGTCTGCGGACCATGGTATGCGCGGGAGAGGCGGGGGTCGGTGAAGTGCCCTTCGGCTCCCTCGTCCACGAGTCCCCGGAAGAGGTCGCCACCCGGGACACGTCGGCCCACGAGCCGGCCTTCATGGTGTGCACCTCCGGCACGACCGGCCGGCCCAAGTGCATCGTCCACGCCCATCGCTGGATCGTCGCGCTGGGGGACCTGAACCGCTACCGGCTGCCGCCCGAGCCCGGCGACGTGGTGATGGCCACCGGCGAGTGGAGCTTCATCAGCGCCCTGGGCCACAACCTGCTGTTCGCGCTCAGGAACGGGGTCGCCAGCGCGGCGCTGTCCGGACGCGCCACGCCCGAGAACGTGCTGGAGCACGTGCAGGAACTGGGCGTGACGCTGCTCCATTCCGTGGCCACGGTCTACCGCCGTATGCTGGCCGCCGAGGGCATGGAGGACGCCTATGACATCCACACGCTCCGGGGCGCCCACTCCACCGGCGAGGCGCTCCGGGAAGCCACCTATCGCGAATGGAAGTCGCGCTTCGGCTGCGAGATGTATGAGCATTACGGCGTGTCCGAGTACCAGCTCGTGGTGGGACAGGGGGCGCGGCATCCGGTCAAGCCGGGCTCGGTGGGCGTGCCCGCCCCGGGGGTGGGTATCGACATCGTCGACGACGACGGCCGTACGGTGACGGACGGCGCCGTGGGGCGGACGGTGATCTCCACCGAAGACCCGGGGCTCTTTCTCGAATACTACGCCGACCCCGAGCGGACCGAAGCGGTCCGCCGCGACGGCGTCTACGACACCGGCGACCTGGCCTACCGGGACGAAGAGGGATACTTCTTCATCGCCGGCCGCAGCGATGACTGCTTCAAGACCCGCGGGTTGTTCCTGGTGCCCACGGAAGTGGAGAACGCGCTCCAGCGCCACCCCGCGGTAGCCGAGGCCGTGGTGGTGCCCGAGCCCGATCCCGAGATCGGCAACCGGGTGCTCGGGGTGGTGGTTCCGGCGGAGGGCTGCGATCCCTCGGCCGGCCTGGCCGAATCGCTGCGTCAGAGTCTCAGGGAAGAGCTGGCGCACTTCAAGATTCCATATCGCATCGAGTTCGCCGAGGCTCTTCCCAAGAGCCCGGTGGGGAAAATCCTGCGGAACGAGGTGACCGCGGGAAGGTTCCATTGACACACAGAGGAGGAGTCATGTTTCGCATCGTCCTTTCAACGATCATGCTGGCCGCTTGTCTGAACCTGGGCTTGCCGGTCCTGTCCTCCACGGACGACGCCGTCGCCGCGGATTTCAAGGGCAAGACCATCACCATGATCCTGGGCACCCGGCCCGGCGGCCGGCGCGACCGGATCGCCCGCACCATCGCCAGGCACCTGGCCGCCAACCTGCCGGGACAGCCGACGATCCTCGTGCAGAACATCCCCGGCGGCAAGGGGATCCCTGCCCAGCTCAAGTTCTCCAAGTCGAGACCGGACGGCAGCGTGGCGGGTATCGTGGTGTCGTCGGACATGGAAGCGCCTTACTTCGGAGCTCCCGGCGCCACCTACAAGCCTCGCGAGTACAAGTGGGTCGGCTCCGTCAGGACCGGCAAGCAGCGTAACGTGCTCTTCACCACGAAGAAGTCAGGCTTCAAGACCATCGACGACCTGCGCAGCCGGGAGGTGGCCTTGGGGGCCCAGGGAGTGGGCCATCGCAGTTACCTCTACGGCCGCCTCATGGCCGAGGTGCTGGGTCTGAAAGTCCGGTGGGTCCTCGGCTACTCCACGCCGGAGATGTACCTGGCCATGGAAAAGGGCGAGATCGACGGCCGCGTGAACGACTCGGCGTCCTTCAAGCGCGACCGCCCGGACTGGGTCGAGAAGCAGGAGGTGGTGGCCCACGTGGCCATGAGCCTGCCGGAAAACCTTCCGCCGATTCCCGGGCCGCTGTTTGCCAAGACGCCGGCACTGATCACGTTCACGGACAAGGAGATCCACAAGAATCTCATCAGGAAGATGAACGCCACCAGCAGGCTGGGCGGCAGCGTGGCGCTCCCGCCGGGAACGCCGGAGTCCATCCGCGCGGCCTACGAGAAGGCGCTGGTCACCGCCGGCGAGGACCCCAAGTTCAAGAAGGACTGGGAGAAGTTCGTCGGCATCCGGCCCTACGCCGGCGTCGCCGACAGCGCCGAGGTGTGGGAAGCGGTGAAGATCTATACCGATTGGAAGCCCGCGATCATGAAGGAATTCAAGCGCCTCGGGCACCAGCCGCCCAAATAGACGGTAGTTTGGGCGGGGGCGGGTCCGGAACCCGCCCCCGCGCCCATGCGTGCCCGGTGGCGCCCACCGCACGCGTCTCGGCACGTGTGCTTCAGACCGATAGGTCTCCATGTTCGAAGCCGCCTTCCAAGGTCTGCAAAACCTCCTTTCGCTGACTGTTCTGATCGGGATGCTCGCCGGCATCAGCGTCGGCACCTTCACGGCCATTACCCCCCAGGGCCTGGGCACCCCGTTGATGTACGCCCTGTTCCTGTCGGTGGTGACCCAGTGGGACCCGCTGGTGGCCATCGCCTTCCTTATCGGCATGGACGCGGTCAGCAGCACCTGCAGCGCCTACCTGCCGGTACTCTTCGGCATTCCCGGCGGCGCCGGCTCCCAGGCCACGGTGATGGACGGCTATCCCATGGGCCGCGGCGGCCAGGCCCGGCGCGCCCTGGGGGCGGCGTTCACCGCCGGCATCCTCGGGAGCCTGGTGGGCACCGCGACGCTGGCGGCGGCCATCCCGGTGGCCCAGGCGCTCATTCTCTTTCTCGGCTCCCCCGAACTCTTCGTCGTGGCCCTGTGGGGCGTCAGCATGGTCTCGGTGCTGGCCGGTCCGAGACCCCTGAAGGGGCTCATGGCCGGCGCCGCCGGGCTGGTCATCTCGGTGGTGGGGATCCAGCCCCAATCGGGGGTCATGCGCTTCGTGTTCGACCAGCCCTACCTGCTGGAGGGGGTGCCCCTGGCGGTGGCCACGCTGGCGCTCTTCGGGGTGCCGTCCGCCCTGGAGATGGCGCTCGCCAGGGTGGGTGTGGAGCGCGAGCCGGCGCCCCTGGCGGGACGGCTCCTGGACGGCATCAGGGACGCCTTCCGCAACGTCTGGCTGGTGGTCCGGTGCAGCTTCCTCGGCGTCTGGGTCGGCATCGTCCCGGGCCTGGGAGCACAGGTGGTGGACTGGCTCAGCTACGGTCACGCCGCCCAGACATGCAAGGGCGCCAAGGAGACCTTCGGCAAGGGCGACGTACGCGGGGTCATCGCACCGGAAGCCTCCAACGATGCCAAGGACGGCGGCACCCTGATACCCACCCTCACGCTTGGGGTGCCGGGCAGCCTGGTGTCGGCCCTCTTCCTGTTCGCCCTCACCACCATGGGGTTCGCTCCCGGGCCGTTCATGCTCGAGCGCAACGCCGACGTGGTCTACAGCATCATCTGGGTGCTGGGCATCGCCAGCGTCATCGGCGGCAGCCTGGGGCTCGTCTTCTCGAACCAACTGGCCAGGCTCGCGGAGCTGCGCTACTCGATCATCGTGCCGTCGATCCTGGGGTTCGTGCTCATCGGCGCCCTCAACGCCAACCAAAGTCCCCTGGACCTGGTGACGGTGGTGTCGTTCGGTTTCGTCGGCTACTTCATGAAGCGCTTCGGCTATCCCCGGCCGCCGCTCATCCTCGGCATGATTCTCGGCATCATCATGGAGAAGTACCTCTACATCTCCACCGCCCGCTACGGCTTCGAATGGCTGGGGCGGCCCTCGGTGCTGGTGTTGCTCATCCTCGTGACCGGAACCCTCGGTTATACCCTGTGGAGCCGGCGGGCGCGCACGAGGTCGGGCGAGGAACCGGGTGAGAAGCCGGCAGGGGAGAGCGTCCCCGCGGGGGTCCGGGTCAACTGGGAAACCCTGCTGGTGCTGGGCTTTCTGGCGTTCTTCCTCCTCGCCATCCGGATCGGCTTCGAGTGGCCGTTCATCGCCAAGCTCATGCCGCTCTACATCGCCGCGGTCCCCGGTGCGGCGCTGGCCCTGTGGCAACTCTTCAGGGTGACCACCGGCAGGGAGCCGGCAGCGGGCGGGGTCGAGATGGACGAAAGCTTCAGCGGGGAACTCGATGCCGCATCGGAACGCCGGCGCACGATGGCGTTCTTCGCATGGTTCGTGGGCGCGGCGCTGGCCGTGTGGCTCGTGGGCATCACCGTAGCCGTCCCGCTCTTCGTGTTCCTCTATTGCCTGGTCGAGGGCGGGGAGCGGCTGTGGATCGCCGTGCTGATGGCCGCCATCGCCTTCCTCCTGGTGTGGGGCCTCTTCGAGGGCGTGTTCAAGGTGCTGTGGGCGGAGGGGGTGCTGTTCGGAGGTTAGGCCGATGGGAGAACCCGACGGTCTCCGGCACGCCTTGACACGAGACGGGGTTGTTGGATATAGACCGGTTCGACTGTAACTCTTGAATACTTAAGGAGGTTTTATGAAGCTCGCGGGTCGGGCCCTTGTTTTGGGGATACTGTTGTGTGCGACTGTTCTGGTCGCGTCGCCGACCGTCCACGCCGTCGACTTTTCCGGCAAGACGTTCGTGGTGATGGTGGCGTCGAGCCCGGGCGGCGGCACGGACACCACCGCGCGGCTGGTGGCGCGTTATTGGAACAAGTACCTGCCCGGAAAGCCCGAGGTGGTGGTCCGCAACCGGCCGCTGCAGACGGCCGCGGCCAACTTCTTCCAGCGCAAGGCGCGACCGGACGGTCTCACCACCGCGGTGTTCGCGGGCGGGGGAAGCCTGTCGCCGGTGGCGCGCAAGGCCTCGTCGGTGCGCTATGACCCCTTGAGCTGGGAGTACATCGGCTCCATCGAGCGTGGACCCTCCGTGCAGTTCGTCCGCAAGAGCGCCCTGGCGCGGCTCAAGGACCCCGGGGCCAAGCCCGTGGCGGCGGGCTCAGCCGGACCGGGCTACCGGCCGTCGGACGCCATGGCGGTGTATGGAGCGGAGTACGGCGGCTGGAACATCAAGATCGTGCACGGCTATCCGAGCTCGCGGGACGTCTATCTCGCGTACGAGCGGGGTGAGGTGGACATGTTCGGCTCGGGCACGTCGAGGATCATCCGGCGTTTCCTGAAGGGCGACGCGGTAGCACTGGCGGTGCACGAGAAGAGGGCGGACTTCCCCGAGGTGCCGACCCTCCAGGAACTTCTCGGCGACAAGCTGCCCAAGGGAATGGCGCGCAAGGCTTACCGGATCTGGTCCGGACCGAGCTCGGTGGACAAGTACTTCGTGCTGCCGGCCAAGACCCCGGCGGCCGTGGTGAACGCGTTGCGGGCATCCTTCGACAAGGTGCTGGCCGACCCCGGCTTCCAGAAGGACGCCAGGAAGATCCTCGGCAAGGGATACCGGCCGCTGACCGGTCCCGAGACCAAGCAGTTGGTCAAGGACTCGCTGGTCATCCCCGCCGAGGTCGCGAGCTTCAACGACAAGCTTCGCACGAAGCACGGCCTGCCGATCCAGAAATAACGGCCGCGATACTAGTGTCCTGTCTGGTTAATTCGCACCATAATCTGCTTGTCTTTTTCGCCGTCGGCTGCGTTGCTCTTCCTCGCGTGGTGCCCGCCACTGCTCGTCATCGCGCCTTGCCGACGACGAAAAATCCTGCGCATCTTATGGTGCGAATTAACCAGACAGGACACTAGAAGGTCACTGCCCGCGCGCTCTCATCCCGAGAGCCCGCCGGCATGACCCCGTTCCGAACCTCTGCCGGTTCGTCCCGCGCACGAAGGTTTATCTAAACCATGCTTGACTCTGCCTGGCAGGGCCTTACGGGCATACTCGCCCTGGAGCCCATGCTGCTCTTGCTGTTCGGCGTGCTCCTGGGTACATGGGGCGGCGCCCTGCCGGGTGTAGGGGGGCCGTCGCAACTCGCCGTCCTCCTGCCGTTCGCCATGGTGATGGAGCCCTTCAACGCCATCGCCTTCCTCATTGGTGTCACCACCGTGGGCAACACCGGCAACACCTTCACCTCCGTGCTGGTGGCCGTGCCCGGCGGCTCCGGCGCCCAGGCCACGGTGCTGGACGGCTACCCCATGGCGCGGAACGGCGAGGCCGCCCGGGCCCTGAGCGCGGCCTTCATGGTGTCCATGCTCGGCGGCATCTTCGGCGCCTTCGTGCTGTTCGCCTCCCTGCCGGTGCTGCGCGAGATCGTCCGCAGCTTCGGCTCCCCCGAGCTCTTCATGTTCACCATCTGGGGCCTCAGCATGCTCGGGACCATCAGCTCCGGCGCGCCCCTCAAGGGGCTCACTGCCGGCATCCTCGGCGTGCTCCTCTCCACCATCGGCCAGGACGACAAGTCGGGCGTGATCCGTTTCGACGTCGGCCTGCCCTATCTCTGGGACGGCGTCAGCGTGGTGCTCATCTCGCTCAGCATCTTCGCCATCCCGGAGATGATCGCACTGGCCGGGCGCAAGGGGCGCGTGGCCGAGATCCAGAAGCTCGGCAGCGGGCTCTTGCAGGGCATCAGGGACGCCTTCCGTCACTGGTGGCTCATGATCCGCTGCTCGGCCATCGGCGTGTGGGTGGGGGTGCTGCCTGGCCTCGGCAGCGACGTCGCCGACTGGTTCGCCTACGCCCACGCGCGCCAGACGGAGCGGAACAGCGAGAGCTTCGGGCGCGGCGACGTGCGCGGCGTCATCGCGCCCGAATCCTCCAACAACGCCAAGGAGGGCGGGGCGCTCATCACCACGCTGGCGTTCGGCATTCCCGGCAGCACCTCCATGGCGCTGCTGCTCATCGCCTTCGTGGCGGTGGGCCTGACGCCCGGCCCGGAGATGCTCACCGACCAGTTGGGCTTCGTCTTCAGCATCATCTGGGCGCTGGTGTTCTCCCAGATCCTCGCCTCGGCGGTGTGCTGGATCCTGGTGAAGCCGGCCGCGCGCATCTGCTTCCTGCCGTTCTACGTGCTGGTGCCGTTCATCGTGGCGCTGGCGTTCTTGAGCGCCTTCGCCGCCAACTTCGACATCGGCGACCTGGTGGCTCTCCTGTCGCTCTCGCTGCTGGGCTACCTGCTCAAGACCTTCGGCTGGCCGCGGGCGCCGGTGGTGCTCGGCTTCGTCCTGGGCCGCAAGATGGAGCTCTACCTGTGGCTGTCGGTGGCGCGCTACGGCATGGAGTGGGTGTTCCGCCCCGGCGTCATCATCCTGTTCCTGCTGGTGCTGGGGACGCTGGTCTATCCGGTGATACGGGCCCGGCGCGCCGAGGCTTCATGAGGGGCGGTCCATGAGATTCAGGCCCACGGACTACTTCACGCTTTTCATCGGGCTCGCCATCCTGGCCGCCATGATCGCGGCCTGGGACTGGCCGCTACGCGCCTCCATCATCATCCTGGTGCTGGGCAGCGCCGGGCTGGTGATGGTGGCGGCGCAACTGGCGCTGGACTTGACCCGCAACCGCAAGCGCGCCGCCGAGCCGAAGCTGGCTTTCGAGATCCCGTCCTTCGAGGAGTCCGACCCCGGGGCCTTCAAGCGCGGCACCCTGGAGATCTGGGGCTGGTTGATCGGGCTGCTCGTGACGGTCCTGCTGATCGGCCTGCCCGCGGCCCTGGTCCTGTTCGTATTCCTCTACATGAGGACCTACGGCGCGGGCTGGCTCCTGTCCCTCGGCATGGCGGCGGCCATCGCCGCCTTCGAGTACGGCGTCTACGACCGCATCATGCACGTCTACTGGCCGGAGGCGCTGATCTGGCGGCTACTGTAGGGGCGGGTTTCAATGACGCCGGGCCTTGGGAGCGCGGGCCAGAGGGCCCACCAGCCGCACCAACTCCGCCTGCCGCGAGAGCCCGTGTTTGGCGAAAATGTGCTTCACGTGCGAGCGGATGGTGCTCTCCTTGCGGCCCGTGGTCGTTGCGATCTCGCGTACGCTCATGCCCTGGGCGAGCAGAACCGCGACCCGGCTCTCCATCCCGGTAAGGTCGAGAGCCGCCGCAACCACGGCGGGGTCCAAGGCAGCCCCGCTCACCGGGTCTACCACCAGCACCAGCGCCGCCACCGGCGAGAACGGAAAGTCTGACTTCTGCCATTCCACCGGATGCACATGCAGCACCAGCGGCGGCAGGTTGTCCTCACGCCTCACGATCGTCGACCCGCCGGCGCCGCGAACTCCGAATGGCGGCAACGCGCGGTTCAGGAGCCTCTGGAGATCGTCGTTGTCCCGTTGCAAGCGGGCAAACAGCAACCCGTCCCTGTCGAGCACGCCGTCGCCGGTCCGCAGCAGATCCCGCGCCTGGTCGTTCACCGCCACGACCCGCCCGCGCCCGTCGAGGTGCATGACGCCCAGCCCGGAAACCTCGAGCAGCTCCGTGAGCGTCTCCCCCAGGGCGCCGGCGCCGGCCAGAGTCTGCTGCACACGCACAACGTGACGGATGTGCGGAAGGAGATCCCAAATCCGGTCGAGTTGCTCTGACGACCAGCCGTCCCCGTCCACCGGGTCGCTGACTTGCCACAGGATGCGCAAGTCGTTGGACCCGCGGAGCCGCACTTCGATCGCATTCCCGGCATGGGCATGGGTCCGGTGCGCGTTGTACGCCTCGGAGGTCTTCAGCTCCTTCTCGGTGTAGAAGTCGGTGATGTGGAACAACCGGTTGAAGGGCGAACGCAGCACGCGAGGTATTTGTTCGTCCAGAGGATAGTAGGTCTCAAAGTAGAGACGCTCCAATTCCGGGTGCCGTTCTCCACGGAGGCAGATCCATGCAGAATAGAACCGGATGTCCTCTACCGACTCGCCGTCGGCACACACCAAGCTGCTGCCGTGCGTGCCGAGGGCTTCGTCGATCAGCAAGGAGGCGCCCGGCCAGTGGGCAGGGTCGAGCGCCGCCTCGTGCAGCGAAGCGAGGATGCGCTCGAAGGTCCCCTCTTCGTTCATGACCGCAAGAGTAAGTGGTTTGCGCGCTCTTACGCATCCCCAATATTGGGGAGATTTGGCTATATCTCTGTCGCGCCTTGGCGGGCCGGGAGGGAGTCGGAAGTCGCGGTGAAGTAACCTAGATTATAGGATGTACGCTAGAAGCCCAAGTTGGAATCCGTGCTCGGGTCGCTGCCGTCGCGCCCATTCACCCGGAACCCCTCCACACCCCGTCGATATAGCCGCTGTCGTCGATTTCCCGCAGGTAGTGCAGGTCCCACATGGCGAGGGGATTGAAGCCCTCCACCTCGGGGTGGCGCCGGACCGCCAGCGCGAAGACGTTGCGGATGGCGTCCAGGGTCGGGTAGGGCTTGGGCTCCAGCGTGAGGACCTGCTCGTCGTAGAAGGCGGCCAACTCTTCGTCCGTTTCGTACTTGTCGCCGCAGTGGGTCTTGATGATCGCCAGGGTCTCTTCCCGGTGGGTCTTGAAGAAGTGGACGGCGTCCACCAAGGCACGGATCAGGGCGCGGACTTCCTCGGGATGACCGTCGACGTAGGTCGTGGTGGTGGTGAGGGTGACGCCCTCGATCATGGCCATGGGAGGAACGTCGATGAGCGTGGCGCCCAGGGCGCGGGCGCGCAGCTTGTCCACCGCGCGCACGAAGGTGGCGCCGTACTCGCCCGACATGACGCCGCGGACGCGTTCCCGGGCGTCCTTGGGCCCCTCCACCAGCTCCACGTCGCGGCCTTCTTCCAGTCCGTTGAGCCTCAGGTAGAGCCACACGTTGAGCCCGGTGTGGCCGTCGAAGTCGTCCATCACCACGCGCTTGCCCTTGAGGTCCGCGAGGCCGCCGACGCCGTCTCCCGCCACCAGGCAGTTCTCGCGCCACTGGTTGTTGGGCTGGGCCAGGTGGACGAAGGGCTCGTTGTGCCGCGCCCGGCGCACGTAGAGGTTGTGGTGGTTGCCGGAGACGATGTCGATCTCGCCGGCCCGGAGCCCCTGCATGGCCTTGCCGCGCATGCCCTCCATGGAGCCGAAGTCCATGGCCGCGCCGTGCCGCTCCAGGAAGCCGCCGTGCTCCATGACCTTCCAAAGCGGCACGTGGCTGGAGGCCCGGTAGTAGATACGCATCTTTTCCATGGTCGTTTCCCGTTACGGATGAGTCGTCGGCGGGCCGTCAGCCCGTCACCGCCGCCATCCTCGATTGCAGTCCTTCCTTGGCCAGCTCCGACTCGAAGATCTCGCGGATCCGGGGGTCCTCGTCCTCGTACTCGATCTGGTCGCCGCCTTCCTTGACGCTCTTGTCCGTGCCGAAGCCCTTCTCCCGCATGGGGAACTTGCGGCTGTTCCAGCGCAGCGCCAGGTACCGGGCCGGCGTGCCCCCGGAGTTGAAGTGCTGGTGGAACCACATCTCCGGCGGCACGATCACGCTGCGCTCGTGCCAGTCGAACTTCTGGATGTCCGACCCGCCGGGCCACATGAGCGAGAACCCCTTGCCGCCGAGGATCACCACGTGGGCGCCGGGGCCGTGCCGGTGGGCCTTCTTGTAGGTGCCCACCGGGAACTCGGCGATGTGCGCGGTCATGGAGTTCTCGGACAGCTCGATCCCCAGGAACCGCCCCCCGGCGCCCCGGTTCTCGCGGACGTACAGCTCGATGGAACGCACGTCGGCGATGAAGTTGGTGTCCCACACCTTGATGGCGCGGAAGTCGTACTGCTCGCCCTTGCCGGAGAAATAGTCCTCGGGGCTGCTGAAGCGGTCATCGAAGGTGAAATGGTTGTCGAAGACGAAGTCCGGGTTGTGGAACAGGTTGATGACCAGCGGCGCGGAGGTGACCGCGAAGAAGCGCGCGGGCTCCGAGCCGCTGCCGTTGAAGTGCTGGCGCCAGGTGTTGAGGGGAGGGGAGAACACGCTGCCGGTGCCCCATTCGAAGGTGCTCTTCTTGCCGTCCTCGTTCCACACCGAGGTGGCGCCGTGGCCGCTCACCACGTAGATCATCTCCTCGAACAGGTAGCGCTGGGGATGCAGGCTCTTGCCCGGGGGAATCTCGCAGATGTAGGAGTCGTTGCTCTCGCCGGTTCCGATGAGGTTCAGGTAGGCGCCCAGGCCGCCCTTCCATTCCCACGGCTCGAGCTCCACCGTCCCCAGGTCCTTCACGTAGAACTCCTTGAGGACCGGTATCCCCTGGGACGCGATCCACTTCTGGTACGGAGTGTTTCCGCCCAGCTCGGCCTTCTGACCCTTCAGCACGTCGCGCGCTCCTTTCTGCGTTAGTGTCGCGTCCCGTGATTTCCTGCCATAATTTGCTGGTCTTTTTCGCCGTCGGCTGCGTTGCTCTTCCTCGCGTGGTGCCCG
>JAPPNF010000065.1 GCA_028818755.1 Deltaproteobacteria bacterium | reverse complement strand
CATGCCCATCTACGAAATCTCCACAGACTCGCTGAACCCTCTTCAACGAACTGACTTCGCCACCGAGGGACTCCGGGAGCGGGCTGATCTGCAGCGCCTGATCCGGGACCAGATCGGCGTGCTTGACCCGGACCTCCTGGTCATCGGCGAGGAGTTTGGCGATTGGGACGAATCCAGACGACGGATCGACCTGCTTGCAGTTGATCGGGAGGCCAATCTGGTCGTGATCGAGTTGAAGCGGACGGAGACCGGTGGACACATGGAGCTTCAAGCGTTGCGATACGCGGCGATGGTGTCGGCCATGACCTTCGACAAGGCCGTAGGAATCTATGGCGCCCACCTCCAAGGGATCGGACGTGACGATGATCCCGAAAGCAATCTGCTTGAGTTCCTCGAATGGAGTGAGCCCGATGAGGAACATTTCGCGCAGGACGTCCGAGTGATTCTGGCCTCCGCGGACTTCTCGAAGGAACTCACGACGACGGTGCTCTGGCTCAATGAGCGGGGTCTCGATATTCGGTGCTTTCGTTTCCAACTCTATTCCGATGGCGATCGAATGCTGCTGGACGTCCAGCAGGTGATCCCTCTTCCCGAGGCTGAGGAGTATCAAGTCCAACTCAGAGAGAAAGTTCAGCGAGAGAGGCGGACGGGCAGGGGCAATAGGGACACGACGCGCTACGACGTATCGGTTTCAGGCAACACTCACCCGAATCTGTCGAAGAGGGATGCCGTCTTGAGGGTTGTCCAATCCCTGGTGGCATTGGGGCATGCTCCGGAAGAAATTTCAGCTGCGGTGGACGAGGGGTTTTTCGAGAGGAGGTTCCGCGGAGGAGCGCAGGGACACCTGAACGAGAGCGAATTTGTCGAGGCGATGAGCCTGATACGACGGGAAAAGGGCAAGAGGTTTGATCCGCGTAGGTGGTACACCCAGGACGACGAGTTAATTTACCACGATGGACAGACATATGCCTTCTCCAATCAGTGGGGAGGCCAGAAATGGCTCACGGCCATGAAAGCCTTGACCAGGGGTTTTCAGTCGGCCGATATACGATTCGACCCCACAGGATCGGCGAATTAGGCGTCACCCCCTGTCGGAGTTGGGACAGCCCTGCAACAGCGATGAAAAGAACAGCCTATTGCCGCCTCGGCCCACCCATCCGACACGGAACTTCGCCGCCCCTAGAGTGCAAGATCCGGACGTGTCCGGTCGAGCGTCAGTAAGAAGAACATGAAGGATTCACGCACGGGAGAATCTCGATCAGTTTCCAATAGAATCAAGGAGGCGACGAGCCTGGCCGCCGAACGGGTGAAGGATGTGTCCGCAAAGGTTGAGGACAAGACATCTTCGGCCTTGGCCGAGAGTTCCAGCGCCGTCTCTCGGAAAGTTGCCGACGCCGCATCTTCGGTGGCGAGTTCAGCCTACGCCGCCTCCGGGAAGGCAGCGGATCTTACGCGTGCCGCTATGGGAGACGTGCAGAGCCGTTTCAAGAAAGCCCTGGGTGCTACCGTGCCGATTGCCGACAAGCTGTCGGTGACGACGCAAGGGTTGTTGGCCAGCAGTCTTTCCGACAACCTGAACGGATGGCTGCAGGAAATCGCCAAGGGCTCTGCAACCATCTACGACCAGGCCATGGATGCCACTTACAACGCCACCCACGTGGGCGGAAGTTTTCACCGATTGTTCGATGGAGGTCATACCATCCCCGGTGCTTTCGAGGCGGCCCGCGGTGCTTCGGCCGACGACAGCATCGTTCACGAAGCCCTGGGAACGCTTCAGGGGCTCTTCAGGGACGGGACCACGCCGCGAGGTCTCCCGTTGGCGAACTGGGACAAGGAGACCTTCGACCACGTTGCGACGACGCTGGAATCGAACTTCCGTATCTCAAGGGAGTGGTTCTACGATCTGAATACCTACGATGCCGCGGAACTGCTCGGTGGCACGGTCGGCGTGCTCGCTCTGGCGCTCGGTTGGAATCGCGCCGACACGGAGACTTTCGCCAGATTCGTTGGCAGCATGGGACTATCGTCGGCCATCAGCGCGAACCCGTTGCTGTTGGTGGTGACAGTGGCGGCCTTGGCCAAAGCCTTCCACAGCGCACATCAGACAGGTGAATACGCCGAGTTCATTGACGGCCAACTCAAAGGCGGCATGGGTGCGGGAGCGACGGTGGCGGCGGTTTCGCTCGTCGGGGTCGCCGGCGGGCCGGCGGGTGCAGCTTTGTTGGCCGGTGTTGCCGCCAGCGTTCTGGCCAACCTGGCGACGAAAAACGTAAGCGTCACGCAAGTCTTTCAATTACCCACATCTTGGGGTTTATCAAGGGTGTTGCCACAATTTGTTG
>JAPPNF010000093.1 GCA_028818755.1 Deltaproteobacteria bacterium | reverse complement strand
TGTAGTCGCGGCTGGCGGCGTCGGTCATGTAGCGGCGCAGGAGCGTCCGCCAGTCGAGAGTGCTTGCGTGGGCATTCCGGACCGTCTCCTCGACGCCGCCCGGCGCCTTGCCCTCGGCTCTGGCGATGCTGAGGGCTTGGTGCATGGCCTCGTCCCACGCCTGCTCCTCGGCGGCGGTGTCCACGGGCGCCTCGCCGGAACCGGAGCCTTCTCCTGCGCGGGCGCGGGCGTCCATGACCTCGCCTGTGCCGGAAGGATCGTGGCTCGGCGGCGCATCGGATGCGCCATCGCCGCTCTGTGTGCTCCCGTCCTCGCCTTCGCCGTCACCGGCGGGCTCGGACGGATCGGCGGATTCATCGCCGCCACAGGACGGCGGCTGCCCGCCCGCCCCGGCGCCTGCGCCTCCGGCATTCTGGGACGCGTTTCCTTCGTCACCCGAATCGTCTTCCCCTGGCTCGGGCAGGCGATCGTACGCCTGCTCCACGCTCAGGTCCTCCCAGGCTTCGGCTTCGGGCGGGAGCGTGAAGCCGGCATCGCGCAAGAGCGCGTGGGTGACGAGTTGCGAGGCCGTCTGCCACCGTTCCGGGTCCCGTTCGCCCCGGCGAGTGTGGTGTTTCAAGGCGCACGCCATCACCAGCCGCGCCATGGCGGTCTCGATCAGGTGCGCATCGGTCTCAGCCACCCAGTCGGGCGAGTAGCGGATCTCCTGCCCGTCGCTCGCGAGCGTCTGGCGCGTCGGATCGGCGCGGAGCGGGAGCCTCAGGACGAGGCTCCCGAAGAAGGGCTGCTTCCGCAGGAGTTCCGTCACGCAGTCGCTCATGCGGAGCGCCGATTCGCTGAGGACGTTCGCGGCCATCACGCCACCTCCCGCGCCGGTTCGACCCGTTGCGCCGGGAAGTAGCCGGCGAACTGTTCCATCAGCGCGTCCGCGTCGCGCTTCACCCGATCCCGGACCACGGGGTCGAAGGTCCTGGACGGACGGAGCGAGTCCGGCTCCACGCCAGCGATCCTGTCCTTCACCTGCTCGCAGAGACTCGCGAGCCTCTGGTCGCCGAAGATGTTGAGCCGGGGAACGACATCCACCAGGTCCCGGATGTTGGAGATCATGGTATCCCGGAACACCAGGGGCTTGCCGTCCCTGTCCTCGTTCAGACGCTCAGAGACCCGTTCGACCGCTTCGGCCAGGCGCCGGTAGAGATCGCCCACGGCGTCGTGGAGCTGTTCCTCGATGTGGCGCTCGATGTCGCGCTTCACCCGCTCGGTGTCGTCCGAGGCGAGCCTGGCGATGAAGTGATCGGAGTCCGGCACCGGCGTGATGCGGTAGCGGATGGAGAACCTGTCCCTCAAGTCCTCCTTGGAGGGATACTCTCCGATCCGGAAGAGTTTGCCGAGGTCGAGCCGCGCCTGTTCGACGTAGTCGTCGTAGTCCTCGATGAAGCGGGCGCGCTGGCGCACCAGGCGCTCCCGGAGCCCGTCCATCATCCCGGTGTAGTGCTCATAGTTGGCGACGGTGAGGAGCCGGGAGCCCTTGTCGTCCCAGGGCAAGCTGTTCGAGTAGTGCCGGGTTCTCGCCTCGCTCATGGTAGCGTTGAGGGCGACCAAGGCTGCCTTGGGCAGCAGTCGCTTGTTGTACCGGCCGACGTTCGTGCTGGCGTCGTGGTGGACGGCGACATGGTAGCTCGCCTCCCGGTCGTAGAGCCGGCCGGACCACGCGCTGATGCGCAGGCTGACGAGCATGGCATCTCGGGTGAGGTCCATCGAAGTTCCTCCTCTCGGTCTATCTCAGGGTCCACAGGGGAACCTGGATTGCGGCGGCGAGCTTCCGTCGCGCAGCCTCCCGGCTGCGCGCCCGCACCGTGTACTGGCGCGAGGAGGCATCGCCCGCAGGATAGTGGATGATTCGCCAGTGCATGGCTTCTCCCTCACTGCGTCCTGGCGGCGGCCCAGCGGATGAAGGCGGGGGAGCGCTGGAGCCCAGGGTCGCGGCGCACGCACGCGCCGACCAGCGACTCTCCCACCTCCCGCCTTAACCGCTCCGCGAACGTGACGATGGCGTCCATGGTCACGTCTGTCGCCAGCCGGTAGAGGGAGCCGCAGAGCGCCATCAGGGCGCTGGCGTTCGCCGGGATGTCCGCGTTTGCAGGGTCGTTCAGGACCGCTCTCGGATGTGGCAGTTCGCGCCAGATGTTCAGGAACGCCGAGAACTCCACCGCCGCCGCCTCGCCCACGGTCCCCCGCAAGAGCGCCCGCTCCGTTGCCGGATCGAGGCCGTTGCGGTGCTTGACGATGTTGCTGACGAACTCCCAATATGGTGACTTCGGAGATATGGTAAGTGCGGGGCGTAAGCCCCCGGAG